>JBEKHR010000041.1:0-49833 GCA_050012175.1 Terriglobia bacterium | reverse complement strand
TGGACCCTGCCACAGACGCGTCGTGAGATCCAACGCCTGTTGTTTACCTGGACCGGAGAGTGCGCGTATTGTGGCAGCGTAATTCGCAAACGAAACCGCCCACCTTAACTTAACGTAGTAGTATTAGTGGCTGGTGATTAGTGGGGTTGGTTAGTGACCAGCCACTACCCACTAACCACTTGAACGGAGAGGTGGATGGCTAACGAGCCGAACGAGAACACCGAAAAGAGAGGTCTTGCCGGCGTACTCGAGGAAGTCCGGGAGGACGTCAAAGTTCTCAAGGAAAAGGCAAAAGAAGACCTCGAGACCCTCAAGAAGCCAAAAAAGACCCAGCTCTACAAGTCGATCTTCCGCGTCAAGCACGACGAGAGCGAACGCAGCCGGGCCCTGAGCGTCCTCACCAACGTCTTCTTCCACCTTCATCCCGCCAAGATCAACCGCGACGCCGTGCGGTACAACTACACGTGGGGCATGGGCGGCATGACGTTTTATCTCTTCCTTGTGCTGACCATCACGGGCGTGCTGCTGATGTTCTATTACCACCCCTCCAAGGGGCAGGCCTATCGCGACATCGTCTATCTGATGAACGACGTTCCGTTCGGCAGGCTACTCAGGAATATGCACCGCTGGGCCGCACACCTGATGATCATCGCGGTCTGGCTGCACATGTTCAGGGTTTTCCTGACCGGCTCGTATAAGAAGCCGCGCGAATTCAACTGGTGCGTAGGGGTGGTCCTGCTGGTGCTGACGCTGCTGCTTTCCTTCACCGGCTACCTGCTGCCTGACGACCAGTTAGGGTTTTGGGCGGTCACGGTGGGAACCAATATGGCGCGGGCCACACCGCTGCTGGGGCACGAGGGGCCTTTTGGGCCGCAACTCGGAATGACCGCATACAACGACGTGCGCTTCGCCTTGCTGGGCGGCTCGATTGTGGACGCCAACGCCTTGCTGCGAGCCTATATCTGGCATTGCCTCGCTATTCCTCTTATTGCCGCGACTTTCATGGGCGTGCACTTCTGGCGAGTGAGGAAAGACGGTGGAATCTCCGGGCCGGCCCCGATGATGCTGGAGTCCGAGATCAAGCCGGAAAGAAAGTTTTGAAAGGCAGTCGAGAAGTCGAGGAGTCGAAAGTCGAAGAAAAGTAAAAAGGGTAAAGGGTAAAGGGTAAAAGGTAAAAGGTAGAGGATAAAGGGCAGGGTAAGAGATTGAAGGATAACGAAAAGCTAAACTTTCACCCTTTATCCTTTACCCTTTACCCTTCACCCCTTTACCTCGACTCTCGACTCGAAAAAGGTTTGTAAATGGACTGGCGTCAACTCTGGGAAATAATCTCCGCTCCCGATAATGTGCCCATTGTCGCCATCCTCTTTCTGGTACCTTTCTACACTTGGTATGCTATTCGGCAGGCGCGTGCCAACGATCGGCTGATTGCGCAGCTTGAAGCTGACCCGCAACTTGCCAAGACGCATCACCGCAAGACGCAGCCCTGGATGCCCGGTTGGGCGCGGGAGGTCCAAACCTGGCCTTACCTGATGCGGATTGAATTCCTGGCGGCGATTATCCTGACCGTCATTCTGATGGTCTGGTCGTTGACGCTCAATGCCCCGCTCGAGGAGCTTTCCAACCCCAACCTGACCATGAACCCCGCCAAGGCGCCCTGGTACTTCCTGGGACTCCAAGAAATGCTGGTCTACTTCGATCCCTGGATTGCCGGCGTGGTGATGCCGACGCTTATTATTATCGGACTGATGATTATCCCTTATATCGACGCCAATCCGCTGGGCTCCGGCTACTACACGCTGAAGCAGCGGAAATTCGCCATCGGGACGTTCTGTGTGGGGTTCATGCTCCTGTGGCTACTGATGGTGGTCATCGGCACCTTTATCCGCGGCCCGGGATGGATGTGGTTCTGGCCGGGGCAGACCTGGGATCCAAGCCGTGTGGTGTTCGAGGTGAACCGCGACCTCCCCGATCTTTTTGGCATAAGCGCCATGTGGGGGAAAATCGTCTTGGGCGCGATGGCGATGGGACTGTATTTTGCCGCCGCGGGCTTCGGGCTTCACAAGATCGTTACGGCCACGGCCTTCAACCGGAAAGTCTATGCGCGCATGAGTTTCCTTCAGTATGCAACCATGCAAGTCTTTTTGATCATGATGCTGCTGTTACCGATCAAGATCCTGATTCGCCATTTGTTCCGGATCAAGTACATCTGGGTTACTCCATGGTTCAACGTCTAAGGTCCTATCGCCGTCAACCCCAGGAGGTACGGCTTGCCTGACTCGCCGGACAAAGACCCGGTCGCAAGCCAGTCCCTTGCGGTGTACCTGCTCCTCGCCTCGGTACTCCTGCTCGTGACTCTGGTGTGGTCTCTCTATGATGAGTTCTTTGGCTTGCGACCCTGGAAGGCTTACCAGAGGGCATTTGTCCAGCGGTACAGCGCCTTTCTGAGGAAGCAGGTGCCTGTTCAGCGCGCCAGGGAAAAGACGATTGAGAACTCTCCGGAGTTCCTGGCGCTCAAGCAGAAACTCGAGGACTTGGAGAAGGAAACGGCCCCCAAGGTCAAGGATCTTGATGCCCAGGCGGCGCGGGTGGAGGCACGCACCGCCGCGGTCCTCAATATGCTCACCACGGCGCGAGCTTACGTTGGCTCACAGATATATGTTATTGAGCACACCTCCAGCCGCAGGAGTAAACAATCGCTTCAGAAAGATCTCGACAAATACGAAAGAGGGCCATTCGAGCTGACCCTTCCTCCTGCCCAGCCCGGCGCCAAGGAAGAAAGTCTGCGGCTGACTTTCGACGCGCTCGAGGACAAGTTCAACGATCTGCAGCAGGAGAAAGGAAAACTCCTGCTCGAAAAGGCGAGCCTGCTTCACCCTGTTTCGGAGCTGCAGAACCAGGTTGACTCTTACGTGAAAGACCACATTGACGGGCTAACGGTCGAGGCTCTGCGGGGTCTTCAGAAAAAGAACGAAGACTTTAAGGTGGAGATCAAGCAGATCAACAACCCCGACGCCGGGATTGTGGACCGCTGCGAGACCTGCCACGTGGGAATCCGCGAGCCTGTGGTGATGACTCGCAAGGACATGGGTGGGATGAAAGACCCCCTGTCCGCAGCCTTCACCTCTCATCCTGATACGGAACTACTCCGCATCCACGACCCAGACCGATTCGGATGCACGCCTTGTCACAACGGCAACGGCATGGAAATCGCCCGAGTGGAAAAGGCCCATGGGCACGACGAGCACTGGCTCTGGCCGCTCCATCCCATGGAAAATGTCGAGGCCGGATGCCAGCAATGCCATGCAAGCGACATGGTGCTCGACCATGCTCCGACTCTCTCACGGGGCAAGCAACTGTTCGAGTGGCGGGGCTGCATGGGCTGTCATCGCTACGAGCGATATGACGCCGAGCCGGAAGACCTGATTTCCACCCAGCGCGCCATCGAACAGTTAGAGCGGCAGGGCGCGGAGGAAAAGCTGGAGGTGCAAAAGAGCATCCTGGCGGGCGACCAGGCTCCTGACAACGCGACCGCGCAGAAGCTCTACTTGAAGGCCAACGAGCTTCAAGTTTCCATCAGCAAGATCAACCTGCAAATCGACCAACAAGACCTTCGCGTCAAGAACTTGATGCAAGACATGAAGAAGGTCGGGCCTGATCTCAAAGAGGTCCGCATGAAGCTCCGGCCGGAGTGGGTTCCGGTCTGGCTCGAAAACCCTCATGCCTTCCGGCCTACAACGAAAATGCCTAGGTTCCGCCTGGATGAAGATGAACTGCCGGCCGTGGCAGCATTCATCTGGCAGAGCGGGCTTAACGGGCAACTCGCCAAGCAGCCTGGGGGTGATCCCGTGAAGGGTAAGGAGAGCTTCCAGACGCGCGGTTGCCTGGCGTGCCACTCGGTGGGCGAAGGGTCGAATGCCGTGGGTGATTGGTTCGCCGCCAATCTCAGCCGGGTAGGAGAGAAGGATAACTACGATTACCTGGCGCGCTGGATTCACAATCCTCGCCAGCGCACGAATCCTTACTGCCCTTATGAGAAACGCGACCTGACGGCGGACGATTACAAGAAACATGGTCTGCCCTTCGTCTTCGACCTCAACCACTCGAAGTGTCCGAACGACGGACACGAGCTGCTGGTCGAGCAGATGACCCCTATGCCGAATCTCCGCCTCTCCTGGGATGAGGCGCGGAACATCGCCAGTTACCTCACGACTTTGAAGGAGAAAGATCCATCCAGTTATCCACCCGCTCCTTACCTGAACGACCCCAAGATGAAGGCCGAGGGAGAAGAAATCGTTCGGCGTTACGGCTGCGCAGGCTGTCATGAGATTGCGGGCCTCGAGAATGAGGGAAGAATCGGGACCGAATTAACGGCGGAAGGAAGCAAGCCCCTCGAGCAGATGGACTTTGCCCTCTTCATCAAGCAGGCCAAGGAGAAGGATTGGTACAGTCATAAGGGCTTCTTCGAGCACAAGCTGGCCAAGCCGGAGTTGTTCGATGAGGGGATGATCAAGGCTGAAGGCGAAGAGCTGAAGATGCCCGACTTTGATTTTGACAATAAGCCGGGTGAAATCCGAGCTCTCACCACATTTCTGATGGGCAGCGTTACCTCGCAATACCCCGAGCGGTATTTCTACCGCCCGGCGGATTACCGCCGCGATATCCAGGAAGGTTGGGGGATCGTCCAGAAATACAACTGTATGGGTTGCCACCAGTTCACACTTGGCCAAAGCAGCGTGGTAATGAACTTGCCGCAGTACCAGACGCCCGATGGCAAGGGCCAATTGCCGCCCCGCCTGCTGACGGAAGGCGCGCGCGTCAACCCCGAATGGCTGGCTCGGTTCCTCGCCAACCCTGCTTTGAGTGAGAAAGATACCGACCGCGACGGCGTGCGTAGCTACTTGAGACTGCGGATGCCAACCTTTTATTTTTCTCCTATCGAGATTCGGAAGCTGGTAAGATTCTTCCAGGCACTGTCACAACAAGCCATGCCTTACATCCCTGTGAAGCAAGAACCGCTCACGGAGCAGGAAATCGCCATGGCCAGGGCGCTGTTCACCAGCCCTGGAGCGCCTTGCTTGAAATGCCATGCGATCGGGTCTCCGTCCCACGACCAGTATGCGACGGCGCCGAATTTCCTGCTGGCAGCCGACCGGCTGAAGCCCGATTGGGCCCGCCACTGGATCCTCGACCCGGCTTTGATCGATCCCGGCACGGCCATGCCGTCAGGCTTGTTCAAGCTTCAGGCGGACCATTATGTTTTCGCGGGTCCTACGCCGCCGACCTTCAAAGGTTATAACGGCGACCACGCGGAGCTGTTGGTTCGCTACCTGTTCGAGTTGACTCCTCAGGAGCAGCAACGGCTCATCCAGATGAGCGGGAGCAATTTGAATCCGGCTTCTGTAAGACCATCAACAACGGAGAACCGGCGCAAACCTCAGTCAGGCGTAGGGGCGGTTCGCGAACCGCCCCTACAGGCTCAGTAAAGTTCATTAGCTCAATCCCAGCGCCGCACTCGAAGGGCGCGGAAAGGTCATGACAATGGAAAAACGAATCATCCTTTCGCTTTCAATTGTGACTGCATTGACTCTGTTCCTGGTCGCTTGCAGCAAGAAGACGGAAGAGACCGCCGAGCAACCTGCGGAAACCACCACCGCGCCACAGCCGACCCCTATCGACCAATCCACGGTGGGCGAAGTCACCGGGAAGGTTTCATTCGAGGGAACAAAACCGAAGCCCCACCGGATCATGATGGATCAGGACCCCGTTTGCGTGCAGAAGCACAGCGGCCCGGTTTTTGCCGAAGATGATGAGGTGAATTCCAATGGGACGTTGCCCAATGTTTTCGTGTACGTGAAGTCGGGGGCTGAAAAGTACGTTTTCGCTCCCCCTTCAGATTCCGTGACCCTGGACCAGGACGGCTGCATGTACAAGCCGCATGTGCTTGGCCTCATGGTGGGGCAAACGCTTAATATCGTCTCCAGCGACGCCACCACACATAACATACACCCCATGCCCAAGGACAACCGGGAATGGAACATGTCTCAGGCGCCGGGGGCCGCTCCTATCGAGCAGAAATTCACACGCGAAGAAGTGATGATCCCGACAAAGTGCAACCAGCACCCCTGGATGCGCGCTTACATTGGCGTGCTGAAAACTCCCTTCTACGCCGTGACGGGCAGCGATGGCACGTACACAATTAAGGGCCTTCCGCCGGGTGATTACACCATTGGGGCTTGGACTGCCATTGGCGGCGGGCAGGGCCAAACTCAAGAGCAGAAAGTGACCGTGGGAGCCAAGGAGACAAAGACTGCCGATTTCACATTTAAGGCACCTTCGTAGGGGCGGAGAAACGAAGTTGACAGTCGACAGTTGACGGTTGACAGTCCACGGTCAGACGTGGAGGCTGTCATTCTGAGGCCCCCGTTCTTTGGGGGGCGAAGAATCCCCGCAGTTCCTTCGTATGACCAGACAGCGGACGTTCCCCGCGAACTGCAGAGATCCTTCGTCGTCCCAAAGAGCGGGACTCCTCAGGATGACAGTTCAGAGCGAGATTCCTCTCCCGCAAGGCGGGATCGGAATGACACGCTCTGAAAAATGACACGTTCTGAACTTTCGTTTTTCCGAACCCTCTGGGGTGAAGTTTTCATCTAAGTTAGAGGAAAGTTCCGCACTGTTTGTACAGGGCTTTTCGATCAAAAACTTAGCGTGCCTTGGTTCTTCACCTAGCGTCCTGGTGGGGCGGAGAATTCTCGACAGGAGCAATGACCTATGGGGCTGGCTCTTGCTCTGGTGGTAATCCTTATCACCTTTCTCTCCGGCTACTTCTTCTTGGCGAAGACGTGGTGGTTCCCCGTTGATATCACGGCCAATTACGGGCACGCCATCGACCACCAGTTTATGCTGACGCTCGCCATCACGGGGACCATTTTTGTGGTCGCCCAACTGGCGCTGGCCTATGCTGTCTGGCGTTATCGCGACCGTCGAGACGGGCGAAAGGCAGGCTATTCTCACGGCAATAACAAGCTTGAGCTCACCTGGACTACTGCTGCTGCAATCATCTTCATCGGACTGAACCTGATGGGCTACCACATCTGGGCATTCGTCCACTTTATGGGGCCGCAGCCGGGATCAATGAGGGTGGAGGTTTGGGGACAACAATTCGCCTGGTACTTCCGCTACCCTGGCCCCGATGGCAAGTTTGGTCCCGTGCATGTGGATAAAGTGGATGACGCCACGGGGAATTTTCTGGGTCTCGACCGCGTTCACGATTCGGATTCTAAAGACGACATCGTTACTGCCACGCTCGCTATCCCAGTTAATCAGCCGGTGGAGCTCATCTTGCGCTCCAAGGACGTTACCCACTCGTTCTTCGTTCGCGAACTCAGGTTGAAGCAGGATTTGGTTCCGGGGATGGAAATTCCTATCCACTTTACGGCCACCAAAGTTGGCACTTATGAGATTGCCTGTGCGGAGTTGTGTGGCCTGGGCCACTACAAGATGCGGGCCTTCCTGAACGTGATGCCGCCGGAGGATTTCCAGAAGTGGCTCCAGAGCATGGCGCAGGCGCAGTAAAGCAGGATTCAGGATTCGGGATTCAGGATTCAGGTGAAAAACCTGCACACCGTCCCTCCTGAATCGCGACTATTGGCTCAAGTCGGACGGTACAAGAGCAGTTTGCAGGATTCGGGATTCAGGGACCAGAAGGAACTACCTCTTGGCTCTACCACAGAATGCCGAATCCTGTCTCACTACTCTTGCATCGTCGAACCGGAGCCAAGAGTCGGGATTCAGAAGGAATCGACTACCGTTTTTTCCCTGAATCCCGAATCCTGAATCCTGTTCTTGGAGGTTGGTCATGGCAGAGAGGCAAGCCGAGCTTGTGCATCGGCACGAGGCGCCCACGGGGTTCATCCGGAAGTATATCTTCAGCCTCGATCACAAGGTGATTGGGATTCAGTATTACCTGCTGGCTCTAGTCTCGGTTTTCGTCGGCCTGACCCTCTCGCTCTTGATGCGTCTTCACCTTGTCTGGCCGCAAGCCAGCGTCCCGCTGCTTGATAAGCTCTCTCCGCTCGGCGCGCCCCACGGCGTGATTTCGCCTGAATACTATCTCTCACTTCTGACCATGCACGGCACGTTAATGGTCTTCTTCGTTCTGACCACGGCTCCGCAAAGCGGCTTCGGAAACTATTTCCTGCCGATCCAGATTGGCGCTGAGGACATGGCCTTCCCGCGGCTCAACATGCTTTCTTTCTGGGTCACATTCTCGGCCTTCATTGTATTGCTTGCTACCTTCTTCATCCAGGATGGCCCGCCCATCGCGGGCTGGACCTCCTATCCGCCCTTGAGCGCGGTAGGCGGCACTGCCGGTCCCGGCATGGCGGTGGGTGAGAATCTTTGGATAGTTTCCATCGCCTTATTCTGCGTCGCGTCGATGCTTGGCGCCATCAACTTTATCGCCACAACACTTGATCTTCGCGGCCGTGGGCTCTCACTGATGAAGCTTCCCCTCACCTGCTGGGCATGGTTTCTGACCGCCATCTTGGGACTGCTTTCGTTTGCCGTGTTGCTGGCGGCGGGGGTCCTGCTGCTGCTCGATCGAGTCGGTGGCACCAGTTTCTTCGTGCCCGGCGGCCTGATCGTAAGCGACAAGATCATTCCGCACTCTGGCGGCTCCCCGCTCCTTTGGCAACACCTGTTCTGGTTCTTCGGGCACCCGGAGGTTTACATCGCGATTTTGCCCGGCATGGGCGTGACTTCACACATCCTTTCGACATTCTCTCGCAAGCCGATTTTTGGCTATCGCGCCATGGTTTACGCCATGTCGGCGATCGGCGTTCTGGGTTTTACCGTCTGGGGACACCACATGTTCGTGAGTGGCATGAGCCCGTATTCGGCGTTTGCCTTCTCGGTTCTCACCATGGCGATTGCAGTTCCCTCCGCCATCAAGACATTCAACTGGATTGGCACGATGATCGGCGGCAAGATTCGCTTCTCCACCCCCATGCTGTTTGCCATTGGGTTCGTTTCGGTTTTCGTCACCGGCGGCCTCAGTGGCATCTTCCTGGGCCAGCCGCCCATCGATCTCTATTTTCACGACACCTATTTCGTCCTCGCGCATTTCCACCTGATCATGGGCGTAGCTGCCATTTTCGGGATTTTTGCCGCGACCTATTTCTGGTTTCCCAAGATGTTCGGCAGGATGATGAGCGCAACGCTGGGAAAGATCCACTTTTGGATCACTTTTGTGGGCGTTTACGCGATTTTCATGCCCATGCACTACCTGGGGCTGGAGGGAAACCCGCGGCGCTACTCGGAGTTAATCGACAATTTCCTGGTGCCGCTGATTTCCGTGCACAAGTTCATTTCCATCGCAGCGTTTATTACGGGCGGGGCGCAGTTGATTTTCCTGCTCAACCTTTTCTGGAGCATGTTCAGGGGCGCGAAGGCGGCGGAGAACCCCTGGGAGGCCACGACGCTCGAGTGGACGATTCCATCGCCGCCGCCCTTCGACAACTTCGCCGGAAAGCACCCGGTGGTTTACAACAGCCCCTATGAGTTCAGCGCTCCGGGCGCGGCACAGGACTTCATCATGCAGAATTCACCGGAGAGGGTGGCGGCAGGGCACTGAAAGCAGTTGTCAGTAGTCAGTCGTCAGTTGTCCCGCCGCGGCGGGTCAGTAGCAACGGACCACATACCACGGACAACGGACCACGGACAACGGACCACGGACTACGGACAAACACTGGTTTCGAGCTTCAACTCTTTTCAAGGTCTCACATGGCATCTACGACGCTAACGCCCGCCAAGCCAGAAGGAACCGCCAGGATTGACGACGCCGGCCAGGGCGGAGGTGGCTTCCGCTTCGGCGACTTCGGTGGGGATGACAGCGGGGGAGAATACAGAGTTCCCGAGCGGACCTATCGGCTGGGTATGTGCTTCGCGCTGACCGGCATTGTGATGTTGTTCGCGGCCTTCACGAGCGCCTTGGTGGTCCGCAAAGGAATGTCGTTCGACTGGGTTTCGTTTAGCGTGCCCCGGGTCCTGTGGCTGAACACATTCGTGCTCCTAGCGAGCAGTGCGACCCTGGAACTCTCCCGCCGTTCGCTTAGTGCGGGCTCAGCCCATGAATTCATCCGCTGGCTTTCGGCGACGGTCGTCCTGGGTCTGGGCTTCCTCGGCGGCCAACTGGTGGCGTGGCGTGAGCTGGCGTCTCGCGGAATTTATTTGGGCACGAACCCGGGCAGCTCTTTCTTTTACGTGTTGACGGCTGCGCACGGCATCCACCTGCTGGGCGGCGTTGTTGCTCTTGCCTATGTTGCTTCTCGCGCCCGCCGCATCGCGCTCGGCCGGGCGCGGCGGACGCCTGTGGACGTGACCGCGATTTACTGGCACTTCATGGATGCACTTTGGATTTGCGTCTTCTTCATGCTCGTGAGATGGATGTAAAGCTCGCCTTCGGACGGGCAGTTGTAAACCGGGGTGAAGGGTGTGTGAGGAGTCGGTGAAGGCGCGCCGAGCGCCGACCAGTAATAGCTGACGGAGATTCGCGTCAGAGAGCGCGACCGCGATGACGGGGATTCCACCGACTCAGCCCCGGAAGGGGCGGCAGAATTTAGCCCAGGGCGCAAGCCCTGGGTTGGGGTCGGGTCACAGAAGTGAGCCCCGGAAGGGGCGGCAGAACCTTTGACCGCGCAGACTCTTACGCCCCTACCGGGGCTACGGGTTTATTGCGGGGGACTGGGTCCCAGGGCTTGCGCCCTGGGCTATCCCGCAGGGCGGGAGCGGCCCTCCGGGCCTGAAAACACCGAGACCTTGCTACGCGGACTCCGGTCGCCGTGCACGAGTTGGGCGCACGAATTTTTGATCACGCAATGCCGGGCTGACTTGTCCCGATTCTTTTGATCGGGACCTGTCCCCATGCCTTTCGTCGGGAAAGCATGGGGAAGCCCGAAGCTTCGGCCCGGCGCGATGGGGGTTAGGGATGGCCAGCCACGAAGCAGTAAGCGCGAACCTGCGCCAGGTGACGGAATCAGCGTGGGGTGGAGGTGTGGCGCCCTTTGCCACCGGCTCCAAGAAGCTGGGCATGTGGCTCTTCATTATCTCGGACGCCATCACCTTCTCTGCGCTGATCATGGCTTATAGCTACGTTCGTGTGGCGAGCGATAACTGGCCCATGCCCTTCGAGTTCTATCCGGGCATTCTCAAGGCAACGCTCATGACCCTAATCCTCCTGACCAGCTCCGTCACCATGGTGATGGCCGTGCGCGCGGCAAAGCTGGAAAACAGGTCGAGCGTTGTGAAGTGGTTGGGGGCGACCATGGCCGCAGGGCTGGCCTTCGTCCTCATCCACGCCACCGAGTGGGCGGGTTTGATCGGAGAGGGCGTCCGCCTGTTCAAGAACCCCTGGGGAGCACCGCTGTTCGGGGCGGCGTTCTTCACTTTGACCGGGTTGCACATGACGCATGTCTTCTGTGGCGTCTGCTACCTGGCCGTAGTCGCCGTGCTCGTCGCCAAAGGAAAACTGAGCTCGGAGGATGTGGAAGTCAGTGGCCTGTACTGGCACTTTGTTGACCTGGTGTGGATGTTCATCTTCCCGTTGGTGTACATACTCTCGGTGAAGATGGGGTGAAATCAGAAATCAGAAGTCAGAAGCCAGAATGGAAAATCGAAATTCGAAACTCGAAATTCGCCCAATGGGTCATTCCCGCGTAAGCGGGAATCCACAACCTCATAGGCCTCCGCCCTTCGGCAGGCTCAGGGCAGGCTTTTCGCGGGGATGACCTTGCGCGTAGCGAGTTTCGAATTTCGATTTTCGAGTTTCAGCTTTCAAGGGAGGCTGCATGGATCAGACATCTAAGCACAGTGAAGGCGGCGTGAAGGTTTTCCTGGTGGTGTGGTTCTGGCTTTTGGCGCTGACGGGTGTGGAAGTCTTCCTCGGCTACAAGGCATTTGAAGTGAGAATCATGATCATCCTGCTGATGGGCCTTTCTGTGATCAAGGCTTCACTGATCATCGCCTACTTCATGCACTTGCGCTACGAAAAGCCCAGCATGGCGGCCACCCTGATGCCCGCTTTGGTGATGGTCATCCTTTTGATGTTCATGGTGTTCCCAGATAGCTTCAGGCTATTGGCGATGAGGCCGCATTAGGTGTAAGTTTAAGTCCGGGGCTTTGACTTTTAATTTGAGGTTCATCAATCTTGAATTTCCAGTGGTCGTTTAGGTGGTTGCGCTGGGTGGCGGCTCTTGCCGGAGTATTGTCGTCCTCCACCCTGGCCTATGCGCAGGGCTGCGCGATGTGCTATACCAGCGCAGCGGCGGCAAGAGCTGGCGCGGTTCAAGCATTGAGAAGTGGAATTCTCATCCTGCTTGTCCCTGCACTCATAATGTTTGCAGGCATCTTCGTAGTCATTTATCGTTCCCGGGACCGGTTTAGCGGCTCGGCTGATTGGAGTGCTGAGCGAGACCGGGAATTGCGCGAAATGCTCATACGGATGGACAGGATTGAAAAACCTGATCCCCCAGAAAGGATGCTGACGTTACAAGTCGAGGAGTTGAGAGTCGAGGGTCGAGAGTAACAACCTCGTGCTATGGCGTCGGAGCGCAGGCGTCCGTGCTCTTACGATCGAACTTTCAACCTCTTACTTTCGACCTTCAACTCTTGACTTCTCGACTCTCGACTCCTCGACTCGTGGGCGTCAATCGACCTATGCCAAAGAAACCATACAGTCCGTGGTTACATCGCTACGCAATCTTCGTCGCAATCTGCACCTTTCTTCTGATCATCGCGGGCGCGCTGGTGACCGGTAATGACGCCGGTCTGTCCGTGCCTGATTGGCCGACTTCATTCGGCAGCTTCCGAATGCCGCGCATGGTGGGCGGGGTCAAGTTTGAGCACGGCCACCGCATGATCGCCGGAGCTGTGGGAATCCTCACGATAATTCTCGTCCTTGCGCTCTGGATCAAGGATTCCAGGCGTTGGGTGAAATGGATTGGAGGGGCCGCCGTGCTGGCCGTGCTGGCCCAGGCTGCGCTGGGGGGCATCACGGTTCTCTATTATTTGCCCGTGGCCATCTCGACGAGTCATGCCACGCTGGCCCAAGTCTTTTTCTGCCTCGCCGCGAGCCTGGTCTTTTTCACTCGCGCCGGCTGGCGATGGGACGAACCCAAACTTGAAGACGCTTCCACTCCCTCGCTCCAGCACCTAACCGTGGCCACCACGGGCGTCGTGCTTGTGCAGTTGGTTTTGGGGGCTGCGTACCGCCACTCCGGGATGGGCGTCGAGCCCCACGTTGTGGGCGCCTGCGTGGTCGCCATGCTGGTGGCCTGGGTGGTCACACGAATCGCGATGAAGTTCTCGCAAGAGCCCGCCCTCCTGAGGCCCGCACTTTTGCTGGGCGCACTGGTCATGCTTCAACTGTCCCTCGGCATCGGCGCTTACATCGTGAAGATGGCTGACCGGAACGCACCTCAACCTCTGCCCCCCGTGGTGAACATGACCACCGCGCACGTGGCCGTGGGCGCGCTGGTGCTGGTGACAAGCCTGTACCTGACCTATCAGTCCCATCGCTTTCTCACCGCTCCGACCGACACGGTGAAGATCGCTTCGGCCCCACACGGGGCGGCCATATGAACCGCGGATCAGACAACCCGGCAGCCAATGCCGTGTCGCTGAGGAAGAACGCGCCCCCGCAGTGGCTCGTGCGCCTGGCGGATTACTGGACGCTGACCAAGCCGGAAGTGAATTTCCTGGTGCTGGTAAGTACGCTAGTGGGTTTCTATCTCGCCTCGCGCGGCCCGCTGGATTTCTGGCGGTTGTTGCATACGCTGCTGGGCACCCTGCTCGTGGCCAGCGGCACCGGGACGCTGAACCAGTACATCGAACGCCACTCGGATAAGCACATGCGCCGAACCGCCAATCGCCCCCTGCCGGCAGGGAGACTAGCTCCGCCCGAGGCGTTCTGGTTCGGCACCCTGCTTGCGGCGTTTGGCGGCTGGGAGTTGTGGGTGTTCACGAACCCATTGACCAGCGAGCTCGCTTTGTTAACGCTTGGCGCCTACCTCCTGTTCTATACCCCACTCAAAAAGAGAACGCCGCTTTGCACGCTTGTGGGGGCCTTTCCTGGCGCCATGCCGCCGCTCATCGGCTGGGCGGCGGTGCGCAACAGCTTGAGCCCTGATGCCTGGGCGCTGTACGTCATTCTCTTCCTCTGGCAGTTCCCGCACCTGCTGGCGATTGCCTGGATGTACCGCGAAGACTACGCCCGCGCCGGCCTCCAGATGCTTCCCAGGAATGACCGCGAAGGCCGGGCGACGGTGCGGCAGATTCTGGGGTATTCACTCGTCCTGTTACCTGCGAGTATAGTGCCCGTCTTCCTGGGGCAGGTGGGGAAGGCTTATTTGGTGGGAGCTTTGGTGCTCGGATTTGGGTTCTTGCACTATGGCATGCGCCTGGCGGCTAACCGGTCGAATTCATTTGCCCGGCGTTTGGTCCTTGCCTCAGTCGTTTACTTGCCTCTGGTATTCGCCTTGATGATGGTGGACAAAACTCCGCTTTAGGCGAGGCCTGCCTGTTGCTGAGCGAGCTTTGCTTCCAACTGCTCGATGGCCGAATTCAGCCAATGGAGGAGAGCCTTTTCAGCCTCTTCGCGATCCTTGGCGTCTTCAAGAGAGGTGATGCTTTCACCACGTTCGTTCAAGGGGATAAAGTGGCAAGGGATGTCCTCGTCCCGGTACTTTTCCGGCACCCATTCCCACAACAGGCATTCGTTGCAGGGGTGCTGTTTAACCACTTCGTCGAAATTCAGGCACGTGACCGAGTCGCGGAAGAGCTTTGTGGGTTTCCAGGGGGTACGGACCGAGCGACCGTACCCACCGTTTTTCAAGATGTCTCTCTGCAATTTCAGTTGGTCTATAATCTCTTTGAGGTCGGCTGGCATAGCCTTCTTACCTCCTTCAGGATTCCAGGTGGGGACGCCCCATCAGTGCCGAGCCCCGCACACCTGATTCGCAGCAATTTCGTAGCCAATGGCAACGCGTTGACATAAAGCAACTTATATGGAATAATGGGCAACTCGAACGCTTTAGAGTGGGTCAGATTGCCCTTTTGTGCACTTCTTATAGCGGCGGGCTTTAGCCCGGCACTTTGGTTTCAAAGCCTTGCCCGCCTAAAGGCGGCCTCTACGAAAGACGCCCTCGGGGGGTAACTAAATGGCTGGAAGCGAATCTGCAACTCCTTTTCGCTCTGGCGAGGAGCGACAGCCGATGCTCGAGGGACTGGTGTTATTAGCACTCTGCTTTCTGGTGGCGGTGATGGGGCTGGCGGTAGTGGCTTTGGAGGCGATGAGCGGCAGGATTTTCTTGATTGACGGCCTGTGGCTAAGCCTGATCAGCCTGACCTTGGCAGCAGTGTTCGGCGGCAACCTCGCTTGGTCGTTTTACACCGGCGAGGCGCAGCGAATGCTACGTCACTTTCGCAAAGGGTCCGAGCCCGATAACGCCTCGGACAAGAAGCAGCCGACCGCAGCATGATCCCTTACCTTCCCACCCTCGACGCCAGCCTGAATGCCGCCAGTGCCATCTTCTTGGTCTTGGGGTTCTTCTTCGTTCGGGAAAAGAACATCCGAGCTCACAAGACGTGCATGCTTTCGGCCTTTGTGACCTCAACGATCTTCTTAGTCTGCTACCTCACTTATCACTACTTTCACGGGACAACCCACTTCCCCGGACGGGGCGCCGTTCGAACTTTCTATTTTGTGCTGCTCGGTTCGCACACAGTCCTTGCGGTGCTGATCGTGCCGCTGGCACTCGCCACGCTTTACCGTGCCTGGCGGGAGCGCTTCCAGCAGCACAAACGAATCGCCCGCTGGACCCTGCCCCTTTGGCTTTATGTCTCGGTGACGGGCGTGCTGGTTTACTGGATGCTTTATCACCTCTATCCGAGCAGCTAGTGGCGCCTGCCCCCAGGGCCGTTTGCACTGACGAAAGCAGGATTTTCAGGTCGTCTCCAAGAGCGGTGATTCGTTTGATTCTTGCCGAGAGCGCGCTATAATGGGCACTCGCAACATTAGTTCCTTCACGACGAGGATCTTGCGGGGAATCTTTCATGATTGAGCCCGTTCCACGACTAGGCGATACCATTGACGATTATTGTCCTCGCTGCCGTCTGCTTCTGAACCATGCTGTGGCAAGCTTGGTGGACAACAAGGTGGTGAAAGTCGTTTGCCAGACTTGCCATACTGAGCACCCGTACCGTAACGCGGAATTGCCTCCGAAGAAGAAACCAAGCCCTCGTGCCGTGCTATTTGAGCAGGTTTTGGTGAAGACAGCATCTACCCCCGAAGCCGAGCCCCGAGCGCCTGCTGAAGAACCCGTTCAGGTCGAGCCCGAGCCGCCGAAGAAAAAAAAGGTCGCAACTCCGGCACGCTACATCTCCAGGCATAAGACCAAGCCTCCCCGTCGGTAGAGGTTTCAGGTGCCCGGTTTCAGGTGCCAGGGAAACAGTGAGGAGCGCAATTATGATAGTGAATGGTGAATAGTAAATTGTGAATTGCGGACGCAGAGTTTGCTTTGCGCGCCCAGGGCCTCTGACCGCTACGCTTCCTCAATTCACAATTCATAATTCACTATTCAGACTGTCCGGGTCACAATGTTGAGTTCCCGTGGCTTGTCGGGATCCAACCCCTTGACCTCGGCGAGCAGGGCTGCGAAAATCTGCCCCGGCACGATGTAGGGGATGGGCGTGTAGATTTCCGGGACAGGATCGGGGATTCGAATCACTCGAGCGGCGCCGGGTATACGCGCATTGGGGGAGGAAAATACCAGGGTGTCCGCTCTCAGAGCGTGCAGGCGCGCCGTCAATTTCAAGAGTTCTGGAAATGTCCTGCCGGGTGGCATGAAGAGCAGCACGGGGAAGTCCCGCTCGATCATCGCAATCGGTCCGTGAAGGAAGTCAGCAGCCGAGAATCTTTCCGCAACGACATAGCAGGTTTCCATCAGCTTCAAGGCCAGTTCAAAGGCGTTGGCATAGTTAATGCCGCGTGCCACCACGACGCACCGGCGCATGTAACGGTAGCGCTCGACCAACTCCTCGATTTCCGGCGCTAATTTGAGTGCCTGTTCGACTCGGTGCGGGATTTCGCTGATATCAGCAAGGTCAATTTGAGAGCTTAAGCTCGAGGCCAACAAGTAGAGCAGCAGCAGTTGACCGGTGTAGGTCTTGGTCGCGGCCACGGAGCGCTGCTTCCCAGCATGGACAAGGAACACCTCATCCACCAAACCGGCCATCGTCGAACGGGCTTCGTTGGTGATGCCGAGTGTGTAAGCGCCAAGACGCTTCGCCGACTTGAGCACCAGATTAATGTCCGTTCCTTCGCCCGATTGCGAGATGCCCACCACCAAAGTTTGGCGAAAATCCAACCGCGCGCGATAGAGGGTGTGAATCGACGGAGCACTCAATGAGACGGGGATGCCCGTCGTTAACTCGAGCAGGTAGCGTCCAAACAGCGCAGCATTATCGGATGTGCCCCGTGCCACCAGAACTACGAGCCGGAAGTTCTGTTTGCGGGCGAAGTCAGCGAATGCTAAGGCATGGTGGCGCTCGGCGGCCAGCGTGCGTTTGAGCGCCAGGGGCTGCTCCAAAATCTCCTCCATCATTTGAGACATAAGGCACCGGGATACAGATCATTCAGATTGCGAGCCCAAAGGCCAGAAATTATACGCAAGCAGGGGCGGCCCGCAACCGGAAAGTTCCGGTGGGCACGCCGATCGCCAAAAAGAAAGGAAAGCCTCGCCCCTACGTTGCCAGCATCCGCGCCATGGCCAGGGCGCCTTCGACGGGTTCACGCTGCAAAAGCCGCACGCGCGCAGAGGGCATGCGCTGGTGCACGTAGCGCGCAAAACTGCGCCGTAAAGTAGGGCTGGAGCGGAAGACGCCGCCGGCACACACGACGCTGATCATTCGGCGACGCCCCAAGCGCCTCGCCAGCGCCAGCGCCAACTGGGCGAGGTCGCAAGCGGCTTGGGCCAAAAGGCGTCGCGCCACTCGATCGCCTTGGCGGGCCGCTTCCGAAACCAGCGGGAAGAGCGCGGCCACTTGCTGTGTGTCAAGGTTCTTCAGCAAGATTTTTGTGATGTCAGTGAGCTGAAGAGCCCGGCAAATCTTCTGGGTCAGCAAAGTGCGCTCGCCCCGCCCATCGAAGTCGCGCAGAGCCGCCATGATGGCCTTACGTCCCAAGTCATAGCCCGACCCGAGATCGTCAAACGAAGCGCCCCAACCACCGGCGCGCAGGGTTTGCCCTCGGGGGTTACGCGCGTAGGCGATGGAACCTGTCCCCGAGACCACGATCATCCCGGCAGCGGTTCCTAGGGCGGCGTGCAGAGCAATCGCCGCGTCCGTCGCCAGGAGATGATGCCGCGCGGGGATGGCCTTGCGGAGCCACGCCAGAAGCGGGCGGCTCACAGCCGGACGGTCCACTCCGGCCACACCGGCGCAAACGGCCACGAGCAAGGGCTTGTGGTGACGCCGCCCTCGAGCGGCGCCGACAACCGGAGGCTCGTCCCGCGCGGCGGCCGTAGAAACCCTTCTTAGGACCGCGCGCGCGGCCCGTAAGAGTTCTTTCTTGGCTCCTTCAATCCCCACTTTCAGCGGGTTCGAAGGCCCTGCCACAGCCTTGGCGAGAATGCGGCCTCGCTCGTCACCCAGGCATGCTTGGGTGCGGCTTCCACCGCCCTCGATACCAAGGAAGAGTCCCATGTCCTAAGACTAACACGACCATTATCAACCGCGACATCACCATATCGCTCGAAAACTCCGCCTTTGAGCGAGCGGAAGTGCAAAGCATGATTCTAGATTTCCAACCGCTGAAGTGAATTCCTTTCCCTCTTTGACCTCTGCAAGCTGTTAACTCCTTCAGCACTTGACAAAAAATTATTCGCCCAGTTTAATATGTCCTGCGGAATAAGATTTCATGAACGTTTTTCGGACGCCTGACTCTTAGTTAACGGTGAATAGCCGAGCCGCACGACATTTTGACTCTCTAAGCAAGCCAGTAGGCAAGCCGCCTCATGAAATCCCCGGACGTTCGGTCTGGGGTTACCCTGCGGTCCATCGCTGCGGAGTTGTTCCCGGCGATGGATCGAACTCGCCACAGATTCTATTGGAAGGCGCCTGAGGCGAGTTATCGGTTCGCCTCTGGTAAGAAGTCGTTGCATGTTCTTGGAGGACTCATGGAATTACGAAAGGATCCCATTACGCAAAACTGGGTGATTCAGGAGGATGGCGAAGGCCCATGGCCCAGATTTGCTGCTTGCCCCCTATGCCCCGGCCAGGAAGCCCTTTCCCCGCAGACGATCTACTCGTATTGGAATGGCAAGGGCAGGTGGCAAGTCCGCGTAACGCCCCACTTGCGCCCCCTTTACCGAATTGAAGGGGATGCACAACGCCGGGCGGAAGGTATCTACGACAAGATGCGCGGCTTGGGCGCCCACGAGGTCGTTGTGGAATCGCCGATCCACGATGCCTCGCTTTCGCATCTGAGTGACGAAGACGTTGCGCAGGTCTTGCGAGCCTACGTGTCTAGAATTACAGACCTTAAGAAAGACCGCCGTTTCCGTTACGTTGCCGTTTTCCGTAATCAGGGAGCCTTGGCGGGACAGGATCTGGAGCACTCACACTCACAGATTACGGCTACTCCCTTCATCCCCAGAAGGGTGATCTACGAGTTGCGATCATTCCAGGCGTACTACGCGCTCAAGGAACGATGTATTCTTTGCGACATTTCCACACAGGAAATCTCCCACCAAGTGCGGACGGTCGAGTGGGACGATCAATTCGTCGCCTTTTGTCCATTTGCCTCACGGGTACCCTATGAGACCTGGATTCTGCCCCTTAACCATCATTGTTCCTTCGAAGAGGACCTCATCACCTGGGACCGCCAAATACACTTGGCCCGCTTTCTGAAGTCAATTCTGCGGCGGCTGGAGTCGGTGTCGCCCGCTTATCACTTGGTCCTTCACACCACACCCAACGTGGCTGCCAAATACGACCGGAAAGAGCACTGGATGACTCTGGCGGACGATTCTCACTGGCACTTTGAGATACTGCCGGCGAGCGAGCCAAAATCCAAGTCGTATAGTGTGAAAGAGGTTTACTACAATTCGGTCCGGCCAGAGCTGGCGGCGGAAGAGTTGCGCGCCGCAGGCGCAGAAATCCGTACCAAAACCTAGCCTTCGAATCTCACCCTTGAGTCGCCGGTGTAGCTTGCCCGGGAAGGTTGGCGAGTGTCTAGCCGCTGCGCTTGGGCCGGACAGACGTGGTGTGCTTCGTCTTGGGGCGCATCTGTCCCCGCATGTCAACGCCCTGTTCGATGACGGACTTCAGGTTCTGGAGGTAAAGGGTCCAGCTCCCTACAGCCTTGTCCAGTGCGTCGCTGGAAGGGAAACCGCTGTGACTGAGTTCGACAGCAGTTTCCGCGCCTTGAGGAAAGAGCTTGATCCTCACGTTTGTTACTACGGGTTCGTTGGGTGGCTGCCAGGTAAAACCCAAGGTGTTGCCCCTGATGAACTCCGTTACCACGCCACTCCACACGCCTTCCGTGCCGGTCCACCGGAAGTGGTACTTTCCTCCCAGTTGTGGTTCGATGATGGCTTGGTCCGGAAACCAGAGGATTAGCTTCCTGGAATCTGACAGGTAATTGAAAATCCCTACCGCGTCGCTGGAAATCGTTACCCTCAGGGTGGCCGACCGCGTCACGCTGACGGGGCCCGTATCTTCGTCTTTAGCTGCGCGCTTAGTGTGTTGCGCCGTTGCGGGGCCAGTTGCAAGCAACAAGAGAAGCATCAAGGGGGTAACATGGGCTTTCATTTCTTTTATCCCTCCGGGGGATTCCGCCTGCTCCCATAATACAACACCTCCCGGTTTCGACATAGTTCCCGACAGCCGGCATCTTCGGTCCTCTTCCCTACGAGCTTTCAGTCTACCGGTGCGGCCTCATTCGTCGGCGGTTGGCAGGGCGTCCATCCCGTAGCGCTGGGCTTCGTGTTGCATCAGGCGTGTCAGCTCCAATTTGGTTTCCTCGGGCAGACGCGAGGGCGTGTATTGCTCGATGAGGCGCGAAACCTCCCGCGCGGCGCGCTCCCTCAACCTCAGTTGCCCCCCCTCCAGCCATCGCGATAGGTTGGCGCGATCAATAACCGGGCCAGGGAAAGTGATCTCCTCGCGCAGGTGGCGGCGGGTGTGGTCGGCGATCAGCAAATACTTTTCGCGCCGCAATTCCTGGAAGAGGGGAAGCGATGGGAAATCCTCCCGCGGTTCGATCCCGCGCAACAGGCGGTAGGTCATGGCGCAGATCTCGTTATCGACGACCAGCTTTTCCAGGCTCAGGCAGCTTTCAAAATCCAGCATCCCCGGGCCTGAGATGCTGTTGATTCCCGAGAGCGCCGCCAAGATCGCGCCTATGCCCGTCTCGAGGCCCGCCTGCGCGTCCAATTGCTTCGCGTCGCTGAGGGCAATGTAACCCTGGGTGGGCATGCCTAGGCGCTTCCCCACCTCGCTGTTCGCGCAGTCGAGCATCATGGTTTCCACCGCGCCCATCGGAGTGGTCCCGAACCGGACGTCGAAGATGGCGGGCGAGCCGCCGTACAAGATCGGATGGCCGGGATTCACAAGCTGGCTAATCACCACCCCACTCAGGTTCTCGGCGGTCTGCTGGACAAGGCTCCCCACCAGAGTGACGGGCGCCACCAGTCCGGAAAGCGGCATGGATATCAGCTCCACCGGAATCGACCAGCGGGCACAGTCCACCAGATTCTGGCTTGTCACGTCGCTCCACTTGAGCGGCGCGGTGGGGCAGGCGGAGAAGATGGTCAGGGGCTTTGCTCTGAGTGCCGGCTCGTTTCCGCGCACAGCGACTTGCAGGTCCTTCATGATCTCGAACCCTTCCACCGTAAAGGCCCCGGTGACCACCGGCTTCTCACCGTACAGGAGGCTCAGATAGAGTCGGTAGCTATCCGCGATCTTGTCGTGAACATCGGCGGGGATCAGGGCGGTGCTTTGAGAAGCGAGGTGCTGCAGGCCGCTCGTTACCTTCACGTAGCGGACGTAGTCCAGCGTCGAGGGTCGGCGCAATTCGCCGCTCCGGTTATCCAGGATGTTGAGCGCGGTCGAGCCAGGCGTGAAGTATACGTTGTCACCCCGAAAGTCATGTGTTTCGTTCCCCAGGACATCGTAGAGTTTGAAAGCGCGGGGGACGGTAGCGAGCGCCTGGTCGATGAGGTCTTCCGTGAGGCGGGCGTTCAAGTTGCCTTCGTCCACCTGCGCGCCATGGTCAGCAAGCATGGTGAGCACAGGCTTATTGTGGATCTCGAAGCCTAGCTTGCATACTACTTCGCGCGCTTCCGCGATGATTCTATCGATCAGTTCATCTTCGAGCAGTCTAAGAATGGGTCTCATTTGTCTCCTTGCGAAGGGATTGTGGGGCCAAGTTGGGTCCACGGTGCGTCTTCAGCACCATCGAGACGGATCTTGCCTATGGCCAAGCTGTAGTTCACCCCCCAGCTCACGCCTTGGTGAATGGGAGGGCTAGATTGTACTCGAACCGGCGATCCCGGGTTACGGGATTTTGCTCCTTCCTCCGTTTTAGCCCCGATCTCAAGGTGCAATCGGTCGTAAACTAGTGTCCTGAGTCAGAAGTTCGTTGATGAACTCAGCCCCGACTTGTCGGGGCGAAAGAAGGTAGCCCACGGCGTCAGCCGTGGGTAACCGAGCCCTCCCTTACCCCCGTCCCCTCTCCCGCTCGGGCGGGAGAGGGGTGCGGCAGGCAGGGTGAGGGCCGCCGATCCCAGGGCTTGCGCCCTGGGCTACGATCTTGCGCCCCTGCCGGGGCTGGGGAACGGCAGCCCGCAACGGGGAGACTTTGTCAGCGAACCTCTGACTCAGGACACCAGTGCAGTGTCCGCAAAACGTCTGCACAATGCGCTCGCCGTAGCGCCAGTCATGCACGGCGGGACCGGCAAATGCCACCGCGGCGGTGACGCTACACTAACAGGTGTGTACCGTCTGCGGCCACAAGACCCACCATTAACTTATCGTGCTGATAAAATATTTGTATTTGGGCGCGTGCCCGACCGGTTCCTATAATAACTACCGTCTTACACGAATGGGTTCAACTAATTAGCCAGGGGCTACGCCCTTGATATCCCCACGATGAGAAGCCAGAAGTCAGGAGTGATACCTTTAGCCGTCAGCCTTCTGCCATCAGCCAGAACACCTCAATGTTGTAACTGAAAGTTGACGCCTGATAGCTCAGGACTTCCTCCTCACTCGACAGGGTGAAAGAACGACAATGAAATTCTCGCTTCGCCATATATGACGGACAAATACACTGGAGGAGAATTATATGCTTAGGTTGTTAACCCGGCTCCTTCTCGGGCTGGTGCTCGTTATGGGATTGATGGCTGGTCGAGGGTTCGCTCAATCCTCAGCACCATCCGATGTTTCTACCCCGCATTCGCAGTCCGGCTCCACTTCCGGTACAGCCGAACGCCTGGCCCAGCTCGAACAACAGATTGCAGATGCGCGGAGCTCTGGCGACAACGCTTGGATGCTCGTCAGCGCGGCGCTGGTTCTTTTGATGACCGGCCCGGGTCTGGCGCTCTTCTACGCAGGTTTGGTTCGAAAGAAGAACGTCCTTGCCACCATGATGCAAAGCTTCACGCTCATGGTGTTGGTGACAGTGCTCTGGGCTTTTTTCGGTTACAGCTTGGTCTTCCATGAGGGCGGGAGGGTCTTGGGGAATCTAGGGTATGTTTTTCTCCGGGGCGTTGGCGCTATGCCTAACGCGGATTACGCCGCCACCATTCCCCAACAAACTTTCATGGTCTATCAATTAATGTTCGCTATTATTACTCCTGCCTTGATTACGGGGGCCTTTGCGGAACGGATGAAATTCAGCGCCATGGTGCTTTTCATGGCATTGTGGACCGTCATTGTTTACGACCCCATGGCCCACATGGTTTGGGGAAAGGGCGGCTTGCTCAATGCTTCGCTGGGGGGGGCCTTCCCCACCCTTGACTTTGCCGGGGGCACCGTCGTGCATGTGACTTCCGGCGTTTCAGCGCTCGTCTGCGCGCTTTACCTCGGCAAGAGATTGGGTTATCCGAAAGAAGCAATGCCGCCGCACAGCGTCGTGCTGAGCTTCATCGGCGCCTGCCTGCTTTGGGTGGGTTGGTTCGGGTTCAACGCCGGAAGTGCGCTTTCGGCGGGAAGTCTCGCCAGCAGCGCCTTTGTGGCTACGCATTTCGGTGCTGCGGCGGCAGCGCTGGGGTGGGCTGTGGCAGAGTGGCTTTGGCGCGGAAAGCCCAGCGTGCTCGGGGCCATTTCAGGTGCGGTGGCCGGGTTGGTGGCAATTACCCCCGCGGCAGGGTTTGTTGCACCTATGTCCGCTCTGGCCATCGGGCTGATTGCTGGGGTACTCTGCTTTCTGATGGTGGCCAAGGTAAAGGAACTCTTCGGTTATGATGATTCTCTCGACGTGTTCGGGGTTCATGGCGCGGGCGGCACAATCGGGGCGTTATTGACCGGCGTTTTCGCTGCCAAGGCGGTGAATTCGATTTTTAGGGACAGCCACGGTAATGCCTTGCCGGTGGGGTTGATTGATGGTAATGCCCATCAACTCTTGAACCAGTTGGTGGGTATCGGCTTTGCTTGGGTGCTCGCCATCGTCGGCACGCTCATCATTTTGAAGGTTGTGGATCTGGTCGTGGGTTTGCGCGTTCCGACCGAGCAAGAGATTCAGGGTCTGGACCTGTCTCAACACGGGGAAGAAGGCTACAATCTGGAGGTTTGAGCTCGATGGCGTAGGGGGCGCTTTGCTGTTTGGAGGGTTCCGGGGATTGGGGTGGAATTCCTCCAGGGTGCCAAGTCTTAGGTCAAAGGACAATTGCCAATGAAAAAAATCGAAGCGATTATTCAGCCCTCAAGGTTTGACGCGGTCAAGGATGCCCTCCATGATATCGGCGTGGAAGGCATGACGGTCTTAGAAGTGCGGGGGCACGGCCGGCAGAAGGGACACACCGAGTTTTACCGTGGCAATGAGTACACGGTTGATCTGCTTCCCAAGATCAAAATTGAGATGGTAGTCCCGGACAACCTCGCAGAACAGTCTGTTCAGGCCATTCTTAAAACGGCCAAGACAGGGAAGATTGGCGACGGAAAGATTTTTCTGACGCATGTCGACGACGCCATCCGCATCCGGAACGACGAGCGGGGCGACGCGGCCTTGTAAGTGAAAATGGAAACTGGAAAATAGAAAATGGAAAAAGGGGGAAAAGGGGAATGTGGTCGAGGCCCTCTCCCCCTTGGGGGAGAGGGTGGCCCGTCGCCGGCGTTTTCTTCAGCCGGGGCGGGCCGGGTGAGGGGGTCGCGAGCCTGGCCCGCCTTCGTCAAGAAACTGCGGGGATTCTTCGGCCCCCAAAGGACGGGGGCCTCAGAATGACAAGGGGGCGCCCAATGCCACTTGATCCCACCGCGAGAGGACGAATCTCAGCGCTTGAACTCTCGGACTACTACTCCGCCGAATTCCTGACCACCCAGCGAAGCTTCGACAGTACAGGCGATGGCTTGGCCGTCCTGTGCCGACGCTCGGAGGCGGTGGATGTAGTGGTTACCAAGCTCTACAGCCGGTTTTTTTCCCCGCAGCTTGATGAACCACCAAACTTCTGCTTGCTTGCCCTGGGCGGCTATGGTCGCCGGGAGCTCTTTCCACATTCGGATATTGACCTGCTTTTCCTTACCGAAAGCAGCAGGGAGCAGTCTTCCAGAAGGGACGCGGTGGCGGCTATCCTGCGGGAACTCTGGGACCTGCGGCTCCGCATTGGCCATAGCATGCACACGCTTGCGGAGTGTGGCCGGCTTTACCGCGATAACCTGGAATTCAGCGTCGCGCTCCTCGATTGCCGCTACCTGGCGGGCGACCGCGGGCTTTATGTGCGCCTGCATGATGACGTGTTTCCACACCTGGTGGCTCGAGATCATCAAGACCTGCTTCGCAACCTGGCGGACATGACTCGCCAGCGGCACGCGAAGTATGGCGATACCATTTTTCACCTTGAGCCCGACATCAAAGAAGCTCCTGGCGGCCTCCGGGATTACCATGTTTGCCGATGGCTGGGACGCATCTCCGAACTCGAGAAGCGTAAAGCCTGGGGCACGCCGGAGGATCTGTGGCCCGCGCATTGGCGTGCCGAGATCGGTGCGGCTTTCGAGTTCCTTTGCGCCACGCGGTGTTTTCTTCACTATCTCCGGGAGCGCGATGACAATCAGTTAAGTTACGAATGCCAGGACCGGGCATGCGCTCGCGGAATTGCGCGCCAGCCAGCAGCACCGCTGACCGCTGCGGACTGGATGCGTATCTACTTCCGCAACGTCCGCTCCATTTACCGGCTCACCATGCACCTGCTGGACCATATCGCCCCGGCGCGGGCGGGAGTCTATGGCTTATTCCAGAATTGGAGGTCACGCCTCTCCAATGCGGATTTCTCGGTCCTCCGGGAGAATATCTACGTCCGCCAGCCTGCGGCCCTGGCGCAAGACCCCGCGCTGCTTTTGCGGCTGTTTGAGATGGTCGCGCGGCACGGGCTCGAACTCAGCCGGGATGCAGAAAGAGCGGTCACGGAAACGCTAACTCGCGTCCCAGCCACGCCGTTGGATCCTTCAGTGTTCTTCGGTAACTTTCGGCAGATACTCCTTTTTCCCTGGGCGGCCAAAGCCTTGCGGGACATGAATCGCTTGGGTGTGCTCAGCGCTCTCTTCCCGGAGTTCCAGGTGATTGATTCCCTTGTCATCCGGGATTTCTTTCACCGCTACACGGTGGACGAACACTCTTTCATGACCATTCAGAACCTGCACGCCCTTGCTCCATCGCGCTCGAGGTCTCAAGGCCGGGCCAATTCCGGCATGGGGTCGGAGTGGGAAGATAAACTCGCCGAGATCCTCTCGGAACTGGAAAAACCGGAACTTCTCTACCTCGCCTTACTTTTTCACGACGTCGGCAAAGGCATGGAGGCGCCGGATCACATCGAGGGAAGTCTTCAGGCGCTGGAGGGGATCATGGCACGACTAGACCTCGCGGCGGCAGACCGCGCCACCGTCCGATTTCTCATCGCCAGCCATCTTGAGATGTCCACTACATTGCAGCGCCGGGACATATTCGACCCGGAAACAGTGCGAGAGTTCGCGGGGAAAATCGAGACCTCCGAACGATTGAAGATGCTGTCCCTGCTGACCTATGCCGATATCAAGTCGGTCAATCCGGAAGCCTTGACGCCTTGGAAGACAGAACTGTTGTGGCGACTCTACGCCGCCACCGCGAATTACCTGGCGCGCAGCCTGGACAAGGAGAGAGTGAAGCCCGTGGCCGCCACCGTATCGCCGGCGGAAAAGATTCTGCCCCTGCTGGCACCTTCGGCGACTCGAGAAGAAGTCGATAGTTTCCTCGAGGGGTTCCCTCGGCGATACTTGGCTACCCATTCGCCGGAGGAGATTGCGCTGCACTTTCAGTTGGCTCGGCGGCTTGGCCAGGAGGCTGTCCAGGTTGACCTGAGAACCCCGGGAAGTCTCCACGAGCTCACCGTCATCACCCTGGACCGGCCATTTCTCTTTGCTTCAATTACGGGGACGCTCGCGGCTTGGGGGATGAGCATTGTGAAGGCCGACGCTTTTGCAAATGCTGCGGGGGTGGTTCTGGATACTTTCAGATTCGCGGACCTTTATCACACCCTGGATTTGAACCCTTCGGAGGCTGACCGCCTCAAGTCGAACTTGGTCGACGTCCTTCAGGGCAGGATGGAACTCAGTAAGCTCATGAGTGGGCGCATCAGGTCTGGAAGCGTGCAGAAACCCAAAGTAACGATACCAACACAGGTCCGTTTTGACGAATCGAGCTCTTCCCACAGCACGCTTCTCGAACTGATCACCTACGACCGCCCGGGCTTGCTTTACCAGGTCAGTTCCGTTCTCGCCGAGCTTGGGTGCAACATCGAGATTGCCTTGATCGACACAGAAGGGGAAAAAGTGATCGATGTGTTCTACCTTACCTCACAGGGCAGGAAGCTTCTGCCCGAACTACAGGGAGCCGTCGAGAAGGCTTTGTTGTCGAAGCTCCAGCCCTGAGATAGGTGTCGGGTGTCAGGTGCCAGGTTTGAGCGAGCGCGCGTAGGGGAAGAGCAGGTTTCAGGTGTCACGTGTCAGGTGTCAGCGACCGGCGGGTTGCAGGAGGTCCACCACCGAGGCTCCCGACCGCCTTCCGCTTTTGAGGAGCGGAGGTCCAGATCGTCACTGCTTTTCGGATGCCTGACACCCAACACCTGGCACCTGACACCCGGCACCTGACACCTGCTTTTGTGCCCCTGACACCTGAAACCCGGCCCCTGACACCTGCCCTTCCACCCGCCGTCTCCTCTTTCCGAAAATTTTTTGCTCTCTTTGAAAGTCTTTTCTTGACGACGGCTTGCCTCTTACCTTAACTTTCCTACAGAGTTTGGAAATTCAGATTCCCGGGAAGTCAACATTCCAGTGGGACACGCTTCAACCGTCGGGGGCGCGATCAGACAGGAGTGAAAATGAGGGTGAAAGCATCTTTCGGTGGTCTACTCGGACTCTTTTTCTTTGTGTTTTCAATCGGCGCGGGCTGGGCTCAGACTACGGGCACCATTCGCGGTACGGCTACAGATCCCTCCGGCGCGGTTGTGCCGGGTGCAAACGTCACGGTCATTCAGAGTGACACTCACGTTAGTCGCGCCACGACGACGAATGAGAGCGGGGACTACGAGTTTCCTGCCTTGCCTGTGGGACGCTACATCGTTGGAGTGCAGGCCGCCGGATTCAGGGAAGCCCGGCTTAACGAAATTGAGGTAAGGTTGGGTCACGTCACCGTGGTCGACGTCCGGTTGGAATTAGGCCAAATTTCACAGGTGGTTACGGCTGAGGCTGCCGCCCCCCTCATCGAAATCGCCAGCACACAGATTGGAGCGGTGGTGAATGATGTGGCGGTTGTCGAGCTTCCCCTGAATGCTCGCGACACCTATCAACTTCTCCAATTGCAACCCGGGGTCCAGTCGCAGGTGGGGTCAGACCTCTTCTATGGCAGCGATCAGCCGGGTGTGGTTTCGGTGAACGGCGGGCGCGGGCGTTCGAATAATTACACCGTGAACGGGGGCGAAGCCAACGACCAGTTTGTGAATCTGCCGGGGGTGCAACCTTCTCCGGATACCATCGAGGAATTCCGGGTCCTGACCAACACCTTCGACGCCGAATTTGGGCGCAATTCAGGCGCCGTGGTGAACGTGGTAACGAAGTCTGGCACCAACGCCTTGCACGGTGACCTGTATGAGTTCCTCCGCAACAATGTGCTCAACGCGCGTGGCTTCTTTGACACCGCAAAACCGGACTTCAAGCAGAATCAGTTTGGAGGCACCCTGGGCGGACCCATCCGCAAGGATCAAACCTTCTTCTTTAGCTCTTATGAGGGACACCGAATCCGGCAGGGAACTCCCTCTCCCGCCTTTCCTGTGCCCACCGCTGCCGAGCGGAGCGGCGATTTTTCTGCAGGGTCGCCTTTCGCGGGAACATTGAACGACCCCAACGGCACGGTGTCCGCTCTCCTGAACCTTCGCCCGGGGTGCGCTGATGCGGTGGCCGCAAACAGTGGGGCGCTGATCGCTCCCGGCACAGCTTACTCAGCCATCTTTCCGAACAACTATATCCCTCCCGCGTGTTTTGATCCGACGGCGCAGGATTTGATGAACCAGTTTGTGCCCCCGCCTAACTTGAATGGGACGGAGTACCAATCCGTCCCCACGGCGAGTGAGTACGATGACCAATTCACGGGCCGCATCGATCACAAGATTAGTGACCACCAGCAATTCAACGCTTATTACTATTTTGACGACCAGTTTTACACCCAGCCCTTTTCGTTCTTCCAGGCTGCGGGCGCTAACGTGCCGGGGTTTGGAGGTCTTTACAACAGCCGATATCAGCAATTGAACCTCACGCATACCTGGGTGATCAACACGACCGCTGTCAATGAGCTTCGCTTCGTAGCCTTCCGCGAGGCGCAAGGGGAGTTCAACCATCCTCAGCACGCGAACCTGGTCCAGGACTCCTGTGCCACCGTGCCGGCGGACCAGTGTTTTTCAGCCAGCAATCCCTCGCTCGGGATCACTCCTAATTTGGGGGCTGGGCACGAGGGTGTGCCCTTTGTTTTAGTTTCCGGCGGATTTGTGATCGGGAACAACTATGAAGGGGAACTTCCCCAAATCGGCAATACGTTCCAGGGGATGGATAATTTCAGTAAAGTCGCCGGCAAGCACAGTTTGAAATTCGGCGCAGATGTTCGCCGCCAGCGGTTTGACCAGCTTTTGTACTTTAACGTCAATGGCGATTACTCCTTCCTGGGGGGTGGCCCGAATGATCCCGGATACACCGATCTCTTTCCCAATTATCTTCTCGGCCTTCCTGACTCGTATTTGCAAGGTTCGGCGCAACATGAAAGCGTGCGCAGCACGTCCCTTTATCTGTATGCGCAAGATAGCTGGAAAATTCGACCTGCATTGACCTTGAACTACGGCCTGCGGTGGGAATTGAACACGCCCATGGCGGATGTCGGCAGGCGCACGCAAACCTTCCGTCCGGGACAAAACACCACAGTCTTCCCCTGTCAGTTGAGCCTCAACAACCCTTTGGCGGGGATGCTCGGGACCACCGATTGTGGGCCGGGGAGTCCGGGCGAGTCTGTCTTCCCCCAGGGGTTGGTCGTGCCAGGAGACAAGGGCATCTCCGACGCCTTGACGCAAACCTATTACCGGGCATTCGCGCCGCGGATCGGCCTTGCCTGGAGCCCGTCGTGGAGCGATGGCGCGCTGGCGAAGATTACGGGAGGGCCGGGGATGACGAGCATCCGAATGGGGTGGGGGCTTTTCTACAATCCGATCGAACAGCTCGTGCTCGAGCAATTCAGCGGCGAACCCCCCTTCGGAGGAAGCGTCAACCTTTCCGAAACCCTCTTCAATACTCCCTTTGTGGGTCAAAACGGTTCGATCTATCCGAATCCTTTCAATGGAATATTGAATCCGACTCGTGGTCAGGCGATCGACTGGTCCTCATTCCGGCCGATCCTGATGTTTGGGGAGCTTCAACCCAATATCCGCTCGCAATATGCGGCTCAATATAATTTCAACATCCAGCGCGAGCTGACGCGAAACATGGTGCTTCAGGTGGGGTATGTGGGCTCGCAAGGGCATCGCTTGCTGGCCACCCACGACTTGAACTACGGAAACGCGCAAACCTGCCTGGATTTGCAAAGCCTCTCAGACTACTACGCCAGTTCCAGTCCTGCGCTTTCCTCCAGCCTGGCGTGTGGCCCCTTCTATGCCGACAGCTCCTTCACAATTCCGGCAAATTCCATTCCTGCCGGAATGATTGTGCATCTTCCCTACGGGTCAGTGCCCGTGGTGTCAGGGCCTGACAACCCTGCCATAACTTTGGTCGGGCTCCGCCGGTACTCCTCACCGTTCTGCCAGCCAACCACGGGCGTCGGATGTCCGCCGGATGGCACTCCGGTCTTCGCCAGCATTTTCGCTCAGGACACCATCGCCAACTCGAGCTATAACTCGTTGCAGGTATCCCTCGAGAGGCGCTTCTCCAAAGGCCTCCAATTCCTTGCCGCCTATACCTGGAGCAGATCATTTGATGAGGCCTCGAGTTTCGAGAATACCCTCAACCCGCTCTGCTTCCGCTGCAGCCTGTCCCCTTCACTATTCAACGCCGACCAGCGCTTCGTGCTGAGTTACTACTGGGAGTTGCCTGTTCCGGAAAAGCGGGGGCTGTTGGGGAAGGTTGTGGATGGCTGGGGGCTGTCGGGCATCTTTAGTTTGCAGAGCGGGTTTCCCATCCGAATCACTTCCTCGAGCGACCTGGAACTCGAGAACAGCCAGGATTTTGAGTATCCCGGCGAGCCTGACTTGGTTGGAAAATTCACAACTCAGGACCCTCGCAAGGCAGGTTGCGCCTTTGGAACCGGCCCCACGGCCGGACCCAGCGCAACTGCATGCCAGCCTGTCCCCAATCAGTTCTTTGACCCCAATGCATTCGCTCCCCAGGCTCTGGGAACAATCGGGAATGCGCCGCGATCCATTTGCTGCGGTCCGGGAATCAGCAATGCCGACCTCGCCTTGCTCAAGACGACGCGACTCGCGGAACACAAAGAGCTCCAGTTCCGAGCGGAATTCTTCAACGCCTTCAACCATGCCCAGTTCTATGCGCCGGACGGTAACATCACGGACGGGTCAACCTTCGGTCAGGTGTCCAAGGCCCGCGACCCGCGGCTGATCCAGCTCGCCTTGAAACTGTTGTTCTGATCCCGCGATTACTGCGAGGTGCGACGACCCAGCAAAGAATCCTCGTGGTCAACATGACTTAGCAGCGGGTGGTCAGTGGTCGGCCGTCCGTGGACCATTGTCCGCTGTGGCGAACTCCCGACGCGCTGTGCCCTGACACCTGGAACCTGCTCTTCCCCACCTACCAAGACAGTCGACAGTCAACAGTCGAAGGTTGGCTGCGGCTCTTCCCCCACCTACGACCTACCACCTACTAACTACCATTCTTTTCAACAACATTCCCGCTTTCTGCTAGTATCTCCTTTGTTTTCATGCACATTCCAGCTTCGCTCGCGGCCTTCCAAGCCCGGCACTTTGTTTTCAACGACATTCCCGCGTCGTTCCTTCATTTTCAAGAAATTACTTTTCTCTTTCTCTTCCGAGAACGGACTTGTTGTCCACCTGAGAGAAGGAAGTTTTCCGGGCTTTTGGCCCCGCTTGGGACACTGTAGCAGGTTGATGAAAAATGTCCTCGTGGCCTCCGAGCAGGATGATGGCGTGTTGTAGCGCTGACCCCGCCCTGCGGGGTCAGCATCTGCCGACCCCGCAGGGCGGGGTCGGCGCTACCATGTTTTTCATCAACCTCCTAGAGAGTGGATATGGAAGATCAGGGTGGCATCGCAGCATAGCGTTCCCAGGAGGCCATGACCGCCTGCATGGCTTCAACTTACTATGCTAGCCTACCTTGTTCCGCTTGTCAAGAGGCAGCGTGTCCGCCTCGGTCTCTCGAAGGAGGTAGGAGCAGGGCCGGGGTTTGCCCATAGAGGGGCGAGACTGCGAGGGTCACTCTCCAGCCTTGCGGCTTTTCGACGGCGACACACGTTGGGCGGCGCGGCTGGAATCCGCGCCGCTGGAAAAGCCGCCCGCCATTAAGATTGGCGGGCCGAAGTGCGGGCCCTGCGCGGGTGGCGCATACATTGGTTTGTATGTATGCGCCGATTGACGATGCTGCGCCTTGGATACCGCAGCGGCTTTTTGGGCGGGCCAGGGGCGCCGACATAAAATGCGATGTCCGCGCCACCCGCGATGTTGTTTAGGTTCTTGTTTCAAGGAGGACGCCTACCGCGAACGGCGAGTGCGTTCCTGTTGTCGAAGCTTGGCGACGAGTTCGGCGAAGGGGCCGGTTTGCGCGTGGTGGCGGAAATATTCGATCTGCTGCTCGGGGGTGGCGCATACATTGGTTTGTATGTATGCGCCGATTGACGATGCTGCGCCTTGGATACCGCAGTGGCTCTTTGGCCGGGCCAAGGGTCGTCGACATGAAGGGTCCGCCGCGGCGGATCGGCGCCACCCGCGATGTTGTTTAGGTTCTTGTTTCAAGGAGGACGCCTACCGCGAGCGGCGAGTGCGTTCCTGTTGTCGAAGCTTGGCGACGAGTTCGGCGAAGGGGCCGGTTTGCGCGTGGTGGCGGAAATATTCGATCTGCTGCTCGGGGGTCTGGTCTTTGATTTCCTGGTAGATTTCGGCCTGGACCTTCCACTTAAAGGCCAAGCAGTCGAAAGCTTTTTCAGTTGTCTGACTCATCCAACCTTACCTCTCTGGGCGTAATGATGGCCAGGGAGCCATACCCCAGCGATTCATTCACCTGATTATATCCCCTAATTTTCTCCAGACGCACGATAGGTTTGAAGTTCCAGGACACGATGGCGTCTGCCCGGACGACCGTCGCGGCCGCCACATGCGCCGCATCATTGAGCCATTGCGGGCCGACCACGCCAGCGCGAACGTAGGCGTCGCGAAGGGCGAGGATTTCCGTCGTTAGGGGCACGAACTCCAAGCAGTCCGGGGGGATATCGCTCAGAATTGCCTTTACCTCCGAGGGAGCAGTCTCGAGCTCGCGTAGCGTGATTTCGCGATGAGAAGCGTGAGCTCTCGACGGCGTGCCCAGTGGATTAGCCGGAGAGAGTCGTCCTCGAATTCTATGTCTCTACACCCGCCGAGTACGGAGGAGTCAGTGTCAACGCGGAGCAATCTCACACTATGGCCTCGAAGCCTGATTGTACCTCATTCTTGCCAAGCGGGGGCCGGCTGGCGCAGACCCTTGTTCTTGGGGGTCTGCGATTTCCCGAAGGGGCTTGTGGGAGCGGAGGGCACCTCAAAAGCAGTGACGAGTGACGAGTGACCAGTGACAAGCTGCCCGGCTAAAGCCGGCCGCTACGAAAAGCTTCGGGAGATCGCAGACGCTAAGAGTCGACCGTCAGCGCCAGCCCGCCCAAAGGATTTTGCGGGCAGTCGCCGCGCGCATTTTCCGGAATCCTGATGGGCGGGGCCATTGAGTTTGCCTTGCGCCGCAGGCGCTTTGGGGGCAGCTTCAGTCCTCCCAGGGGTTAAGGAGTAAAACCCCGGTGGGTTCGAAATCAGCGGTGTTCCGGGTCATGACGCGGAGACCGTAGCGTAGCGCCGTGGCGGCGATAAGTCCGTCAGTGGCATGCACCACCCGCCCCGCCTTTTGCGCGCTGGCTGTGAGTTCTCCCCAGAGGCGACTCGTTTCGAGATCAATCGAGAGGAGCCGATCGCCGTAGTCGCGCTCGAGGGTCTCCAGCCAGGCCTCAAGCGCACGCCTTTTTGGGCTTCCCCTCAGAAGGGAGATCCCCTTGAGGATTTCGCCAATAGTAATAACGCTGACGAAAAGTTCTTCTTCCTTGAGGGCGTCCACGGCTTGGCGAACCCCGGGATGCCCCTTCGGGTGACGCAGTTCTGACAGCACGCAGGTGTCCAGCAAGACTCTCACAGCTTTACGTTCCGCATCGGGGACTTGTCGCGATGAAGGTCGAGTCCTCGCAAGCTTGGACCTTTGCCGAGGAGAAATTGCTTGAAGCTCATACGTTTACCCGTCAGTTTTTCATAATCGCACCGGGCGACCACAACCACTGCGTCACGGCGCCGCAAAACCACTTGGGGGTCTCCCGTAAGAGCGCGGTTTACCAGTTCGCTGAAGCGATTCTTAGCATCTGCCAGACGCCATGACATCGAGGCTCTCCTTAATCTAGCCAATCTAGCTACATCGTCGCATACCCAGTGTAAGATTGCAAGCGGGTCGCTGCAAGGAAGCGGTAAGAGTCACCCGGGAAGAATCAAGAAGCCTTGGGCAAATGCGCCAACGCCTCTTTGATCTTTTCTTCCGGATATTCGTAATCGGCGAGTTCGCCTGCCAAGTATTTCTCGTAAGCCGCCATGTCGAAGTGGCCGTGGCCGCTTAAATTGAACAGGATGGTCTTCTCCTTACCTTCCTCCTTTGCCTTCAGGGCTTCTTCAATCACGCAACAGACGGCATGGGAAGTTTCCGGGGCCACGATGATTCCCTCCGCACGCGAGAAGGTTATGGCCGCCTCAAAGCATTTCAGTTGCAGATAGCTCACCGCCTCGACGACGCCCTCGCGGTGCAGCAGGCTGACCAGCGGGGCCATGCCGTGATACCGCAAACCGCCGGCATGGATGCCCGCCGGAATGAAGTCGTGCCCCAGGGTATCCATCTTTAGCAGCGGCGTCATCCCGCTCTTGTCGCCAAAATCGTAGGCATAGACCCCTTTCGTCATGGTTGGGCACGCTGCAGGTTCGACCGCGATGAGCCGGATCTGTTTTCCGGCGGCTTTGAGCGGTACGAAGGGAAACGCCAATCCCGCGAAGTTGCTTCCCCCGCCACAGCAGCCAATCACGATGTCAGGAAACGCCCCGGCCAGCTTCATTTGGGCAATAGCCTCCTGGCCGATGATGGTCTGGTGCAGCAGGACGTGATTGAGGACGCTGCCCAGCGAGTAATTGGTGTCCTTGCGGTGCGCGGCATCTTCAACCGCTTCGCTGATGGCGATGCCCAGGCTGCCGGGGCAGTCGGGATCTTCGGCAAGAACCTGTCTTCCGGCAGCAGTCTGCTCGCTCGGTGAGGGAATGCACTTTGCCCCCCAACACTCCATCATGGTCCGCCGGTGCGGCTTCTGGTAGAAGCTGCATTTGACCATGTAAACCATGCACTCCTGGCCGAAAACATTGCACGCAAACGCCAGGGCGCTTCCCCACTGGCCCGCGCCGGTCTCGGTGCAAATGCGCTTAACGCCCGCAACCTTGTTGTAATAGGCCTGAGGGGTCGAGGTGTTCAGCTTATGGCTTCCTGCCGGTGAGACACCTTCGTTCTTGTAGAAGATTTTCGCTGGGGTTCCGAGGGCCTTCTCGAGCCGCCACGCTCGGCACAACGGCGTCGGCCGCCAGATCCGCAGGATGTCGAGCACGGGTTCCGGGATTGGAATAGTTGGGGAAGCGGAAACCTCCTGCTCGATCAACTGCGGGGGGAAGATCGCCTCCAGGTCGCCGGGCCCGGCCGGCTTTAGCGTCCCGGGATGAAGAGGAGGCGGCAGAGGCGCTGGCAGATCGGGAACGACGTTATACCAAGTCTTCGGCAGTTCACTTTCCGGCAAAATATATTTGTTTTCTTTCACAAGTTGACTCCTATTTTCGACGTAGCGCCGGCCCCGCGCCTGCGGGGCCGGCACGTGCCGACCCCGCGCTGCGGGGCCGGCGTTACATACGGCTCAGGTGGCTTGAATCCTCCAAGACAATTCTGATCGTCTAGCGAGAATTCTCTGCCACAAATCGAGGCAGTTTCGGAAGGTCAGGTTCGCAAGCCCAATCATCCGGGTAAAGTCATCGCCGCCTGGCGGCCCCCACGCCGTCAAACCGTGCAGTTAAGCTAAAACGCGGAGAATAGCACAAAACGAGCGCAAACGGGTAAAGGTCTCCGCCAAATATGAATTCTGAATTATGAATACGGACGGTTGACTCCCTTGCGTGCCTGGAAGGTCCGGTCGTCGAAGCACTCAAAGACCCGGCCTGATCTCGGGAATTCTCCGCAGATGGAGGCACTGTGATGTGGCCGAACGGGGCCGATATGACGCCCGAGACCCTCCACTTGACTCCCTAGAGGTGACGCCCTATCCTGAGGAGAGTTACGAGAAGGGACACGGCATGACCATTCATCTCAAGCCGGAGCAGAAGCAGGTCATCGGGCAGGCTATTCGGGCGGGCCTGATAGAAACTGTCGACGACATTGTTGAAGTAGGAGTAGAAACCATCCGGCAGCGCCTGGAGGCCGGCGCGGCTTCAGAGGCCCCGCTGAGTGCAGAGCAATGGCTGCAGGAATTTCACGCCTGGGTGCACAGCCATCCGACAACCACCCCCCTACTTTCTGATGAGGCCGTCAGCCGGGAGTCCGTCTACGGTACACGCGGCCAGTAAATGGCAACTCTAATCGACACGAACATCTTGTTGCGCTCCCTGCAGCCCCACCACCCTCATTGCGGCATTGTGGAGCGGGCGGTTAGCGTCCTGCGCGGCCGGAACGAACCGCTGTGCGTTACGGCTCAGAACCTTGTTGAGTTCTGGGCCGTGGCGACGCGTCCAGTAAGCGAGAACGGTCTTGGCATGACGGTTGAAACAGCGGTGAGGGAACTCGCCGTTTTGAAGCGCCTATTTTCTTTGTTACCGGAAACGGTTCCCATGTTCGAGGAGTGGGAACGCATCGTGACGACGCACCGGGTCTCCGGCAAAAACACGCACGACGCTCGCCTGGTCGCCGCCATGAACGTGCACGGGATTAGCAGCATTCTGACGTTCAATGTGCAGGACTTCGCGCGCTACGCAGCGATCTCCGCAGTTCATCCCGAGACGCTTGCCTGAAACCGCCTCCGGGTGCTAAAGGAAGTATCAAACACGCGACGGCCTCGCCGCGAGCGCGTGGCAAGCCCCCGCAGCGGGCCCTCCGAAGCCAAGGCTCAGGAGTACAGGCAACAGTGAACGAGGGGCGGGCTCTAACCTTCCAGCGCCTGCTTGCAATACTCGTAGCACTTCTTGACTTCGGCGACGGTGTCCAGGTTCGCGCCTTCACCATACTCGTACTCGATATTGGCGGGGATTTTCCATTTGTTGTCGCGCAGCAGGCGAAGGACCTCCACAATGGGCGTGTCGCCCTGGCCGAGCGGCAAGTTAGCGCCGTGGTTCTTCTTGCGGTCCTTGATGTGCAGGGTGACGATCTTCTGGTGGTGCTCGCGAATGTAGGCAACTGGATCACCGCCGGCGGCCACGAAGTGGCCGATGTCCAGGTTGACGCCGATGTAGGGTGAGGCGCCCTTCATGGCCCGCGCAAAGGTTTCAGGCGTGGAGAACTCGTCGGGGTCGGACGTTCGGTCGTGTCCGTGGAAGCCCACCATGATCTTGTATTTCTGGGCGTACTTATCGACGCGGGGCGCAACACTGACATTCGATGACGATGTGATGTATTTGACGCCCAGCGCCTGTGCCGCCTGGAACCCACGCTCGATTTCCTGATCCGTCATCGCCTTATGAAAGGCATGGGTGAAAGCATAAAGCTTCACACCGGCGTTATCGAACTTGGTGCGAATCTCGTGAAAATGGCTAAGAGGTGCGGAAAGCCACCACTTCCTAAGTTCTTCCCCCTCCAAATTGGGTGCGACGTGCCCATCAAACAGCTCGCATTCGCCCAAACCGACGGTTTTGAATGCTTCTATACACGCATCCAAATCCCGGTCGCGAAACGAATAACTTTGGGCCCCGATCTGAACGCCACGAATGACCGAGTTAATGTATTCAACGGTCCAACCGTTCCGGCTGACCGCCCATAAACCTGCAGAACCTGCAATCAGAAGCTTGCCGGCATCTCGACGTGAAATTAGACCCATAGATCCTCCTTGAAGACTTATAAGCATCTCGCGGCGCTAGTATAGCAGTATGCTGAAAGACCCGCCTCGCCTGTCATTCCGAGGAGTCCCGATCTGATCGGGACGACGAGGAATCTCGCCCCGATCAGATCGGGGTTTCCAGAGAGAGATTCCTCGCGCAGTTTACCCTGAACGGGCAGGGCGAGATTCCTCTCCCGCAGGGCGGGATCGGAATGACAGTGAAGGGCTCGGAATGACAACGTTCACAAAGGTTTTTCAGCATCCTGAAAGGAGGCTCAGCAGCTTCCTGCAACTACTTGCGGGGCGTGCCGGGATTCTCCTCCCTGCGCCAGATTTCTTCGCTGCGCTGCGCTCCGCTCCCGCCGCGGCGGGACATGTCATCCTGATTCCGCCTCGCGGGAGAAGGATCTGTTCTTCTTCGCGCCGCGCGCTGAAATTGGCCACCAGTGCCACAGCGGATTCGGTTAAAATAGGTCTAACGGCTTGACGCCCTCGTGTCCATGCCGTGAGGAGGCGTATGCCTCTCGAGATGCACCAGCTTCAGAAACTCGATGACTACCGGTGGCTTGTGCCGCAAGGAACCAAGCCCGGCATGCTCACCGATGCGCTCATTTACACCGACGAGCGCCTGCTGAAGGACTTGCTCAAAGACCTCTCCCTCGAGCAGGCGATTAACGTGGCAATGCTTCCGGGGATTGTGGGCCGCTCGCTGGCCATGCCGGACATCCACCAAGGATACGGCTTTCCAATCGGCGGCGTGGCGGCTACCCTGCCGGACGAGGGCGGCGTGATCTCACCTGGTGGAGTGGGATTTGATATCAACTGTGGCGTGCGGCTGCTTGCCAGTACGCTGACGCTCGACGAGGTTCGCCCGAAGATCAAGGAGCTGGTGAACCAGCTCTTCCGTGACATTCCCTCGGGCGTAGGCCAAAGCGGGAATATCCGCCTCTCGTACCAGGAGCTCGACAGGTTGCTCAAAGACGGCGCCGCCTGGATGGTCGAGCACAGTTACGGCAGGCCGGAAGACTTGGACACTTGCGAGGAGAATGGCGCCATCGACGACGCCGACCCGACAGGGGTCAGTGACCGGGCGAAGAAGCGCGGGCTGCCGCAAGTGGGAACGCTCGGTTCGGGGAACCATTTTCTGGAAGTTCAGTACGTGGAGCGCATCTTCGACCCGGCGGTCGCTCAGACTTTGGGACTTTACCAAAACGAAATCCTGATCATGATCCATTCCGGCTCACGCGGCCTGGGCCATCAGGTTTGCACCGATTACCTTCGCGATATGGATGCGGGTATGCGCCGCTATGGCATCGAACTGCCCGACCGGCAACTGGCGTGTGTTCCGGTACACTCGAAGGAGGGACAGGAATACCTTGCGGCGATGCGGGCCTCGGCGAACTTTGCCTGGGCCAACCGCCAGGGCATCACCCACTTTGCGCGCCAGGCGTTCCAGCGCATCTTCGGCCAGCAGGAAGAACTGCGGGTTGTGTACGACGTCTGCCACAACATCGCGAAACTGGAACGCCATCAGGTGAACGGGCGGGAACGCAAAGTGATGGTACACCGCAAAGGCGCCACGCGGGCGTTTCCTGCGGGGCGGCCGGAAGTGCCGGAGGTGTATAAGTCCTGCGGCCAGCCGGTGTTCATACCCGGCTCCATGGGGACGGCATCTTACGTTCTGGTGGGCGCCGAGGGAGCAATGAAGGAGACCTTCGGCACCACGTGCCACGGAGCGGGCCGGGTGATGAGTCGCACGGCGGCGAAGAAATCCCCATTCGCGCAAGACGCCCGGCAGAGGCTGGAGGAACAGGGCATAATGGTGCGAGCCGAAACCCGCGACGGCATCAGGGAGGAAATCCCCGAGGCCTATAAAGACGTGGACGTGGTCATTGACGTAGTCCACAACGCAGGATTGGCTAAGCGAGTGGCGAGATTAAAACCCATTGGAGTGATCAAGGGCTAGCTGACCACATTCGAAATTCGCACGGCTGCCTGACAAGTCGAGAGTCGAAGGTCGAGAGTCGAAGGTCGAGAGTCGAAGGTCGAGAGTCAAAAGACAAGGGACTGGGGACACCTCGACACATCCCCCAGATTCCGGCTATGAACAGTGCAACCCGTCGCCGTGGCATGGACGTCTCGCCCATGCCGGCTTCATGCATTCAGGGGTGGGATGCCCGTGCTACGCGAAGCAAGAACGAAGGGAGGGGCAACCCAACGGATCACCCCTGACCCAGGTTGTGCTGACGCAGTCCTGAAGGACTTCACTTTTCCGGTCCTTCGCCAAGCTGTTGAGCCAAATAGTTCTGCAAGCCGACCTGCTCGATGAGACCGAGCTGTTCCTCGAAGAAATCGACGTGGCCTTCTTCCTCGGTGAGAATTTCCTTGAGGAAATCGGCCGTGCCGTTGTCACCCGCCTTGCGACATGTGGCGACGCCCTCGTTGTAATCATTCACCGCGCCCTGCTCCAGGGCCAAGTCGTTCTCAAGCTGCTCTTTCACGTCCTTCCCGATATTGAGTTTGGGCAGCTCGCTCAGGCTCGGCATTCCCTCAAGAAAGAGCATGCGCTCGATGATCTCTTCAGCGTGCCCCATTTCATTGATGGATAATTTCTTGATGTGCTTGCTCAGCCGCTCGTAACCCCAGTTCTCGCACATTTCGTTGTGCAAGAAGTATTGGTTGATGGCCCCCAATTCTTCCTTCAGCATCTCTTGTAAGATCTTCAAGACTTCCGGCTTTCCTTTCATACGTCTCCTCTCCTCGATAGACGAGTGCCGTCCTTATCCTGCAAAGATTACCACAGGTGCCGCCAAAAAGCTCTCGACGGGGCAATACCGCCCGCGAACCAGAAACGAGGCAAGGTCCCCTAGGACCCGCTCGAATGATGTGAGTTCTCATCCTTTTCGCGGACATGGGCCAGCAGCTTGCGGACACTGTTGGCAAGCTGCGCGACTTCGCCTTCCCCTTCCACGTCAAACTCAATGGCATAATTCCCCGCCGTGGCATGATCGACTGCGGCCTTGAGAGCCACCAGCGGCTCCACCACCGTCCGCGGCAAGACAAAGCTTACCCAGACGCTCAAGAGGATCGTCAAAGCGGAGACAATGCACAGCACCCACTCCGCCCGCCGGACCAATTGACGCGCCCTTACATGATCCCGCTCGACTCGCCCCCAGCTTCGCGTCTCCAGGTCGGATGATTCCTGCACAATCGTGTCGCTGGAGGTACGCAGGTCGGCGGAGATCTGGTGGAAAGCGGGGTCCTCGGCCTCCAGCGTGGCTGCCACCTGCGCGTCAAGTGAGCCCACGCGGTTGTGCAGTTCTTCCACCAGCTTGGCGCGGTTGGTGTGGCTTACGCCCTTCAGAAGCTCATCCAGGTCTCGGGTGTAGGCCCGAACCACGTCACGGAGGTGCTCGGCGGGGGCCTCGGTGACTTCTCCTCGGCGCGCCACGGCGTCCGCCATGCGCCGCTGATAGAATTGAGCCTGCGACTGGATATGCTCGAGGGTGCTGCGCTCTTCCGGCTGCAACCGGCGGCACGAATCGATAATCTGCTGCACCCTGGACAGCGCCTGGCGATTCGATTCCAGTTCCGCCGGGTCATAGACGAGGAAGTAATTCCGTTCTGCCCTGCGAGCGTCCAGCATTTCCAGGGAGATTCGTTCCGCCAGAGTGGCCATGGGGGCATCCACACTGACGATGCGATCCACAATCGAACCCATCGCAAAAAGGTAGTAAATCGCCAGAAAAATGACCGGGACCAGAATCAAGCGTACCAAGCCCAGGCTGTAAGCCACCCGGCGGCGTAAGGAAGTGCCGCGTGCAAAGACCTTGAACGGTTTCCGGACTGCCCAACTCATTCTCGGTTCAACGGCCATATGTCAGGGCACGCCAAAGCGTTTCGTCTTCACCTCGATTTAACTATATTGAGTGAAATATTACCCCAAAATTGAATTCACGGGCGTAATTTCTCTTGACCGTCGGAAAGAAAGTGCGTGGGACCGTTTGACTGTGGAAAAGGGATCGAAGACGGAACTTTCGTGCCCAGCGACACGTATTGCACATTGGAAATGACCCCAACACGGGAGGCCAAACCATGTTCTGCCCACAGTGTGGAAGAGAGTTTGTCGAGCGAGTCAACTTCTGTTGCCAATGCGGGGTGGCGTTGTTCACGCCTCCTGCATCCCGGAAATTTCTCCAGCGCTCGCGGGTCAACCGGAAGATTGCAGGCGTTTGTGCGGGGTTCGCAGAATACCTGGAGCTGGACCCCACACTGGTTCGGATTTTGTGGGTCATGCTGGTGATCTTCGGCGGCTGTGGCCTGCTTGGCTACATCATCGCCTGGATCATTATGCCAGAGGAGCCGCTCTTGCAGGTCAGCCCTGCCTCAGCGTCGGGGGTTTCCCCGCAAGCTGCGCCCAACCGTTAGCATCCCACCTCCGAGGCCTGCTTCAGAAGTCCATTAGCGAACGACGTCATCCGGATTATTCGGGAGCGGGCTAAGCAATCCGCAACGAAATTCCTTTTGCAGGCCCTCACTGTTAACTGTAAGCTGGCAACTATGGACATCTTTTTGCCGACCTTCACCCTCGACTGTCGACTTTCGACTGTTGACCGCAGTTTTGGCCGACCTCAAGTTCGGATTCGAAAGCACCTTGCACGGCTTCTCGCCATTTTCGTGGTTGCACTTTCGTGCGTGGCCATGCCTGCGCCGTTCCTCTCTGCTGCGAGTCGGCGTTCGAAGCAGCACACCTCCCCGGCGCTCAACGCGCGCCTCGATCAAATCCTTAGCTCGAGTGATGCCTCCCGCGGTTTTTGGGGCATCGAGGTGGGGGAGCTTCCGAGCGGAAGAATTCTCTTCAGCCGTGACGCGCAACACCTTTTCCACCCCGCCTCAAATATGAAGTTGTTTACCACGGCGGCGGCGCTCGAAAAGCTCGGCCCGGGTTTCGTTTTCCGCACCACAGTGGAGAGCGAATCCGGACCGGATGCTCAGGGACGCGTGAAAAACCTTTACCTGGTTGGCAAAGGAGATCCCAGTTTTTGTGAAGGCATCTCGTCGCCTCTTTTGAACCCTGGAGAGGCGAAAAATGGTTCTTGCCCGACCCTCCAGAATCTGGCGCAGCAGACAAGGACACGTGGAGTGCTTGAAATCACCGGGGCTCTGGTAGCGGACGACAGTTATTTCCTTTGGGAGCCCTACATCCACGGATGGGCCGCTGAGGACCTGTTATGGGGCTATGGGGCGACTGTTTCAGCTCTGGCCTTGAATGCCAATGCTCTGCAACTCCGAATCAAACCGGGATTGAAGGTCGGCGACCGCGCGCAGATTTGGCTTGAGCCTCTGACGGACTATTACCAGGTCAATAACAGTCTGGAAACCAGCGGGGCGGGGACCGAGAGGCGCTTGTGGGTCGAACGCGACCTGGATTCCATGCGACTAGACGTTTGGGGCCAGATCCCCCTCGACGCCGGTGAGACTACCGAACGGGTAGCGATCGCTCGTCCGCCGCAGTTGGTGGGCGAACTTTTCCGCCAGGCGCTCGAAGACGCCGGCATTGCGGTTCGAGGCGGTGTCGAGGTCCACTATGTCACACGCTTGGAGGCAGCAATAGCCAGTCATCCTCCTCTCCAACTTTCTCCGCGCGTGGTCTTGGCAGAGCATGACTCCCAGCCACTCCGGGACATCTTGAAGGCGACCAACAAGGAAAGCCGGAACCTTTTTGCGGAAATGCTTTTGCGCACACTCGCTCGCGAGGTGAAGCATCGTGGCGGCCTCGAGGACGGCTTGGAAGTACTCAGCGAATTTGCGCAGCAAGTTGGCGCAGCGCGGGGCGAGACGGTATTTGCAGACGGCTCGGGGCTTTCGCGAGATGATTTGGTTGCGCCAGAGGCTTTCGTAAAGCTGCTGATTCACATGGCGAGTGGGCAGGCTTTCGACATATTCCTGGATACCCTGCCGGTGGCCGGCGTGGACGGGACGTTGGCTGGCCGCTTCAAAGGGACCCGGCTCGAGGGAAGAATCCACGCCAAGACGGGCACCCTCGAGCAGGTGAACGCCCTTTCCGGGTATATGGATCTGCCCTCCGGTAAGAGGCTTGTCTTCTCCATCATTGGGAATAGTCACCCCCTCAAGGAGCAGCAGGGCGCAGCCACCCTCGACCAAATTGCCTTGGCCGTTTATGATTGGTTCTCGCGCCGGAAGAGGTAGGAAGACCTTTAGAAAACTCTAAAGCATGGGCAGCAGATTAACGCAGATGGACGCAGATAAGCTCAGATTCAAACACCAAGAATTAACCAGGAGAATCATTGGGGTCTTCTACGAGGTTTATAACGAGCTCGGGCACGGATTCCTCGAGTCCGTCTACGAGGCGGCGATGCTGATCGCGTTGAGGGAAGCCGGGCTCAAGGCGGAGACCCAAGTGCCCATTGCCGTCTGTTTTCGGGGCAATCGGGTCGGAGATTTCAGGGCTGATTTGATGGTGGAGAACGCCGTTCTCCTGGAGCTGAAGGCAGCAAGGGCTCTTGACTCCTCCCATGAAGCGCAACTTCTGAACTATCTACGTGCCACCCAAATCGAAGTGGGTTTGCTTCTGAACTTTGGAATCAAGCCGGAGTTCAAACGGTTGGCCTTTGATAATGAACGGAAAATCCAGCCGCAGATAAACGCAGATAAACGCAGATAAAACCTGGCATAGAAGGAAGGAGAAGCCTGGGGATGCTGGGCGCTTCTGCAAACCCCGTTTGGTGGAAGCTTGTGGTCCGAGCCATTGCTGCCTATTCTTGGTTTGATCTGCGTTAATCTGCGTTCATCTGCGGCTTATCCTTATGAAAATCGTAACGATCTTCGGAAGTTCACTGCCCGGTGAGGCGAGCCGCGCTTACGCGGAAGCACGGCAATTGGGAAAGCTGTTGGCAGAGGCCGGGTTCGCCATCTGCAATGGCGGATACAGGGGATTAATGGAAGCTTCAGCGCGCGGTGCTCGAGAGGCAGGCGGGCACACCATCGGCGTCACGTGCGAGATTTGGCCTGGCCGGGCGAATCAGTGGATTGTAGAAGAGGTGCGCACAAGGTCGTTCTCGGAACGCATCATGACGCTGCTGGAGCGCGGGGACGCCTACGTTGTCCTCCCAGGGGGGACGGGTACGCTGGCAGAATTGGCGCTGGCCTGGGAGATGATGAACAAGGCCAGCCTATCGAGGACTGTGGGCGGGAGCAAGCCCCTGTTGGTGATGTCGCCCTACTGGCTGCCGGTCATCAATTGCCTTGAACAGGAAGGGCAGCTCAACTCAACCCAGCGGGATTGGAGGTCGCCGGCGATGGAAATCGTCACGCCGGTGAGGGATGTGGAGCACGCAGTCGGGTATTTGAAGAAGAACCTGTGAGGTCATAGCCACATCCTGGAGCTGCGGAACTTTGACACACAACCGGTTTACAATACCTTTATGAGGTGCACTATGAGTTGGCAGGAAAGAATCGTTGTGGACCCCGCCATTTGCCACGGAAAAGCCTGCATCAAGGGCACGCGCGTGATGGTGTCGGTCGTTCTGGACAACTTGGCGGCCGGAGAACCTTCCGAGGAGATCGCTCGCGCCTACCACGTGGAGCCTGAGGACGTCATGGCGGCGCTGCTTTATGCCGCCGAACTCGCCAAAGAACGCGTGGTACCGCTGGGGGTAGGGACCGAATAATGCGTTTTAAAATCGATGAGAATCTTCACCCCGATGTCGCCGAGTCTCTATGCTACAAAGGTCATGATGCGCTCGGGGTCTGGGACCAAGGCTTAAGAGGAAAACGGGACGAGGATCTGGCACGTGTTTGCCGTTTGGAGGGCCGAGCACTGTTGACGCTGGATGTGGGCTTCGCCGACATCCGAACGTACCCTCCCGACCAATATCCAGGACTGATCGTCTTGCGGCTGAGCCACCAAAGCCGCCGGCACGTCATGACTTTATTGCCCCGCCTCCTGGAACTTCTGGAAGCTGAGCCGCTGGCAGGATGCTTGTGGATTATCGATGAGCACTCCCTTCGGGTTCGCCGCGGCCAAGGGGAACAGAGAGAATGACGGGGAGCGCACAACCCAAAGGGGGTATGGTTTCTGCCGTCCCACCAGGGCCCGACTGTGAATAGCTTCGGGTGCTAATCCACACTCATCCTTACCTTTGAACGCCATGCTTGGTGAAGAGAAAGCTCAGACCGTTGTGCCCATGAGCGTGCGGCTTTGGCGTGGCATCAGGAAAGCCGCGTTATCTGTATTGTTCGCCGCCATTATGGTGATTCCTGGAGTCAGGCGGCTGCGTCGGAAAATCTGGGAATGGTCGGCGGTTCGAATCCTGGTGGCGTCGGTGGGGTGCTTGCTGGGCTGGCGATACAAGCATGCAAACGGCGGGATAGTGGATTTGGTTGTCGGCGCGGCGCTGATGGCTTTCGGCCTGCTGGTTCGCGCCAAGCCGGAAGCAAAGTCGGTAGACGCCCAGGCTCGTGAGCTCGATGCCCTCGTGGTCCTGAACGGCGGGGCGTTTATCCCCGCAGGAAATGAACGGCCCTCTCGCCTTGTGCGCATCTTCGTGAATCCCGACCGGCTATTTGTGGTTGACGAACATGAGCACTCTCTGGAGGAGATTCCGCTGGTCCGGGTGCGCGAGTTGGCTGTGCACCCAGTTCCCGTCTCAGGCGAGTCGGAAGCTGAAGCACAAACCTGGGACCTTGCGATTACCTGGGAATCAAAGGACATGCGGACAGCCCGGTTCCGCTATGACGGCTTCTTCGCTGAGCACTTGGCTCGTGTGTCGGAAACCACAGTGCGAAACGTGCTGCGGAGAGAATTGCCGGTCCTGAAAAGATGAGGAGTTGTGAAGAAATTGGATGCCGCAGACCGACGCCGATTAACGCAGATCAACACAAAAAACAGACATCAAAAGCTCCGCGACTAGGAGCTCTCAGGTGCCTTGGTTTCAAGAAGCCCCCAGCATCCGCCGCCCTCCCCCTTCCTTCTGTGCCAGTCCTTATCTGCGTTCATCTGCGTTGATCTGCGGCAGGGGCCGAAAACTTGGGCCGCAGACCGACGCCGATTAACGCAGATCAACACAAAAAACAGACATCAATAGCTCCGCAACTAGGAGCTCTCAGGTGCCTTGGTTTCAAGAAGCCCCCAGCATCCGCCGCCCTCCCCCTTCCTTCTGTGCCAGTCCTTATCTGCGTTCATCTGCGTTGATCTGCGGCTGAAAAGAGACTACCGGATGGTATCGCCGGCGAGTCCCCAGAAATCCTTCGCGTAGTAGGACGAAAGCACATTCCCAAACAGATGGCAGATGCCATGGCAGTCGGGTATGTCCCCGTAGAGTTTCCGGCCTCGCGCGAAAACCTTGTTGAACGATCCTTCGCGCAGCAGATTCCCACCAATCTTCTTGAGTGGCTCGCAGGGGTAGAAAACATCGCCGTTGGGGTAGACGCGCGGGAACATGGTCGGGAAGCACTGGAAATCGCCGAACTCAAGCAGGGTGCGAATGAGCTTGGGCGTGCCATTAATGGGTTGGGAGCGCTCGCGGCGGCGCTGCACAATCTTCTCGACCAGGGCCTGGTAGCGCGGGTTCTGCCGCAGGCGAAGATTGGGCAACTTCTCGTTCAGCGCGGTCTGGGTGGCGAAGACAAATCCTTGCTCGCCGCAGAAGTCCATGATGTGCTCGACGTCAGCGATGTTCCATTCTTCGATGACCGTGCTGATGGTGATGTCCGTCGCCCTGGGGAAGCGCGATTTAGCCAGTTCCAGATTCTCCAGCACCTTGGACAGGACAGCAGGCTTGGACATGGGCTTTGTCGAATCCGCCTGCAACGAATCCAGGCTGACAATGAGGCTGTGCAAGGAGTCAAACAATCCTTGCCGCTCGTGCAGGAGCGTGCCGTTGGTGATCAGCAGTACGGAGCGAAACTTTAAGTCATGGCGCGCCGCGCGGGCCAGTTCCTCAATATCGTCGCGCAACGTAGGCTCCCCGCCCGTCAAGAGGATCGAATCGGTTTCCTTGCGGATGATTCGAAGCAACTTGATGGTCTCGGCGGTCGGCAGTTCCTGGCTGAACACGTCGGGTTCCTTCTGTGTGCAGTAGGTGCAAGCCAAATTACATTTGTGGGTGACGTAGAGCACTGCGGCATAAGGCGCCACAACGTTTGTCCGTCGAATCTCACGCCGATAAAGGTTCTGGAAATATTGCTTGAAGTTTTTCAGGACAAATGGAGAGTGGCGCAGCAATCCCCGCAACAGCGTCAGCCCTTTTTCTTCTGCACGCGCCTCGCCCATTGACGAGAAGCGTACACGAAGGCGCGGAGCCACAGCAAGAATTTTGAAGCCAATGAAGTGGAAGTAGGGTCTAACTGCCTCCTGGCGGCCCCCACTGGCCTGGCAGCAGTTTCGAAAGCGGGTAGCGCAGAGTCTCGCTTCCCAGAGACTCTGCGGCATGTGCGCATGCTTGCGCCGCCTGGCTTTATCCGACCGATTCCCCTTCATCCCTTGCCGGGTGGTGAACGAGCGCGAATCTGTAAGGAAGAACCGCAGAGTCTCTGGGAAGCGAGACTCTGCGCTACCTGCTCGCTCTTGGCCTTCTTGGAAACAACATCGGTGTTCTGGATTTGTACTCCAGATACGATGCCCCAAAGCGAAACTCTAGTTCTCGTTCTTCATACACTTTCACGAAGACAAGCAATGCCGGTGCAAACAG
>JBEKHR010000040.1:0-52623 GCA_050012175.1 Terriglobia bacterium | reverse complement strand
GCCTCGGCGGTCCCATCAACGGAGGTAAATAACACTTCCGTCTTACGTCCACAAGCGGAGCCGCTACGTTCTTACATGCTCGTCGGGCTGGGGCGAAGCCCCGTTAGTGTCCTGAGTCAGAAGTTAGCTGACAAAGTCTCCCCCTTTCGGGTGGTCGTTCCACAGCCCCGGCAGGGGTCCCGCAAGGCGGGATTGAGTAGAGGACTTTCACCGCCAGGCTGTTGAACATGCTCGGCACAAAAGAAAGGCCCGGACCAAATGATCCGGGCCAATCATTGCTCAAGTTTACCGCAGTGAGCACCGAAACATTACACTGTCACTATCTCCTGACGGTGAGAGCGACTGTCGTCGTATGCGTTGTGCTACCGCCCGAGCCCTTTATGGTGATGGTGTGGGTTCCGGTGCTGGCACGCGAGCTCACCGTGACCTTCATCGTCGATGTTCCAGAGCCCGGCGCGGCGATGGACGAGGGACTGAAGCTCACGGTCACGCCTGAGGGCTGGCCAGTCGCCGACAAGGCAATAGCCGAGTTGAAGCCGTTCAGCGCCGCCGTGGTGATCGTGGAGGTGCCCGAGCTGCCCCTGACCACGGTAATCGCGGTGGGCGACGCAGTGATGGTGAAGTTAGCACTCGCGGGGGCGGTTACCGTCAGAGTGACAGTGGACGTGTGCGTAACGCCTCCGCCCGTGCCTGTAACGGTGATCGGGTACGTGCCGGTCGCGGTGGTCGAGGCCACGGTCATGGTCATGGTTGAGGTCCCAGAGCCCGGCGCGGCGATGGACGTGGGATTGAAACTCACGCCCACGCCTGTCGGCTGGCCCGCCGCAGACAAGGCAATCGCCGAGTTAAACCCGCCCGAGACGGCGGTCGTGATCGTTGATGTGCCGTTGCTACCCTGTACCACTGAGACCGAAGTGGGAGAGGCAGAAATGGTGAAGTTAGGAGCCGAGGACGTTCCGGCAAGGGCGTTGATCAGGCCAGACCCATTCGGACTGCCCCAGCCGGTGTCCAAATCGTAGCCGGTTACTGCCGGAAAGCCGTTGCTGCCGCTGGTGATGTCGTGGAAATCGGCGGCATAGCCTGACCCCAGACCCAGCGGATAGATGGTCGGATTAATGAAGCCAAGCGGCGCATTGCCGTTGAGAAGCGCCTGTTGATTGACCAGAGCCATGTAGCCGGCCCACATGGGCGCTGCAAAACTGGTCCCGCCATATTCGTTTGCCGTGCAGGTAGTTTGGTCGGCACAGACGTAAAAGGTAAAATTCGCGTTTGCCGAGACGTCTGGGCCGTTCCGATAGAGCGTGGACCCTTTGTTGCTCGAGTTGATCACGCCCGAGAGTTGTTGCCAGGAGGGAATCGCAATGTTGTCCGGGGAAATCCCGCCGCCCCCGTCGACCCAACCTGTTTCCGAACTCCAGGGGCCGCCCGCGCTACTGGTCGTTAAATCCGTGCCGCCGACCGCAGTGACATTGGCATCCTCCGCCGGGTAAGGGTAATTGCCCTTCGTCCACTTGTCACTGTCACCGGCCGCCACAAAGAAGCTCTGGCCCTGTGCCGCCATCTTCTTGTAGTACGGGTCGTCAGTGCTGGTGTCCGCCGGGCTCCAGCCCCACGAACAGCTCAATTGCGCAGGCAACGGAGTATAGGTAGTCATGGCACCGAGAATGGCGGTATCAGAGGACCCCACGAACACGTACAGTGTGGTTATGCCAGGGGCCATGCCGAGCGCCTGAGTCATGTCGAGGATCTGTTCAGTATCATCACAGTGTTTCGATGCGAGGCAGGTCAAGCTGGTTCCATCCGTCGAAATGCCCGTGACCTTGGCTGCCAAGGTTTGGCCAGCGTTCTTGTAGTAAGTGGTCAAGTCGGAGATGTCATATCCGTAGTACTCGAGCAACCCGATGTTCTGGCCGGAGCCGGTGAGAGCCGTTCCCCCGTAGTAGGCCGCCCTCATGTCGCTGCCTAAAAAAGAGTTCGAAGGGCCGGAGCCCGTAGTGGCGTTGGACTTCACAGTCAGATTTCGATGATGGTAGAGGGGATGCGGAATGGAATAGTTGTCCAAACCCGAGATATGCCAAAGCGGGAAGGGCAGGTACATTGTGGGCTCCCGGTCCGGCGCATAGAAGGTGCGGTTTTCCGTGGGGTGCTGGTAGACACCCATGCTCACATTAAAGGCTGCCTCGATGCTCGTCACCGAGCCCTCGAGCTGCACGTCCATACCATCGCGGGAGCCGCCCACCACCTTAAAGCCGTTCGATGTGGCGTAATCAATCACGGCGTAATAATCCTCCTGGGTGGGACCAAACCGCGCGGTAAACTCTGGCACCGTGAGGAAGTGCCGGTAGGAGGGGCTGGAAGGATCGTAGACCTCTTGCAAGAATCTTTCCAACCCTGCCGGATCGCGCAGCGGCAGAACAATGTCGATGCGCAAGGTCTGAGTTTCGGGCAGCCGTTTCAAGAACGCCGCCTGACCTCTGATTACTTCTTGATGCACGTGGCGCGTCAGCAGGGACTGTGCCTGCGCCTGGGCTCCCATGACGAAGAGGAGCATGGCCGAACACAGCACCACATACAGTCCTCGTAGGACTGCCACTCCATTGCCTTTTCCTGATTGGTTCATCAGTTGGCTCCTTTGGCTCTCGAGAGCGCGGAATCTCTCCTTTTGGGAGACGGGGCTATAATAGTATTCCACTTGAATTGTGTGGCCAATAACGAGTCTTTTCCGTCAACCTGCTTCTGTGAACTGGGACTCCCGTTCTCATTTTCCGCCCTAACGGCAACCTACACCCGACCGCCTCAGAACGCAATAGTACTTTCGGGTTTGCACTGCGAGGTGCCTCAGCGATCACGGAAGGGGTCAGTGTTACCTCTCTTGTACCAACACCAGCCTCTACATCGGAAGCAAAATTGACGCTGAAAAGCACCCCAACGCCCTGTCGTTCCAATGACCTTAATATAAAGTCCAATCACGTGCCAGGTCAAGCAAAAGCGGTCGGGCAGCTTGATTTTTCTCATTCACCCGGGTCAAAGAGTGAGACTGGGGTGCCCAACATGCCCGCTGGGGTTACACTACGACTGTCAAATCTCTCCTGCTAAACTCAGAAGAATGTTCTCAGAGCTCTTGTTAAGTAGAATGAATGGCGTCCCCGACGGGATTTGAACCCGTGTTACCGCCGTGAAAGGACTTAGGCTTCTCGTAACTTATTGAAACTACGCAACGCGGATGGCTCCCAAAAGCGGTTTCAGTAAGGGTTGGAAAGGCTTCGTGGATCATAAATGGATCAAGAAGTTTGTTCCAATTTCGCTCAATGAGGCTGGCCAGAATGCTGAGGAGAATCTGCAGACGGAGGACAAATCTGCAGTTTAGGGTTCCCGGCCAAAACGAGTTCAAGGCTCATCCCTCGTGCGCGGTCACCTTTTGTTCTTGAGAAGTCAGCCACCGTATCGCTCGTGGCCTTCTTGAAAGCATCCTCCAACGTAATAGGCAGATTCTCCTTATTCGACACTATTTGTGCAAAGTTGAATGCGAACTTAATGCCAAAATCTGCCGGCAATTCGAACAAAGCAACAACGAGGGCGTCAGCACCTTCCTGATTAAGCCTACCCACAAATTTTGTGCTCTGAGTCAGATTCGCCGTTTCACACGCGCTCAGGACGGCGATGCTCCCTTGACCTAGATCTCTAGTGAACTGCGTGAAGTCCATGGTGTCACCAGAGCCAGAAAATCTGAGGACACCATCTTCATGATGGGCCAACAGTAGTAGACCCGACGGGTTGTCATTGTCCGGCGAAACATCGACGAATTGCTGGATGAATGCCTCCCTCGAACGGATTACGCGACTATCGTTGGCTAAGGCTATCGGCGGTTCCAACATCTTCTTGTCGTTCACTCCCTCAAGCTCAGATGGCAAGACAAACGTCCAACTGCTGACACATGCGGTATTTGAAAGGGACTCTCGCGCGATGGGTTGAAAAAGTCGGATATCGTGATCGAACACACGCTTCCCGGCTTGTTCAAACATCGCCATCAATCCCAGAGGAGCGACCGCCAACCTACCATTCTCATCGGTTATGCGTGCAAACATTCGCACGTCCTTCTCGCGCGCCAAGGTTTTCAGTGCTTCGAGGGCGTCGGCTGAACCGCACGTCTTAGTCTCACTGGACGAAAAAACTGCATGAGTGATCTGCTCGCCTAGGGATGAGTAGACGCCGTCTGTTATCCTGGCTTGAGCCAGATCGTTCTTGAAGCTCGTATTATTAAGGACAAGCCCAATCACCGTGGCATCGCTATCCCAGTTGTAACTTTCGCATGGCGTCAATTTCCGCATCTCATCGTCGGTGTTCTTCTTTTCCTGTTCAGTTTGCTGGGATGTTGGATTCTGTAACGCCATAAAGGATGCCGAGTGCGTTTCTCCATTCAAGGTAAACTCAAAAACCTGCAACGACACATCGGGCATGATCCCTCTTGATGCTTCGGAATAGAGGGTGGACGCAGTCTGCTGCTCGCCGATTTCGGCGCTACATCCCGCCTGCCCGTCGACACTGAGGGCACGGACCAGATGATCCAGCGGTACACTCCTTGTCTCATCCCAGATCGAAACAGCAACCACTGCACAACCCCGTTGCACTGCATCGATTCCGAACCGCACTGCTCCACCACGATGCGCGAGCGATGGATTGGCTGATTCTGCGGCCTCGCCGATTGTTGGACGGAGGCTCGGAAAAAGCTTTGGCAAATCGACGTTAAGAACGGCGGAGGATGTTGAACCGTTAGTCGGAGCCCACCCAGTAGAGGACCACTCCGCCACCGAACCAACATCGGTGCTCAGAACTGCGGCACGGCCTATCACGCTGACTCGTACAAAAAGCGCCGTCACGTCTATGTCTTCGGTCAATAACTCAGCCAGACGATCCTGAAGTGCCTTGTCAAGTTCTACGGAAACATCACCGTTCTCTTGGTCGCGCTGTGGCACACCCGACAGTTCAAGATAAAAGCTGTATCTCTTCTGTTTCGAGTTGAGATCTGTGACCCTTGAGTCTTCAGCAGCACCTCGACGCGTAATCCAAGAGTTCCACCACAATCCTTGTCGAGTTTCAGGCACGCTACTTGAGACTTCGACAGTTTGGGTAACGCTTCCCAATGCAAGAGGGGCGTTAATGCTGTACGACGTTTGCGATTTTACAGTCAGATCGATGGATCTACTCATAAAACCTTGAACTTCAAAAGTCACTCGATATGCACCCTCCGGGACGGACAATGCGAAACGGCCATTCGCATCAGTTTTCGTATCCATTTTGACCGACGTTGATAGGGCCGTTGCCGTGACCGTGGCATTAGCCACGGATGCCCCGCTCGGGTCTTGGACGATCCCGGACAGAACGGGTCCAGCTACTTCCCGCATTGGCTCCTCTTGCACAGTTATGGTGGGAGGAGGTCCCGTGGAAGTTTTCTCTCTTGGCAATTCCGTATTCTTTTCCGCCACAACCGCGCGGGGATCAATGACCGGCGCAGGGAGAATAGACGCTGGAGCATTCTGAAGATTGATCAGTGTCTCAGGGGGAACTTCTGACCAGTCGTTCTCTCTAATATCTACGCGCCGTAGTCTCTTCAATTTCGCCAACTGCGTAAGTCCGCCACTGAAAGCGTTGTTCCTGAGGTCAGCCGATCTTAGAATTGCAAGTTTGCCCACCCAATCAGGTAGTTCGCCTGTCAGTCGGTTGAATGAAACATCGAGAATTTGAAGGGCAGGAAGATCGGCGTCTCGCGGTAATGGTCCCGTAAACAAGTTGTGAGAGAGGAGAAGACTCGTCAGCCTCGGCAAAGTACCAATGGAGGTAGGTAGTGTCCCTTTTAGTTGGTTGTAGGAGACATTGAGAATATTGATGTCCTGGAGATCGCCGATTCTTTCGCATAAGGAGCCGGTGAATCGATTGCGTGACAAATCCAGTACCCTTAACGAGACCAGCGCACACAGTTCTCCAGGTAGTTCGCCGCTAAATCGATTCGATGACAGGGTAAGTTCTACGAGGGAATCCGATAACAGTGCCTTGGGGATCGGGCCAGATAACTTATTGCGGTCCATGCGCAAAGCCCGCAGTTCGGGCCATTGAATCTGAGTGATGTTTCCGCTCAACTCATTATCAGATAAGTCAAGGGTAGACAGACTTGTTAATTCGCCCAGTGAAGGGGGAAGCGGGCCAGTAAAGTGATTCGCAGACAAGTCGAGATACCGAATGTCTGCAATCGCTCTAAGAAAGGTGGGCGAAAGACTTCCTCGAAGGGCATTGTCCGCCAATATGAGAGTCTGAAGCGAACTACACTTGCTCATATCGACGGGAAATTCTCCACCGAACTGATTCGCTGAAAGATCAAGTTGAGAAAGCGAATCTTGGCAGACCGATATCGGGAAGGACCCTTCAAGTGCATTGTGGCTTGCCATCAAGCTCCTGAGATTCTTAAGCTGCCGCAACGTTGCCGGAAGCGGCCCAGCGAAGCCGTTGTAAGAAAAATCGACGAAGTCCAGCTTGCTCAGCTTGCCAATACTTTCCGGAAGTCTGCCGCTAAAACGGTTGTGGGCCAGAGAAAGTCCCTTAAGGGAACGTAATTCCCCAATTCCCGCTGGCAGTTCTCCGGTCAGCGCATTCCGTTGAAGGTCTAGCATTTCCAACTTGGTAAGGAACCTTGTCGAGCTCGGAAGTGGACCTTGGAATCGATTGTTCGAGAGATCCAGTTCTACAAGAGCGGGGAACCGTGACGTACCGCTGATGGTGCCGCGGAGATAGTTCCCACCCAAATAGAGAGACTTTAGGTTCCGTAATACCGCCTTTGTTAACGGTATAGAACCTCGAAACCGATTTTGGGACAGATTAAGCGTTTCGAGATACTTCAGACCGAACAATCCAGCAGGCAGTTCTCCGGTCAGACGATTGAAAGAAAGGTCAAGGGTCTTGAGTTTCTGCAGATTTGAGATGCTCTGCGGTAGAGGGCCATTTAGTTCGACGCTTGATAGGGACAATCCAATGATGTGGCTTTCATCTTCATTGCACGTCACACCTTTCCAATCGCACTCAGTACCGGGCTCACCGAATTTCGCGCCGGCAGCCAACCAGCCTTCGGTATTCTTCCAGCTTTCGCCCTGGGTCGAGTTGAAAAGCGTAATTAGGGCCTGCCGTTCAGATTCCGGGATTTTGGCGAGCGCAAATCGAGGATACCCAAGAGTGAGGACCACCAACAGCATGAACCTCAGCCTGTGTACCGACGATATCAAAGTGACTCTCATCGGGCGTAGTTCCTGACTGACTCGCCAGCCATGCTACTTCTGGGTTTTTGGTCGATACCTGAGCCGATCAATTGCGGGAGTCTCCTTATTGACCAATGCCGCGCTGATCTCGCCGCCACCAAGGGTGCCCTTAAGAACCGATCCACGGTTGCGCTGGACAGTTCCCTGCGACATCTCAAGTTCGGCTAGCCGAACTGCAAATGGTATTGGATCCTTAGTCGTTAGCTTGAGGGTGTAGTCGTCCGCGACGCAGAGTGCCACGCCGGCTCCTAGCTTCGATTGAGCACTGGACGCCGGAGCCGTTTTCGTTTGTCCACTACCTTTGGCAGCGCTGCCAGCTGGTTTGTCCGCGGAACCTGTTGACGAACTGTCCTTCGCATTGGTGCCAGTCGAAGAATTCTTCTTATCTGTCGCAGCGTTGTCCGACTTTGTGCTGCTCGACTGGTTCGTTAGTTTGCAGTCGGCTACAGCCTTGCCATCGTTGAAGTGAAGGTCAAAAGCCTTGTTGTCCTCCGCGTGCAAGTCCAATGACGTAGCCTTATAGATCTCCTGGACTACAAACACTCTCATCCCGCGTTGCAGCTCAGCGGCCGCAGCTTTCGAGGTGTTCGGTGACGCAATCAGGCGGTCGAGAGCATCAGTGTTCAAGCGAAGACCAGTTGTATCGATCTGCTTGAGGCTCACTTGCTTACCGCTTTGCGCGCCAGCGCTGATGGGCACTGGCACAATGGTGGTAGCCAATGAAAGCGCTGCTCCGAGGCCTGTTTTCTTGTTTGCGGTTTCCTCCAAAATGCTTGCCCTGAAGTCAGTAAGGTTGCCCTTTTCGGAGCCAACATCGTCCTTAGGATCTTCATACTCTGGATTGCCCTTCTTCGGGACGAACACCATCCCGCCGGGCTGGATGTAATCCCGAGCTGGACGGAGAAGGTTCAAGCCTTGGCTGGTAAATAAGCCGTATGCTGCGGACTGTGCGTTGCAGCCATTTTGGGCTGCGCTGATTGCGATTGCTGCGAGAAAACCAATTAGACCGAGCCATTTTGTGACTCTCATGGTGGGCCACTCCTTTCTAGCCGGAATTTCCATTATGGGCTTTTTGCCCGGCCGATAATATACACCCGACCGCCTCAGAACGCAATAGTACTTTCGTGTTTGCAGTGCGAGGTGCCTCAGCGATCACGGAAGGGGTCAGTGTTACCTCTCTTGTACCAACACCAGCCTCTACATCGGAAGCAAAATTGACGCTGAAAACAAATGCCAGCACGCTGACAGAGAAGGAGGCAAATCCAAATCTTCGAAACATGGGGGCTCCTTAACCCCACCCTCGACTCTTGTCTCCACATCGTATGCAAATAGCAACTTGTCTGTGCACCAAAAGCACTGCAATGCCCTGTCGTTCCAATGACCTCCATATTAAGTCCAATCACGTGACAGGTCAAGCAAAAGAAGTGGGGCACAAGAAGTGGGGCACCTTGATTTTTTTCATTCAACCGGGTCAAAGAGTGCGAATAGGGTGCCCAACATGCCCAGTGGCGTTACACTACGACTGTCAATTCTCTCCTGCTAAAAGGTTTACCGTACGGTCCGGGGGGTCAAGATAAATCTTAGTGCGGATCCTGAATCTTGAATTCTGCTCATCCCCATCCTGCACTTTGGCCCTTGACATACGGCTGGATTTACGATAGGCTATTCGAGTTGACCTATGGTAAACACGCCGAAAGAGCGCGCGAAGAGGGTTCGGACTCGGCCTGCCGGTGGCGGAAGATGGGCAGAGAAGGCGAAAAGATACTATTTAGACGGAACGAACCGAAGATTCTAATGAAAACAAAGGGGTTAGCGTCTTTTGGGCTTCAAAACGAACTACATTTCGAGGGCAAAAAACGTCAATCAAAGTGAAAAATATGGCCAAAAATCGACGCTCTGTGAGGCACTGAATGAAACTGGAAATTGGAAAATAGAAACTGGAAAACAAGGCCGCCAGTTTCCATTTTCCAATTTCCAGTTTCCAATTCCCTCCCGGTACAAGCTGCTGGGGCCTTTTCTTATTCGAAAATCCAGGTAAGATAAAGAGGATAGCGTGGGAGTGTTAGTGATTTCCGTGCCACCGCTTGTTGCAGCAGCGACTTCCTGCTCTGCCGTTGCAGGGGAAGTGTGGCGTTCACGTGGAGGACTTTGATGCAACCGTCGGATGTAGGCTCGAACACCGCGAACCTAACCGAGCTTTTCTGTGGACCGGACCACCCACCGGCACAGACCCTGGAAGAGCGCGCGCGGCGAGAAGACCCTGCGCTGTTAAAGACCCTGCTTGAACAAATGCTCCTGATTCGCCGCTTCGAGGAAAAGGCGGCGGAACTCTACACGTTGGGAAAGATTGGCGGCTTCTGCCACTTGTACATCGGCCAGGAGGCGGTGGCGGTGGGAGCAATTTCGACGCTCGAACCCGATGACTACATCCTGGCGTCCTACCGCGAGCACGGGCACGCCCTGGTGAGGGGAATGGACCCCGGCGAGGTGATGGCGGAGTTGTGTGGGAAACAGAGTGGCGTCTCGAAGGGTAAAGGCGGATCGATGCACCTTTTTGACAAACGCCGGCATTTCCTGGGGGGACATGCCATCGTTGGAGGCCAGATCCCGCTTGCGGTTGGGGCGGCTTTTGCCTCCAAGTACCTCAAGCAACCCCGCGTCACGTTTTGCTTTTTCGGCGAGGCGGCAGTCAATATCGGATCCTTCCATGAGTCGCTGAACTTGGCGGCGCTGTGGAAGCTGCCGGTGGTGTTCATCTGTGAGAACAACCGCTTCGGGATGGGCACGCCGATCGAGCGCGCTTCATCTCTCTACGACCTTTCGCAGAAAGCCTGTGCATACAACATGGCGCGCACCTGGGTGGACGGGATGGACGTTCTGGCGGTTCGAGAAGTGCTCAAAGAGGCCGTCGAGCGAGCCCGGAAGGCGAGCGCCCCCACCCTCATCGAAGCCCGCACTTATCGCTTCATGGGCCATTCGATGTCGGATCCCGCGCACGGCCACTACCGCACCAAATCGGAAGTCGAAGAGCAGCGTCACCACGACCCCATCAAGACTCTGACAGCCGCTCTTGAAACGATCGCCCTAATCGACTCTGAGTTTCTGGAAGAGCTGGATCAGAAGATCCGCGATATCGTGGAGGAAGCCGTGGCCTTCGCCGAACGCAGCCCGGAGCCAGAACCGCAGGAGCTTTATACCGACATTTACGTGGGCTGATGCGGCCGGATTGTGAGGAGTTTTCTATGTCGATCCTGACTTACCGTGAGGCGTTGAATCAGGCCATGCGTGAAGAGATGAGGCGTGATGAGACTATCGTCCTGATGGGTGAAGAGGTAGGCTTCTACCACGGGGCTTACAAGGTCAGCAAAGGGATGCTGGAGGAGTTCGGGCCGATGCGCGTGCTGGACACGCCCATCACCGAGCTTGGTTTTACGGGTCTTGGCGTTGGGGCCGCCATGGTGGGCCTGCGGCCGATCGTCGAGATGATGACGTTCAACTTTGCGCTCCTGGCGCTCGACCAGATCGTGAACGGCGCGGCCAAGATGCTCTACATGTCGGGAGGGCAATTCCCCGTCCCCCTGGTGATTCGCGGCCCAGGCGGCGCAGCGCACCAACTTGCCGCACAACATTCGCAGGCGCTGGAATCGTGGTTTTGCCACGTTCCGGGATTAAAGGTGGTCATGCCCTCGACACCCGCGGATGCCAAAGGACTGCTCAAGACGGCCATTCGTGACGACAATCCTGTGATCTTTATTGAGTCTGAGGTGCTTTACGGGACGCGCGGCGAAGTTCCCGAGGGCGAGTGTCTGATTCCCTTGGGAGTCGCCGACATCAAACGGCGGGGCAAAGACGTTACACTGATCGCCCATTCCAAGATGGTATTCGTGGCCCTCGAGGCCGCCGCCGACCTGGAGAGAGAAGGTGTCGATGTTGAAGTGATTGACCCTAGAACGCTCCGCCCGCTCGACACCGTAACTCTTGTGCAATCGGTAAAGAAGACGAACCGAGCGGTCATTGTGGAGGAAGGTTGGCCGTTCTGCGGGGTGGGGGCGCAGATCGTCGACGTCCTCCAGTTCCGTGCTTTCGATTACCTCGATGCGCCGATCTTGCGAGTCACCGGCGCCGATGTGCCCACACCCTACGCGAAGAATCTGGAGCACTTGGCCTTTCCAGACAAACAGCATGTGAAGGATGCGGTGAACAAGGTGCTTTACCGGCGGCCCGTGAGTGGGGATAAATGATGGTTAAAGTACTGATGCCGAAAGGCAGCGATACGATGACAGAAGGCAAGGTCCTCAAATGGCTCAAAAAGGAAGGGGACCAGGTCTCGACTGGAGAAAGCGTCGTCGAGATTGAGACCGACAAGGTCGATATGGAAGTCGAGGCGATGGGCAGCGGCGTGTTGCGCAAGATTCTTGTTCAGGCTGGCAAGGTGGTTCCTGTAGGAGAGTTGCTTGCTCTCGTCGCCAAGCCGGATGAGGATATTTCCTCCCTGGTAATCCCTCAGTCTCGGGCGGCAACGGACGCAGCGCCGGTCCCGCATGCGGGACCGGCACATGCCCCGACGAGTCGGGGCGCTACACCTTCCGCTCACGAACCCGCAAATGGCGGACGGGTTTTGGCCTCGCCGCTCGCCCGAAGAATGGCTCAGGAAATGGGCCTTGATCTGAATCGTATCGCGGGCTCGGGTCCGGCAGGGAGGATTGTGCGCCAGGATGTGGAACGCGTTGCGGCCCTGGCAGTTGAAGCCAGGGCGGCGCGTGTTCCTGAGGCTGGAAGCGCTGCTGCGCACACGCCCGCTGCGGCGCCCACGTTGCCAAGACGGCCCGCGCCCGCCCCCACCGGTCCGGAGTTCTACGACGAACCCCTGAGCTCCATGCGAAAAGTCATCGCCACTCGTCTCGTGCAGAGTAAGGCTCCTGTCCCGCACTTCTACCTGACGATTGAAGTGGACATGGGCCGCGCGAAAGAGTTGCGTGAATCGGCGAAGGCTTTGAACCCGGAGTTGAGCCTTTCTTACAACGATATCATCCTCAAAGCCTGCGCAGCCGCGCTACAGTTGCATCCGCAAGTGAACGCATCCTTCCAGGGCGAGGCGGTCCGCTACTACCGCCGCATTCATCTCGGCGTTGCCGTAGCCGTGGAGGAGGGTGGACTGATCACGCCGGTGATTCGCAATTGCGAGGGCAAGAGCCTGCAGGAGATCTCGCGGGAAGCGAAAGACCTCATCGCTCGGGCGCGCAGCCGCAAGCTGAATCCGGACGAGTACACCGGCGCCACGTTTTCCCTCTCCAACCTCGGCATGATGGGGATTGAAGAGTTCTCGGCTGTGATCAACCCGCCGGAGGGCGCAATCTTAGCCGTGGGCGCGGTGGCGGAGAAACCTGTGGTCGTGAAGGGCCAGGTCGAAGTGGGCTTCCGCTGCCGCATGACGCTCTCCTGCGATCATCGCGTGGTGGACGGCGCCACCGGCGCGAAGTTCCTCCAAACACTCAAACAGATTCTCGAGAATCCGGTTTATCTGGCTTTCTGAACTGGGAGCGCGGACCTGATTTACAGGTCTGCGGTTCGTGCCAGATTGCTCGAGCTTGGGAAGCCTTGGGGTTCCCGCGGGAGCGCGGGGCGCACCCCTCCCATCTTGTTTCATGGTCTTGGGCCGGCATCTGTTCCGGGCGCTTTCGTTCCCTTTGCGAGCGCAACTTTGCCACCCGAGGCGTAGGGTATCCAAACTTCCATGGCGCCCGGAAGCCGATTGGCCCAAGCGTAATAGGGGATGAAAGTCAGGTTAACCTCCTTCTCCTCCCTTCGGGGCGTCCTCTCAATGGTCTGATACAGTGGTTCTTCGGAAAGCGGCTTAGGCGTTGCCATGCCTTTGTGCTTCAACACCACGATTCCCCCAAGCATGTCGGGGCGAAACTCAGACGTAAACCCCCGGCTCGGATCAGTGCCTGCTGGTAGCACAACATCGAAAACAGATGCTTTGTCCTCCTGGTCCACCTGTTCCAGGCAATACAGCAGGGGTCCACGCTGCACGGCAACTCTTCCGTAATCCTCACGCACGAGGGGATTAGCAGCCACCAGGTGCGGGGCCATGTCCAACTGCAAGCGAACGTTGCCGGCGGCCTTCCACTCCCGATGAACGGCGAAATACTCGCCCGGTTTTGGCTTCCCGGGAACGGGCTTGCCATCCAACGTAACCGTGGCCTTGCTCGCCCAGCCCGGAATCCTCAGATAGAGAGTGAACGTTGCGGCCTTGGCCGGGCTGATCTTCAAGGTGATGTCGCCATCCCAAGGGTACTTCGTTTGCTGGATAAGCGTGAGCCCTGTGCCGTCCTCCAAATGCCAGTCGAGGGTGGAAGAGTGGTAGAGATGGACGTAAACGCCGGAGGAGTCCGTCGAGTAGAGATAGCCAGGAATCGAAGCGAAAGTCCGCTCGAGGTTCGGGGGGCAGCACGTGGTATCGTACCAGGGCTGGCGAATGTCTTCCTTGCCTCGGGACTCCAGGGGATTGCGATAACAATAGAGCGTCCCGGAAAGTGACATGCCGGAGTTGATTCCGTTGTAAAGCGCCTTTTCAATAACATCGGCGTAGGGGGCGCCGGCGCTGGCCGCCAGCATCCGCCAATTCCACATCATGTTGGCAATGGCCGCGCAGCTTTCTGCATAGGCCCGCTGGTTCGGGAGGTCATAGGCCACGCCCACCGATTCCCCCTCCGCGTACGATCCCACTCCGCCCGTAATGTACATCTTCCGTTCGACCAAGTCTTTCCAAAGCCGGCCGAGGGTTTCGAGATATTCGGCATCGCCTGTCTCGAGGTAGTAGTCCGTGGCTCCGCTGCACGCGTAAAGAGCCCGCACCGCATGGCCTTCAAGTTCCAATCGTGAAGTGAAAGGTATCCCACTGAACAGGTACGTCACCTGCTCGTCAGTGAGTTGCAAGCGCAGCTTTTCGCCGGTAAACAAATAGTTGACGAAATCCAGATAGCGCTTGTCGCCGGTAGTGCGGTAAAGCTCCACCAGCGCCATTTCAAATTCCGGGTGTCCGGTCAAAGCGGGTTTCTTTTCGGGTCCAAGGGTGTGCAATACATAGTCGGCATACTTGATCCCGCCATCCAGGAGCTTCCTGTTCCCCGTGGCGCGGTAATAGGCGATGGCAGCCTGCAACAGATGCCCCAGGCAGTACAACTCGTGGCTGCGGTACATCTCGGAAAATCGCAACTTGGCGCGATCCCCAACATAGTAAGTGTTCAGATATCCGGAGGGTTCCTGGGCGGCCAGCACATCGTCAATGAGCTTATCAAGCGTTTCGCGAAGCTGCGGCCGGTCACCCGATTGCAGAACGAACGCGACCGCTTCCATCCACTTGTAGAGATCGGAGTCGGTGTAACGCGGCCCCCTGCGGCCTGCGTTCTTGCGGCCCGAAAGACGCCGAAAGTTGTCCACCACACCGTGTTCTTCCAGGAGTCCCAGCAAGGTGGGGATGCTTTTTTCCGCATTCGTCTGCATCCGCTCAGACCAGAATCCCTCACCCATGGTTACGGCGCGAATGGGCACCGAATGTAACTTTGCCTTGGGACTTGCGGATGTATTGATGATTCCCTGCGCATTCCAGGGTTCGTTCCCCGTCTGGGCAAGCGTTGCGACCCCGAAAGCCAGACAGGCAGCGAGCAGGAGCGAAATCCCGCCCAAAAAACGGATGACTGCAGTACTCATCTCCAAACCTCCTAACACTGAACGATCCAGCACACCCCGCATACAGAAGAGTCGAGAAGTCGAGGAGTCGAGAAGTCGAAGGTCAAAATCACGTCTGGCTGTCATTCCGAGCAAAGCGAGGAATCTCGCTCTGGGATCCAGGGACTTACGATAATCCTCCTCTCCTGTCCTCGTCTAACAGGATGCTGAAAAGTAAGGTCCTTCACTATTTGACCTTCGACTCTTGACTCCTCGACTTCTCGACTCGAGTCTTTGACCTTCGACTCTCGACTCCTCGACTTCTCGACTCGAGTCTTTGACCTTCGACTCTCGACTCCTCGACTCCTCGACTTCTCGACTCCTCGACTCTTCAGGGCAGCAGCGGCTTGACCGCGCCTTCAAATTCCTCAAACGTCGTCGCACCCTGCCAGCTTTCAACCAGCCGTCCCTCCCGGTCGTAAAGAAAAGTGGCAGGAATGGCGCCGCCCCAGCGTGGATTGATGGAATTCACGAGCGCCTCATAGTCCTTGAAATGCTGCCGGTAACTTCCGAAGTTCGCTCCCTGCGATTTCAAGAACTGCTCGACGGCGGGAACGGACTCCGGCTCATCCATGGAGATCGCCAATGCAGAGAGCCCGTGGCTGCGGTAGGTATTGTGGAGGCGGACCAAGTTAGGGAATTCCTCCCGGCAGGGATCGCACCACGTTGCCCAGAAATTGACCACCAGGACTCGGCCTCGCTGCTGAGCCCGCAGCCGGTCCCATCCGTTTTCATCCAGATCAACAATCCCCCTGGGCGGGGGTGGTTCAGAAGGAATCACGGAGTGCGAACAGGCTGCGCAGAGAAGCACAGCGGCTATTCCGGAACCCTGAAGCAGTCTTATTTTGCAATCCAAGGCGCGACCCACTCTAATCCGCTCGGACACGTTTGATGGTGCAGCCGAACGCCTTTGTCTCAGTCACGCTGGCGGATTTCCCCGCTAGCACGGCGTCGAGTGCCGGGCGGATTTCATCATCCGTGGTCTTGTCAGGGTTGGTGGTGGGCTGGTGACTGTTCCCAAGCGCCCCGTGGTAACGCAGCGTCCATTGACTGTCCAACAGAAATACTTCGGGTGTTACGGAGGCGCCCAGCCGGTCGGCAACTTGGTTCCCCTCGTCTTTGAGGATAAGGAATTGGAGACCATGAGCGCGAGCGTGTTCCCCCACCTCCGTAACCGGCTCAGTCTTATTAGCATTGATTCCGATGAAGGCAACTCCCCGGCTCTCGTACTCATGCGCCAGGTTGGCCATCACGTGATTGAAGGCATTTGAGTAAGGGCAGCGGGTGGCGATGAAGATGACCGCCACAGCCTTCTTTCCCTCAAATTCGTAGAGCCTATGCGCCTTGCCGTTAACATCCTGAAGCGTGAAATCGGCCATCTTCTCTCCCACCTTGATCTTCGCGCCAGGTAGCTCGCCGCCTCTACAGGCAGCCCAGAGAAGGAACAACCCCAATCCAAATACAACCGCAATCCTGACTCTGCTCATGGGCACCCCGCCTACGGAAACTCTACTAACCGCATAACCAGGGATTATAACAGGCTGTTTTACTTTTGGGCACTTTTTCCAACCTTCGGGGGCGCCCGACACGGAACTGATGCTTTGCGGTCGGACCGGTGCGGGCTGGCTTCAAAGCCAAGCACAGCCTTGTGACAGGGTCGCGTCAAAGTCGCGGAAAAAGCGGCTCTGCCGCCTGCTGTGCGGAAAGCCTCTGGCTTTCCGGCGCAGACAGCCTCCCTTCTTTCCCTCAGCTCGGCTGGAAGGCTCGGCCTTCCAGCCGAGCCGAGGGGGTAGGTCAGGGCGGAGGCCCTCGGAAAGGCGAAGCCTTTCCACACAGCAGGCGGCAGAGCCGCTTTGGGATGTTACCTTTCGGGGACTTTGACGCGACCCTGAGCTTTGTGATCGCTTACTTCGCGTTTCGCTGTACCTGTGCTAGGATGGCGAATTGCGCAGATTGCGCGGGATGGGCGTGCGCGCAGCGCGCTATCTTCATGGGGGAATAAAAGGGCAAATCCATTGAGCCAGGCAAGCAACCGACGTCCTCGGATTTTGAGCGGCATGCGCCCCACAGGCAAACTGCACCTCGGCAACCTGGTGGGCGCGCTTCAGAATTGGGTCAAATTGCAAAATGAGTATGAGAGCTACCACTTTGTGGCTGACTGGCACATGCTGACCACAGGCTACGAGAATACCCTCGACCTGCGCCAGGACACCTGGGAAATGGTTACCGACTGGCTGGCCTGCGGGCTGGATCCCAACAAGGCCACGTTTTTCGTCCAGTCGCGTCTGCCGGAACACGCAGAACTGCACCTGCTCTTTTCCATGGTGACACCACTCAGTTGGCTGGAGCGCGTGCCCACCTACAAAGAGCAACTCGAAAATATTCGCGACCATGACATCAACACCTATGGCTTTCTCGGTTATCCCCTGCTTCAGGCTGCTGACATCCTGATGTACAAGGCAAACTACGTGCCCGTGGGCGAAGACCAAGTGCCGCACGTCGAGTTTACTCGCGAAGTCGCTCGACGCTTCAACCTGGCATTTGGTGAGTTGGAAGAGGTTGCAGGCGTGAGCACTGATCCCGGACTCCCTGTGGGCGTGGTCGGCGATGTGGGTGGAGACCTGAAGCAGCTCGCCGCGCCCCATTTCCGCGAGGCTTCGCTGGAGCAACGGGCGGAGTACTTGAACAAAGGGCTCGCGAAGCTTCGCCGCATTTTCCCTGAGCCCGAAGCGCTGCTCACTTCCGCGCCGCGACTGCCGGGTACGGACGGCCGCAAGATGTCGAAGAGTTACGGCAACGCGATTTTCCTGACCGACGCTCCCGATGTGGCTTCGAAAAAGCTCGCCACGATGGTGACCGATCCGGCTCGCAAGCGCCGCACCGACCCCGGCAATCCGGACGTCTGCCCGGTGTTTGACCTACACAAGATTTTCTCCGCTCAGGGGACAATCGATCGTGTGAACCACGAGTGCCGGACGGCGGAGATCGGTTGTGTGGATTGCAAGAAGCTTGCGGCCGGGCATCTGAATGCGTTTCTCGCGCCCATTCAGGAACGCCGCAAACCTTACGAACAGAACCCCCAGAAAGTGTGGGACGTGCTCGAGGAAGGAACGGCAAAAGCCCGCGCCGTGGCCCAGGCTACGATGAGGGAAGTGCGAGCGGCAGTGAAGTTGACTTAGCACCACGTGAGCGCGCTTTGGAGTGCGGTCCGCCGCGGCGGACTGCCGCTTTTGCTCAGGCCAGCTCGCTGGCCGTGCACTGGAGCGTACTACTTGGAAAGGTGACGCGCGAGCAAGCTCGCGGGAGAAAAGCGGTCCCGCAAGGCGGGACCGCACTCCAGAGGCGTTGTTCGATGGGTGACGATCCCCGCGACCCGAAAACCCGGTCCGACCAACCGGTCGTGAATCCGCCCGAGGGCGAGCTAAGCGCAGGACCTCCTGTGCCGGCTCCAGGCGAGGGGTCAGCCGAGGCGGAGGAAGGGCCGCTTCCGCTGCCTGCTCCCAAGCGTCTCACGCACGGCGGAACACCGCCACCCCCGATCAAGCTGGCGATGTACGAAGGGCCGCTGGACTTGCTCCTCGACCTCATTCGCAAGCAAGAGATCGACATTTACGACATTCCGATTGCCAGGATTACCCAGCAATACCTCGACTACCTCCATTTGCTCGAGGAGCTGAACATCGACGTGGCGGGTGAGTTCATTTTCATGGCGGCGACCCTGATCCACATCAAATCCAGGATGCTTTTGCCTCCTGATCCGAACGCGCCGCCCGAGGAACAGGTAGACCCACGCGAAGAACTCGTGCACCGGCTGCTCGAGCATGAGCAGTTCAAGAATGCGGCGCAGATGCTCCAGTCCAAGCGGATGGTCGAGGAGGCTATGTGGTCTCATCCGGGTATCGCCGAGTTTGTGGAAGCCGAAGATGAGCCCGGCCTCGCCGTTTCAGTCTTTGATCTGATTTCAACCTTCCGCGAGATACTCGAACGGGCCAAGAAGCGGCCCCAGATCGAGATTCGGCGCGAAGAAATGACGGTGGCGCAGATGGTCGAGCACATTAAGCAGGTGCTCCGCGCCAGTTCCGGCCCCGTTTCCCTGGAGGAACTCATCGCGGGCTATCTGTGGAGACAAGCCTTAATTGTGCTCTTCCTGGCCCTGCTCGAGTTGGTAAGAGTGCGGGCCATTCTGCTGCGGCAAAAGGAGCTGTTTGGTCCCATCACCGTCTCGAAAAGCAAGCGGTTTGAAGAGATCCTTTCCGCGACGAACGCAGCCCAGTTTCAGACCGGAGCGGAAGAGAGTTTCGAGTAGGTCCGTTGTCAGTGGTCCGTCGTCAGTAGTCCGTTGTCAGTTGATGGTTGTGTTTCGCCCGCCGGAGAGAGAAGACCGCTCTTCCACGGACAACGGACCGCGGACCACGGACGATAGATAGAATGTATGCTTAATGACGAAACACTAAAGGCCTTAATTGAGGCGATAATCTACGTGGCTTCTGAGCCTGTTTCGCTCGACGCCATGCTGAAGACGCTCCAGGGAGAAGAGCGCGAGCGAGTGAAGGCCAAACTCGAGGAGCTGATCGCGGACTTTCAACAGGCGCAGCACGGAATTCAAGTCCGACAAGTGGCCGCGGGCTACAAATTCTCCTCCAAAGCTGAGCATCACGACGTGCTGCGGAAGTTTGTGAAGAGTCTGAAGCCGCCCATCCGGCTCTCCAAGCCGGCGCTGGAGACGCTGGCGGTGATTGCCTACCGGCAACCAGTGACCTTGCCGGAGATCGATGACATTCGTGGCGTGGACTGCGGGGGCGTCATTCACACGCTGATGGAGAAGAAACTCGTCGTCACGTCCGGTCGCAAGAACGTGGTGGGCCGGCCAATCCTTTATCGAACCTCGCGCGATTTCCTGGTGCATTTTGGGCTGAAGGATGTGAGCGAGCTTCCCAGCCTGAAAGAATTTGAAGAACTGGCAAAACGAGCATTGGGCTCGGAGTGGACGGTTGCGGAGGCAGCGCCTCCCCCGCGAGAAGCGCCTGCTGCCTCTGAAACGTCCCCGCAGAACGATGCGGGCACCGCTGAATCCATGCCGGAGGGAACTCCCTCGGCACTGCCCGAAGCAGAGGAGCAAGAATAGCAGGTAGTGCGGACCTCCGGTTATGAGGTCCGTGCTACCGCCTAGCCATGCAGGAACGACTGCAAAAGATAATCGCCGAGGCCGGTATAACCTCCCGTCGCAAGGCCGAGGAGTTGATCGTGCAGGGCCGCGTCTCGGTGAATGGCCAGGTGGTGGCCGAATTAGGCTCCAAAGCTGACCCCGCGCGCGACCAAATACTCGTGGACGGCAGGCCGTTGAGGCGCACCGGCCGGCGGCTATACCTGCTGCTCAACAAGCCCCCTGGCTATGTTTCCACCCTGAGCGATCCGCAGCGCCGCCCCACGGTGATCTCGCTCGTGCGTGACATCAAGGAAAGGGTTTATCCGGTCGGGCGACTCGACTATCACTCCTCCGGGCTGATGCTGCTTACGAACGACGGGGAGATGGCCAATTTCCTGATGTCACCGAAATCAGGCGTGCCCAGGACGTATCAAGTCAAGTTGGAAGGTCAGCCGGGACCGGAGGCTCTTAAGAAATTGGAAGAGGGGATTGTGCTGGATGGTCGCAGGACCGCCCCTTGCCAAATCCGCCCTCTTGCTTACCGAGAAAAACCCTGGTATGAAATCACCCTCGTGGAGGGACGATACCACCAGGTTCGGCGGATGTTTGAGCGCATTGGGCAAGCGGTGGTAAAGTTAAAACGCGTCCGCATTGCCTTTCTGACGGACCAGGGCCTTGCGCTGGGCCGGTTTCGCCAGTTGACGGCAGCGGAAGTTGAGCGGTTAAGAAAATGGAAGGGAGAGAAAGAAAGGGTAAAGGATAAAGGGTAAAGGATAAGTTGCCCTAACTCAGCAACGATTGGCAATTATCCTTTACCCTTCAACCTTTACCCTTTAGCCATGCCGCGATCCATCATTTACGAAATTCTCCCACCCTGGTCGAGCCGCATCCGGCCCTACCCGCCCGGCAAGCCCGTGGAAGAGGTCGAGCGCGAACTGGGCCGGACGGCCATCAAGCTGGCATCCAACGAAAACCCGCTCGGCCCTTCCCCCAAGGCCCAGGAAGCCCTGCGAGATTATCTGGACCAAATGCATTATTACCCCGACGGAGGCGGCTATTACCTGCGCCAGAAGTTGGCGGAAATCCACGGCCTGAATATGGACGAGATCATCCTGGGCGCCGGCTCCACGGACCTGATTGAGTTGGTAGGGAAGACTTTTCTGGGCGGTGGCGACGAGGCGATCACTTCCGAGTCGGCGTTTTACATGTACCGGCTGGCGATTGAGGACATGGGCGCGGGACTGGTCATGACGCCCATGCGCGACATGACTTTCGATCTCGCCGCCATGGCGCATGCCATCACCCAAAGGACCAAGGTGGTCTACCTCGGGAATCCCAACAATCCCACCGGAACGATGTTCACCGCCGCAGACCTGGACCACTTCCTTGACGCTATACCTTCGCCGATTCTGGTTGTGCTGGATGAGGCCTATTACGAATACGTGCAGCGCCCGGATTATTCCCACGCGGTGGACTATGTCCGCGCGGGCCGAAATCTTCTGGTTCTTCGCACCTTCTCCAAGGTGCACGGCCTGGCGGGAATTCGATTGGGCTACGGCTTGGGCCACCGCGAGCTGATCGAATGCCTGAACCGCATCCGCTCGCCCTTTAATGCTTCCAGCGTGGCGCAGGTGGCGGGACGGGCGGCGCTCGACGACCACGAGCACGTGGCGCGCTCGGTGGAAATGAACCGCCAGGAGATGAAATTCTTGACGCAGGAACTGACTCTGATGGGCGTGCGCTACACGCCTTCGGTTGGAAACTTCCTGCTTATGGACACGGGCCGCGACTGCGAAGAAGATTTCATGCGGCTTCTTCACGAGGGCGTGATCGTGCGGCCGATGAAGCTTTACGGCTTTCCTACCTCCCTGCGCGTCACGGTGGGAAGGCACCAAGAAAACCAGCAGTTCCTCGAAGCCTTGCAACGCGTGGCTGCCTCTTCCCTCAAGGCAGCGAGGTTATAACCATGGCCGCCCACCCTCCTTCGTCTTCGATCTCTCACGGAGGGCGCTTCAGCAATCTGCGGTTCGGTATGCCAGATCCCATCCTCGATATCCTCGAAAAATGTAAGACCCTCGCCGTGGTCGGCCTTTCTTCCAAGCCCTCGCGGCCAAGCTACGGCGTGGCCGCCTATATGAAGGCCTACGGCTACCGCATTATCCCTGTGAATCCCAACGAGCAATCCGTCTTCGGAGAGAAGGCTTACCCGACCCTCGATGACGTCCCCGATGCTTTCGAAGTCGTGGTGATCTTCCGCCGCTCAGAATTCGTGCCCGAAGTCGTCGCGGCCGCCATCCGCAAGCACGCCACAGTGGTCTGGATGCAAGAAGGGGTCATCCACGAAGAGGCCGCCGCCGGCGCGCGCGCCGCCGGACTGTTTGTGGTTCAGGACCGCTGCATCCTGAAAGAACACGCCAAGCGGTTTGTGACGGATGGGATTTGAACTCGAGTTCCCTCAAGATGGGAAGCACCTTTCCTTTGCGGCGACTTCGTATCCTTATTCATGAGGAATTTCACATTGGAGATCTCAAGAGCCCATGCCTCAGCAAAACAACAATGTGATTCGCGGTGAATGTGCATGAAGTACGACCGCTTCGAAGAGCTGCCCGTCTGGAAAGCCGCCATCGAATTGGCGGTCCAAATCCATGGCATGACGGCCAAAGTCCCATTCAGGGGGCGGTTCAGTTTGCGCGATCAGATTGAGCGCGCCGCCGTTTCCGTTTCGAACAACATTGCGGAAGGATTCGAGCGAGGGACCACCCAGGAGTTGCTTACTTTCCTCTACATTGCTCGCGGGTCCGCCGGCGAAGTCCGCTCAATGCTCTGCCTGCTGGAGGGACTCCCCGGCTTCTCGGATCTGAAATCTGAGATTTCAAATTTGAAATCCCTCGCCGAAGGCATTTCACGCCAATTGCGCGCCTGGGCTGATTCCTTGCAGAGCTCCCAAATCAAAGGGCAGCGTTATCTGACCGAGAAAACACGCCACCTTGAGAAAGCCGCCCGCGAGCGCAAAGAGTTCCTCGAACAGCTTCGCCAAATCAGAGAGCAGAATAAGCCAGACTCAGCGAACAGCGGGAAAAACGGAAAAGAATAGCGCCCCTTTCCACCAGCCTCCTTTGCTCGACCAGCCGTGCGGACGGAAAGCGCATAGTGTCACCGTTGCGCGTATTTCTTTTTCCATTCCGCGATGGCCGCCAGCTTCTCTTTCAATCTCTTCTCAAATCCCTGGTCGGTGGGGCGATAGTAGCGGCGCTCTTTGAGGTTGTCAGGCAGGCATTGCATGTCGGTGAGTCGCTCGGGAGCGTTGTGGGCGTATTGGTAGCCCTTGCCGTACCCCTGGTTGGCCATCAAGCCGGTTACGGGGTTGCGCAGGTGGAGTGGCACGGGTTCGGCCAGGGCCTTTTGCGCGTCTTGCGCGACTTCGCCATAGCCAACGTAGAGCGCATTCGACTTGGGAGCCAGTGAAAGGTAGACAGCGGCCTCAGCAAGCGCCAGATTACCTTCCGGCATGCCCAGGAAATGCGCGGCTTGCATGGCAGCGACAGTTACGGCGAGGGCGTTGGGGTCGGCAAGGCCAATGTCTTCCGATGCCATCCGAATCATGCGGCGCGCGATGTAGAGTGGATCTTCGCCGGCCTCGAGCATGCGGCCCAGCCAGTAGAGAGTGGCGTCGGGGTCAGAATTGCGCACGGACTTGTGGAGGGCTGAAATCAGGTTGTAGTGCTCCTCGCCGGCTTTGTCGTAGAGGAGCATCTTGCGCTGGATGGCGTCTTCGAGGATGGCCTCGGTAACGACGGCTCGATGTTCTTCACCTTCGCCCTCCTGTTGGGCGGCGGCGACGGCTACTTCCAGGGTGTTGTAAGCCGCGCGCGCGTCGCCGTTGGAAAACACCGCGATCTGGCGCAGCATCTCTTGCGAGATTTCCACTCTTTCCCTGCCCAAGCCGCGTTTCTCGTCTTTCAAGGCGCGCTCCAGCAGCGTCAAGACCTCGTCGGTGGAGAGCGCTGAAAGCATGTAGACTTTGGCGCGGGAGAGGAGCGCGGAAATGACTTCGAACGAAGGGTTCTCAGTGGTGGCGCCAATCAGCACCACGTCGCCGCGCTCGACGTAAGGGAGAAAGGCGTCCTGCTGCGCCTTGTTGAAGCGATGAATCTCGTCAATGAAAAGGACAGTTCTCCGCCCGTACTGCCGCACTTTTTCCGCCGTGGCCATCACTTCCTTGATTTCTTTTATGCCGGAAAGGACCGCGCTGAAACGCATGAATTCGCTGCGCGTTTTGCGCGCGATGATGGTTGCCAGCGTGGTCTTGCCTGAGCCCGGCGGGCCCCAAAGGATCATCGAGGCAACCTCGTCTCTCTCAATCTGCTTGCGCAGTGGCTTGCCAGGCCCCAGGATGTGAACCTGGCCGACGAATTCCTCGATTATTTCCGGCCGCATGCGGTCGGCAAGGGGCGACGATACACGCTGACCTTCCGGTTTTCGAGGGCGGGAAACATCGTCTTGTGGCGGTTCGAATAGGCCCATAACAATTGGCTCATTGAGTCATTGAATCATTGATTCATTTAACGCCTCAGTGCTCGACAGTTCAACCGAGATCTACGAGGCGAGCGCTGAGAAGGAAATCGAATAGATCCATCTCTCACCTCCCAAAACTCTCGATGCTCTAATCTCCCCATGGCCCGATCAGTCAATACCTAAATCCGCGTTGGCGAGTCACTTCGTAAAGAAAAACGCTGGCAGCGGTCGCCACATTAACCGAATCCATCCCCGGGCGAATGGGAATACTCAAGAGTAGGGAGGCCTCACGGGCAATCTCCGGGGGCAGGCCGGAAGCCTCTCTTCCTACCATGATGGCGAGCGAGCCTCTCAGGTCCGCCTCGTGAAGCGGAGAGGGGCTGTGGCGGTCGGCAGCGATGATGCGAACTTGAGCCGCGCGCAGGCGATCCAGGAGTTCATCGGCTGCGAAGTCCGCCAGGACCGGAAGGCGGAAGATCGCGCCCGCTGAAGACCGCACGGCCTTGGGATTGAAAGGGCAGACGGTTTCCTGGAGCGTGAAGAGGGCCGAAACCCCAAAGGCCGCCGCGCTGCGCATGATGGTGCCCAGATTGCCGGGGTCCTGGACCCCGCAGGCCACTAGCAGTAGCAAATTCTGGCCCCCGAGGATGGTATCCAAATTGTGAGGCGGCAGTTCGACGAGCGCGGCAATTCCCTGGGGGTTCTGCGTCTGCGCCACCTGCTCGAACAGGCGGTCAGGAACCTGCACGGCTTCTGCTTCAGCGGGCAACTTTTCCATAAGCCGCGCAAATTTCGCTAGACCGCTTTCGGCCGCGAGCACGCTATGTATGCGAACTGCCGGAGCGGCTCCGAGGGCTTCCTCCACAAGAAATGGACCTTCGACAGCCAGCCACCCCTCGCGCGTTGTCCCTTTTGCCAAAGCCCGCCGGTAGACCTTCAACATCGAGTTGGTAGGACTACTGATCTGGCGTTTTCTCGCTTGACCCATATTCGTGCCGGATTTGAAAATCCGGTCCCTGCGCCGAAAGCTTAACCCGGCTTGGGACGGAAGTCGAGACCCATGGATTTCACCGCTCTGGAGTGCGGCAGCTTGCTGCCGCTTTCTCCCGCTCCGCGGGACAGCTTGCTGGCCGTGCACTGAAACGCGGTACTTGGACACGTGAGGCGCGAGCAAGCTCGCAGAGAAAAGCGGCAGCAAGCTGCCGCACTCCACAGCCGCTCGTGATAGAATTGCGCCACTCTCAGCAGTATGCTGATCCGAAGTCTCTGGAGGTCGAAAATGCGCAAACTGGGTTTTCTTTTGGCCATTCTGACGTTGTCCGCGTCCACTGTTGCCCAGAATCTAAGTGGATTGTTCCCGGATATTACTCAGCAGCAGAACTATGTGCTGAAGCGCGTCTCCAGCTACGACCGAACTGGCGCCAACGAAGATATGAGGAGGATGGAAGCCGGCGAGACACTGACAGTGTTTGAAGAAGCCGGGCCGGGAGTCATCACTCATCTCTGGTTTACGATTGCGAGCGCAGAAAAATCCCACCTGAAGAAACTTGTCCTCCGCATGTACTGGGACAACGAATCAAGCCCCAGTGTGGAAGCTCCCATCGGTGATTTCTTTGGCCTGGGGTTGGGTGAGTATTTCACCTTCCAGTCATTCCCGCTGGCCGTGGGCTCGAGCAAGGCGCTGAATTCCTACTTTCCGATGCCGTTTCAGAAGATGGGCAAGATCACGATAACGAATGAGGGGAAGTTGCCGGTGGATGCCCTCTACTACAACATCGATTACAGAGCTTACAAGAACCCGCTGCCGGCGGAGTCCCTCTACTTTCACGCTCAGTATCGCCAGTGTGCTCCATGCCAGGGCTGGACCAACCAATGGAGTTCCAATGGCGACAAGCTTGTGGATACGAAACCCAACCTCGACGGGGAGGGAAACTACGTGTGGATGGAAGCCGTTGGCCGCGGCCACTACGTGGGCGTGACCATGTCGGTGTTGCAAAACCAGGACGAGTGGTGGGGCGAGGGTGACGATATGTTTTTCATTGACGGGGAGAAGTTGCCTTCCATCAACGGCACGGGTTCCGAAGACTATTTTCAGGGCGCCTGGGATTTTGGCGACCAGCCATTTTCTTACTTGATGTTCGGCGCTCCGGTGAAGGGCGTGGAGCTGGCGGGAAGCCGATCGTCGGTTTACCGGTTTCACCTCGATTCCCCCATCACCTTTACCAAGTCGCTTCGCGCCACCATCGAGCACGGCCACGCCAACCACCGCTCCGACAATTACTTCTCGGTTGCCTATTGGTACCAAACCGAGCCGCACGCGCCATTCCCCATGCTGCCGACAGTCGAGCAACGCTTGCCGAGACTGTACCCCGTGGGTGGACCGGGCAACGCGGGAAAGTAATAGGCAAGGAGTCAGGAGACAGGAGTCAGAATGCGGAGCCCGACTGGCTTTTGGTCTCAGTTGAGGAGGGGTCCTCGCTGCAAATTAAGGTCGGTCGTCCTCACCCCGAAGCCCTTTTTGCGCCGGCGACCTGTGCTTCGAGCTCGGCCATGTCCAGGACAATGACTTTGCGGCGTTCCAAACGAATGATGCCTCGGTCAACAAAACGCCGGAGGTTGCGGGAAACCAGATCACGGACTGTGCCAATCTCCGCGCCGATCTGCTGGTTGGTTTCTTCCAGGGGAAACTCGAGGCCGCGTCGAGTGCGGACGCCCAACCTCAGAGCGCGGCCACGCAGGAACCGCGCCAGGCGGTGGCTGACCTCTTTGAGCGATAATTCTTCGACAAGGTCCGCAAGGTACCGGAACCTCCACGCCAGAGTGCGGATAACGGCAAGGGCCACTTCCGAATTGCGGCGGCACAAATCCAGGAATTCCTTCTTGGGAAGGAAAAGGAGTGTGGAGTCTTCCACAGCGGCAGCAGAGGCAGGGAAATTGCCACCGTCAAAGATCGAGAGCTCGCCGACGGTGGATCCGGCGCGCTCAATCACCAGGACTTGCTCGCGCCCGTTCTCGGCCATCTTGAAAACCTTGATCGCTCCTGATTGTACGACGAGGAGGCCGTCGCATGGATCACCCTCCGCGACCAGCATTTGATCCTTGCCCAGGCGCCGGGCTACACAATGGCAGGCCAAGACCCTGAGTTCATCGGCGGGCAAAACGGCGAAGAACGCCACGCGCCGCAGAGTTTCAACTGGATCGAGAACTGCCATCCCAACAGCTTATCAGACACCTTGTCCTTGGGCACGACTTAAGTCATCGCACCCCCAGAGGCGCCAAAATAATCTATAGCAAGATGGGGGCGCAAAGATACGCAAACAGAAATGCCCTCGGGAGGAATCTCGTATGGCCTATGTGATTGCTGAACCCTGCATCAATACCAAGGACACCGCGTGCGTGGACGTCTGCCCGGTTGATTGTATCCACCCCCGCAAGGACGAAGCCAACTTCGCCGACGTTCCGATGCTTTACATCGACCCGGTCGAGTGTATCGATTGCGGGGCTTGCGTGCCGGTTTGTCCTGTTTCCGCCATCTTCCCTCTGGATGACCTGCCGGAGAAATGGAACGCGTTTACCGAGACTAACGCCCAGTATTATAAGAAATAGCTCGAATTCAACCCCAGCGAGGAGCGGCCGGGTTCACCGTGGCCCCGAGTCGAGCAACCGGGGCGCCTCATCGTGGGTCTAGCAATGTTGCTCAGGGCATTCACAATTCTTGCCACTCAGCCCACCTCCTGGGTTGTTCCCGGCGCGACGCTTTGTCTGTGATCTAAGCATAGGATATCAAAAGGGTTCACGAGGGTTGATTGACTTTGAGGTTGACCCTGGTAAGGCCTTGCCGTTAAAATTCGGGTCAGGCAAGAGGGAGAGGACGGACTGACTTATCGAATCTAGGATGGGGGAGACATTTTCGGAAAAGGCAAAGCTCTTGTGGAGCCTGAGCGCCGTTGCCCTTTTTTTAAGTTGCGGAGCTGAAAAGCGATCCACGGTTGCTCAAGTGCCAGCCGTCACTCCGGCCGTTCGGCCTTTACCGCTCAAGCCTCCTGTAGCGGTGCCGGATCATCCGCCCGCGCCGGGCCCCGACGCTGCCGATGTCCTCGTTTCACAAGTTGAAGCGCTCTACAAATCCGGCATGGCCGATTATCGCTCCGGAAACCTGGAAGGAGCTAAGGAACAATTTGATCAGGCGGTGGAGAAGTTGCTGGAGTCGAAACTCGACGTTCAGGGCGACGATCGCCTTAGTGGCGAGTTTGACAAATTGGTAGAGGACGTCTACGCTGCCGAGGCAGCGGCTCTGGAACGTGGCGACACCTTGAGTCCACATAATTATGTCCCTTCGCCGCTCGAATCATTCTCCGGGCTAACCTTCCCCGTTGATCCAAGAATCAAGCAGCAAGCCCAGCAGGAACTGAAAGCGGTCCGGTCTGACCTGCCGCTGGTTTCCAACGATTACGTTGACGGTGTTTTGACTTATTTCCAGAACCGGGGCCGGGGCTACATCACTACAGCTCTGAAGCGACTGGGAATATATCAGCCGATCATCTCCGACACGCTGCGCAAGGAGGGGATTCCTCAGGACCTTATCTACCTTGCCGCCCTGGAGAGCGCGTTTAATCCTTACGCCTTGTCGCACTCGGGCGCAAAAGGCATCTGGCAGTTCATGCTCGGAACGGGCATGCTCTGTGGGTTGAAGAAGGACCGCTGGGTGGACGAGCGTGAAGATCCGGTGAAGTCCACGCAGGCTGCGGCCCGCCATCTTAAGGATCTGTATCAGACGTTTGGAGACTGGTCCCTTGCCATGGCGGCATACGACAGCGGCCCCTTGACGGTGCAGGGAGCCGTGGAGAAGACGGGCTACGCTGATTATTGGACCTTGCGAAGGCTACACGCCCTTCCGACTGAGACGGAAGACTACGTGCCGATTTTCATGGCCACCCTGATGATCGCGAAGGACCCGAAAGCCTATGGCTTCGATGTTCAGCCGGACCCGCCTCTTTCCGCCGACCCGGTGGTAGTAAGCACGCCCACGGACCTGCGCCTGGTGGCTCAACTTATCGACAGGCCCGTCGAAGAGTTGACCCGGCTGAATCCCAGTCTACTTCGATGGACGACCCCGCCCAACAACCCTCAATTCACTTTAAACATTCCCAAGGGAACTAAGGAGCAGTTTGAGCAAAGGGTGGCGGCAATTCCGGCGGATAAGAGAATCTGGTGGAGAGCCTACAAGGTGGAGGAAGGCGAGACCCTTTCGAGTATTGCCAAGAAGCTCCACGTCTCACCGGTGGCCTTGCGGGAAGTGAACCGGCTGGACAACGAATCGGCGTTGCAACAGGGTACCCACTTGGTGGTCCCTCTGGCCCCCGGCAAGGAATCATCTCTGGCGCGAGTCCACGAAAGGGGGCCGCGCTACGCGGTCAGGTATCGCGTTCGAGCCGGTGATACTCTGGAGTTCATCGCCGACCGCTATGATGTGACTCCTTACCAGATCCGCCGCTGGAACAACTTGAAAACCTCCCAATTGACTCCAGGAAAGCCTCTTCGCATCTATGTGGCGGGAGGAAGCCGGAGCGCGTCCGGCAAGTCTCATTCCAAGGGGCGGAAGAATCCCGTGCCGGCTGGCAAGGGAACTAGCCCAACAAAGGCGGCCTCCGGGACCGGAAAAGCGGTGGCCACACCCAAGGCCACCACCTGACAACTTGCAGAGGGGCGTTAGGACTCTTTTCTGCCGGAATCAACGATTGCACTTGACACAGCGATTGGTGTGTTATACATCTGCCTCCAGCGACGAAGTTAAGAGGTTTGCACCTGCCGCCCAGGCGAAAGCTCGGCTTTCTTGGGTGAGTCACGATAATGATGGGGGGAGGGATTCATGGATTTCGATAAAGACAATAAACCGGGTGATGAGCTTGAGGATTATGGAGACGAGCTCTCCTCCGATTACAAGGAAGAAGCGGAGGAAAGGTTGGGCGAGGAAGGCGAGGAACTTGAGGAGGAGGTTTCTTACAAAGTTGAGGAGACTGTAACTGCCGAAAAGGCTCCGACAGTTCCGGCCGCCGCAAAGACTGCCGAACCGGCCCCGGCTCCCGCGCCTGCTCCGGTGGCGCGCAAGAAGGTCGCGAAGGCGAAACCAAAGCCGAAAAAACGGCCCGCAAAGAAGCCCGTGAAGAAAGCGGCAAAGAAAGCCGCGAAGAAACCCGCGAAGAAAGCGGCGAAAAAAGCCGCGAAGCCTGCCAAGCCAGCTAAGAAGCCGGTGGCCAAGAAAAAGCGCCGAGCGCGGTAGCTGGACCAGGCTCCGAAGACCCGCAGGAGGGTTTGTATCCTCGCCCCAAGTGTGGGCGAGGATGAGCGCAGGGATGGTGTGTCTGGCCTCCCAGTATAAGCCCTATGGCCGGCGCCCGCGGTCAGGCAGCGTGGATGGTTCCGCAGTCCCAACCAAACCGTGAGTCCTCAGGCCTGAGTGCTCAGGCGCTCTGCGCTAAAGTTCTCGCCCGCGAGGTCATCCGGCGTATGCGCGGCGCCTCGCAGCCCTACCTGCTGCGTTGTGCGGACGATTCCAGTTACGTTGTTAAGTTTCAGAACAACCCCCAACACGTACGCGTCTTGGCCAACGAAATGCTGGCGGGTCGTTTGGCAATGCTCATTGGCCTCCCGGTCGCAACCCCGGCCTTCGTCGAAGTTTCCCCCGGTCTTATCCATGGACCACCCCCTCTTGAACTTGAAATCGGCCCCCGCCGCGTGCTTTGCTTGGCGGGCCTGCATTTTGGCTCGCGCTTCCCGGGGGTTCCCAACCAAACGCTGGTGGTGGATTTTCTGCCGGATCGTCTGCTGCGCAACGTCAGGAACTTAGCCTCCGTATTCTTGGGGGGATTCGTTTTTGACAAGTGGACTTGTAACTGTGACGGCCGCCAAGTCATTTTCTTTCGCTCCGTGGACGAGCAAGGCCCGGCGTATTCAGCCTTGCTCATCGATCAGGGCTTTTGTTTTAATGATGGCGAGTGGAGCTTTCCGGATAGCCCTATCCGTGGCCTTTATCCACGCCGCCTGGTTTATGAGAAGGTCGAGGGTTTCAAGTCGTTTGAACCCTTTCTCTCCAGGATAGAGAACCTGGATCGTTCTCAGATCGAAGAATGTGTCAGTCCAATGCCTGATGAGTGGTGCGGGCCCGACCCCGCTCAGTTGACACGGCTTGTGGAAACATTGCACGAGCGGCGCAGAAGACTTCGGCAGGCGATCGTTGACGCAAAGAATAGTTCCCTGCGACCGTTCCCTAATTGGGCATGAGGCTGGAGTGGTTGGTCAATCGAGACAGGACCTATGGTGGAAGATAGCGAGTTAAAGCAGTGCTCATACTTCCTGGTGCGCTACGTCCCGGACGTGGTGAAGCAGGAGTTCATCAACATCGGGCTGCTCCTCTTTTGCCCTGCCGAGCAGTTCCTGGATTGCTTGTTCAGCGACGATTTCCGCCGTATCACCCGTTTCCACGCCCAGGCAGATACCCAGTTCCTCAAGGAACTGCAACCCCACTTCGAGCAACAGATCGCACAGCACGAAGAGGATCTTGAGGGGTACATCCGCGAGATGCAGCAGTCCTATTCCAACCTCATTCAGTTGTCACCAGCCCGGAGTTGCTTGACCGCCGACCTAAGCGCCCAACTTCAGGACCTTTTCGAACGGCACGTGGGTGCGCCTCTTACTGGTCCCACAAAGCAAGATACCAGGATGCGCATCAAGCAACGCATGACGGAAGCCCTGCGCCGATGCGATGTGTTTGAGCACAACTTATTTAGAAAACGCATCCCCGCCTCACCATGGACCGGGGCTGGCGACCCGTTTGTTTTCGACTTTGGGTACAAGCCCCTCGAACAAGCGGGCAAGCCCAATGGCCGCCTGAAGCTGATCCACACGCTTTCCCTTCAGAGGGACGATGAACTTGCCAAGGCACTCATGTGGACCTTCGATAGAGTCCTTGAGAAAGAACCTTCCGACCTGACGGTCGGGCACGAAGATAACCCTGACCCAAGCAATCCTGTCGTTCGCTTCTCACAGGGCATTCTTCAGCACGAGCGTGTCCGCTTGGTGCCCGTTTCAGGCTTCGATGGATACGCTCAGTCTATCCGCGCAGAACTCTTGATGTAAAACGACCGCCATTCCAGATTTGGACGCGCAGCGTGTGAATCGCTGGGCACCATGAGTCTGCATCTCAAAGTCGATTGTTACTCAGGCTACAAGGCGGATGAACGGCCCCTCCGTTTCAGCTTCGCAGACAAGCCCGGTGGACAGGTAATCGAAGTAAAAGAGGTCCTGGATCAGTGGTATGGCATTGGCTACCACTGTTTCAAGGTTTTGGCAAACGACGGCAACTTCTACATTCTTCGCCATCAACAGACGGAGGATAGCTGGCTGCTTGACTCCTTCCGGCGGGGCGCGGCCAAGACTTCGGAATAAGAACCGTCAGCCACATTTGGGTGGTGAGGCAGTTTGGTGGTTCGGGCGGCTGCTCGTAGCCCCCCTGGTGGGTGCCCGCGGTGGATGCGCAGCCGCCGAGGCGGCCCGCCCCTGCAGAAAATTCAAGCGCCGTTCCACGCGTCCCGGCCGTTTTGGGAAGCCGCGCTGACATCAAACTGAGCCACTCCAAACAAGCCAGGGTCGCGTCAAAGTCCCCGAAGGGTAACATCCCAAAGCGGCTCTGCCGCGACCCTGCCACACAATCGCGCGTTCATGACAATCCCGCAGAGAAGTGATTAAATAGACTGGTTTGATTGCGGCGGCAGTTTCCTCGTTCCGCCGAAGGGTTGAAGGGATATGCACAAGGGTGAAAGTGTGATCTCTTTCGCGCTTGCCGTGGTCGTGGTTCTGACCTTTGTGGCGATCCAGCGACAGTGGAATCCGGCCAGCCTGAAGGAGGTGGCATCTTCAGCCGAGGATTTCATCCTCACCAGCACAGGAATACGCGGGCAAGTACCGGATTTGGTTGGATACGAGAGATTGAAAACCTATCGACTGGAGAGCTATCGCGCCGCCCTATACCGGCGGAGCCCCGCTTCACTGGTTTTCGCTCCTGGCCGGTTTGTCGTTTACGACCGGAATAACCAACCGGCCTTTAAGCTGGAGACCCTGGAAGGATCAAGAGACCCCTGGACGACTCTTTACGACTTCAACGGGCGCCATGGGCTTCCCCTCGCAGGCAGCCGTAGCCACCCCGAATACACCAAGAGCCTGACCGGGGATGGTGTGCTGGACGTTGTGGTAGGCCAGTATTCGGGCGGGGACCACTGCTGCACCGTGGCCACCATCATCGAATTAGGCAAAGAAGCTGTGGCAGTCCTGGGTCGAATCGATGGCTTGGATGGCTTACCTTTCGAGGGCTTGGAAATCCGCAACATCCATAAAGATAAGAGTTGGGAATGTGTGGTCCACCGTCCCTACATGACAAGCTGTGGCGACCACTCAGATGCGGCCGACGTGCTCTCGATCTACGCATCCACCAACGGCCAATACGTTGACCAAACAAACCAGTATGCGGACTACCTCACCGGCATCCTGCACCAAAACCTTACCAAGTGGCGTCAGGAAAAGAGCCCCTCGCTTCGACTCTCGCAAACTCTGGCCGCCGAATTCGCGCAGCTAGGCCAAAAGGATGAAGGAAAGCGTTTTTTTGCGACGAACTTTAATCTATTCCTGCCCAATCTTCAACAGAGGAATATCGATCCGAACGTTTGCCTGGACGACTTGGAGAACCTGATTGATCGCCTGCCCAGCATTCAGCTTGCAACCACCCCAACCACCAACCCCACGCCGCAGCGCAAGTAATTAAAGGCAGTTCACAGTCAACAGTCGACCCGCAACGGGGGGGGCAGTCAGTTGTCCGTGGTCCGTGGTCAGTTGAAAGAACGGGGCTGGCAGCAATTCTGAGTTGCCCCAGCGCCCCGTCCCCAGCCCCTGTCACCTGAAACCTGGCACCTGACACCTGTTCTTACAGTGCGGGCTCGTCCCAATTTTCGAGCGTCTGCTTAATGTGGCCCAGGAACTTCTCGGCCACAGCTCCATCGATGACCCGGTGATCGTAGGAGAGCGAGAGGTAGGCCATCGATCGGATGGCGATAGCATCGTCGCGCACCACCGGGCGTTTTTCGATAGCACCCACACCCAGGATGGCCACCTGAGGCTGGTTGATGATCGGCAAGCCGAAAAGACCTCCGAAACTCCCAGGATTGGTGATGGTGAAAGTCCCTCCCTGTACATCCTCGACGCTCAAGCGCTTGTTTCGAGCCCGCTCCGCAAGATCCTGAACCGCCTGCGCGATGCCCAGGAAGTTCTTTTCATCCGCCCGCTTGATGACCGGCACGATAAGCCCGGTCTCGAGCGCCACCGCAATCCCCACATTAACGTTCCGCTTGTAAATGAGGTTCGTGCCGTCTACCGAGGAATTGATAACAGGGATTTGTTTGATCGCTTCCACCGCAGCTCGAACGAAGAAGGGTGTGTAAGTCAGCTTGAAGCCGTATCGGCGCTCAAACTCATCACGCTGTCGCTCCCGTGCCTCCACCACTTTGCTCATTTCGACTTCGAATACGGTGTAGACATGGGCCGAAGTCCTCTTGCTCGTCACCATGTGCTCGGCGATTTGCCGGCGCATGGGGGTCATGGGAACAACTTGCGTCGGCCCGGCGAGAGTCGAGGGCGAAGGTGTCGGCTGAACCGTCGCGGGCGGGGGCTGCACCAAAGGCTCCCGAGCCGCGGCGATTCTGCTTGCGGCGGCCGACTGGCGCTGTTCCACATAAGCCAGGATATCTTTCTTGCTGATCCTGCCACCTAGACCGGTACCCCGTACCTGCGTGAGGTCAACGTGGTAGTCATGAGCGATACGCCGGACGAGCGGCGACGACCTTGCCTCCGCGGGAGCAGTGGGGGCAGTCGGACCGCCAGCCGCGGTTGGAACGCTCGCGGTCGCTGCCGGCGCTTGCGGTAGGGCCGCAGCCGGAGCTGGAGGCGCTGTGACCTCCGCGCCTGCCTCAGCAGCGGGTGCGGCCACGGCAGCGCCTTCGCCATCGATCACGGCCACAACCGTATTCACCGCCACCGTCTCGTTTTCCTTCACCAGGATTTGGCTTAGGATCCCAGCCGCCGGGGAAGGTATTTCCGCATCCACTTTGTCGGTCGAAATCTCAAACAGAGGCTCGTCCCGGCCTACATGCTCGCCGGCCTTCCTCAGCCATTTGGTAATCGTCCCCTCGGCAACACTCTCACCCATCTGGGGCATGATGACATTCGTGGGCATAGCAACCTCAAATCTATTGATTCATTGTCTCATTGAGTCATTGATTCATTGAACAGACGAAGCGCGCGATTGCGTCGAAACGCTGACCAGCCATCGCCAACGCTCTCGCTCCTCTGACTCGGTGCCGTGTACGACTGATGGGCAGATGAATCAATGGTTCAATGAATCAATGAGCCAATGGATCAATGATTCAATTCTTTTAGAACTCCGCCAGCTTCCTTGCGGCCTCGACCACCTTCCGGGCGTTCGGCAGAAAGTATTCTTCAAGGGGTGGCGAGAAGGGGACAGGCGTGTCCGGAGCGGTAATCCGCATGATGGGCCCGTCTAAATCCTCGAAAGCCTTCTCGGCAATCAGCGCTGCCAACTCGCCTGCCATGCCGCCCGTACGCGTGTCCTCATGGAGCAGGATGACCTTGTTGCATTTTCGTACGCTCGCCAACACCGCTTCTTCATCGTAGGGCAGCAACGTACGCAGGTCAACCACCTCCAGGGAGAGGCCATCTTTTTCCAGTTCCCGCGCCGCCTCGAGGGCGGCCCAGACCATAGCGCCGTACGTGATGACCACCATGTCGTTCCCTTCGCGCCGTACCGCAGCCTTGCCGAGGGGAATTACGTAATCCCCTTCAGGGACCTCTTCCTTGATTCGCCGGTAGAGAAACTTGTGTTCGTAGAAGATCACCGGATTGTCGTCGCGGATGGCCGCTTTGATCAAACCTTTGGCGTCATAAGCTGTTGCCGGCATCACCACTTTCAGCCCCGGAGTGTGGACAAACCACATTTCGTTCGACTGGGAATGGTAGGGACCTCCGTGTACTCCTGCTCCGCACGGCCCCCGGATCACCATCGGCACTGCCGGCCCCCACCGGTAATGCATCTTGGCCGCCATATTCACGATCTGGTCAAAGCCACAGGCAATGAAATCCATGAACTGCATCTCGGCCACAGGGCGCATGCCCATCAACGCGGCGCCGACTGCCGCGCCCACAATGGCCGACTCGGAAATGGGCGTGTCGATCACGCGCTCCTCGCCGAATTTCTCCAGCATCCCGGCGGTGACCTTGAACGCGCCGCCGTAAGCACCAATGTCTTCTCCCAGCAAGAACACGGAAGGATCGCGTTCCATCTCCTCCCAGATACCCTGGCGAATAGCCTCAAGATAGGTTAGAACCGGCATCTAAGAACCTCGTGCACGCGACTCGAACAGCCAATACCGAAATTCGAATTTGGAAATTCGAAACTCGATTTAGACGAGCGTCATCTGACCTTCACCGTATGTTAACAGTCACCTTGTATGACCAACCACCGAACTCACACTACCGGCTTCGGACTTCTGACTCCTGATTCCTGAATCCTGACTGCTGAATCCTGAATCCTGCTTTTCTTCCACCAACAATCCGACTCACAGTACACACCTTCCAATGCTGTTTCGCCTTTGGGCAGCGCTCGCGCCTCAGCGTCGGCGACGGCTGCGTCGATCTCCTTCTGGATGCGGTGATCGAGATCGTCAATCTGCTGTCTTGTCAGGATCTCTTGAGTGAGCAGATATTTTTCAAGTCTCTGGATGGGATCTTTCTTTGCCCACTCCTGCAACAGTCGATCATGAACATATTCCGCAGCGTCGTGAGCCGAATGTCCTGCCATGCGAAAAGTCATGCACTCCAGGAAGCTCGGCCCATGTCCTTCGCGAGCGCGAGCAACCGCCTCTCCCACAGCGCGATAAACAACCAGGACATCGTTTCCGTCGATGGTTTTGCCCGGCATGCCGTAGGCGGGACCCCGAACCGATAGGTTTCTTACCGCGAACTGCTTTTCAACGGGCGTGGAGAAAGCATACCCATTGTTGTTGCAGATGAAAACCACGGGAAGCTTCATGACCCCGGCCATGTTCATCGCCTCATGAACCTGTCCCACGCTGGTCGTGCCCTCACCCAGGTGTACCAGAGCTACATTGGCGTTTCCGCGCCGTTTTAACACCATACCGACCCCGCAAGCCACAGGACAGGTTCCGCCCAGCGGAGAAATGATTGGGATGACGCCGCGCTTCATATCCCCGATGTGCAAGGTGTTATCCCGCCCGCGCGTGGGAGTATCGGCTCGAGCCATCCAGTTTGCGAAAATATCTGCAAGTGAAAAACCGCGAATCAGGAAGGAAGAAAAATCCCGGTGACTGGGCAGGACCACATCTCCCTCCATCAACTGCAAGGCTGAGCCGACACCAATGGCTTCCTGCCCGCGCCCGATGTAGACCCCTCCCACAATCTTTCCCTGGGGATACAGGACGCGTTCAATCCTCCGCTCCGCCTCGCGCGTGAGCTTCAGGTAATACAGCATGCGCCGCAACACGCCGGGACTTTGGGTACCAAACCTATATTGTTTCATTCCCGCTTCGTCTATAGACACGAACGGCCCCTATGGAAACTCCGATTCGCGTGAATAGGGTACCGCAGTCGGCTGCCCCGAAGGGGCGAACCGTGAGTAGTCCCGCGCCTGCGGGATGCAACCCACGGAAAGAAAGTAAAGAAACCGCGCCGGCCCTGAAAGGGCCGGACTGGAGCCCCCTTCACAACATGTACCGCTCGTCGAATTCAATCCCCGCCTCCTCCAGCAACTTGCGGTATTCCTCCACAAAGGTCGTCCGGCGGTGATGTTCTTCTTGCCCCTTGATGTATTCGATCAAGCAATCAATTTCCCGCCTCGAATGCGTAAACGCGCCATAGCCATCCTGCCAGTGCGAGAACGCGCGGAAGACACCTTCCTTCTTGATCCACAGCGATGAGCCCGTTTTGACATCCTTTACGAGATCCGCCAGGCTGACCGACGGATGGAAGCTGGTCAGAATGTGCAAGTGGTCCTCCGTCCCGTTGATTCGATATAAGTAGCTCTCTCGGTTCTTCAAGATACCCCAGATGTACCGGAAAAGGTCTTCGCGACGGTTTGCCTGGAGGGTGGGCTGGCGACCCTTGGTGGAGAAGACGACGTGATAGCAAATCTGCGTATGCGTTGACATCGGGCAATGCCAACCGCAGGTTGAAACCTGCGGCTACTCACGGGAGGCCCCTTCGGGGCCTTCCGATTCTTGGCCCCTCGAGATTCGTCGCCCCCAGGCATGAGTCATCAAGCCGACCCCGAGACAAGTCGCTTCATTGCGCGCGCCGCCCTGCATTCCGGGGTGCCTCGTGCAGTAGCCCGCTCTCGTCGCCGGATTTGCTGGGCTCTTCCCGCCCACTGCCAACTGCCTTCTGCCAGCTTTCCCCTAGGCCCAGACCGACCGTGCCGCCTCCTCCGGCCGCGGGAAGGGGCTGGCCTCCGCAAAGGCAACGTCTTCGCGGATTTCCTTCTCGATCCGCGCCTCGATCGCGCCCTTTTCCTCGTCAGTCATGAGTTTGTGCTGAGCGAGGTATTTCTCGTAGCAAAGGATCGGGTCCTTCTTTCGCCATTTCTCAAATTCTTCCTCGGGGACGTAGCGCGCGTCGTCGTGCTCCGCGTGGCCCTTCATGCGCATCGTCTTACACTCGATGAGGAAGGGGCCGGCGCCCCCACGCGCCTGTTCCGCTGCCCGGCGAGTGGCTGCATATACCTGCAGGACATCATTACCGTCCACGATGGTGGCAGGAATGGCATACGCTTTGCCGCGTTCGGCAATATCCTGAATGGCCATCTGTTTTCTCGTCGGAGTGGAGTAAGCCCAGCCATTGTTTTCGGCGATGATGAGCAAGGGGAGTTTCAGGACTGCGGCAAAATTCATGCCCTCGTGGCAGGGGCCGGTGCTGGTGGCCCCATCCCCCACATAAGTCACCGCGACGCGCCTTTCTTTGCGGAGTTTGGCAGCAAGCGCAATGCCGGCCATCAAGGGCACGGTCTCGCCCAGCATGCTGATGGGCGCGATGACGCCTCGCGCCACGTCCCCAAAGTGCGTGTTGGCATCGCGCCCCCCCGTCGGGCCATCTTTCCTCGCCATGTATTGCAGGAACAGGTCCCTTGGCCGGTATCCCCGGATGAGCAACGCGCCGACGTTTCGGATCACAGGGCCAATCAAGTCTTGCTTCTCGAGGGCGTATGCAGTTCCTACGGAGATCGCCTCCTGGCCCAGGCCGGAGTACACTCCGCCCACCACTTTGCCCTGCCGGTAAAGGCTCGTGAGCTGCTCGTCCACGCGCCGGTTCAAGCGAAGGTAATAGTAGATCTCATGATGCTGCGAACGATCTAGTTGTTTCACGGCCATTGAAATGTGCAGGCCGAAAGCCGCCGGTCCCAAGTTGCCATGAACAGCGATTTCTAGCAGGATGCTGAAAAAACCGTCTAGTCTGTCATTCTGAGGAGTCCCGATCTGATCGGGACGACGAGGAATCTCGCCCCGATCAGATCGGGGTTTCCAGAGCGAGATTCCTCTCCCGCAGGGCGGGATCGGAATGACAACGTTCACAACGGTTTATCAGCATCCTGCTAGATTCGACCTTCGACCTTCGACTTGCTCTGCGACCTCGACCATTTCTACCTCGAAGACTCTTCCAAAGTGCCGGACTACCCTTCCCGCAACCTCCTCCATCTCCACCCGCCGGCCCAACAGCTTCTGGAGCGATGTCACGCCTTTATCGCGCAGCCCACAAGGAACTATCCAGTCGAAGTAGCTCAGGTCGGTGTTGACATTGAAGGCGAAGCCATGGGAAGTGACCCAGCGAGAAATGTGGACTCCCATGGCTGCCAACTTGTCGTTCCCCACCCAGACTCCCGGGGCGCCGGCAAGACGTTCGGCCTGAATCCCGTACTCCCCTACCACTTCGATTAAGACTTCTTCAAGGCAGCGCATGTACCAGGCGATATCACGCCGGTGTTCCGCAAGGTCAAGGATGGGATAGCCCACCAACTGGCCGGGTCCGTGGTAAGTCACGTCGCCGCCCCGGTCGATCTCGAAGACCTGCGCGCCGCGCGCGGCAAGCTGCTCGGCTGAGATGAGGAGGTTTTCCGTTTTCGCATTGCGCCCTAGCGTGTAAACGTGGGGATGTTCGAGCAGCAGCAGAGTATCAGGAGTGGTCCCCGTCTTGCGCCGCGCCACGAGTTCCCTTTGAAGCCGCAAGCCATCTTCGTAGCCTACCAGACCGAGTTGTTCGAGGTGACAAAGCATGAGCAGCATTCAGCTATCAGCAGTCAGCTATCAGCCCTCAGCCTCCGTTGGCGAGATTCTTGATCTCCGTGGCAAGCTCGACCACCTCAATGGGGCAATCTGGCCAGTCGTGGTAGCGCGAAAAGTGGAATCCATTTGCCGCGAGAGCTTCTGTCCATCCTCCCGCGTAGAACCTTTGGATGTCTGAATACCCCAAACCGGAGCTCCTCTCGAACTCCCGAACGGACGGCCTTGCCCCTTCTTATCTTCAACCACCCTCTTGATAGCCTCATCAACACGGCTTTTGTCCGGCGGTGATTCGCTTATGTGTTCCTGCGGTTCTAGCTGACCGCTGACTGCTGATAGCTGACAGCTTCCCTAAATGTGAATCGCCCAATCCACCGCCGCGTGACCCGCTTCCATCATCGCCTCGGAAAGAGTGGGGTGCGGGTGGATGGTATGCGACAGGTCAAGTGCCGTGCCCTCCAGACGCAAGGCCACGGTGGCTTCGGCCACGAGCTCCGTCACCCTTGGCCCGATCATATGGACGCCGAGTATCTCTCCATACTTTTCGTCGCACACCATCTTCACAAAGCCCTCACGGGCGCCCAGGATGCCAGCCTTACTGTTGCCTCCGAAGGGGAACTTTCCCACGCGAACCTTATGGCCCGCTTCGCGCGCCTGGCGTTCCGTGAGTCCCACACTGCTGATCTCAGGCTCACAATAGGTGCAATTCGGGACCTGTGTGTAGTTTATGGGCTCCACCGGCTTCCCCGCCGCGTGTGTAACCGCAACGATGCCTTCCATCGAGCCCACATGCGCCAGCAGGGGGCTGTTCGCAACGATGTCACCAACGGCGTAGACGCCAGGCTCATCCGTTTGCATGTATTGATCGACCTTCACAAACCCCCGCTCCAACTTGACCCGGGTTTTCTCCAGGCCCACTCCTGAGGTGTTGGGAGAACGTCCCACGGCTACCAACAAGGTTTCAGCTTCAACTGTTTGAGACTTCCCATCTGCTCCGGTATAAGAGATCGCCACTCCGTTTGCCGTTTTGGTGGCCTTCTCAACCTTGGCCTGCGTCTCAATGGCGATGCCCTGCCGGCGGAATGACTTCTCGAGCTCGGCTGAGATTTCTTCATCTTCGAGCGGAACCGCGCGCGGCAACATCTCCAGAATCGTGACTTTCGTCCCGAAGCGGTGGAAGATGGAGGCGAACTCCACGCCCACGGCGCCGGCGCCCATAACCACCATCGATCTGGGGATCGCTTTCAGGGCCAGAATCTCCCTGTTGGTTAGGATGGTTTTCCCGTCCGGCTCGAAGCCTGGAAACGTCTTTGCCTCGGACCCGGTGGCAAGAACAATTTTCGCAGCCTGGATTTCTCGTGTCTGCCCCTTTGCGTCCGTTACCGTCATCCGGCCCGGCCCAGCCAAGCGGCCGTGTCCTCGCATACTTTCCACTTTGTTCTTCTTGAAAAGAAACTCGATTCCCTTCACGAGTTTGGTGACCACCTTGGCTTTGCGGGCCTGGATTGCCGCCCAGTCAATGGAGAATTCCTTGCAGACGATTCCGTATTCCTTGGCATTCTTGAAATAGTCGTAGATCTCTGCGTTCAATAGAAGGGCTTTCGTCGGAATGCAGCCCACGTGCAGGCACGTCCCGCCGAACTTGTCATCTTTCTCGACTATCAATGTCTTGAGCCCTAATTGCCCGGCTCGAATCGCAGCGACGTACCCGCCGGGCCCACTCCCGATAATCACAATGTCGTACTTTGGAGTCTCAGCCAAATCCGCACCTCCATTCAGCAGGATTCAGGAGTCAGGATTCAGGAAGGCCCGCTTTTGGCTTTTCCCTGATTCCTGAATCCTGAATCCCGAATCCTGCTCTTCCCTGAACGTTCGAATCCGCAAATCGTCATCTTACATTACGAGAATTGGGGATACAAGCAGGCGCGGCGGCTGGCAACCGCTGGCTGGGGTCAGTCAGCTGATTGTTTCATTGATCCATTGAGTCATTGCATCATTGAAAAGCGGCACCGGAATGGTTCTTCCAATGGATCAATGGCTCAATGAATCAATGATCAGATCCCTTTTGGGTCCAAGCAACTTACTCGACCCCAGCCTCGGCGTGTTGAACTAACTCCTTTGTCTTCATAGACATTCCCGCTTTCAACGCCTAACTCTATGTGTTTTCAACAACATTCCCGCTTCACCCCCGACTTTTCCACAGCGCTCCTTTGTTTTCAATAACATTCCCGCGTTGTTCGTTCAATTTTTGAAGTTACTACATCTGCGCACGGCCAGTGTCCCTAGACGGAATGTCGATCCCCAGGACCTTGCCGATGTGCGCCATCCGGGTGTCCTCGTCTTGGGCGCTGGCGGTAGCCCGCGTGTTTCCGGCGGGGAATTCTTTCCCCAGGTCCGGCAGTATCCTCGCTTCGCGGGCAATAGCCCGGTCAAGCGCGCCCGCGTGGCGTAAAATCCCAGTGCAAACCTCCCCCACAGGGGGGAGGCAGGCGTCCCGTTCCGAAACGGCTCCGGTTCTCACGTTGATAGGCTACAACACCGCAGGGATGTTGTCAAGAGACAAGATGTCACATGTGTAGCCCAGGGCGGATCACGCCACTTTCGAAGCACGCTCCGAATTGACGGGGCTGGTTTTGGATGCTAAAACTACATGGTTAGCCATATCCTTCAGAGGGATTGCTGCTATGAAAGGAGTAAGGTCTATGCGCCGTCGTGACTTCCTAAAGAAGGGAACCGAGGCTGCGGGGTTGGCAGCTCCGCACAAAACCCTGACGCCGCAGGCGAGTTCGGGAGAAGCGAGGAAGCTCGCACCCATAGCCAAGCGCCCGCTCGGGAAGACCGGCGAGCGCCTCTCCATCATAGGCTTGGGTGGCATTGTGGTCATGAAAATGAAGCAGTCTCGGGCGAACAACCTTGTCGCGGAAGCCTTCGACCGTGGCATCAATTACTTTGATGTAGCGCCCTTTTACGGAGACGCACAACAACGTTTGGGACCGGCTTTGCAACCCTACCGAAAGCGCTCCTTCCTCGCCTGCAAGACTGACGAGCGGACCAAGAGCGGCTCTCAACAGGAACTCGATGAATCACTGCGTCTCCTGCGGACCGACCACTTTGACCTCTACCAGTTTCATTACTTGACCACCATGGACGATGTCGAAACAGTTTTTGGGCCTGCCGGCGCCATGGAAACCTTCCAAGCTGCGAAGAAGGCGGGCAAGGTGCGCTTTCTCGGATTCTCTGCTCACTCGGTGGAAGCAGCTCTCGCGGCCATGGACCGGTACGAATTTGATACGATCCTCTTCCCGATTAACTTTGTCCTATTCTCACAAGCCAACTTTGGGCCACAGGTGCTCGAAAAGGCGCGAAAAAAGGGAATGGGAATCCTGGCGCTGAAAGAGATGGCGAAAACCCCATGGCCAAAAGCTATGAAGGAGAGTAAGCGGCCTAATCCCAAGTGCTGGTATCAGCCTGCGGCGCTTCCTGAAGAAGCCTCGCTCGGCCTCCGATGGACTTTATCGAAACCGATCACGGCCGCAGTTCCCCCCGGCGACGAGAAATACTTCCGCGTCGCTATGGACGTGGGGCAGAGTTTCATGCCCATTAGCCCGGATGAGGAGCGCTTGCTCATGGCGCGCGCCACAGGAGTTGAACCGATCTTTCACCTCGGCAATGCGTAGCTTTGGCTGCAAACGGGAAATCCTACGTTGGGCAGTAGCTAGTATGGGAGTGAGTGGTGATATACTTACAAAAGAGGGGCGACTCATGAGCAAGGTGAAGGACCTTGAAAGCCAGATCCAGGAGCTCTCTCCCGAGGAGCTGACGGCACTCCGCGAGTGGTTCACAACCTATGACGCGGGCACCTGGGACCAAGAGTTTGAGGCTGACGTAAAGAGTGGGAAACTCGACGCCATGGCGGAACGTGCGCTACGCGACCACAACGCCGGGCGCTCTACAAAGCTGTGAACCACCACGCCTCTCCGGACTTCTGGGCGTGCTATCGAGCGCTCCCTGCCTCTGTCCCAAAAAAAACTCCACGCCTATCGCAGGTGGCTGAGGGGAAGGCGCTGATGAAACGAAATCGATTTCCGGCCGGCTGGGACGAAGCCCGGGTTCAGAGCGTCCTGGAACATTACGAGCAACAGACTGAGGATGAGGCGCTCGCAGAAGACGAAGCTGCATTCCGGTTGCGGGGCCAGACTGTGGTCGTCGTACCCAAACGCCTGGTACCTGAAGTTACTCGCCTCATCGAACTGCGACGCTCCTCCCAGCAAATTAGTCCGAAGCGGCCGAACAGAACATCGAAGCCCGCCCCACTCCGGGCCCGCAGCAGCAGAACGCCGGGCCGATACAGACCCTAAAATGAAGGGAATTATATACTTGATTCCTTTATACAATATTGAAATGAGCATTGCCACACGATATGTGTGGCCGAATGGGAAGGAGCACAAAATTGGCTTATTTTGTTTGGACGAAGATGCACGTGGAATCTGGTCTCCCTCTCCCGCAAACCCTTTTCTTCAAGGAAATGGAGAGGCAAGCCGGTGACGGTGTGTTTTGGTGGGGTGTTGGGAGCCCGGTGGACAAGAATTTCGTTCGCCAAGCCGCTAGTAAGGCTGGCGGCTCGCTGCCGGTTCTATTCTCGCTGATGGTAGCGCCGCCGCAACGAATAGATATCCGTCCCGATCATGTGAGCCTGTGGACCCAATGGGAGGATTCTGACGGGAAGCCCCACGACCTTCCTCCCCATGTCATGGAATTTAGCGGGGGCAAAAAGCAAAAGAACTCCCACTACGCTCTCGTTTGCCGTTCGCCTGTACCACTCGCACTTGGCAGCCTTCTCTTCAATCCGTCGTGCTGCAAAACTCACCTCGGAAATCCTGTGGGCCGGCACATGGTCACCGCGCTATTGCAGGGTGACATGGAAGACAAAGATCATTCCCTAGGTATTTACCATTTCGGAATCCGAGCGACATTAGTGGAGCCCTGGTTCGTGAAGCTGGTCACACCGCGCCTATTGGAACCAACAGAGGTGCAAATGGATGTTTGGAAGTCAGAATGGCGGAAATTTGTTGCCCAATTGAAAATTAGAGATGTAAAACCAAACCCGCTACTGAAAAGGGAGTCAAGTATATAATTCCAAAAATGAATCCTTCACCCACAGACAACCCCCTAAAACTCCGCAGCCGCGACTGGTTTGGGAAAGACGACCGCTGGGGACTGGCGCATCGCGCCTGGCTGCGCGCCGAAGGCTTCAGCGAGCGAGTGTTTGAGGGGAAGCCCGTTATCGGCATCTGCAATTCCTGGAGCGAGCTGAATAACTGCAACGCGCACCTGCGCCAGGTGGCGGAAGCCGTGAAGCGAGGGGTATGGGAAGCAGGCGGATTTCCCCTCGAGTTCTGCACTATATCGCTGGGCGAAATGCTGATGAAGCCGACCACCATGCTCTATCGCAATTTGATGGCGATGGACGTGGAGGAATGCATTCGCGCCTATCCGCTTGACGGGGTGGTGCTACTTTGTGGATGTGACAAGACCACGCCGGCGCAACTGATGGGAGCGGCCAGCGCAAACGTACCAGCGCTCATGGTTCCCGGCGGACCTATGCTGCGCGGTATGTGGCACGGCACGGAACTCGGCTCCGGAACGGATGTACGCCGCTTTTGGGAAGAGGTCCGGGCGGGACGGTTGAGCGAAGAGGAGTGGTGCGAAATCGAGAGTTGCGTCTCGCGCAGCGCAGGGCATTGCACCGTGATGGGCACCGCTTCGACGATGGCCAGCCTCGCCGAGGCTCTGGGGATGACCTTGCCGGGAGCTGCGGATATTCCCGCGGTGGACTCGCGCCGCTTGGCCATCGCCGAACAGAGCGGGCGCCGCATCGTGGGAATCGTGGAGGAAGACCTTCTTCCCTCCCGAATTCTGACGCCCGCCGCCCTCGAGAACGCCATCTGCCTGCTCATGGCCCTCGGAGGCTCCACCAATGCCATCATCCACCTGGTAGCCATCGCAGGGCGTCTGGGCATCGATATGCCGCTTTCGAGGTTTGAGGAGATCTCCCAGACCACACCTGTCATTGCTAATGTGAAGCCTTCGGGAAAATTTCTGATGGAGGATTTTAGTTACGCCGGAGGGGTGCCCGCCGTGATGAAGGAGATCGCTTCACGGCTTCACCTGGAGGCGATCACGGCTACCGGCAAGACACTGGGTGAGAACATTTCCCAATTCGCTTGTTTCAATCGGGAAGTCATCAAGCCACTTAGCCAGCCGCTCTACCCGGAGGGAGGCCTCGTAGTGCTGGGCGGAAACCTCGCCCCGTGCGGCGCCGTTATCAAGCAATCCGCCTCTTCGCCTCATTTGCGCAAGCATAAGGGGAAGGCCGTAGTGTTTGAAAACAACCGGGATTTGTTAGCGCGAATTGACGACCCGGGCCTGAGTGCGGATGAGAACTCGGTCTTGGTCCTGAAAAACGCCGGGCCGAAGGGAGCGCCGGGCATGCCCGAATGGGGCCACTTGCCGATTCCCGCCAAGCTGCTCAAGGCCGGGGTGAAGGACATGGTGCGGCTGAGCGATGCGCGCATCAGCGGCACCAGCTTTGGGACCATCGTCGTCCACATCTCGCCCGAGACAGCCATCGGCGGCGCGCTGGCAATCGTCAAGAACGGTGACGAGATCGAGTTGGATGTGAGCGGAAAGAGACTGGAGCTATTGGTGTCGGAAGCGGAAATCAAAGCGCGCTTGGCCCAATGGACGCGGCCGGCCCCACACTATTCGCGGGGATACGGGAAAATGTACCTCGAGCACATTCTCCAGGCGCACGAGGGTTGCGACTTCGACTTCCTCCGCGGCCGCGACCCTGGTGATGACGACAGTCCGCTGCGAAAGTTCCCCAATCCCGCGCTTTGATTAGATTCTTACCGCCGAACTCTGTGCAGGTTGCCGCACACATTTTTGCGGTATCGCCCTTTTCGACTTTCGACTCTCGACCCTCGACTGCCTCAGACGGGCGGAGAATTTCAAATCCGTTTGGCTAGGACTCAGGTCCCGAATAGGCCGAGGCTCACCGCGGCAGGGAAAAACTGGTGGGCAATTCCTGGGCCGTCCGCGCCTGCAATTTCAATTCATGAGTGGGTTTGCCAAGACTTTAAGTGAGATGGAGCGTAACTTTCTATAGGTTCATATAAGCCTGTGTATTAACTCCGCCGAAAAACAAGTTCCTTCTACAATACCTATTCACACCGCCGCAGATGTGCTACATTGAATCTCTGTTATGGCATCTCAAACATGTCCAAATTGCGGGTCGTCGCGGGTTAACAAATCGCCGAGCGGTCAACACCTCATGTGTCAGGATTGTCAGCGGATCATCATTCAGGACCGGGTCAAGAAGCCCCGTGGTCGAAGGGGTCACGGCAAGCCGCGCCGTTCTGGTCCGGAGACCTGTTCCGAAACGGCAAATTGAAGACCTGCGTTTCCCTTCATTCACCCAGAGAGCCTTGGGCTTCTCCCCTGAGCACCAAAGCCGTTTGACACGCTTCCGTACTAGAATAATGAACGAAATCCGGTTGTGTCCTAATATGGGACGTAGGGCCTGTCCCGCCTTGCGGGACCGGCGTGGGGCGTCCCGTCCCGCCCTGCGGGAGAGGGCGGCCCTACATTCGAATTGGGTCACCACCTGAAATCCTTGTGGGGGATCGATAAACTATGCTCTCACGGAACCTCTTCTTGCTGGTGTTGATTGCAGTACTTCTTTCGACCTGCCGCGCAGCGCTCGGTGATGAGATCTCCATCGAGGGCGCGCCTGCTGATAGCGGTTACAACGTTGGGTCCGTAGCCACGATCCGCGCCACGGTGAAAGGCATAGCGGGTGACGCGCGCCGTTACGCCGTGTTTGCGGAGATTCAGTATGCCGGCACCACCTCCACAACCAGCGTTCAAATGGATCGAGTCGCAGAGCCCCGGCAGAGGGAAGCTCAGTACGAAGTCGGCTGGCCTATTCCCGCTGAAGCCCCCACTGGACTTTACACGGTCGCCGTCCGAGTGCAAGACCGCACGGCCCATCGCACCGTCGCCATCAAGGCTTTGCGCGGCTTCGCGGCGTACAAGAAGCTGGTCCAAATCTCTCACCTGGCCTTGGACAAGACCTTTTACAACCTGGGCGAACCTATTCAATGCGAGGTCACGTTGGAAAACGTGACCGACGCTGAGCTCAAGAACCTGCGCGTCGAGTTCTCGAACGCCGACTATCCCTGGATCTCGCTCTATTCGGGAGAGGCCAGCGCGAATCCTGACCTCGCCCTGAAAGTCTTGCGGGACCACTTGACCTTGGCGGCTCGAGGGACAGCAACAATCCCCATGATGAGCGCGGGGATTGCCTCTCCTCTCCAAGGGAAGCAAAAAGAGGTCATGGGCATCGGCAGGCCCGAGCGCCACGAGAAAACCCCGCCACCGGAAGTGGATACCTACACGGTGGCCGTGTGGGATGCTGAGCACACGATTCTTTACGATGTGCAATTCACTACGCCCGCCATTGTGAGGCCCCCAGAACGCGAGCTCCCCATACCTTACAGCAGGAATTACACGCACCCCTATGACTCGGATATCGACTTCGTTCAATATCGCAGCTTTTACGCGCCAGGACAGGTCTCTCCCGTTATCACGCTGGATCACTCGCGAACGCTCTACCGTGCGGGAGACCGGGCCAGAGTCCTCGGCACGCTAAGGAATTCGGGGGGCGAAACTTGGAGAGATACGGAACTTCGGGCAACCATCCTGGACACCGCCGGGAAAGCCGTCCAGAAGGCAACGCTCCTCTCTGGGATCAATCTTGGCGCTGCACAAAGGCAGGCAGTGGCGGTGGACGCCTGGGCGATCCCTGCCAATCAGGCGCCCGGCACTTATCGCATAAGGCTGGAGCTATTCGGCGCGGGTGGAAGACTGCTGGCCGAGACCGGAACGGAGATCGCCGTCAATAGGTTACCGGCCTCTGTGCTGGTGTTTTGCCCGCACGAAGACGACGAGTACTCCTATGCGGGCTTGATCCGCGCCGCTGTCGAGGCGGGCATTCCGGTGCGGGTCGTGATCCTCACCGGCGGTGACGTCGGGGCCTGCGAGCGCTACTACGACAAGCCTTGCGGGCCGAACGAGGCGCGCGAGTTCGGGATGGTCCGCATGGAGGAAAGCCGCGAAGCTTTGGAACACATCGGCCTCACCCGCGACAAGGCGGATTTCATTGGCCTGCCGGATGGCGGCTCAGGAGCCATCTGGTCACAGCACGTCAAACCCTCGAATCCGCTTACGTCCGTGTACGTGGCGTGCGATCACGCGCCTTATGAGCAAGTGCTGAAGCCCAATTTGCCGTATGCGCGTGACTCCGTGATCGGCACAATCGAACAGATCATTACCGACTTCCATCCGGCTCTGATCGCTCTGCCCCATCCTGACGAGCGACACGTGGATCACCGCGCCACCAATTGGTTCGTCATCAAGGCCTGCCAGGAATTGCTCCGCGAGCAGAGGATCGATCCGCAGACCATCATTTGGGGCGATCGCGTATACGGCGCCGGAGGTTTCAAGCCTGCCCCCTACAAGTACGATGGAGTTGTGGTTTACCTGAGCGGCGAGGCCGCGGCGCTCAAGCAGGAGATGAGCTGGGTTTACCAGTCGCAGGACGGGAACCTGGCCGAAGGGATGAAGAAAACCTTTTCTGAGCTCCCGCGCCAGGAAGAACACGTTCGCATCCTGGATTGGCAGGAACACGAAGGGTGGAACGAATAAATTTTGGATTTCAGATTTTGGATTTTAGATTTTCGATTTCAAATTTTCGATTTTGAAAGCCTGCAGGTCCCCCGCAGGCCAAGGCAAACCTCGAGGGGCATCTGCGCAACCCTGATTGTCGCGTTTGAAAAGCCACAGGTCGGCAGAGCGGAACTTGCGCTACAGGCACGCTGCGGTGAGCGCTTCCTCACGGGCACGCCGGAGGCTTGTGACAGGGTCACCTGTGGGAAAGAACTCCATGGCCAGGTAGCGGTCGTACTTCAGGGCGGCAAGCTTCTTATAAATGCTGGTGTAGTTGATTTCGCCCGTCCCAGGCTCGTGCCGCCCGGGAACATCGGCCACGTGCACCAACCCCACCTTCTCGATATTCTTTTCCAACTTTTCAATCAGGTTGCCTTCGGAAATCTGCTCGTGGAAAAAGTCGTAGAGGAATTTTACCCGTGGGTGGCCCACACTGGTGATGATTTCGAACCCTTCTGCCACTGACCAAAGGTAATAGCGCGGATTCTCTTCAAGGTCGATATTCTCGAGCAGAATTGTGAGATCCTTCTTCTCCGCAATTTCCGCCGCTCGCTTCAAGCCTTCAATGCAGCTCTGGTGCTGGTCGTTATGCGACTTCCCTGGCACCACGTTGCCCGACAAGACGATGATGGCGGGACATTCGATCTTCTCCATAGCCGGAAGCGCCTGGCGGAGGTCGGAAAGGAATGCTTCCCGCGCGTCCGGGTCTGCTATGCCATGCGCGAGCCCCGCCGTTACGTCAAAGGTGATTCCGAGTTCACGTCGCTTGCGGTTGGCTCTGCGGAAGTCCTCATCCGACCAGTTCTTATACTCCCTACCTACCAATTCCACGGCGTGGTAGCCAGCCTCCGCCACCTTTTCAAGGCGCTCTTCAAACGGCAGCTTTTGAAATACAGTCCATAGCATCACGGAGATTTTGAACGCTGCTCCGGAGACTTCTCCTTCCGCCAGCGCAGATTCTGAGTGGATCGGCAAGCCCGCCAGGGCAGGCGCAGCCAAAGCCGTTCCGGCAAGAGTACGACCGAATTGACGTCGATTCATGGTTGTGACCTCGGCTTCATGCACAGGGTTTGCTTCTCGCACCCAGGTCCGCCTCAGAGGTCAAATTCCGTGTCTCTTCACTGGCGCACGACGAAGCACGGGAATGACAAAAACCTGGGCCAGCTTCCGTTTGCTCTTGAGCTTCGATGAGGGCACTCTTGAGTCATTAGCCCCTCGTGTCTCCGACTGCCTGGAGGTAGCCATCCACCATCTTGGTGAAGCTGCGGACAAGTGGCGGAAGTTCGTGCACGGCAAAACCCGCCGCCTGCTTGATCGTCTCGGTGGTTCCGAGGAGCTCGGTGATAGAATCGAGCGTTTCGGTAATCGGATATTCGACTCCGACCAGACGGGTGGGATTGAACCGTACGAAGCTCTTCAGCTCCCGCTCGATTTTGTCGGCGGTGGCCAGGACGCCACGTTGTTTCTCGCGAAACAAGTCCCAGGCGGGCCCCGATCCCGGAAAGCCCTCCATGGCGTGCTCGTGGCCGAGGTATTCGAGTTCGCATCCCAGCCACTCCAGATCCTGTGCGAGCTTGAGAAGTGTCGCCTCCACCATAGTACTCCATTCTAGTGTTATGCGTCATAAATAGCTATACAATGAGGGCAGATTCTGTTATGCTCGCGTCACAATGTGGATCTCTGCCCGACGTCTGTTGCTGGCCTCGGGGGATCGCGATCTCCTCGAAGGCCTGGT
>JBEKHR010000039.1:0-55804 GCA_050012175.1 Terriglobia bacterium | reverse complement strand
GGCTCAAAGTGACCGGCTTGAAATCGGAATCGGCGCCCGGGTTCATCCCGGAATCGTGCCCGGCTTCATTTCGGAATGCTGACCGGAATGATCTCGGAATCGTGACCGCCTTGCCCCGGAATCCGCAAGGCGGAGCAAAATGACAGTTGCGGCTATTAAAATGGCAACTACTATGAGTGGGATTCCAATTTTAGACCATGTTGATTTTAAGAATCGTCTTGAAAAATCCCAGATTGCGAGCCAAAAAAGGAAACACGCCAGCCATGCGAGCGGAGTAGCCCCATATCGCATGGCCAGAAACTCCACCAAAGCTGCCACAGCAGCCAAGAGGAAGTCGGGCCACTTTTCCCCCATGCCGCAAGGCTACGCCATTTGTCAACGGAACTCAAATACATAATTCCCTTCCTAAGCTCCCTCTGCCGCGAGTTCTGCCATCGCCTCGACCATCGGCGGTTCGGCTTTTGCGGCGAGCGGCTTCGGGAAGACCCACGGTGGTGAAATTGCGCGTTCCGGCGGAAACACCTGCCTTCAATGCCTGCCGGAAGCGGACTCCATGTCTCTTGACAAATGGGGGACGATAGGCTAGGATAGTAGGTGGGGTTGTGGAAGAAACAGGATTCAGGATTCAGGTTTCATGTGTCAGGTGACAGGCGCTCGGCCTCGGGCAATGCTGAATTCTGAATTGTGAATGGATTGTGAGTTGCCTTCTTACTTCTGGCCACCCGACTGCTTACTCCCTTTGAAGTGCCGCAGGTCCCCCGGCAGGCCGGGGCAAGCTCCGAGCGGGACCTGCGCTACCCCTGCTTTCTGCCTACTGCATTTGAGGGAGGCGGGATGGAAGGGGCTCTTGGCAGGCATGGGAGCTCTGGACAAGATGTCGCTGCCAACAGGGAAGGAAAAAACCAGCAACTTTAAAAAGTGAAGGAACGACGCGGGAATGTCTATGAAAACAAAGGATCGCTGTGGAAAAAGTGGGGGCGAAGCGGGAATGTTGTAGAAAATAAAGGTACTTATCGGTTGAAAGCGGGAATGTATCTCAAAACACAGCAGTTAATGTGATGCTACCCCGTCAATTGCCAGCAAGCTCAGGAATGAAAGCTGCCTGCATTCTAGCGTCCTGTCCCACGTAATATTTGACAGTGAAGAGGTCGAGCCGACCTCGCTACCGTGGATGCCCCACCGGGATCAGGTAAAGCGGCTTCTGATCGGCGGGCAGCGAAAAGACCTTTTCAACCTCCCTGTCGTTGAAGGCGCCAATCAGGACACCGCCCAGCCCTAGCGCCACTGCCTCAAGAAGCAGGTTCTGTGCAGAGTGGCCCACTTCCATATGGACGTATCGTGGCGTTCGTTGCTCACCATACTTTTGCGCCATGCGCTCGTAGACAGCGGCAATCACGAGAACGACCGGTGCCTGAAGGAGTGCTTCCTGCATGAAGGCCGCACGATGAATGTCCGGCCGCAGGTCTCGCTCGAGGCGTCGAGTCAGCCGGTGCTGGCGCGGCTCGTAGTGATAGAAGCCGGAGGCGGTCGCCACCCAGACCTCAAGTGGATAGAGCGCCCCGGCCGAGGGTGCGGTTCGTAGGCCATCGGGGCTCGTGATGCCTTGAGCTGCCCAGAGAAGCTGAGACAGTTCGCGGTCAGTTAGGGGTTCCCGCCTGAACTCCCGAACGGAGCGACGCGCGGCAAGAGCCTCCTCAAGAGACATGAGTCCTTTGCGGTCCGGCGCCGGAAGCTGCAGGATCGGCGTGGAAAGAGGTTTGGTTTGGCTCATAACGGCTTGCCCTCCTGGAAGCATGCACAGACCAACGACGACGGTCAATAACCATATATGACCTTCAAGGAATCAGTTCTTCCTCCCATTTCTCTACCTCCGGTGGGATCCTACCCTCCAGCAGTCCCGCAAACGCATTCACCGCCTTCCGAGCGTCTCCGAGTGGATAATAAAAGGCTTCCCAGTTGTCGCTGTCTTCTCCGTCATGGTTGGGGATCACATAATCAAAATGCCAGGCTTCCCTTAGTTCACGATACGTGCTGGCAGCGCGCCTCTCAATATTCTCGAGATCTATTGCCGAGAGCTCCAGCTTCTGGCGACGCGTGCGTCGGAGCAGTTTGCGCCTCATGATCTCTGTGACCAGGTCCGGAAGCGAAACATTGCGCTCCGGCGCCTGCAGGTAGATAACCTCTTCCTTCGAAAGAGGGGAAAGGAAGATGCTAAGCCGATTTATGCCAGCCAGGCCGGGATGCGTCTGAAGGGCTCGCCCTACAAAAGGATTTCCCTCGAAGAGAGCATTGCTTTCTTTCAGCAAGGCCCGCAACTCTTCGATATCCAGTGCTTGCAGATCTCCTCGCACGTCCAAGACGGCATAACGACTTTCCGCGCGCAAGGCCTCGATCTGACTGCGTAGGCGGAAATGGTAGTCGACCCCCTCGAGCTCACCTGGCCTGGGGGCACGGCTGTTGTAAAGAACAAGCTTCCGCAGTCCATGGCGCAACTCCGGATGGAACTTGGCAAGCGCCCTGTCGAGTGGACTCTTACCTACACAGGATGGCCCGGATAGAATCACCAGTCTTCTCGAAAGCTCAGCACTCATTGCCTACCTCCCCCCGCTTCTTGTGGGCAGCTCGCGGGTATGTCAACTGGCCGGTGGTGTCCTAATTCGCCTGTAGGGCCACCTCCCGCCATGGCGGGACGGCCTGGCCGGTCCCGCAAGGCGGGACCGGCCCTACATCCCATATTAGGACACCACCAACTGGTCTCATCACCGGAAGCGGTTCCGCACCTCACCAACAGCAAACCTGCAAGTATATACCTTACTTCTTCGGCTAAAAGACAATGCCCCGCGCAGCCTGCGGTTGAAGCTCGAGGCGTGCGGTCTGATCCACTCGCTGGTTCGGCGACGCCTGGCCTCGTCCGGATGAAGAATCGCTGTAGTGCAGCAGCATGGCTGGCGGACGCCGGCGGACTGGGGGCATAATGAGTAGCCATGTTACAAACAACCACTCTTTGCATGCTACTGATCGCGTTTGCCACCCCGGCCTTCCCCGCCAAGGATCCGCCAGCTCCAGGAAAGGCCGGCGCGCGGGCTCATGCGACTCGTAGCGGCAAGCTGATCGCACTGACCTTCGATGATGGTCCCAAGCCTTACGTGCTCATGGGAACGCGATCGGGGAAAGGGGTCACGTCACACAGTCTACTCGCCCTACTGGATCAGCAGGAGGTTAAGGCGACCTTCTTTGTGATGGGCTGGCGGCTCTCGAAGAACGCGGACGAGATGTGCCGCAAAGTCGACGGTGGAATTTGCCGCGAGGCGGCCGAGGAAGAGCACCGCCGTGGTCACGAGATCGAGAATCACACTTACGGCCACGGCGACTTCCGGCTCATGAAGAAGCGCTATGGTGAAGAATGGGTGCTGAACGACATCGAGCGGGCCTCACTATTCATCCAGACCATTACCGGCGACAAGCCCGCTTTTCTGCGCCCGCCGGACTGGACCATTTGGCCGGAGCTTCAGAAGCAGATCGAAGCGCGCGGTTACCACCTCATGACAAAGTCCACAGCCGTGCCGCCAGCGCTGCGCGACGTCGACTCCGAAGACTACTTCTGTGTGGGCCATGACTTGGCCAAGTGCCCCAAGCCATCGGACTATGACTACGTTTTGCGCCGCATCGAACAGCGCGAGCGCCTGGGTGTTGACCAGCACATCCTCGTGTTCCATGAGCTGCCGCAGACGGTTGAATTGCTATCGCGGCTCATCCCCGAGCTCAAGAAGCGAGGTTACACCTTTGTGCCGCTCCGGGCGTTTATGGCAGCGGTAGATGGCCAGCCGTGACGGGTTATGTGTCGGGAATACGGCATCTGACGCAAGCTGCATCGCCACCATCAAGCTACAAGGCTCATTGATGAGTTCGGCAGCGTACAGTACGCAGTGGGCAGTAGGCAGTAAGCAGAAGGCAGAAGGCGGGAATCAGGTGCTCTTCATTCTCATTCCTGACACCTGGTACCTGACACCTGAATCCTGGATCCCGAATCCTGGCTCCTGCTCTTCCCCCACCTACGACCTGCCACCTACTAACTACCTTTCTTTTCAATAATATTCCCGCTTTCGACGCGTAACTACCTTTGTTTTCTATAACATTCCCGCTTTGTCGCCGCCTGTTGGAAACCGACCCTTTGTTTTCATAGACATTCGTGCTTCGTTCGTTCATTTTTGAAAATTACCAAGTATCTTCTTCCCTGTCCAAGGCGACATCCTATCCTGTGCCGAAGCGCCTGCCGACGGCCTTGTCAATTCCAGTTCCCCTGATACGGACATTGCAGTAACCGGCACCAAAAAAGGACCCGACCAATTCACCATTCCTCATTCCCTGTTCCCTGCTCCCTGTTCCCTATTCCCTGTTCCCTGTTCCCTGTTCCCTATACCCTGTTCCCTGTTCCCTGTTCCCTGTTCCCCATTCCCTGTTCCCTATTCTCTCCCCCAACTCTTCCCGCCCTGACACCTGGCACCTGGCCCCCGAAACCTACTTTTCCGCTTTGATAAGCGCTTTTTGCACTCAAAATCGAGTTCGTTTTGAGTTCGTTTTTTGCTCCAAAAACAGCTAAGTGCTGTGTTTCCAACAAATCATTAGGTTCGTTCCCTCTATTTAGTATCTTTTTTGACCTTCGCTGCAATCTTCCGCAGTCGCGGCGCCGATTTAGGGACCCTTCCAACCGGAATGGCAGTGCCTTCAGCATATGCCAACTACCGTAGGCTACCATATTTCCGGCCGCGTGTCAAGGGCTGAAACTGAAGATTCAGGAGCCGGGAGTCTGAAGGCAGTAAGCGACAGGCAGTTAGGGCTAGGCAGTTGGCAGTGGGCGGTGGCGAGAAGGAATCGGCTACTTCACAATTCAGCATTCACAATTCAGCATTTGATTTCGTCCCCTCTTCATCGGGAAAACAGTGGTCAGTGGCCAGTGGTTAGTTGTCTTTCTCTAGCCCCCAACACCTAAGCCCTAGCCCCTGTTCTTACCGTCCCCTCTTCATCGGGGAACCCTCTTCAACAGCGCTGCATGGCGGCTACCGGGGTAACAAGTACAAGTTTCAGTCCCCTCTTCATCGGGGAAGGATTTCCGACAGAGAATTCCAGAGTTCAATCTTGGCCTCTTTGCTCCAGTCTCAGTCCCCTCTTCATCGGGGAAGGATTTCCGACTTTACTCGTACGAGCTTGTCAAGGACAACGTTCAGGTGTCTCAGTCCCCTATTCATCGGGGCACTTCCTCTAACGGCGCTCGGGTTCCCGTTCAACGAGTGGATCACCCAACTTCGGTCCCCTCTTCATCGGGGATGGTTCTTCAACTTGGCCGACTGGGAAGGCAAGACTCTGAAGACTCAACTTCGGTCCCCTCTTCATCGGGGAACTTCCTCTAACGAGTGCAAAGAAACTCCACGAAAGGGATGTGATCGAATCTTCGGTCCCCTCTTCATCGGGGAACTTCCTCTAACTTGGCGATTTGGCGATGACAAGTACAATCGAATGCTCCTTCGGTCCCCTCTTCATCGGGGAACTCTCAAAAGCAGCCTTCAGCGCTCAGCTTTCAGTTGTCAGCGAACACAAACACCCACCCGTCGCAAGAGTACTTCAAATGATTCAATGGCTCAATCACTAAGTGGCTCAATCCGAGTCGCGTCCCCTCTTCATCGGGGATGCCTCTTCAACAACGGCAGCGCAACCGTGCATGGATTCCTCGCAACGTTTCGGTCCCCTCTTCATCGGGGATGCCTCTTCAACCTAGAAAATTCCACCTGCGCGATCGAATTCTCCGCGTTTCAGTCCCCTCTTCATCGGGGAACTCTCTTGAACACGATTGAGAACGTGGCTGTCTCGAATTGTTGGGAGTTTCAGTCCCCTCTTCATCGGGGAACTCTCAAAAGCAGCCTTCAGCCATCAGCTCTCAGCGAACACAAATACCCACCTGTCGCAAGAGTACTTGAAATGATTCAGTGACTCAATCACTAAATGGCTCAATCCGAGCCGCGTCCCCTCTTCATCGGGGATGCTTCTGCAACTGATCGAAGAGTACAAATGCAAGTTCAGCGCCTTGCTCCAGTCCCCTCTTCATCGGGGAACTCTGTTCAACTGGACCTACTCCAATGGGGCGACTGGCTGTAGCTTGTTTCAGTCCCCTCTTCATCGGGGAACTCTCTTCAACTAGTGGGCGGCTGGGAGCCCAACACCAATTACACCATGTTTCAGTCCCCTCTTCATCGGGGAACTCTCAAAAGCAGCCCTCAGCCATCAGCTCTCAGCTATCAGCGAACACAAATACCCACCTGTCGCAAGAGTACTTGAAATGATTCAGTGACTCAATGAATCAATGGGTCAATCGCAGCCGGGTCCCCTTCCGATTGGAAAACTGCCTCCCACCTTCACTCACAATTCAGCATTCACAATTCAGCATTTGATTTCGTCCCCTCTTCATCGGGGAACTTCCTTTGACGATCGTCTCCAGGCATATGCCGATGAATATCTGCAAAGACTTTGGTCCCCTCTTCATCGGGGAACTTCCTCTCACAGGTGAAAATTGACTCCACGAATACACCGCGCAGGGTCCTTTGGTCCCCTCTTCATCGGGGAACTCCCTTCAACGGGGTGATCGAGGGGTACAACCAGTTCGCAGTCAGGTTTCGGTCCCCTCTTCATCGGGGAACTTCCAAAAGCAGCCGTCAGTCGTCAGTTTTCAGTTATCAGCAAACACAAACATCCACCTGTCGCAAGAGTACTTCAAATGATTCAATGACTCAATCGCTAAAAGACTCAATCCGAGCCGCGTCCCCTCTTCATCGGGGGAACTTCCTCTGACGCTGGAACCGACGCTTGCAAGGTTCGTCTCTACGTCCTTTGGTCCCCTCTTGATCGGGGAACTCTCTCCAACGCGCTGCACGGCGGCTATCGGGGCAATAAGTACGAGTTTCAGTCCCCTCTTCATCGGGGATGCCTCTTCAACGGAGACCAAGACGCTGAAAACCCACAAGGCTGATCCGTTTCAGTCCCCTCTTCGTCGGGGATGCCTCTTCAACCGTGAAAAATCCAAACGCGGTCAAACTTGGAAGGAAGTTACAGTCCCCTCTTCGCCGGGGATGCCTCTTCAACACCGGGTCGGTAGACTTTGGCGACATCGTTTCGCCGTTTCAGTCCCCTCTTCGTCGGGGATGCCTCTTCAACATGTTCTTAATGCACAGTGCGGAGGAGGTCAGCCGGTTTCAGTCCCCTCTTCGTCGGGGATGCCTCTTCAACCGCACCACTGTACGCCTGTTTTCAGTGGGATACAAGCCACCCAGCAAGAAAGCTTCGCAAACGCCAAACCTGCACAAAACCCCCCATAGGTTTGAGAGATTTCGCAATGGGATAGATGCTAGCCGTCAGCCCTCAGCTTTCCGCGGTCAGGCATCTTCGCCGTAGTCCCTAACACCTGACCCCTAACCCCTGTTTTTCCCGTCCCCTCTTTATCGGGGAACTTCCTTTGCTCAGAACGGATCATGATCAAAAATCGTCACGTCGCCGGTCACCGGTGAGCGGTAAATCAGTTTCCGAGCGTTGCCGTGCAGCGCGTGGGCGATTTTCAGATAAAGCCAAATCGGCCCATGGCCCGTAAGGACTACAATTTTGCCCTCGCCCGCCAGCTCCTGCGCCTTCTTGACGTACTCTGCGAGTTCCGGCAGTTTGGCCGCCTCGCCGTATAGTTGTTTGATGTCAATGACGACCGCTTCGCTGGACATCACGACGCCTTCGATGCTCCAAGGTTGCTCTGCCCCGCCGAAGCTTCGGCTGCGGATGCTTGGACAACGCTGTAGTTGATGACGATTTGGACGGGCTCGAGGGGTTCAACCATCTTGCCTTGAGGGCCTGTGGTGTATTTTCCAGGCGTGTATTGAATCAGTCCGCCTGCTTGCAGCGCACCGAGGAACGCCCCAATTGACGCTGGTTTGGTAAGTCCGGTGAGGTCCACGATTATGTCGCCGGGACCCAATTCGCGGGGGTTGTGCTCCAAAAGATCTCGCACGACCAGCGAGACTTCGTGCCAATCGCCAGGGTTGGAAATCACCTGCACCTCGATCGCTCTGTCCGCGCTCTGCAGTTTCCCTTTGACCGCTGTCGCCATGCCTTTCGTCTGCTCGCTGGCAATAATCCAGGCATACTTCAAGGTGCTGCCGTGGTGCTCGATGGCCTTTTGAACCACTGCCTGGTCACTCCCCAACACGACCAGACCTTTCTTCTTTGGTGCTGGGGGGCTTTTGGGCGGGGTGATATGCGTTACCTCGATGTATCGCTTCTTCAAAAGGTGGGCCGCCATAAGCAAGAACAGGAACGACACGACGCCGAGAAGGGGGATACGCCAGTGAAACTCTCCAGCGTTTACCAGGTCCTTGAGGAAGTCGTAGAGCGCCATAGCAAAAATGGCCAGGCTCGTAGTGCCAACAACGAACGGTCGAAAGAGCTTGGGTTCAAGAAAAAGTGTAATCGTGGGGGGAACTAATGTGCCTCTTTGCATGCGACAGTCTCCACAGACGGCGACAGCCTGCGTTCTGAGGAACGGGGATTGGGCGCGGTGCTGCTTCTACTCCGCTGGCCAGCAGATGGGAACCGGGAACGCCAAAGCGTAATGGACCGAATCCGGGAATTCCGGCCTCAGGCTCTTAATCATCTGGCCGTAGAAGGGATGGACGGGCTGTGACGCAACTCGGAACACAGAGCCAGGGCGCAGCATGACCAGCCGACCTTTGAAGGGGTTGGCCACAGGGGCATCGGGTGAGAACTTCGGGTACTTGACGACCAAGCCCCAGCGCCCGTCATCAGGATCTCCGGCCTTTGGTACAAAGGGACTCAGAGAGACAAAACCATTGGCTCGGTCGAATGAGTCCATCCAATCGCAGGGCTCGGGGTCATCAACCAGCTTAAAGGCACCCCGGCCGCTTGAACGCTTCTTGCCAAAACCCTCGCGTGAAAGTGAAACGAGGAGGTTGTGAACAAAGTCAGGACCGTCCTGAGTCTTCACGAACAGGGCGAGATGCTTCGATACGGATTCCTGGAGGTACCACTCGTCCACTTCGAAGACGCTGCCTTCTCCTCCCGTAGTCCCCGTTTTGCGATCAATCGCGGCTTGCAAACGGGAGCGCGACAATATCGGTTCCGGCGGTGGCGTGTCGGAGGGTAGAATCTCTCCGTTACCTGTGATCAGCGTGCGGAACTGCTCCTCGCGGACAAAGACCGGCCGCTTGCGCTTGACGTTGGAGTCCGGCAAGTCTCGGATCTCTGCTGAAAGTGGGCAAGGAAGCCAACGCTCAGGGAAGGCACTGGAAAGTACGAAGGGGGGCCTGCCTGCTTGGAACTGGGCCAGGAATTCGCGGAGCGAACCCTCTCCACCTGATCGCAGCACTTGCCAGGCGAGCGCCGCGAAAAGGGTATCGGCGTCCCAGGGCGTGCTCCATGGCGCCAGAGGTTTCAGTTTGAACCGATAAGTCTTCATACTTTGAGTTCGCTGACCTTCAGCGTCTCTTCCTTGACTTTCTCAAATCGCACCTTCCCGTAGCCGCGGCTACCGCTCGCGCCAATGGAACTGGCTTCCTGGATAATGCCGAGACCATGCCGGACGAAGTCAGTCATTTTTCTAGCATCATCGCCCTCGTAAATGTGCAGGAGGATTTCGCCGTCAAAAGTCGTGTCGGCTAGAACCCTTTCACCGGTTCGGGGGTGTTCGGCCGCCCCAGACTTTCTATTAATGATGTTTTCCGTTTTCTCTTCGGTGATGGACTTGCCGGTCCTCTGCGCTTCGATGAAGCTGGCTTTCGCATCCGCCGACATTGGGGCGTCTCTTACAACAATGCGAGTGGGGGCGCAATCCGGTTTAGGTTTGAGGTGGGCGCCAAACACCGTGCAGACCAAACAATCAACCGCCCCACAGGTGCACGGGCTGCCTCCCTCGCACTTCCCGAGTTCCCTTTCGAGGACCGAGCGCAGTTTCCCCTTCAGGGAAGAGCCAGGGATATAGAACTCCCCGTTGGCGGGATTGCGGATAGCCATAAGGTTGGGTTCGACGATCTCCCCAATTTGCAAGCCTCCACCGCTTCCGCCGATGCGCGTGCCTTCCGCGAGCGTGACCCGGAATGTCAGTTTTACAACTTCTTGCCACCTGTTCATATTTCACCTCTCACGAATCGTTCCCGCACAGTAGGCCACCACGGCCTGAAAGTGCTCGACAAATCCCTTCAGAAACGCATCCTCGTCCTTTGATTTATCGACGTTGCGGTCGATAAAGTCCCTAAAATAATCAGGAATCTTCTCCTTGCTCGCCCGTTCGCTGGCGATAGGCTTCAGCTTGCTGATCTCCACCAGGACCTCTTTAAACGGGCGATGGTTCTTTAGGGCGTTTTCCTGCCGCTTTACATGGCCGTAGAAGGCGCGCAATTGGTGCATGGTCATTCTCGGCCTCGCCTGCCCCAACTCCGTAGCGATGTTTTCAGCAAGGTCGGTTACATACTCGGGCTTCAGCACCCCGTCGGCGTCGAAATAATTGGGATAACCTTGGGGAAACGTCGTCGTTCGCCCGGAGAACGCCGGACGGTTCTTTCGAATGCAATCCGGGCAGAGCTTATGGTGTGGCTCTCTGGGCGTAAAGGGCTTGCCGCAATCGCGGCACTTGATTTCGCCAGTGTTTCGAAGCCCGGCGTCCCTCATTGCATCTTTGATATCCGGCATGGCTGTCCTCCGTCCTTCTCGCCCCCCCCGGCGGCAAGCATGGCGTAGCGAACGATGAAATCCACCCAGGGCCATTGGGATGGGGAAGCGAGAAGGGTCTGGGCCCAATCCTTGGCAGGACCAGGCCTAAGGTTCCTTTGAATCTGGTAGTAAAGCAGGGGGCGAAAGCGAACGGACCTGAAGGTCTGCTTGTCACCCCATTCTTCTCGAGACCGCTTCCAAGTATGATGGAATTGTAACGCTTGGTGGAGGAAACTCGATGGGATCTGATGGTCACTCACCCATTTCGTGACCTGTTTGGCCGTGCTCAAGAGACCCGAGAGGGTTTTCCAATCGGCAATGGCCCCGAGCGCGCTGATCTGATCCCGGCCGCACTGCCGGCCGTAAGAAAGCTGGTTCTTGGCGTGGTCTAATTGCTCGTGGGCGAACTCCGCCTGGGACAAGATATGTTCGCGGGGTTTCGCCAGAGCCACACCCGCTGAGAAAGTCAAAGCATCTCCGACGACGTCTGTCAGCATGCTCCGCAATGTCTCGGCGTAGTCGAGCACGTCAGTCCAGGGGCCGATCACAAACAAGTCGTCACCCCCGCCGTAGACCGCGTAGATATTCTGATATCGAGGTCCGTCCAGAAGATCGTTCGCCTCTTTGGCGAAGAAAGTATGCAGAAGGTGGCTCAGGGCCCAGGTGCGCGCCGGGTCGCCTTCCAGGTGGCGAAACTTATGGCCAGCGTGGTCCACGTCGATTCGCAGGTAACCCAGCCACTTACGAGAGCCGGCAGCATGCTCCGCAATCTGCTCGAAATCCAGCGGATTTCCATTGGAATCACGAGGCAGGTGGCGGAGCAGGTACCAAGGCTCCGCTCCGGGAGCGCGATCTCCAAACGAAAGCCAAGTATCGTCACCGTATCCCTTTCGGTCCTGGTGAAGATGCAGGGACGTGCCCAGCGCGGTTAGGTCGCCCGCATCCTGGTTCGAAATGCGGGCAAATGTGGCTCTGGCCAAGTCAAATCCCCTTTGCTCGTCGGCGGAACAGGCATCACAGATGTCTTCTCCGTCCGAATTGCGGGTGACCCCTTGGGTCATTCCGCAAGCCTCACACTTTGCTTCGGCGGGGAGGGCGGGGTGAAAGAAAAGCGACGAATTCCACTTCCCATTGCTCCAGAGCGTTTTGGCGAGCGGCTGGTTCCGACGCGCTTCAAGTGCGGCTTCAAGTTCCGCTCTGGGAATCTTGGCGGAGCTGAACTCCGCTCCCGCAAGATGGAAGACCAATTCACCTTGGAAGCTTTGCCAAGCCCAGTCATCGACCTGCTTCTGCATGTTTCTGAGAAGGTCTCGCCAACCGGGAATAGGACTCGCACCAATCAGAAAGCGCCCGCCCGCCGAATAGAGAATTCGAGGCTGCGCGGCGGAGAGTTGACCACGACACCAGCGCGCTACCAATTCCGTGTAGGCGCTCACCCGGAATGACCGGCTTCGCAACCTCTTTGCAGCACCTCCTGCGCCTGGCACGGGCCGCAACACAAAGGACTGAATCCCCGCAAAGTCTCCCACAATGGCAATCCCAACTTCAGGCCAGCCGGGGTAGCCCAGAGGGGTCACTTCGCCGGGCCTCAACCCGTTCTGCCAGAGGTCGCGGTACTCTTCCAAGGAGAGGCTCAAGCTGTCCCTCCGCAACTTGCTTTGAAGCTCCCATTCCCCCATGCCGTGTGGCGGCCGACGTGGAGAAGTTCGCCGGCGAGAATCCATTTGAACAAATCCAGATTTGAAATTCCAGATTCGTCCGTTGGGTATTCGTATGTACACGAGCCGACGAATCCCGAAAGTTCATGGCGCTGGTGGGTGCGGGAAGATGTGCGGTAGCGCTCGACCCAATGAACATCACACTTTACCGTCTGAACTTTTTCAGCAGCTTCGCCGAGTCCCTTGAAGTCCGCGTCAATAGGCCCGGGGCCGAAAAACGTACACAGGGCGTTGAGCCTGTCGCGCACGCGCTTAAAGACGTGGTGAAAGTCCGGCCTGAGCACGGCTTGCTCCCTAAACTTGAGATAGGTGGGCGTGAGAAAGGAAATTGTAATACGGCGATTGGCATTTGTCCATTCAAGCAGGCGTGGCCGAACCCAGTCTGCAAGCGTGAACGGCGCGGGTTGTCGGAAGACGTCCTCTTCCCGGCTGTAAATCACCTGGTCCTTGCTCAGGCTTGCAGGTGCGGCTTCGAAGTCGGCGTTTTCGGGCGTGAGCGCTTCCGCCCGTTCAAGCTCGCACGGGGCGCGATTGAGGCCGATCCCTTCGCGAGCGAGCTCGCGGAAGGCCAGCACGAAATACGGCAAGTAGTCTACAGCCTTTCCCAACAGCGTCAGAGAAAAATCGAAGGCTTCACCCGGCCTGTAAGTGGTGCGAGAGTTCAAGCGTGCTCGAAAAATAAATGGCCGGGGCGTGTCCTGGTTCTTCGACAGCCGAGCAGCGCCAGGCGGTGGCGAGGGCTCAAAAAGAGTCTTGTAAGGGCACGAAGCCGCTAACGGGCAAGTCTTGGCGTCTCGGCATTGAGGGATGCAACACAAGCGCCTAAAGGCGTGGCCGAAACCGCCACGAAGCATATTGCCTTTATTGACAGCGGGCACTTCGAGCGACTGCACGGGGGCAATCGTGAATCGAAAGAGGCCGATCGGCAGAGCATTCGCTGCCAAGGCGTCGGACATAACCACCTCGGAAAGAAACTGGCTCTTATTCTACACCGAAGCGGGAGCGAGCGGTTACCTTTCAAACCCCACCACTTCGGCGTTCTTCAACGTGTCGGCTTATAACGTGCCAGCCCATCCCGTGGATGCCAGCGGTACGGCCGAGCCGATCGGACGCTTCGGCAACTGCGGGGTGGGGATCCTGGAAGGGCCGGGAACGGCGACCTTCTCGATGTCGGCGGGCAAGACGTTCCACTTGAACGAGCGCTTCGGTCTCAGGTACGAGGCGCAGTTCTCCAATTTGTTCAACCTTGCCAATTGGGGCTTGCCGAATATGAACATCACCGGCAAATTCGGGCTCATATCCAGCAGCCAGGAGGTGGCGCAGGCTGGACCTCGTACCATCCAGATGTCACTTCGCTTCCAGTTCTAGCGCGTGGTAGGATTGCGTATGGCGCCGGCGGACCTACGTCCGCCAGCGCCACTTTCCAAGGTTGCGGAGATTCATCGCGGATGGAAAAGCCTAAACTCCTCTTGACGCCCGGTCCGCTCACCACCAGCAAAACCGTCAAGCAGGCCATGATGCGGGACTTGGGCTCACGGGACACGGAATTTCTCGAAGTAGTGCGAAAAATCCGCCACCGTTTGCTGGAGTTAGGGAATGTTGCCGACGGCTCCTACGAGGCCGTTCTGATGCAGGGCTCCGGCACCTTCGCGATCGAGTCCGTTATCTCCTCGGTGCTGCCGCGCGACGGCAAGCTGCTGGTTCTAGTCAACGGCGCCTACGGACACCGCATGGCGAAGATCGCGCGCACGCTGGGCATCGCAACCGAAACCCTTCTCTTCCCCGAGTGGCGTCCGGTCGATCCTGCCGAAGCTCGCCAGGCTCTCGCGCGCGATCGGGCTATCACGCACGTGGGAACCATCCACTGCGAGACCTCCACGGGGATCATGAATCCAGTGCGAGAAATTGGGGGTGTGGTGAAGGAGCAGGGCTGCGCGTTCATCGTGGACGCGATGAGCAGCTTTGCGGGAATGCCTATGGGGGTGGTAAGCTGGGGAATCGACTTCCTCGTTTCCTCGGCGAACAAGTGTGTCCAGGGTGTACCGGGATTCGCTTTTGTGCTGGCTCGTCGGGAGCTGCTGTTGGAAGCCGAAGACCGGGCGCGCAGTGTGAGCTTGGATCTCGTGTCGCAGTGGAAAGGGTTGGAAGGCGACGGACAGTTCCGTTTCACGCCTCCAACGCATGTCCTCCTGGGCTTCTGGCAGGCGCTCGAAGAGTTGGACCGGGAAGGAGGAATTGGCGGACGTGCCGCTCGATATGCTGCGAACCAGAAGGTCTTGGTCGAAGGCATGAAGGAGTTGGGCTTTGACGCCTATCTTGCCCCAGAGCACCAAAGCACCATCATTACCTCATTCCGTTATCCGAAACATCCGAACTTCGATTTCAGCCGGTTCTATCAGCACCTTAGTCAAAAGGGCTTTGTGATTTACCCCGGGAAGGTCAGCGACGCAGACTGTTTCCGCATCGGCACCATCGGCCACCTCTTCCCCGAAGATTTGGAGGCGCTCGTCGCTGCAGTTCGGCAGACGCTCACTGATATGCAGATCGATTCGGCGAAATCGGCGCGTGCAGCGAGCCTGGATCAACATCTGGCGATCGATGCTTTGAATGCTTCCCCTCAATGAAACGCTCCGAGAGAGGCAATTCCCACCCTATGAAAGTCGCTGTCGTAGGAGCGGGAATGACTTTGTGATTCGGCTGGGCTGAACAGGCGATCGCGCATGCGGGAGTACGAAATGAACGACTTCAGTCAGACGCATAAGAGATACAGCGGCAAGCTGCAAGCTGCCATTCTTGACTGGGCCGGCACCACTGTCGACTACGGAAGTTTTTCGCCTATCCGGGCCATGCAGCAGGTGTTTCGACAAAGGGGCATAGCTGTCTCCGACGACGAAGTCCGCCGCGATATGGGCCTGCTGAAAAAGGACCACATCCGCTCACTGCTTCGTAGTCCGCGTGTCGCGGAAGCGTGGCGACAACATTCCGGCCGGCAGGCAACGGAATCCGATGTCGAGGAGTTATACCGCGACTTTCAGCCGATACAGTTAGCTCGCCTTGACCAGGACTCGGACCTCATTCCCGGAGTTGCGGATGCTGTCGAACGCATGCGCCGGCGCGGCCTGAAGATCGGGAGTACGACAGGCTACACACGGCCAATGTTGGAGATCCTTCTCGAGAAAGCTGCCACGCAAGGTTATGAACCGGATTGTTCTCTCGTCCCCGACGACGTCGGCGGAGGCCGCCCTCTGCCCTGGATGTGCTACGAGATCGCCGTACGGCTGAAGGTTTTTCCACTCGAATCCTTCGTGAAAGTCGGCGACACCGTGGCCGACACCGAAGAAGGCCTCAACGCCGGCATGTGGACGGTGGGAGTTGTTCGAACTGGAAATATGGTTGGCCTGACACAAGCGGAATTCGATGCGCTTTCGCCGGCAGAACGGGAAACGCGCCTTCAGACTGGCCGCGAACGTTTGATGGATGCCGGTACTCATTATGTGATCGATAGCCTTTCTGACTTCGATCCGGTCTTCGACGAAATCGAGGCGCGACTTCAGCGCGGTCACCGTCCTTGACAGGACGCTGAAAAACCCGCCTCGCCTGTCATTCCGAGGAGTCCCGATCTGATCGGGACGACGAGGAATCTCGCCCCGATCAGATCGGGGTTTCCAGAGCGAGATTCCTCTCCCGCAGGGCGGGATCGGAATGAGTCGCCTTGGCGACTTCACAAAGGTTTTTCAGCGTCCTGTTAAGAGATCAAGGGCCGCCGACGATCATGGGGCAACAGATTACAAACCGGCGATTGCTGCGCCACCAGATTCTGATCGTCATCTTGCTGATGACCGGCTACGCCGGTTTCTACGCTTGTCGCTCGAATTTCTCCGTAACCCTCCCGCTGATTATTGACGATTTAGCGGCACGCGGCGTTCCGGCAGCAGAGGCGCGCATCCGTCTCGGCCAGATTGCTTCTTTGGGTGTGCTGGCGTATGCGCTCGGCAAGATTTTTCTTGGCGGGCTCGCGGATTTCTGGGGAGGCAAACGCCAGTTTCTCGCCGCGATGGGCGGGTCGGTTTTATTTACGTTGATTGCCGCCGCGGGCGGGGGTCTGCCCGTGTTCGCGGCGGCCTGGGTTGGCAACCGGCTCGTCCAGTCGTCAGCGTGGGCTGGAATGGTAAAGATTACCTCGCGCTGGTTTTCATTTGCCACCTACGGCACGGCGATGGGTGCTATAAGCCTCAGCTACTTGTTTGGCGACGCCATCGGCCGGCATTTTATGGGCGTCTTGATCGCTCACGGCATGGGCTGGCGCAGCATATTCGTGGTTGCCGCTTTCAGCCTGTTTGCCCTCTTCTTGGCAAATCTCCTGCTGCTCAAGGAATCAAGCACCGAAATCGGGGAACCAGAACCCGCCCCGAACCCCGACAACCTCTTTGCAAGCCGAGGTGATAAGAAGCGGACGGTCGGTGTTGCTGCCCTGCTCCGACCATTGTTCCGCAGCCCTGCCTTCTGGATCGTCTGTACTCTATCCCTGGGCTGCACATTCGTTCGGGAGACATTCAATACCTGGACGCCAACCTATTTCTATGAAGTGCTTGGCTTCAGCCAAGGCAAATCCGCCCAGTTCAGTGCCCTCTTCCCGCTGTTCGGAGGATTTTCAGTGCTGCTCTTTGGCTATCTAAGCGACCGATTGGGGCGCGGGGGACGGGCGACGATTACGTTCGCTGGACTTGTTCTTGCCACGCTCGCGCTTTTCTGGCTTGCTTCGCTTCGGCCAAGTGCACCTCACAACCTGCCCGTGGCGCTAGTGGCACTCGTGGGGTTCGTCATGATCGGTCCTTACTCTTATCTCGCCGGTGCCATGGCGCTAGACTTTGGCGGTAAGCAAGGGGCGGCCACTTCCTCCGGCATCATTGATGGCATTGGCTACTTCGGTGGAGTTTTGTCGGGCGACGCGGTGGCTCGCATTTCGCTCGCTTCCGGTTGGCAAGGCGCATTCACTGTTCTGGGAGCCGTCACCGCTTTCTCCTCTTTGGCCGCTGCCTTCTTCTTTGTGCTTCAGCGGCGCCCTGCAACTCCGGCTACCGACTCCTTGGCCGGCTCGTGACCCGCATATCGGATTCCAATCCCCTGACGGTTTCAGCAAGGTAGCGCAGACGCCGCGTTTGCGCCTGCGGCTCGCGCTCTGGCAGCCGCGATCTTTCGACCGCGCGCTGCGAAGCGTTAAGGAATACTACGAGAAAGTGGAATACATTCATCTCAACCCAGTGAGGGCCGGCCTCGTCAAACGCGCCGGGAGTGGCCGTGGTCGAGTGTGCACGCTTCGGGAGGCCTGAGCGCAACCTTTAGGCCGAATCGCAGTTTGGCCATCGATCGTGTACTGCTGCCAGCCGATAAACGGGGATGAATTTGAAGGAGAAGCTTGCCCCCAAAGATAAGGACATTAGCCCGAGCGTGACAGAGGCCATCCACGCAGGAGAGGTCAGCCTCATGAGCCTGCAACTACCCCACATTGCTCACCTCCTTGAGGATTTGCACCGCAGGCGTCCCTGCATGCTTTCAACACGACGCGCAAGATTGCCGTCCGGCCACTGGGGATCGCACTAAAACACCCCCGAACGAAAAAAAGACTCGTCTCGTCGCAGGTCCCTGCCGGTCATCAGCGGGCAGCGCCGGTGGCTATCTCGCCTCAAACTCGCAGAGACTGATGGAGAGGGGCGGCAGCGCCAGCGTCTTGGGCAACTCCCTCACGGGTGTTTCTACAATCTCCAGCTCGGGCTTTTTTCCTGGCTCGTTGTCTGCGTCCAGGTTCGGAGCGGCGATCCGCCACATCCTTCCCGCGCCCTGAAGCTGTACTCCCACGACGTTGAAATCAATCTCCTGCAGAGTTTCCGTCGGATTGACAATGGCAACGGTCAGCTTCTTGTGGTCGTTCGTCAGGGCCGCAGCAACATCCAGCGGATAGGTGTCGCTTCCGGAGGAAACTCTCGGCTTGTCAACTCCGATGGTACCCTGCACCGGCTTCTGCGGAGAGTTGCCGCTCACTTCGACGGGAATTGTTCCAAAGCGCTGCCGGTAAAGTCTGAAGACCAGGCCAACGCTGCTCAAGACCGCATCGTTGCCGTCAAAGTTGAGGTTGGAAATGAACGCCGTGTAAGCCCCCATCTTGATGAATTGCGAGTACCGGAACATTTCTTGGAGCCCCTCGGCTGCGCAAAGCGCCCGCATGAAGCCCTTGAATCCGCCACCCGTCCATTCGTCGATGGCCAGCTTGAGGTTCTTGCCTTCAAGGTTGGGCATCCGCCTTTGATACTCTTCCCAAGCCTCGACCGTGGCGCGAACCCGGTTCGGCAGCCGCCGGATTTGGTCCTCGATGGGGTCGTTCGTCTTCACAAACTTCTGGGCGTCGACATCGAATGCGCTGTTCAGCACGGGATAGAGATGTTCGGAAAGGTATTCGAAATGATCGGAGGAGTGGGCCAGGAGGTTGCCGGACCAGTCTTGCGGAGAACCATACTCGTAGGGAAGCTTGCTCGGCAGTGGAGGACGATGATACCTGGCCGTGGTGCTGGTTTCAAAAGGGGTGGCCCCTGACGCGACGAGTTCGATCGCAGGGTCGACTTTGCGCATGGATATGGCAAACATGTTGTGCTTGAGGACGTAGTGATCGATGTACATGTGGCCCAATTGCCATTGCCCATACATTTCGTTGCCGATGCCCCACCACTTGACCTTGTAGGGCTCCGGGTGTCCGTTGGCCGCGCGGACTCTCCCCATGGGTGTTTGCGCAGAACCGTTACAGTATTCCACCCATTCGGCGGCAGAGTGGGCGTCGCCAAAACCGGAGTTTACGCAAATGTAGGGATCGATGTCGATTAAGCGGCACAGAGTCATGTACTCGTCCGTGCCCACGTCGTTGTACTCGACAGTTCGCCAAGCGTAGTCATAGCGCGGTGGTCTTTTGTCCCGTTCCCCAATCCCGTCGCGCCAGTCGTAACCGGAAGCAAAATTCCCGCCTGGCCATCGGTAGATTCCGGAGTTGAGATCCCTGAGGAGCTTGATCATGTCAGCGCGAAAGCCCCTGATGTTGTCGGCAGGCATGAGTGATACGACGCCTATATGAAATGTCCCCTTGCCGGTCCCCGTGATTTCCAAGCGCCCGTCCGCGCTGTCCCCGCCGGCGGTGAATCTCAACGGGGACTTCACATACCGGGCCGAAAGCGGGCCCATCGGAAGAGTTTGGCGATCGCTTCCCCCTGATCCCCAGACGAGGCTAACCTCGACCTTCACTCCGGGGTCGCCCGAGAGCACCACCGAACCCGTGTAACTCCGCCCTTTGCGGAGAGGCAGCCCCGCCTGACGAATGCCGCGCGGCGTTGTCGCGTCGAGTTTCACGAGAGGCGAGTGCTCGCCGACATACGGGCTCTTCTTGTCCATGACCACGGCCTCATCCGGCCCCACCGGCCGCCAACGGGTGAAGTTCTGCTTTGTGTTTTCGGGATTCAACTTCTCGCTGGAATCCACCCGATAGAAAAACTTCCGGTCGCTGAGCATTTCAGACCATAGCCCCTTTTCAAACAGGTTGAACAGGAGCTCGGTGAATTGACCATACACATACCGATGGATGGGCTCGCCGGTCTTGCTCGCATTGACCGTCATGCTCACTTTCTTTTGCGGGGGAGCGGCGGTTTGAGCTGTCGCGGCAAGTACTGCCCCTACGAACAGCAGAAATACCAGAGAAAGTTTGCAGCGCATGTTTGCCTCCTCGTTTAATTCAGGAGATTCTCCTGCTTTGGGGATCAAGCACCCTTTCCCACTTCATACGGTGCTTTTGTTGAATCCGGCGATTGGTTGGCGCCTCGATCGTCGCTTCAGGATTCTCAGTGCGGACGTACCGGGAGAGCGCTGGGGCGAAAGCGCTTTCACCGGCAGGGAAGAGAATCAAAGCAGAACGAAAAAGTATTTTCACGGCATCCCCCTCAGGAAGGTGAACAACTATACTCGCATGTCAGGCTGGGAAAACGAATATAAAGTGAGACGTCAGCCTTCTGATTTGCTTCATCGAAAGTCGCCGAGGTGTCGAGATAGGGCTGCTCCCCGAAGTTCTTGGTCTCAAAGCGGGGAGAGACGGTGAAGACATCCAGCCCAATCGGGCCCGAGCGGTTGGCGTAAAGCAGGTGGCGCAACGCGGGCATAGACCGCAACCAAAAGCAGATTCTTCGCAACGCTCCGCTCCCGCCGCGGCGGGACATGTCATCCTGATCCCGCCTTCCGCGAGAAGGATCTGCTTTTCTTTGCGCCGCGCGATGAAGTTGGCGCCTAGTGCCACAGTGAGCCTGTTACCAGCTTAACTGAACCAATGACACCGCCTGCCGGGGCAAAGAGAACTTGATGGCTGTGGTGCCGGCTTCCGTCCACCCCCAGCTTGGTGAGTTCAGCAGCTCGAGGTTTCCGGCCGCCTCAAGCCGAGCGTACTGTTTAGGGGAGGGATTCTGGGGGGAGCCCATCTCTTTCCAGACTGCGTATGCATTGCTGTGGTGGGAGTCAATCCGGTAGTGACGCGCCAGAACTCGCTGGACGCCCGGCATTCCGCTGATCACGAGGCTGACCAGCGCGTCAGGGCCCGGCAAGTCATCGTCGTGATAGTTCCACACCAGGACAGAGACCTCGTGATCGGAGCGGGTCGCGATCGCATCCACATCGGGCTGGATGCGAACGCCGGCCTCCAGGATCGCGTCGAGTCCGACGGCGCCGCTGCTCACCACTTTCAGGCGGTCGCCCCGCATCAAGCCTGCCATCCGGAACAGGTTCAGCACCGGCTTGTCGACGCCGTTGGTGGCCAGCGTCCGGAAACCATCAAAGTAAGGCTGCCCCTCGAACTCGAACGCCCAGGTCAGCATGCCTTCGATGTTGATTCCTTGCCGCTCCGCCAGAGTCAAGACGCTGCTCAGGGCGGCCGCGGCGTAGCAGGCGTAGAGCGCCCCGTTGCGATACGCATTCTGAGGGTAAAGCCGCGCCGAGCAGGCCGCACAGCCTTCGGGATCGGATTCGCTAAGGATAATTGGGAGGCTCCGGAACTGGGGGAAAGACGTGACGATCTTAAATCCTTTCGCCACATCCTGTAGATTGTGCCCAAGGCCCATCTGAGCATGACCGTCAATCAGGTTTGGAGCGCCCTTGGCGTGATAGGTGATGAAATCGAGGGGCGCACCGGTCTTGCCCGTGGCGTAGTTCGTTCCGTGGTCACAGTGCTCAAGAAACTGTTGGAGAAAGGCCGCTGCCTTTGGATTCGCCGGGCCCGTTGACGCCGGTCCGCCAACACGGGCGGCAGGAAGGACGCGCTTTACGGCCATCGCGGCATAATCGTAGAGCTTGTCGTATTCGTCAGGCGTTCCTCGCCAATAGGAGATGTCAGGTTCGTTCCACACTTCCCAGTACCAGGACTCGACCTCGCTTTTGCCGTAGCGATCAATTGAGTGCCACACCCACTGCGAGACCAAGTCAGCCCACTTGCGATAATCGTTGGGCGGATAGGACCAGCCAGTTCCATCGTCGGGCGCCGGCCAGTGCCGGGTATAAGGCTCGGGCTTCAAAGAGAGGGCCTCCGGCATAAAGCCGATCTCCACAAAGGGCTTGGCTCTTGCCTGCTCGTAGGTGTCGAAGACCTTGTCGATGATCGCCCAGTCGTACACCGGTCTCCCGGACGGGTCTTCAGTGTAGGCATTCGTGGAGCCCCACTTCAACGCAGGCGTGCCATCGCCCGTGCACAAAAGGTGGTGGGTGCGAATCCACACTGTAGTCGAGCTAAGTGCTGAGAGCTCAGAGATGAGCTTCCGGCCGTTCGGGGTGTAGGTGTAATTCGGTTCATCGTAACCAAAATAGGTCCAAATCGGCTTCCACGGTCCCTGCCTGGCGGAGGCGTCCACGCGGATCGTGACCGGACCCTGAGCCGAAACCTGAACAACAAGCCCCTGACTGCAAGCTAGCATCAGGAGGAGACTGACGGTTCGATTCCGAGCCAAGAGTTGAATCCTCCGTGCGGAATGGTACTACCGCCGAACTGTTCGCGGCAACAATGGCAGCTTCTCAAGCAAGCGGCTTTTCTGGACTAGCACCCGAACGACAGGGCCGCTATGCCCGCGAAATCTTGGTGTCGAAGGCGTCTGCCGGTCGGCACAGGAGGACCGCCACGGAGAGGCTTAGGATCGGGCCCCCTATGCTAAATATCGCTCTCGCCGCCGTTCCAGGCATGCCACCATAATACGCGTTCAACAACAGAGCCAAGAACGCTGCACTCGCCGATGCCAGCACCCAGGCGCGTGGCAAGCATCGCAGGCGCCAGATACCCAAAGGCAACAGCCATCCGAAGATGTACCAGAGGTTACGGTCCAGGAGCGACCTCATGAAGTTTGCAGCGTAGTTCGATCTCGAGTTCATTGCGGCTGCAAATTCCCAAGGCCAGACCGCGTGCCCTATCGCCACTGATTGCACTGCGGTCATCGTAACCAGGGCGCTTATCGCCATGGCTGCCACCCACAGCCCTCGGGAGAACCGATTCGAGTTCCGGCGCGCCGAGACCAGCCACCATGTTACTCCGAACGCCATCGAAAGCGGAACGAAGGACTCCTTGGCCAGAGTTCCCAGCACCCCCCAAAGCGGAAGAAGCCACCACCGGTCCGAAAGCAAAGTCCACGCCACGAGCATCAGGAAGCATCCCTCGCCCGAATCAACCAAACCGGAAAGCCGAACATTCGCAATGTCGAAGTTCAGCAGATAAAGAGCCGCGCCCAGCAGCGCGGTCCCGTAGTCGCCCACTTGCCGGTAACCCACGAGGACCAGAAAGTAGGCTGTTGTGGCGGTGAGCAAAGCATTGGCCACCAAAAGACCGAAGAAGACCGGCTCCCATGTTCCCAAGCGTCCTTTCGCCACCAGGTAAAACGGCTTTGCGAGGTACGGGACCAACAGGCGAACCCGCATTCCTAGTTCGGTCGCACGCGGTCCGCGGGTGACGAGGTCGTAATACCAGGCCGAGTCGGACGTCCCGCCAACCGTTCGCGGGTCGTAGCGGTTGAGCGTTGGGTAGCCCAGGCCAAAACAAATCAGGAACAGAAGGAACCATAGGGTAATCTGCCTTGCAATCTTGATTCTGGCCGGTTCTGAGGAGGGGGCGGCAGCCGTACTTGCTTGTTGCATAAGGCATTCTCCACGAGTCCACGCAAGGTATCCACAGGCGGAGTTGCGCCCGTTTCGATCTGTACGCCCTTGCGCCTCAGCGGGCTTGAGCGGGGCGATTACCCAACGAGTCTCATCTCGACACCGCACACCCGAAAATGAGGATCAGTCGCAGCAATGATGGCTCCGAATGAATCCTCAGAAAACCTGGCGAGAAACGCGGGTTAGTTGACCCGCAGCACTGCGGCCCCGCGGATGGCGTCATTCTTGAGCGAGTTCAGCACGCGATTGGCGTCGCGCAGCGGGAATACCTCGATCTCGCTATGGATGGGGATTTCGGCGGCGAGGCGCAGGAAATCCTCGCCGTCCTGCCGAGTGTTATTGGCGACGCTGCGCAGGACACGCTCGTAGTAGAGCAAATTGTAATCGAGTGGTGGAATAGGGCTCATGTGGATGCCGCCCAGCGCGACGGTCCCGCCTTTCTTCAGGGCCTTTAGGGCTGCGGGCACAATCGCGCCCGCCGGCGCAAAGATAATGGCAGCATCAAGTTTTGCAGGCGGCTCCTCCACCGTGCCGCCCGCCCACGCCGCGCCCATCTCGAGCGCCAGCTTCTGGTGACGCGCGTCGCGGGTCATGGCGTAGACCGCGACATTCCAGTGCCGTGCTACCTGGATGGCCAAGTGGGCCGCCGCCCCAAAGCCGTAGAGTCCAAGCTTGCCGCCCGGCTCAACGCCCGAGAGGCGCAGAGAGCGGAAGCCGATAATCCCGGCGCATAGTAGCGGAGCTGCCTGCTCATCCCCTAGGCCCTCGGGAATGGCATAGACGAATTCCTCCGGCGCGAGTGTGTACTCCGCATAGCCACCGTCCACCACGTATCCAGTGAACGTAGGTGCGTCGCAAAGGTTCTCCTTTCCCGCACGGCAATACTCGCAGACCCCGCAGGTCCGGTGAAGCCAGGGGATGCCAACCCGGTCGCCGACGCGGAAGCGGCTGACCTCGGGGCCCAACTTCTCGATGCGCCCCACCACCTGATGCCCTGGGATCACGGGTGACTTGCGCGCTGGCAACTCGCCCTCGACCACATGCAGGTCAGTCCGGCAGACCCCGCAGGCGGCAACCCGCACTAGTACCTGATCTCTTTCGGGCAGCGGGTTCGGCGCGTCGGTAAAGTCGAGTGGATTGGTCTCAACCCGCGCGGGCGAATGGAGCAAACACGCCTTCATGACACCCTCCGCCACAATCGTACTCGAAGCGCTTGCTAATCGCAATTCGAGCCCACCCCTTGGTCCAGGCGCCCAACAAGGATATTGCTATCGAACCGTTGCACGAGCTCGCGAGCGCAGCAGGCGGGCCCCTTACTCTGGTCCGTGACTGCACGGTTCATTTTCTGCAGAAGATAACGTGTTGTCAGGAGACTCGCGCCATTATCGCGGCTTGTTGAAACCAGAATAGTTCAGGAGGGCCGGGGAATTCAGGAGCTCACCGAGTATGGTCACTTCTCCAGTGCCAGAAACTCCACATTTCCCCGTTCGTCGCCGTTCCAGGCTGCAAAATACAATTCAACCCTGAGCTGGGGGAAATCCTTTCTCAGCGCCTGTCCCAACTTTCGCAGGTCCTCCTCCTGGCGCTGGCGCGGCTCGGAGGAAGAGTGGAGATGCAGGGGGAGGGTCTTGTACCAGGCGCAGTCCTGGTGCTGGATCAGGATTAGCCGGCTGATCTCATGGTTCTCCACGAAGAAGCGTAACCACCTCCAACTTGCCCAGGAGAATTTCGGCAGGTACTCCACTAGCGTCAAACTTTGGGGTCCGCCGGGTATGACCAACAGATCGTAGTTCCCAGCGAGCCCTAGATGCCGGTTCAAGAACTCCTGGAAAGCCGCCTGGAATCGGTGATCGCCGCAATGCACAACGAGGGCGCCGGGCGCCTCGCTCTGAAGCTTGGAGTCGACTTGATAGGAAAGCATGGTCAGTCTCAGGTTGGGGCAAAGTGTAAAGGTCAAAGGGTAAAGGCTAAAGGCGACCTGCACCCTTTACAGGGGTCGCGTCAAAGTGGCGTCGGCGCGCCGGCCCCGAAGGGGCCGAGGGTCATTAGCCGTGAGTGAAACTCACGGGACGCGTCGCCCGTGGATGTTCGACCCCTACGGGGTCGAATGACCTTTCGCCCCTTGTCTCCTTGTCCGTAGGTTTCACCTACGGCTAATGATTTTGTTCCCCTTCGGGGAACTCCGCGGACTTTGACGCGACCCTACAACCTTCACCCCTTACCCTTTAACCTTTAGCTTTTACCCTGGCCGGCCTCCACCGGCAATGGTTGCGTGGGGGCTTTGGCTTCGGCGCGCTTCGCTTCCTTGCCTGCGGTGAGCCGGCCGCCGTCGACGCCCAGTTGCGAGAGTACGGCAGGCAGGTCAAGGCCCAACGCTTGCAACTGTTGGAGCAAGCTGAACACCAGCGCCGGTCCGGTTTGGGCGATGCGACCGATGCCTCCCGTCCCGTCACCCGTCGCACTGTTACCTTGTTCGATGACCACCACTCGATCAATGTTACCTAGTGGAGCAGCAACCGCCCCGAAAATACTCGCTGAGGCTTGCAGCACAGCAGGCAACTTTTCGAGTATGGTCTGGAGCTTGGCGGCCTCGTTGAATTCCTTCCACGCTCCCGCCTTCTTCAGGATGGCCTGTGCCTCGGCAACGCCCTGCGCCTCGATGGCACGCGCCTGGGCCAGACCCACTGCTTCCACCTTGGAGGCCTCGGCGCGGCCCTGCGCCTCGACGGCCGCGGCTTGCCCCAGACCTTCCTGCCGGAATTTCTCCTGCGCGGCCTCGGCCATGGCGATCTGGGCGGCCTTGTTGCCCTCTGCTTCCAGAATGGCAGCCTGCTTCTTGGCTTCCGCATGCAAAATGGCCGCCTGCCGCTCCGCCTCGGCGGGCTTGATAACCGTGGCCTCCAGCTCTTTCTGCTTGCGTTGTACCTCCTGTTCCTGGACGGCAATCTGCTCCTGGGTGCGCATCCTCTCCACACGCACCTCTTCCATGACCACTGCCTGCTTGGCCTTGGCCTGTGACAGCGGACCGGCTTGCGCGGCCGTGGCCTTTTGCGTTTCCACTTCGGCCAGGAACTGGGCCTGCTTTACCTGAAAGTCACGCTGCGCCGCAGCAATGTTGGCGTCAGCGTCGAACTTCGCCTTCTCGCCTTCCTGCATGGCCAGGGCGGACTTGATCTTAGCATCCCGCGTGGCCTCGGCCTCACCAATGGTTCCGTCGCGTTTCACCTCCGCCGTTCGCTTCTTGCCGAGGGCGTCCAGGTAGCCTTCTTCGTCGGATATGTCCTGGATGGTGAGTACGTCCACGCCAATGCCCATTCTCTCCAGGTCCACGGTGGCTTCCGAGGTCAGCTTCTGGGCGAAGCTCTGGCGGTCGCTGTTGACCTCTTCCACGGTCAGGGTGCCGAGAATCGATCGCAGGTGGCCTTCCAGCGTCTGAAAGATGACCCGCTGTATCTCTTCGTGCGACATGCCAAGGAAGCGCTCGGCGGCGGCGCTGAGGGACATGTCATCGCTCTTGATCTTGACGTTGGCGACCGCCTTCACCGAAATGGCCACGCCTTTCAAGGTGTAGGCGCGCTTGATTTCCAGCGGAATCGTGAAGACGTTCAAGGAAAGGTAGTCCACCTGTTCCAGGAGTGGGAAGCGGAAGGCTGCACCGCCCTTGATCATGCGGTAGCCCACGATTTTGCCGTCCGGCGTCCTCCGCTTCCGTCCGCTGAAGACGGCCACGGCGTTGGGTGGCACTTTCAGATAGTTCCGGCTGAAAAGAGCCATGGACACAAGGAGAGCCAAAACGACAAAGACCACAATGATGGGAACGAAGAACTGGGTAATCACGTTCATGATTTCCCTCGGCACTGGAAATTGGAAAATCGAAACTCGAAACTGGAAAATGGAAACTGGAAATTCGAAAATCGAAAGTCGAAAGTCGAAACTCGAAACTGGAAACTAGAAGTGGGTAGCTACAAGACCGCAGCAACCCGCGAGACTAACCACTTTCCATTTTCGAGTTTCGAATTTCGAGTTTCGATCTTCCAGTTTCGGTTTTCGACTTTCCATTTTCCGCTACTCTGCCCGTCGCACCACAACTGTCTCGCCCACGACAGCTTCGATCTTCACCAGAGTATTGATGGGAATCTGTTCGCCGTCTTGCGACCGGGCAATCTTCTCCACCACGCTCTCCCCCATCGTGCACCGGACTTGTCCCACTCCAGCTCTCGGGATGCCCACGCTGACCTGGGCGATGCTCCCTGCCAAATCGCTCACCCGGATTTCGCTGGAAGCCTGCTGGCTGAAAAGGAAACTCGCGAAGAGGTAAATGATGGTGCCAAAGACCAAGCCGCCGGCCACCCCTATAACGGTGCTCACCTCCGTGCTATGACCAAGGTGGATACCAATAGCCCCGAAGCCACCAAACGCGGTTATGAAAACACTGAGGATGCGAGTGCTGAAGATGCTGACGCCCGGCCCCCCGTGCACGTCGCCGTGAAAATCCGCATCGTGGCCCGCCAAGTCGCCATGCTCGAACAATTCCCCGGACACGAAACTCACCACCAGGAACAAGAACCCGATGGACGCAATACCTAAGAATACTGCAAACGCTGAGAGCCCGGCAAAGGTCAACATGAGTCAGCCTCGCAGTATCGAGGGAGCTTAGGGCTTTCCAAGCACTCCCAGGACGCATGCTTTGAATCAGTCACGCCTAACTCTAGAACTGACCCACGCCGAAGTCAAGTCATCCAGCTCACTCACCATCCCTGCGCTTTCACGGACTCTTGACATGAGCATTGAAAGGTGGTGGAATCAAGGCCCTCGCAAAAGGACGTGAAGCTCTTTGCTAAAGTGTATACTGTCGTGCCATACGCTGTCTCTTGGGAAAACGCCAAGACTCGCCCAAGGAGGTGGTGTATGACAGATCTGGCAATGCATGAGGGACTTGTAGTCTGTTGCTCTGCACAGGCCATCACGTATCCCAAGGAGCCAACAAAATATGAAGGGTAAACCCAAGGTACTCGAAGTTCTTGCCGGGGCGCTCACTGAAGAATTGGGCGCCGTGGTTCAATACATCCTCCACGCCGAGATGTGTGATAACTGGGGCTACAAATCGCTGGGTGGTTTCACGCGAAAGCGCGCCATCGAAGAGATGAAGCATGCCGAGAAGTTAATTGAGCGCATTCTCTTCCTGGAAGGTGCGCCCAACGTACAGTCGCTGGCGAAAATCGAAGCGGGCAAGGACGTGCAGGACCAATTCACGATTGATCTGAAGGGTGAGCAGACGGCCATCGTCAGCTACAACCAAGGAATCGCCACCTGCACCAGCGCCGGCGACCGGGGTACCGCTGATCTGCTGCTGGCGAATCTGCATGACGAAGAACGCCACGCCGACTACCTCGAAACCCAACTCGGCCTCATCAAGGAACTCGGCTTGGCAAATTACTTGGCCCAAAAACTGGAGGAGTGAACCCTGGGCCGGGGGCCTTTGACGGGGGTGGAGCCGGTCTCGCGTGGCGGGACCGGCAAGTGCCGCTGGGACCCATCCCGCCTCGCGCGCCCAGGGCAGGCGGCGGCGTTGCGCTGTCAGAGCCCGCGGCGTTCCCGCCTGCGACAGGATGGTAGGGAAAAACGAGCAGGCAGAACGCAGGAGGGCGCAGCACTGCTGGTGAGAGGCTGCGCTGGATAGCACGGGCAGCCTGCCCCAACCTGTTGAGGTCTCGCCCGTTCTTGCCACTCGTCACTCCCCTTCCGACACCTGACGCCTGGCACCTGGCACCTGGCACCCGCTTTTCCTCTCGCTTTGCTTACTCTTCTTGCGTGAGCTGGCGGTTTGGATCAACCAGCAACCAGGCCAACGCACCTGTCCCACACAAAAACGCTGCCACTCCGAACGAGGCTCCCCAGCCAAAGCGTGAAGCGATCAAGGGTGTGAGCGTGGCAGTAACCGTGCTGCCGATCTGTGCTCCCATGTTCATGACCCCGGATACAGAACCGGCAGACTCGCCCGCGATGTCGGCGGTGACAGACCAGAACGTGCTCTGTGATAAATAAAGCGCTCCGGCTCCGCCTGCCAGAACAATACTTGCCAGCCTTGGACTGCTGACGGCAGATCCAGAGGCAACAAACGCTGCGGCCAGACCTATTCCAACTACCGCAACGCCGCATCTTCCCCAACGCTTGCCGTAGCGGCGCGTGATCCAATCGCTCAGGACTCCTCCCGCCGGCGAACAAATCGCCATGGCGATGAACGGAAGCATTGCGAAGAATGAGCTCTCACGCAAGTTCAGCCCCCTCACGGTCGAGAGGTAGATAAAGAACCACGCGAAGAAAATGTAGGCGACGTAGCCATAACAGAAGTAACTGTAGGTAACTAACAGGAAGTCTTTGCTCGCCAGAATTCTTCCCCACGGAACTATTCCCTTCGCCCTATCGCTGGAGTTGGGCAAACCGGAGCGAATCACTTCCATTTCTCGGGCGCTCATCCAGGGGTGTTCCTCGGGATTGTCTCGCGCCAGACAGAACCACACCGATCCGACGACTAACCCCAAAAGCGCGCTCACCCAAAAAGAAAGCCGCCAGCCGCCGTGCAGCATAATCAAGGTAATAAGCGGCGGGGTTATCCCTGCTCCTGCACCGACCCCGGCAAATATGAGTCCATTGGCTCTTCCGCGCTCGTTGGTCGGAATCCATTTGGCAACCAAGCGGTTCGAAGCCGGGTACATCACAGCCTCACCGGCGCCAAGCAGAAATCTCACACCAACAAAAACCGCGACTACGCCTGTAATACTCCGTGGGATTGCAGTCGCTAGGCTCGTGAACACCGCCCACCAAACTGTAGCGACCGTGATAACCCATCGCGGCCCATATCGGTCGCTGATACGCCCGCCGGGAGCTTGAAACAGCGCGTAGCCCAGCACGAAGGCGCTGAAAATGTAACCGAGCTGAATATTGCTGAGATGGTATTCCTTCACAATGTAATGGCTTGCAATGGAAATATTGACGCGATCGAGATATGCGACGGAACTTATAATGAAAATCCAAACGATCAGGATCCAGCGAACGCGTCCTTGCATGCCCGCAATCATTTCTGATCCGCCCAAAGCGCCCGGCGCAGTTTTCGAAGTGTGTCCCGCATCCTTAGGTACACCGAAAGCCTACACTGAGTCGCCAGACCTGGCAACCATTCGTACAATGAATTACTTCTGTACGCAGTCTCATTTGAGCTTCCAAACGCCTTGGGCCGCGCAGAATAGTAGACAGCGCGGCTGCTGGCCGCAACCAAAACGGGATTCTCCGTGTTCTCCGAGCCTCCAAAACCTCAACACAGAGAGCACGGAGGATCTCAGTGACCTCTGTGTTAAGGTTCTTCTGGCCACGGAGGACACGGAGGCGCTGGCGAGACGAGCGGGTAGGCTTGTGCGTGTGGAATCGGGCGCATAATTCAGCTTCACGTCGCGTTTGCGCCGCCTGGGATTGCAAAGGCAGATGTCAGGAGTCAGAACGGAGCTCGATAAAAAGCCGCAGAGTCTCTAAAAAACGAGACTCTGCGCTACCGGCTTTTGCGCTGGGCCAGTGACTCACTGGCAGCACGCGATGGATACGTCGAGGGGTTTGCTCTTCTTCTCTTTCTCGACTTAATCGGCAAGCACGCGCAGGGCAAGCGCCTTAACCTTGGCTACCGCTTCCGGCTTGGTCTTTCCGTACGCCATGACTCCAGGGAGCACGGCGATTTCCGCCATCCAGCGCCCGTCCTCTTCGCGGTCCAATTCAATCTGAAACTTCAATTTCAGGTCTCCAATCAAACTTTCACTGATGGCATGGTATAGCATTCGAGGCGGCAGGTCAATATTACTTCTGCACGCTTCTGCACGCAGTCTCATTTGAGCTTCCGGTGGCGGTCGAGCGGTGCGCGGCGACCAAGGCTTGGCCCAGGCTAAGGCCGCCGTCGCCGCAAGGCACTTCGGAGTGGGTGAAAACGTTCAGACCTTCGGCTTCGAGCCTGCGCACCAGGTGCTCGAGCAGAAAAACATTCTGGAAGGAGCCGCCGCTCAGACAGATATTATCAAGACCGGTTTTTGCATGAATAAGTCTTGCTGTCCTTGCCAACACATCCACGAACCCCTCATGGAAGCGGCGGCTGACGATGCCCGCAGGCACTCCCCACCTCAAATCATTCACCAGGGCTGCAAAGAGCGGTTGCGTATCGATAATCCAGCCGCTTCCTTCCGGTCGAATCTCAAACGGATAGCCGGCGCCTTCACCCTCGCCCGCGATGGCCGCTTCGAATTCGATGGCCGCCTGGGCCTCGTAATTGACCCGTTTCCGAATTCCCGCCAGCGCCGACACTGCATCAAACAGGCGGCCGCAGCTTGATGTCAGGGGCGAGTTGACGCCGCGCTCGAGCATGCGGACGAGCACGGCCACCTGCCGCCGGTCGAGTTCACGCACAAAGGGAATCTCCAGGTCCCAAAGAGTTTCACCACAATGCTTGTGCAGGTAACTCACCGCCATGCGCCAGGGCTCGCTGATGGCCGCCGCGCCGCCCGGCATGGGGACGTAATCGAGATGCGCCACGCGCTGGAAATCAGCATACGTTGCAAGCAGGACTTCCCCGCCCCAAACCGCGCCGTCGGTTCCGTAGCCCGTGCCGTCCAAGGCGATGCCGATCACCTTTCCATCCAGGTGGTTTTCGGCCATGCAACTCGCGATGTGAGCGTGGTGATGTTGCACCCCAATGCGCTTAATGCTGCTTTGGCCCAGCGCCCAGCGCGTCGAGAAGTAATCGGGATGCAGGTCGTAAGCAAGGAGCTGCGGCTCTACTTCGAGGATCCGCTTGAATCTGGAAATCGTGGTCTCAAAGAAGCTGTAGCTCTCCAGGTTCTCCAGGTCGCCGATGTGCTGGCTTAGAAATGCGTGGCGGCCTTTCGTCAAACACACGGTGTTTTTGAGCTCTCCGCCGACCGCCAATATCGGCGGCAGGTCCTCGTTCAGAAACACCGGCACGGGCACGTATCCGCGCGAGCGGCGAAGTTGCCGCGGCTGCTCGCCAGTGACACGGACCACGGAATCATCGCAACGCAAGAGGATGTCGCGGTTATGGACCAGAAAGAAGTCTGCAATTCCGCGCAGCCGCGCCCATGCCTCAGGATTGTCGATGGCGATCGGCTCTTCCGAGATATTCCCACTGGTCATGACCAGGGCCTGAAAACGGCCGGCAGCAAAGAGCAGATGGTGGAGTGGCGTGTAGGGCAGGAAAACACCATACTCACGGTTGAAAGGTGCGACCAGCTCAGCAATAAGACTCGGAGATTTTTTGCGGAGCAGCACAATGGGCCGCTCAGGACTCTCGAGCAAGGCACGCGAAGCGTCATCAAGCTCGCAGAGATTCCGCACGGCCTCGAAGCTGGGCGCCATAATTGCAAATGGCTTTTCGACGCGTCGCTTCCCTTCCCGCAGACGGCTGACCGCGGCGGGATTCGTTGCGTCAACCGCCAGGTGGAATCCCCCCAAGCCCTTTACGGCCACCACGTAACCCGCTTGCAAACGCGCCGCTGCCTCCGCGATGGGATCGGCAGCCTCAACCCGCTTCCCTTCCCCATCCCATAACTCAACCTGCGGCCCACATTTCCAGCAGGCATTAGGCTGGGCATGAAAGCGGCGGTTGAGCGGGTCGTCGTATTCGCCCTGGCAGTCAGCGCACATGGGGAAAACCGCCATCGAAGTGCGCGCGCGATCGTAAGGGATGTCGCGCACGATGGTGTAGCGTGGCCCGCAGTTTGTGCAGTTGATAAAAGGGTAATGAAAGCGGCGGTCGGAAGGGTCGAGGAGCTCGCGCAGGCAATCATCACAAATGGCCACGTCGGGGGAAATCAGGACGCGGCGGTTTTCGCCTGGGCGGCTGGGCAGGATGCGGAACTCGCCCTCAGCACGCGCGGGAATATCACTGGCCGCCCACTGCGTGATGCGCGCCAGCCGAGGCGCTTCCACAGGCAACTGCGAAACGAAATCGTCTACCGCTTCGGCAGGCCCTTCGACCTCGATGGAAACCCCTGCCGCCGTATTGGTGATGAATCCGGCGAGGTTGCGCTGCAAGGCCAAACGGTAAACGTAGGGACGGAATCCAACGCCCTGCACGATTCCGGTGACTTCGATGGCTTTGCGTATTCGCGCGCTCATTCTTGGCCCGACGCCAGTACCTTCTCAGCCTTGGCCGATTCGCGGCGCCGCGCCAGCCACTTCATCCAATCGTCAAGGCCCGCGCCGGTTTGGCAGGAAAGTTCGACAATTTCCATTCCGGGATGCACTTGGAGGGCGTACTCGCGCGCTTTCCCGAGATCGAAAGAAACGTAGGGGAGCAAATCGGTCTTGTTCAGCACCAGCAACTCGGATTTGAAAAAGATGGCAGGGTATTTGAGGGGCTTGTCTTCGCCTTCTGCAACGCTCAGCACCACCACCTTGGCCGCTTCTCCAAGATCATAGCTGGAAGGGCAGACGAGGTTGCCGACGTTTTCAATCAGCAGCGTATCGAGCGACCCCGGTGGCCAGTCCGCGAGCGCGCGCTCAATCATCCGCGCATCCAGGTGGCACGTGCCGCCCGTGGTGATTTGCTTTACCGGAAAGCCAAAACGGGCGAGTTTTCTCGCATCGTTATCCGTCTGGATGTCACCCGTCAACAGAGCTACGCCTTCACTCGGGCTGAAGCGTTCGAGCGTGCGTTCAAGCAGGGAAGTCTTCCCTGCGCCCGGCGAGCTGATGAAGTTCAAGCAAAATATCTGGCGCTCCTGGAAACGCTCTCGCAACCGGCCGGCGATGCGATCGTTCTCACTAAGAACCTTCTTTTCGAGCGGCAAGCGGCTCATGATTCTTCCACCTCCAGGTAAGCCAACTCCAGTTCATCACCGCCAATGCAGCGTGTATCCGCCGAGCCGCAGTCCGGGCAATCCACCTGGTAATCGACCACCGTGAATACGTGCCCGCAATCCGAGCACTCGTGGCGGCGGGAGGTGGATTCGATTTCGAGCGTCAACGGCTCAAGGTCCGTGTCTTTGACCAAGACCTCAAAACCGAAGCTAAGCGCCTCGGGGTCCACGCCCGCCAAGGCCCCGATTCGCACGCCGACTTTGATGACACGCGCGCCCTTCAGGCGCACACGCTCCTCGCGCACAGCGTCCAGAATCGCGTTGGCAATGCTCAGTTCGTGCATGGAAAAGCAGGATTCAGGAGTCAGGATTCAGGATTCAGGGACCGGAAAACCCCACCGGAAACCTGAAACTTTGAAGTTTACTCGCTCCTGAAACCTAACACCTAACAGATGCGCGGCAGTTGGTCGCCCGCGAGCATGTCCACAATGCGTGAAGTGCCCAAGTAGGTTCGCATCGTTACGACGCCGGGATGGGCTGCGACAACTTTGCCGATGATCCGAGCGTTCGCACCCAGCGCATGGCCACGCATTGCCGCTAGCGCCTCATCCGCCTCCGCAGGAGCGATGATGGCGACAAGCTTCCCTTCGTTCGCCACGTAAAGCGGGTCCAGTCCGAGCAGCTCGCAAGCGCCCTTCACCTCCTCCCGGATAGGAAGGGCAGACTCTTCAATAACCATACCCACGCGGGACTGAGCCGCGATTTCGTTTAAGGTGCTCGAAAGGCCGCCTCGGGTAGGGTCGCGGAGACAGCGAATTGAACGCGTCACCTCGAGCATCGCCGCAACCAGCGAGTGCAACGGGGCAGCATCACTCTGGATGGGAGTTTCGAACTCGAGTCCTTCGCGCTGCGAAAGGATGGCGATGCCATGGTCGCCTAGCGTGCCACTGAGAAGAATGCTGTCTCCGGGACGCGCCTGGTCAGCGGACAGTTTCACGCCATTGGGGACGCGCCCGATTCCCGAACTATTGATAAAGAGGCCGTCGCCCTTTCCCTTCTCCACCACCTTGGTGTCGCCGGTCACAACTTCCACGCCGACCTCTTCCGCCGCCCGTTGGAACGACAACACAACCCGCCGCAGGGTTTCCACCGGCAAACCCTCTTCGATAATGAAGCCGGCGCTCAAGAAGAGCGGTTCCGCGCCTCCCATGGCAAGGTCGTTCACTGTTCCGTAAACCGCCAACGATCCGATGTCGCCACCGGGAAAAAACAACGGGTTGACCACAAACGAATCCGTCGTGAATGCGAGACGAACGCCATCAACGTTCACCACCGCCTGGTCATTGAGCTGTGCCAGGACCGGGTTCTGAAATGCCGGCAGGAAGACTTCCCGCAAAAGATCGGCACTCAGGCGTCCCCCGCTGCCGTGGCCGAGCAAAATCTTGTGCTTGGCAGGAAGCGGCGCCGGGCAGGCGAGTTCTTCGAGCGGATTGCGGTCGTCTGGCACGCTAGACCTTTCAACCTCGTGTAGCGCCGACCCCGCAAGCGCGGGGTCGGCATCCATCCTGCTGACCCCGCGATGCGGGGTCAGCGCTACGTGCTGGCCGGCGATACTGGTAATACGCTGCACAGGCGCCCTCGCCTGAAACCATCGGGGCGCCCAGCGGCGTCTCCGGCGTACAACGCACCGCGAAAGCCGGGCAGTCAACAGGCTTCTTCAGACCTTGCAGCACTTGGGCGCTGATGCACTCCGCAGGTTCTTCCGCAGTCGTATCCACAACGCCGAAGACCTTTTCCGCGTCATACGCTGCAAATTCCTCACGGAGACGCAACCCGCTCTGAGGAATCACGCCAATCCCTCGCCATTTGCGGTCACAGACCTCGAACACCTTCTCCATGAGTTCCTGGGCCGCGCGATTGCCCTCATAGCTCACTGAACGGACGTATTGGTTTTCAACCTCCGCCCGGCCCTCCTCAAGCTGGGCCACGAGCATCGAAATCGCCTCGAGCAAGTCCACAGGCTCAAAGCCGCCCACCACGATCGGGACGTGATGCTTATGGCTCAGCTCATCATACTGCCAGTAGCCCATGACGGTGCAAACGTGGCCTGGAGCAATAAAACCCTGGACGCGGTTCGTTGGCGATTCAAGCAACAAACGGATGGCAGGCGGTACAAGGAAGTGCGAAGCCAGCATGAAAAAATTCCCCAAGCCTTCGCGGGCAGCCTGCCAAACCGCCATCGTATTAGCCGGAGCCGTTGTCTCGAACCCAATGCCCAGGAACACGACGCGGCGGTTGGGATTCGCGCGCGCGACCTTCAGAGCCTCCATAGGACAGTAGACAACCCGGACGTCGCCGCCGGCGGCCTTCACGTGAAAAAGATCGGAATGTGAGCCCGGCACTCGGAGCATGTCTCCGTATGAAACCAGGGTGACGGCAGGAAGTGAAGCAATATGGATGGCTTTGTCGATGGTTTCGAGGGCCGTCACGCAGACCGGACAGCCAGGGCCGTGCACAAGCTCGATTTGAGAAGGGATCAATTCGTCAATCCCATAGCGCATCAGCGTGTGGGTCTGGCCACCGCAGATTTCCATGAGCACCCAGGGCCGCGTGACACGCCTGGCAAGGTCGGCGATCAAAGCGCGGGCAATGCGCGCGTCACGATATTCGTCAAGATACTTCATCCTTCTTTGTCGCTCCGTAGCGGTGGGCTTTAGCCCGGCACCGTGCCGCCCTAAAGGGCGCCGCTACACCCTCTTCGTCGCTCCTTTGCGCCGGGCTTTAGCCCGGCAGGTGCCGCCCTAAAGGGCGGCGCTACATCACCCGAGGCTGAGTGATTACTCTGGCGGAGTCTCGTCTCCCGTAGGGTCCAGTTCCTCGGCGTCGAGCATTCCGATTTCTTCAAGCAATTGATAAGTGCGCTCGGCTTCCTCCGCATTGACTTTGCTCAGCGCAAAGCCGACGTGGACGATGACGTAGTCGCCAACTCCGGCCTCCGGCACGAAGTCCAGTTGGACAAGCCGCGTGATCCCGCCGAACTGCACTCGGCCTAGCCGGCTGCCATTCTCTTCTCTTGTGTCAAGAATCTTCCCGGGAACTGCCAAACACATGCTTAAGCCTCTTTTCGAATGCCCCTAAGCTGGCCGCGTGCGGCGACCAAAAAGCTCTTCCGGGACTAAATGTAGCAATTTCCTGGCCATGATAAATGCGCCGAATAGCCCGATTCATTGTAGCGATTCCCCGGCGCAGACTCAACCGCCGTTTCGATAGGCACGTTCTGGCACTGCTTTGCGCGCTTTCTCTCAGTCGGAAAAGAAGGATTCAGGATTCAGGACTCAGGCGCCGCCGGTTCGCAGAGCCTGAATCCTTAATCCAGACTCCCGAATCCTGCGTTGCCGGGAAAGGAACGATCATTAGGAGAGAAGCTCCGAGTCCCAATAATCTCCGAGGATAGGAGTAGAAACTTGAGATCGGGCATTCGTTCGACGACCAGGGCAATAGCCTGCTCGACCGCAGCCGAGCGTGGAGCGCCTTGAGTTACCGTGCCTGCCTCAACCCCCAGAAGAACAAGTCGGGGGAGAGTGCGCCCCAGGGCATTGGCCAACTCCAGAGTTTCGACGAGACCCCAGCCGTGACCCGATAAGGAGCCCAGCGCTCTCGGCTCCAGCTCCTTACAAGGGAGGGAAGTCAGGTAGAGAGTGCCTGGAACTTCGCTGCTGGTTACTGCGTCCACAAAAAGGATAACATCAGCGAGGGGAAGGAGATCCAGCAGCCCAACGCCTGGACCAGTTTCAGCCCGCAGCTCGCACCCGCAGCCCCCCAAGTCGCTCAGGCGGCGGACAATTTCAATTCCTGCGCTGTCATCGCCGGCCGCGGGGTTGCCCCAGCCGACAATCAGCAGGCGGCCGTTCGCACTCACGTCTTCCCTCATTTGCTCAGACCGAACTCGCGGGCTGGAGTTGTGCAGCCACGGCGTACACCCCAGCCATGTCATCCTGAGGAGTCCCGCTCTTTGATCCCCGGAGGGGATCAATAGAGTAGCCGGGGGCAACGCCCCCGGAAAATGCGCCCCCAAGCAAGCCCGACCCTGAAAGGGTCGAATCCGGGCGGCGCCACACTGGTCTTGCGTCCCGCGGCTCAGGGTGGTACGACCCCTCCAGGGTCGGGGAACGAGCGTCGCGCCTTCCGGGGGCGTTGCCCCCGGCTACTATCTTGTGCCCTTGCAGGGCACGAAAAACCTGCCCTTCGGTGTCAGCCCGCAGCACCCCGTTTCTGACATCACGGATAGCCGCTTTCGGCTATCCGTGCTCAGAATGACACGGCGCTGGCGCTGCGGTTAGCCACGTTCAAGCCGGAGCTTCAAAAAATGCGTCGAGCATGATATACACGGGTCGTAACTACGAATCAGCTTTTCGCAGACCTGGGCAATCTCAGCTTCCGATTGGTCGAGCACTCCGGGCAGAATACCTTTAAGGTCATCCTCCATGCGACGCAAGTTCTGCGCCGTGGGAGGAATGATTCTAGCGAACTCCACAAGCCCCTCATCATTGATTCGATAGCGATGATAAAGCAAGCCGCGGGGCGCCTCAGTAGCTGCACACCCTTCCCCGGCATGAACCTTGAACTCCACGCGGCTGGAAGCCGGCTCACGGTAAGTCTCAATAATCGCCAGCGCCTCTTCGCAGGCATGGATCAACTCGACGGCGCGAGCCACGATGCCCATGTAGGGGTTGCGGCAGGGCCAGGAGACACCGCAGGCGCGGGCGGCAGCCAGCGCCTGTGGCATCAACTTGTCGATATTCAAGTTAATCCTGGCCAGCGGGCCGACAAAGTAGCTCGAGCCATCGTCAGCACGCACCGAATGGAGAGCCGTCGAGCGCTCGACGTGCTCCTCGAGAAAAACGTGCTCGAAATCCTCCGGATCGATATCGACCCCCTTCGAGGAGACGATCCGCCGCTCATTCATGGGGTATTCGTTGGGATGGGAGACCGAAACGAATTCGTAATCGGGCGCGAAGCTCGGAAACGGAAGCGTGCAGACAAGTGCCAGAGTTTCCTTTGCCGCCTCCAGGGCCCAGAGCAAGTCGGCGGAAATATCCGTCAACTCCTTGCGACGAGGAGCCTTGTAGAAACCGCCCACACATACCGAGACCGGATGAGTGGCACGACCACCCAGAATCTCCAGCAGTCGATTGCCGATCTTCTTCAGGCGCAGAGCTCGCTCAACCTCCTTGGGGTGGTCAGCCGCCATGGCGATGGCGCTCTCGTACCCCAGGAAATCCGGCGCGTTCAAAAGGTAAATGTGCAGGGCGTGGCTCTCAATCCATTCGCCACAATAGAGCAGGCGGCGCAAGGCACGAATCTCGGGAGGAGGAGTAACTCCCAGGGCGGATTCGAGCGCGTGCACCGCGCTCATCTGGTAGGCCACCGGGCAGATGCCACAGATGCGGGCTACAATGTCGGGGACTTCCTGAAAGTAGCGACCGCGAAGGAAGGCTTCGAAGAACCGTGGAGGCTCGAAAATGTTTATTTTCACTTCGCGCAGTTCCCCACCCTCCGACCGGACGTAAACCCCGCCCTCGCCTTCAACGCGGGTCAGATATTCAATCTTAACTGTCTTTTCACGGTTCGCGTCTTCGCTCGCCATGGCGCTTAACCTCTTTCGTCAGAGCGTTTCCGTAGTAGCATGCTGAAGGACCCATCTGGCCTGTCATTCCGAGGAGTCCGTCAGCCGACGGACGAGGAATCTCGCCCCGATCAGATCGGGGTTTCCAGAGCGAGATTCATCGCTTCGCTCGGAATGACAGGCTAGCAGGGTTTTTCAGCAACCTGCTACGCTGGCTTATCCCACTTGTCGCCGGCCGACCGGAACGCCTCCGCAAACCCCGTGAACCCTCGAAACAGGCGCACCAAGTCGCCCCGCTGCATGCCGTCTTTCAGTAATTGGGCGCTCAACGAATCCGAGTTAGGGGCCTCCAGGGGGCCAAAACAACCATAACAGCCGCGATTGTAGGCAGGGCAGATCGCGCCGCAACCTGTTTGGGTCAGCGGGCCCAGGCAGGGCAAACCGCGCGCCACCATCACGCACACTGTCCCTCGCTTCTTGCACTCCATGCACACTGAATACCCGGGCAAATGGGGGGCGCGTCCTACCAGCAGGGCGGTAATCACTTCCAAAATCTGGTTCTTATTGATGGGGCACCCATTCACCTCAAAGTCCACCGCCACGTGGGAAGAGATGGGGGTGGATTGCTCCAGGGTGTGGATGTAGGCGGGCGTGGCATAGACAGCGCGAGTGAATTCCGCCACATCTTTCCAATTTCGCAGGGCCTGGATTCCCCCCGCCGTGGCGCAAGCGCCGATGGTGACCAGAAACTTCGATTCCTGGCGCACCGCCTGAATGCGTTTTTCATCTTCGGCGGTGGTGATCGACCCTTCCACAAGCGCCACATCGTACGGGCCGGGCAAGATTTGAGACCGGGCCTCCAGGAAGTACGCGATCTCCACCTCACCCGCGAGGCTCAGCAACTCGTCTTCAAGATTCAAGACGGCCAGTTGACAGCCATCGCAGGAAGAGAATTTGAAAACGGCAAGCTTGGGACGAGCGTCTGGAGGCATATTAGAAGTCCTCCTTGCCAAAGAAAGGTTCGATAGCAGCAAAATTCAGCACGGGGCCTTCCTTACAAATAAATGTTGGGCCGAACTGGCAATGGCCGCAGAAGCCGATGGCGCATTTCATGTTTCGTTCCATGGAGAGGTAGATGGATTCCTTGGGGATCCTTCGTGCCAGCGCTTCATAGATCACGTACCGCATCATGATTTCCGGCCCGCAGGTCATCACCAACGTCTGCTTAGGGTCAACGCGGATGCGATAGAACAACGCGGGAACCACTCCCACTTGGCCACGCCAGTTCTCGTCTGCCAGGTCCACGGTGGTATGGAGCTCCACGCCGCCGGCCTGCCAGCGTGCGAATTCGTCGGTGTACAGAAGATCGGCAGGCGTGCGAGCGCCGCAGAGCAGCACCACCCTGCCGTAATCCTCGCGGTGGCGCAAAATCGAGAACAGCGCCGGGCGCAGCGGCGCCAACCCGATCCCGCCCGCCACGATGACCACGCTCTTGCCCAGCGCTTTCCCAAGAGGCCAGGCGCTGCCATAGGGCCCTCGAACCCCGACCATATCACCCACCTTGAGGCGCCCTAGCGCGCGCGTAACGCTGCCCGCATAACGAATGGTGTGGCCCACCACCTGGGGCGCACTGGGGTTGGAACTAATCGAGATGGCAACTTCTCCGAACCCGGGCAGGTAAATCATGTTGAATTGCCCGGCTTGGAAGCGATAGGTGGAAGCCTGAACGGGGTCCGTGAAGACCAAGGAAAAGGTCGAAATACCGTAGGCCTCGGATTGGATTTCCTCGATAACCGCCGGATGGGGCAGCATCGGGTCCGGCATCATCCGCAGTTGTGCAGGGGCAGGTGCTAAGCTCATCGTTGAACCTTCTCGCGAATAGCTTTAACTTCTTCGGTCAAGTCAATTCCCACGGGACACCAGGTGATGCATCGTCCGCAACCCACGCACCCTGAAATCCCGAATTGGTCAATCCAGGAAGCCAGTTTGTGTGTCAGCCATTGACGGTAACGCGACCGAATGGTGGGCCGGATATTGCCGCCATGAACGTGCGAAAACTCCCGCACGAAACACGAATCCCAGACGCGCGTCCGATCCGCGACCGTCGCTTTCAAGTTGCAGGTGTCTTCTACGGTGACGCAGAAGCAGGTGGGGCAAACTTGCGTGCAGTTGCCACAGCTCAGGCAACGCGCCGCCACGTCATCCCAGCGGGGATGCTCGAGGTTGTCATAGAGTAACTTGGGCAGGTCATCCGTCCTGAGCTGGCGCTCGATTCCGCGTTCGGCATTCTGCACGGTCTGCGCCGCGCGGCCCAAATCGAAAGCCATGGCGGGCTCCCAGGGAGTGTCACGAAGCATCTCCGAACCCATTTCGGAACCCACTTCCATCACCAAGGCATCAGGCAGTTCGGTCACGGCCAAGTCAAAACCTTCCGTTGCTTTGGGACCGGTCTTCATCGAGCTGCAGAAACAAGTGGAGAAGGCCCGTCCACAGTTAGCCGCCAGGATGAAAATACGCTCCCGCCGGCGCGCGTAATGGGGGTCCCTGAATTCGCCACTGAGAAAAACGCGATCCTGGATGCCAATCGCGGCCACCTCACAGGCACGCACACCGATGAACGCGCGCAGCGGTATCGTTTCCTCGGCCGCCTTCATCACCCATTTCCCGTCCGTCTTCTCCACCGAAAACAGCTTGACCTGCGGCAGATGGAGAAACCTTTTCCAACTCTGAGGCGCCACGCCGTGACTGAAGTATTCCTGATGGCGCGTCTGCTTCAGGCGGTAACGGCCTGGCCCTTGTTCTGCCGTCCAGCCCAGCGGAAGATCTTCAACCCCCGCAATCTCATCGAGCACCACCGCGCCCTCACGCACTGTCGGGCCGATGAGGCTGAAGCCGGAAACACGTAAGTTGTCGAAAACCTTCTGTAAGGAAGGCTTGGGAACAACCACGTTCGCCGAAATTCGGGGAAGGCCTTGTGCCATAAGAATCGAGCCTCCTATTCGACTGAGAAAACGCCTACAAACAGAATATACGACCTTGTGGTGACATGCCCTGTAGCACCAGGCGGCAACATCTTCGCGCGGCGCGAAGAAAAGCAGATCCTTCTCCCGCAAGGCGGGCTCAGGATGACATAATCCGCGGCGGCAGACTCAGGATGACATGTCATTCTGAGCGGACCGCAGCGTAGCGAAGAATCTGCTTTTGGTTGCGGCCGTGCCGCGCTTTGAAATTGTCCTGGCCAAGTCTGTAGCCGGAAAACCCTGCGATGCATTAAGGTTTGTCCCGCGTGAGGGAAGAAACCTTGCCAGGAAAATCAGGGATGCTTGCTCGGCCATTGGTGGTTCTGCCTCAACCGCACCATTAACCTAGCCTTGCAAGCCGTAGACCAAACGCAATCATCAAAAAAGGGGCTTATGTTGAAATATGCAACAATATCCGTCCAGGTTTTCGGACATATCTGGCATGAAATTGGCCCCTATATGACACCATGCCTTATGGTCTATTTGTCATGGCTTTAATTGCACAGCAAGCCGCGAGTGCGCTGTTTTTTTCCCCTCGGCCCATCGTTTGTGAATGGGCGCCTCTGATGGGAGGGAACCATCCCCACGAACTGGGTCAACTCGCGCAGGGGTAGGGTGATTCTTCAGCGCGTGAAGAGGGAATCTGGAATAGCGTTCGGTTGCATGTTATTCTCCTGTTCCCCATCCCGTGCCACAGGAGATGGCGACATGATTGTAACGGTCACGTTGAATCCGGCCATTGACAGAAGCCTCACGGTTCCGCGCTTTGAGGTTGGCAAGACCAACCGAGGAGAAGTGAGGCGAACCGACGCTGGCGGCAAAGGAATCAACGTCGCCAAAGCAGTGAAGCAATTTGGGGCAGAAGTTTGCGCGCTGGGGTTTGTGGCGGGAAGCAACGGCCACTTCATCCTCGAGGCGCTCGCCGCCAACGGCATTCCCGCGGACTTCATTAACGTCCCGGGTGAGACGCGCGTAAACCTGAAAATCCACGATCCCGTGTACAGGACAGAAACCGAACTCAACGAACCCGGCTTTCAAGTGCTTCCTGAACACCTGGAAGCGATGAAACAGAAGATCAGAGAATATGGCCCCCGTTGTGACGTGATGGTCTTTTCCGGAAGCCTGCCGCCCGGAGCCCCGCCCGAGACATTTGCAGAACTCATCACCATTGCAAGAGCTTTGGGGGCAAAGTGCATGCTAGACACAGCAGGACTCGCTCTGAGGCACGGACTCGAAGCCAAACCCCTTTTGCTCAAGCCCAATCGGGCGGAAGTTGAAGAACTGCTTCAAGTGCGATTGAGGACCCGCCGCGAGCTGGCCGAGGCCGCCCGCAAATTGCTTGAAATGGGCGCCGAAGAAGCGGTGATTTCTCTGGGGGCGGAGGGTGCGATCGCGGCTACCAGGCAGGATCTGCTGTCGGCCCGCCCCCCAGCCGTGCCCCCGCGAAGCAGCGTCGGAGCCGGCGATGCAATGGTGGCAGCCTTAGCGTATGGAGAACTGAAACACCTTTCATTTCGCGAGTCATTCCGCCTCGCCATGGCCGCCAGTGCCGCAGCGGTGACGATGGAAGGGAGCAAGGTGGCCGATCTGGCGCTCATCCAAAGTTTGATTCCCCTGGTTCAGATGGAAGATGTCGGCTGAAGCGGAAGTGGTCAGTCGTCAGTTGTCCCGCCACGGCGGGTCAGTCGTCAGTAGTCCGTTGAGAAAACGGGGCTAGGGCAATTTTAGATTTTGGATTTTGGATTTTAGATTCTAGACTTTAGATTTTAGATTTTAGATTTGGATTTTGGATTGGATTTTCGATTGCCCCCATCCACCACCCCCTGCCTCCCGCTTGCTGCGCGCCTTCCGTCTTCCTTCTGCCTTCTGATTTCTGATTTCTGACTTCTGATTTCTGACTTCTGATTTCCGAATTCTGCTTTCCTCCGTTCGCCATTCATAATTCATCATTCATAATTGCTGTTCTTTCCCCCTTGCCTTCCCCTGCGAGCAGATGTATACAGGAGTGGTAACGCGGCGGTAATCTGCGTGGGCCGCATCGCGAGACCCTACAGGCACCGCGTGCTCGGGATAGGCTCTGCCGCGCGCAAGGTCGTCGGGATGCCCAACCAAGCGGAAAGGACACGTAGCCTATGGCGACCATAGCTGGTTATGAAATCGGCAAGCTGCTCGGTAAGGGAGCATTTGGCGAGACGTTTCGAGCGACGAAGGGCGGAAAGATATTCGCCCTGAAGCTAATCAAAGAGGAGGCTATTCAGGCCGGTTACGACGCTGAGCGATTCAAGCGTGAAGTGAGGTCCCTTCAGAAGGTACAGAGCCGGAATGTGGTTCGCCTCATAGATGCCGGCCAAGACATGCTCGGTGAGGAAGTTCGCTTTTACATTGTGCTGCAGTTCCTTGAGGGGAAGGACCTAGCGAAACGTTTCCAAGACGCTTCTCGCGACATTCCTGAGAGCACGCTGAAGCAAAACCTCCTACAAGTCCTCGAGGCTCTGAAGGCCATTCATGCGCTGAACATCGTCCACAGAGACCTGAAGCCGCAAAATGTGTTCATCACGGATAGCGGCGAGGTGAAGGTGCTCGACTTCGGCCTCGTAAAAATGCTCGACTACACAACCCTGACCACACTGCCCGGCCAACCGATTGGAACTCCAATGTACGTCGCCCCAGAGATCCTCAGGGGAGAGCTAATCGACTACCGGGCCGACTTCTATTCGTTTGGCGTGATGCTCTACTACCTGGTGACAAAGGGCGCGTATCCCTTCGATGCGCAAGAGCCCCTGGAACTTTACGGAAAAGTGGCAAATGAGCCCCCGATCGCTCCAACGAGGCGAAACGGCAAGGTGTCATCTGAACTGGAGAACCTGATCCTTACCCTTTTGATGAAACAGCCATACCAGCGCAACCTGAATCACGATGAGTTGAAGCAGGCGCTTCTGGGGACGACGTTCTATATGGCGCCTGCACCAGGGCCCCCGCGTCGCACGAAGCGGTTGCCTCATCCGAAGCGGTGTTTCTTCCGGCTGCTACACAATGAGGGCGTGGAGAACATACGAATGTTCTTGAATGCGGGCGGCCGGATGGATGGGTTTGAATTCCCCGCAAACTTCCTCCCAAGGTATCAGAACTCTTTCAATGAATATCGACAAATGGGACTCTCCTTTATGTTCGATCCGGTCACATATCGGTTGCCGTACTCATCCTTCGCGCAGACAGAGGGTGTTGTCAAGCTTCCTTATGTCCCTGATCCCAACAATGTCCTTGACGCGAATTCGCTCCGGTCCTTGCAAGCACTCCAGAAATATGCCCGAGGCACAATAGACTGGCAGTTGAAATGGGAATGCTCAATCTTGGTCGCCCCCTTCCATTATGCACGCGATCTGTCCTCTCCTTGGATCGATGTCGACATCAAGTTGATGGAAGAGGCGGCCGCCTACGGACATGAGAAAGCGCGTCCTAAGCCAGTTTACGGAGGGCTTTCACTAAACATCGAAGCTTACGCAGTTGAGAACAACAGGCTGACCTTGCTCAACAGGTATTCTCGCGCCCGCATGGACGGCTTTCTGTTTTTTGTGGATAACATTGATGAGCGGACAACCAACCCACTCCAATTGAAGTCTTACGCTGCCCTGCTTGCGGGCTTCCAGGACCTCGGCCAACCCGTTTTCGCCTGCCGAGTTGGCACGCTCGGCATTGGGCTACTTTGCCTGGGCGTCGACGGAATGACAACGGGTATCGCCTCGTTGGCAAGTTTCTCGGAGGCTGATCTCTTGGCTAATCGAAGTGTGGGTCCGTACGACATGTCCAAGCGATTCTACATCCCCCAGCTTCTTCTCACTCTGCCGGTGGCGCTCGCGTCGGAAATTCTGAGTGATGATGCGAACTCTCACTTACGCCCGTCAAACCCATTCATTTCCGGATGGGGTCGGACCGACCTTGAAAGGGCCAGCAAGCCTCACTACCTGTGGGCCAGAACAAGCGAAGTAGCTGAAATCAACGACATGAAATCACGTTCCGAGCGGGTCAGTTGGTTTCTGGATCGAGTTGAGAAAGCAATCAAGGAGTGCGAGCGTATTAGGCGCGCTATGAAGGTCGACCTGCGTCCGGGGATGTACCAGCACCTGAAAACATGGCAGAATATCTTCCGAAGTGTCAGTTCTTCGGGGATCAAATGAGCATCCGTGTCGAGTCCAGAATGATCGCACCTATAGGGGACGCGGTCGCCAACTATCATCGTTTGGATGTTTGGCTTCGGGAATACAGAAGTGGGTATGGTATAGCAGACCTCGTCGGCATGGTTGTCTCAAGAGCCTCCTACGAAGAACGGACGCGGGGTGGTCAGCGTCCCCCCTTAGAGGACCGCCGCGTAATCGAGGTTCTTTTGCGGATTCCCTCAAAGCGAAGTCTTTCATTTGAGACTCTGGCTCAGCGCGTCGCCTTAGCGCCAAGCAGCCTAAGACATAAGGCACTGAGAGCTCTAATCAAAAGAGGTCTCGTCCTTGAAAAGAAGGGGAGATACTGGCTTCTTGGTCGCTTGCCAAATCCGGCGGCCGAAATCGTGGCGGTAGAAGCAAAGATCGACCGCTGGTCCGATGCGATATTGCAGGCGCGGAGATACACACTCTTCGCGCACCGTAGCTATGTGGCGGTACCCATGGCAGTAGTCCCTCGCGTGGACCGCTTACTTCTGTACCGGCATCGCATAGGGCTAATCGGGGTCGAGGACTCATTCGCGCAAATTATTATTGAGGCTCCTCGAATTACGCCACGCGATGTGTGCGCCCACCGGGTCTGCGCCGAAAGCCTCTATTCAATTGTATTGGCCGGCGACGCATCCCGATGACGAACATCGGGGCTGGTCCACGACGCATCAAGACTGGCCGGCTGGCGCAAACTGCTGGTTTGTGCAGTCTGCGATGTCGCGCAGCGACACGCCCTCCGCGGGTAGCCCGGTTGATGCTATTCCAGCCCTGGGCTTTTCCGGCGTTCAGGAACCCACCGTTAATCCGAACGGGGGATTAACCGTGGCCGCGAGTGTGGTCTTTTACTCTGCGTCCCATGGTAGCCCACCTACCTCAATTCCGCAGACTGGTCGGGATTTTGTTGCGTCTCCCGGTCGTCGTCTCTCTCGGGGGTTTATGGGTGGCCTGCATTTGGTGGTGGATTGTCGGGTTGAGTTTCATGCTCGCCACTCTCGTCCTGATCATGTTGCCGATCCTATATCCGTTGGCATGGTGCGTGGAATGGTTGGCCCTGGCGTTTAAGAATTCCGGCGATCCCGTCCTCCCAGAATACTGGAAAGGGTATCCTGATAAGTACGTCGACTGGTGTCGGACTTGTATAAAGCTGGGCTTCCCGACGCTCCGTCGTTGGCTGATGGAAGGATGGCACAGCTGATAGCGCGATCCCCCACCCGTGGCGACCGCCCTGTTATGCGGACAGCGGAGAGGCGCGAGTGGCACATCCACGGCCTGGTCAGGACAGATCCACGCTATGGCGGGACGCATACATCCCGCCTTATGCAATCTATGCGGAGAGGAGCGACACCCGCAGGCTGGCGCAGAGCGCAGCTCTGCGGCGCACGGACAAGACCGAATCCAGGCGAGCCGATCCATACCCAGAACCGACGAATCATTGAGGTCCAGTTTCCCTGACTACGCGGGCGTCGACGCCACCGAACAGCAGAGCCGGTGCGGGCTGACCATTGACCGCGTGCGTTTGCCGGCCGATCAGAACGCGAGAATTTGAAGCGGAAAGCCGCGGACCTACAAAACAGGTCCGCGCTACACTTGCTTCACCTACTCCGACTGTTTTAACGTTATCTTCTTGATCTTCGCGTTGGCCGGTCTCGCAGGGATTGTCTTCGGCGTTCCCAGGATTTGGCGGTAATAGGACGTCGGCGGCGCGACCTGCGAACGAGGTTAGGGCGGAAATATGAAATCGTGCTTTCCCACCCCAAGCTGCGGGCACAAAGGGCAGATACCTCGCAGCCTGCGCGGGATGGTTCGGGATTACATTTTGCGCTACCGCCGTCGCGCTCAGGTCGAACTCAGGGGCCGGTGCGGACAGCCATTTGAAGAGGCGCTTGACAGGGCTACCCTAGCCAAAGACGAATGCGGAAAACGCTTCAGTCACCAGAGGCGGTTGAGAGGGTCCCTGCTTCGCAAGGCAAGAAGCATTCTTTGGGATGCAGCCAAGGAGCTACGCCGGTGCGATTCGTTCGACCAACTCCACAACCTGATCAAAGAACACCTGAAGCGTATTCGGGGCTTGGCAGAACTTTATTACTACGACACAGCACTGCGCATCGGTGCTCGCCTGGGTCGAATGCCGAAGCGCGTTTACCTGCACAGAGGGACACGCGACGGCGCCCGTAACCTGGGTCTGGATTGGCGAGCGGACTCGCTTGATCCACGCGGCTTGCCGAAGGCACTCGCGGTTCTCGAACCGTACGAGATCGAAGACTTCCTTTGTATATACAAGGACCAGCTAAGGCCCGAGATGCGCGGTGGAGGTCGGCATGACCAGCGCTAATATAGCATGCTGAAGCGCAGAGCTGCGCTCTGCGCCAGCCTACGACCGAGGAAATCCCATTCCGACAGGGCCCCACGTACAGATTATTGGCAATAGAGCAATCCTGTAAGATCAAATCCTTGCTAGTGCAAAGACAACATTTGTACTTGATGACTGGCAAAATACTGTCTATAGTTATGCAATGCGCGCGACATGCGCATCTAAAACTCGGAGGACAAAAAACGAGCACCTCCAGCAAGGAGGAAAAACACTTTGACGTTGCAAGGTTTGAACATTCCGAAGATTGACCCCAATGTCAGGCATGTTGGTGTCAGCAAGCTACGGAAACTCAATTCCGACGACCTAAGGAAGATCGAGGAGACCCTCGTTCTACAAGAAAACGACACGCCGCTGGCCGTGTTGGTGAAGTACGAAAAGTATCTGATTCTCCAAAACGAACTCGAATCACTGATGGCTACTGTTGAACTGTTGACAAACAAGGAGGAGACGGCTGCACTTCTGGCCGGACTGAAGGACTTCGAGGCAGGACGAACGAAACCGCTTTCGAAGATCAAGGCTTCGCTAGGCAAGAAGAGGTGAAATCTGGAGCACACCCGTGTCTTCTGCCGAATTTGAGGTTGAATTAACCGAGACCGCTGAAAGGGTATACAGAAAGCTTTACGAAGATGCCCAAGCGTGTCTCGATGCGGGGGACGATTCGAACGCGAAGGTGAAGCTTTTTAACATGGTCGATGAGGCCGTCACCAGAATCATCCCCCATGATCCTTTAAACCCAAACAAGTCCTTGTCTGGTCATCTTTCCAACATATTCCGCATCAAGAAGGGCAGAACGCGGATCTGCTGCGTAGCTTCCTCAAAATACCGCAAGATAGTAATTCTCTATATTTCAGAGAGCCCCAGGAAGGCTGGGGACGTTCATGACCCGTACGAGATATTTACACAGATGGTTCTTTCCGGGACTTTCGACAAGACTCTTGCAAATCTGGGTATCAAGCTTCCAGACCGGAAAACTTGAGGACTGTCGTTCACAATCCGATAACCGCGCAGGCTGGCGCAGAACGCAGCTCTGCGGCCCACGGACAAGACCGAATCCAGGCGAGCCGATCCATACTCAGAACCGACGAATCATTGAGGTAGTAGGACCGGAAGCTCAACCACGGCCAAGAAAGCAGTGGCGAGTGCGGCGCATGGGGAGGCGCGCAAGAGAAAATGTAGCGCAAGGCTCGCTCTCCAGCCCCTTCGCTCTGCTCAGGGCAGGCTTTGCGGCTTTTCCACTGCGCCGTGGTTTTGGCGGCGCGGATAAGGGAAAGTTTTTAGATCGCCTGGTTCGAGGCGCAGTGAGGCAAATGTAGCGCCGACCCCGCAGGGCGGGGTCGGCATTTGTGCGGTGCCATCGCGTGCTGACCCCGCCTTGCGGGGTCAGGGCCACTGCGGCGCGGCAAGCGCCCGCGCCGCTGGAAGAGCCGCAGGGCCAAACTCAGTTCGTCCCTACTAATTCCGACCCCACAGGCCCTGGCGGGCGCGATGGGGAAACCGCCCTGTACGACTAGTTTTCATCTTCTTCTCGCGCCGCGAAGACTCTTCCTGCTGTGCGTAGTGTCTCCGTGTCCTCCGTGGTCAGAAGAGCTTCAACACGGAGGTCACTGAGAGGCTCAGTGTGCTCCGTGTTAAAGCTTGAGAGGCACGGAGGACGCAGTCAGCATCAAGGAAGGCGGCCGTGTGGAAGTCACGGGATTCCCCCCCCTTGGCTTGCCCTGGTAGGGCGCCACTTGGCTTGGCTAGGCCCCCGGTATCACTTAAGGGAATCCGTCCGGGCTGGGTCATGATCAGTCAAGTAACAGCCGGTAAATCCTCTGGTGATGAAAGTATCATCAGAGAACTTGAGAGTAACTGTGTAGTTGAACGACCATTTGTTCCTTCTTTGCGGGTGGAGAGTCAGCGTAACGCTGCCGTTCCCGATTTCTCCTTTCGTTGGGCTGCCCTCGACCTGTAACGTGACGGTGTGGGTAGAATTCTTGTTCCAACGGCCTTCATTGCCTTCGGACTTAGCGACTTCATGCCCGTCACTGTTCTTGACGTAAACATCCAGTTTGGTTTGTTGATCCTTATTGTCTGTGGTCGTGTCAAACTTCGCTTCCGCGGAAGTGAGGATTGGCTCCTGGGCTGGCGCTGGCTCCTGGGCTGGTGCTGCCTGCTGGGCTGGCGCTGCCGGCTGGGCTGGCGCTGCCTGCTGGGCTGGCGCTGCCGGCTGGGCTGGCGCTGGCTCCTGGGCGAACGCGGCTGACGTGAACACTGCCAAAGCGACTAGCGCCAGGCAGGACATGATTGTTTTCATCTGGAATCTCCTTTTTCTGGTTCCGAGCTGGCTAACCTGTTAATGAACCACTTCTCTTATACAGTCAAGCTGATGCGTTGTCTGTGTCGTTCGGAACACCCGTTTGGTCAATAGTGCTCATCTCGGTTTACTTTCCCCTTTGAATGTCCCTCCCGAAAGGAGCACGCACATGATTCGGTCTATGGTCCACGCTACACTTGCTTCCTTCACCGGAAACGTACAGAATTGTCAGCGCCAAGCGAGAACGTCATGAAAACCCTTATCATCGGCAGGGGTGTGGTCGGAACAATTTACGGCTGGGCCTTGTCCAAGGCGGGCATTGATGTCACCCATGTCGTGCGCAAGGAGGGGCTTCCTGGCACCGACACCCTGGACCTGCTGGACTTGCGGCCCGGCTACCCGAGAAACACCGGGGTGACGTATGCTGCCAAGACAGTTGGGCAGATCAGCCCTTTAGACGGCTTTGACCTCGTGATTGTCGCTACCAAGCACTACCAGGCGGCTGAGGCCATCCGCCAATACTTGCCCGGTGCACCTGGCGCCACTTTTCTACTGTTCACCGCTAATTGGGATGGAACGGGGGAGATTGACCGCCTTCTGCCGCGATCTTCAATCCTCTGGGGTTATTCCGCCGCCAGTGGTGGCCCCGATGCTCAGGGTATCCTTATCGCAACCGTGAACCCTACGGTGCGCTTTGGAATGTTGGAAGGCTCCGATCCGGAGAAATTCAAGGCCGTGACGGAATTGTTCCAACGGGCAGGTTTCACCTTGGACATTAAACCCAACATCATCGAATGGCTCTGGGTACACCATGCTATCAATGCTGGCACTATAGGAATCGCCCTTTGGGCGGGAGGGATAGCCGAAGCGACGCGGAGTTTCAAGACCTTGAAGCTGGGGGCATTGGCCACTCGGGAAGCATTGCATGTGGTTGCGGCCCGTGGCGTCGACCTGGGGCGTTATCCCGACGCGAGAAGTGTTTTGAATATGCCTGCCTGGCTTGCGGGCCTTGCCTATTTTTATGCCGTTCGGTTCACTGAAAAGGGTCGACGCCTTCTCAGGGGGAGTCACTTCGCCTACAGCCCGGAGGAAATGAAACGCTATTACTTCGATGTGCTCAACACCGGCGAGAACCTGGGCGTGGCTATGCCGCACTTGTCCGCGCTTCGCGAAAAGGTCGAACGTTATCCAGAGGTGTAGCGCAGACCTGTTTTGAAGGTCTGCGGTTCGTCCCATGTTGACAATAAAAAGCCGCGGACCTATAAAACAGGTCCGCGCTTGCTGCGGCTCGTCCCATGTTGACAATAAAAAGCCGCGGACCTATAAAACAGGTCCGCGCTACTTCAGGAGGAATGCATGAAAGCCACGGAAGCGGAAAGATTGGGTAAAGCCGTTATGCTTGGGGCACTGATGGTTGCAATGATGCTCGCGCCCGGCCGGGCTTGCGGGGAGGGGACGATGGGCACCGCGCCGGTGCGTTATGTCGCCAATTTGCGCCTGTGGGTCCTCACGACCGCGCAAACCTCCTATGTGATGGGGCTCAATGAACGCGACGAGCTGCAAACGCTCTACTGGGGGGGGAAGCTCGAGAGCGACCATGACCTTACCGCCGCGCGTCTGCGCCCTGAATACAATTCCTTTGATTCTCAGGAAGGCATGAGCAATCTTGAATACCCCGGATGGGGCGGCCGGTATTACAACGAGCCCGCCTTGAAGGTGACGCTGGCATCGGGCGTCCGTGACCTGGTGTTGAAATACGCGAGTCACGAGATCCGCGGCGACACCCTGGAAATCCGTCTGAGGGATATTCAATATGAACTGTTTGTAAAACTCACCTACAAGGTATTTCCTAAAGAAGACATCATCCGCAAGCAGGTGGAAATTGAGAATCGGACGCTGCAGGTCGTGACCGTGGAGAGCGCGCAGTCGGGGGTCTGGTACGTGCCCACAGGGGAGGGATATCGGCTCACCTATCTCACCGGGCGTTGGGCGGGCGAAACACAACTGGTGCGGGAACCCCTTCATCCTGGCGAGAAGGTCTTGGAAAGCCGCCGCGGCAACACCAGCCACCAATTGAATCCCTGGTTCGCCATCGACGAAGGGGGAGAGGCCGACGAGGAACACGGCCGCGTGTGGTTCGGCGCCCTCGGCTGGAGCGGCAACTGGAAACTGGTGGTGGAAGACACGCCTGCCGCCCACCAAGTGCGGGTGACCGGCGGCTACAACGACTTTGATTTCTCTTGGCCGCTCAAGCCGAGCGAGAGCCTGAGCACGCCGCCTTACTACGGTGGCTTCAGCAGTCGCGGGTTCGGTGAAGCCTCGCGGCTAATGCACCGTTTTGAGCGCAACCAAATTCTTCCCGACCACGCCCATCCGCATGTGCGGCCGGTGCTCTACAACTCCTGGGAGGCAACCACCTTTGACGTGAACGAGCCAGGACAGAAAGCCTTGGCGGAGAAGGCCGCGAAACTCGGCGTGGAGCTTTTCGTGATGGACGACGGCTGGTTCGGCAAGCGCAACGATGACCACGCCGGCCTGGGCGACTGGTACGTGAATGCGCAAAAGTTCCCCCACGGCCTACAGCCGCTCATCGGTTACGTGAACAGCTTGGGCATGGATTTCGGCCTGTGGTTCGAGCCGGAAATGGTGAACCCTGACAGCGACCTTTACCGACATCACCCCGACTGGGCGATGAACTTTCCGGGACGTCCGCGCAGCGAGGCTCGAAACCAGCTTGTTCTTAACATGGCCCGCGAGGATGTGAAGGAATACATCTTCGGTGTGCTCGACAAGATGCTTTCCGAGAACAACATCAAATACATCAAGTGGGACATGAACAGGCATTTCGGTGAGCCGGGCTGGGCGGAAGTTCCCATTGCGGAGCAAAAGGAAATCTGGGTGAAGTACGTTCGCAACGTGTACGAGATCATCGACCGCTTGCGCGCCAAGCACCCGAACCTTGAAATTGAGGCCTGCTCCGGAGGCGGCGGGCGCGTGGACCTGGGCATTCTGGAACGCGTCAACATCGTCTGGACTTCCGATAATACTGAGGCCTTCGATCGCCTGGGAATCCAGGAGGGCTTCAGCTACGCGTATACCTCCAAGGTCATGTCGGCTTGGGTTACCGATGTTCCTAATTTGAACGGGCGCTCTACGCCGTTGCAATTCCGTTTCCTGGTGGCGATGCAGGGGGCGCTGGGCGTCGGGGCTGACCTGAACAAGTGGACAGCAGAGGATTTTGCTCTCGCCACCCGCATGATCGGCACCTACAAGAGCATCCGCGAAACGGTGCAAGAAGGGGACCTCTACCGCTTGTTCTCTCCCCGCCAGGGTGGGCTGACGGCGAATCAATATGTCTCCGCTGACGGAAAGCAGGCGGTTTTGTTCGCATTCCTCCACTCCCAGCAATACCTGCGCCCGGCTCCCACCGTCTGCTTGCGCGGGCTTGATGAAAACGCGACGTACCGGGTGAAGCCGCTTGATGACAAGCTCGTTGAAAAGCAGGAAGCTTTGAGCGGCGCCTATCTGATGCGCCACGGGCTGAATCTGAATCTCACCGGAGACTACGACAGCACTCTGGTAATCCTGGAACGGCTGGAGTAGTTGCCGGATGATGAGTGCGAATGCGGCTAGTGTAGTGTCCCATAATTACCTTGACTTATACAGATAAGGCCGATATGCTTGAGGACATGAGCCGAGTCGCAGCTCCGATTATTCTGTCGGCCGAGGAACGGACCACCTTGGCGGCGTGGTCC
>JBEKHR010000038.1:0-56185 GCA_050012175.1 Terriglobia bacterium | reverse complement strand
ATCCAGCTTCCGTTCGCGGAACAGATAGGCTTGGTATTCACGAATGTGCGGGGGGCGCAACTGGTCCGGAGGACGGTGGAAGTAGCGAGCGAAATCAGCGACCGCACTTAGGTAACAGCGTATGGTAGCCGGAGAGTAATTACGACGCTGGAGTTCCTCCAGCATCATTTTGCGTTGACGGGTCATAGGGAACCTCCTCATGACCCGAAGATAACCTGATCAAGACACTCCTGCCCACTTGCACGCACGCGCAGCGTCCGCCGCACGGGCGGCTTCGTTCAAGTCGGCTACCCATCAACTGGCCTGCCGACTGAGCCCGCCGGATTCCGGCGTGAAAGGGCGTTTCTCGGGCACAATCCGGCGAAGTACCCACTCAGCACAGTTCCCTATTGCGCCGTCATAGTGAAAGCTAGGCGAGCCGCCGACCCGATCGGATATCACGCGACGAGCAGGCAGGGGACGGGAAGGTGTCGGAGGAATCGGTCGAAAGAGAGACCGTTTCAGGCCTTGGCATTCTCAGGAGTGGTAAAACAGGCCCCTTCCGTCCGCGCTGGAAGCTCCGAACGCTGAAAACCCGGCTGGCGACGCGTCAAGCCATTTAAGAATGTAACTTTCGGGTGGGTCGTCGCGCCATTTAAAATGTTACCGAGGACCCGCCGTCGCGGGTGTGGGAAAGTGGAAATCCCGCGCTCTTGGCGGGATTCCCAAGCTCGGTGGAAAAGCCCGCTTTTAGGCTTTTCCACGGAGCGTCTTTTCCACACCCGTTGTCCGGCCGCAACCGTTTGCGATGGTCAGTGTGCAACGGACAGCTACCGGGGCTGAGTCTGCGGTTTGCCAGTTCGTAGATGCGTTTCAGCTTGCGATCAATGATCCGGGCCAGCTCGAACGGATCCAAGCGACTCTGGAGATTCGTCAACTCCGCCAACCGGCTGGGCTCGGCACACCCGGAGCGGGCCACGCGCTCCAACGGGGTCTGCGGGGCATCATAGACGCGCCTTAGCTTCGATCCGATGCAAGTCTTTTTCACCATCTTCACCGAGGGCAGATAGAGATTCAGCAACCAGCGCAACTCCTGGCGATACAGATCGTTGATGGCCTCTATGGCCGCCGCCGAATCGTAACGATCCCAGCCCAGGAGCTTGCGCACGTGCGTCCAGTTCTTCTGCTCGACATGGGCATTGTCGTCCTTCTTGTAAGGCCGCCCACGGGTCAGTTGAATGTTCTTACAGTGGCACCACGCCCGCAAATTCCAGTTGATGAATTCCGAGCCATTGTCGCAATCCACTCCCCGCAACGCGAAGGGCAGCGCCTGCTCCACTTCCTGGATGGCCGCCAAGACCACGGGTTGGCTGCGCCCCAAGACCGCGCGCGACTCGGTCCAGGTGCTGTGAATGTCGGTCACGTTCAAGGTGTGCCCGAACTCACCGGCCCCGGAATTGCCCGAATGCGCCACCAGATCGATCTCGGTAAACCGCGGACCGCGCACATCCCAACTTTCGGTCTGGACCGCAATTTGGTGTTTCAGCAGCAAGCCCGGCTTGGTGCGTCCGTAAAGTCTCCGGCGCGCTTGCCTCTTTTGGTCCTGCAGCCGGCGATCCATCTGCTGGGGGCTGATCGCCAGTAACTCCCGCTCCGTTTCGGGGCCGATGCCGAAGCGCTTGCGAATCCACGGCATCCACGTCGGTAGTATCGCCTTCAACCGCACCGACCACGGGTATCCCGCCGCTTCCCACACGGTGATCAAAACCGCCAGCGTTTTCCTCCCGTAGCTCGGAGCGCGCTTTCGCCGAACCCCCGAGGGACTGGCCCGTGGGCCCAAGCGCGCCCCGTTCAACAGCCGAATGGCGTACTTGCGGTGATACCCCGTGTTCAAACAGAATTCATTCAGAATGGCCTGGCGTGCTTTCCGATCGCCCTTCTGATAGCGCCCATAGATCGCACGAAAATACTCCCATCGCGCCTTGTGACTCACCGTAACCCTCCTCATCCTTCTCGCCGACTCGGGTTACATCCTAAATGGCGCGATCACTCCTCCCATGGTTACATTTTAGATGGCGCGATACGGACGATTGCATTCGGGGGCGGCCAGGTGTATGTTGTCGGTCGGGCCGGAGTCCATAATGGAAATTCCGGATAAAATTCGGAATTCACAATTCACAATTGCCTTGAGCCTCGTCTTTTCAACTGACCACTGGTTACTGACGACTGACTGCTGAGAACCTCGAATGCCCCAGGATAAGTTCGTCATTGGAATTGATTTTGGCACGGAGTCCGGCCGCGTGGTGGTGGCTCGAGTTCGCGACGGCGAGGAAATGGCGGCGGCGGTTGTACCTTACCCGGATGGCGTGCTCGACGAAAAACTGCCCGGCGCTGCGAGGCTCGAGCCGGATTCCGCCCTGCAAAACCCCCGCGACTACTACTTGGGGCTCGAGAAGGGCGTCCCCAGGGCGCTCAAAGAAGCTGGCGTAAAGGCGGAAGATGTTATCGCCGTTGGCACCGATTTCACATCCTGCACGCTCTTGGCCACCACCCAGGACGGAACGCCGCTCTGCTTCCTCCCCAAATACCGCCGCGAACCGCTTGCCTGGGCAATCCTCTGGAAACATCACGCCGCACAGCCGGAAGCCGATCGCATTACTGAAATAGGCCGGGAACGAAACGAAGAATTCATCCGAATCTATGGCGGCAAATATTCCTCCGAGTCGTTCTTCGCCAAAGTCTTGCAGGTTCTTAACGACAGCCCGGAGCTCTATGAGGCCGCGGACAGATTCATCGAGGCCACGGACTGGATCGTGTGGCAACTGACGGGCGAAGAAAAACGGAACAGCTCCACGGCAGGCTACAAAGCCATGTGGGTGAAGGGGGTGGGCTTCCCTTCGCGCGATTTTTTCCGGGCCGTTCACCCACGCCTCGAAAATGTGATCCAGGAGAAAGTGGGGACGGAGTTCTATCCCCTCGGCACACGGGCGGGTGGGCTGACGGCGTATTGGGCCGGCGCGATGGGGCTACGGGAAGGAACCCCTGTCTCCGTGGGCGTTGCTGACGGGCATGTAGCTATCCCTGCCACCACCGTGACCAAGCCAGGTTCTCTCTCGATGGTCATGGGCACATCTTTCGTCCAAATGCTGATGGGGACCGAGCGACGGATCGTGGAGGGGATCTGTGGAGTGGTTGAAGATGGTATTGTGCCGGGATTTTGGGGATACGAAGCCGGGCAATATGCGGGCGGAGATATGTTCGCCTGGTTCTTCGACCACGCCGTGCCGGCCTCCCTCAAGAGCCAAGCGCGCAAGCTGAATCTTCCGTTCACAGCATTGCTGGACAAGCGGGCTGGGGCGCTGCGCCCGGGCGAATCGGGGCTGATGGCGCTCGATTGGTGGAATGGCAACCGCTCTGTCCTCGTGGATGCCGACCTCACCGGCCTGTTGCTCGGCGCAACGCTCGCCACCCCCCCGGAAGCGGTCTTTCGCACTCTGATGGAAGCTGCGGCTTTCGGCACGCGGCAGATCATCGAAGCCTTCGAAGCCCAGAGCTTGCACACTAGAGACGTGGTGGCCTGCGGCGGGCTGCCGGCAAAAAACAAGCTGCTGATGCAAATTTTCGCCGACGTGATGGGGCGCGAGATCATGGTGGCAAAGCGGCCTCAGACTTGCTCCGCCCTGGGCGCGGCCATCCACGCCGCTGCGGCGGCAGGCCGCCAAGCCGGAGGCTACAAAACCATTCCCGAAGCCGCCGAACATATGGCACACTTGCAGAGCGGAACGTACCGGCCGCGGCCCCAGAACCATGAAATATATAACCGGCTTTTCAAGGAGTTTCAAACCCTGCACGACTACTTCGGCCGCGGTGAGAATGACGTGATGAAGCGGCTCAAAACTCTGCGCCGCGAGCAGGCGGCACGCTGATAGCTGACGGCTAATGACTTCTGCCTATGCCAAAGATCGAACATCTGCGTGAGGAAGTCTGGAAAGCTAATCTGGGAATATATCGTTATGCCGGGCAGTCCCGCAGAGACGGCTGGCCTGGAGATTCAGGACATCATCTTAAGTATCGACGACAAGCCCGTGGGAAGTCTTCCAATATTTGGCATGTAATTGTATATGCTGCAAGCAGGAGATCGGGTGAGAATCGAGGTTCTTCGCGGCTCCGAACAACTGGATATGCAGGTCCCCGTCATGCAGCGTCAGCACAATGTCGACCGCCTGACGGATCTGATTGATCCCGACTTAGTTCCGTTGGATACGCGTATCTTCAGGAATAGAATCGAGGTTATTCCTAATCTAACCATAAACCGGCGACTCTCCATCTCACGCCGGACCCAGACAGGAGCTTTTGTACGGAAGCCATGACCGCCAGACCCGACAGTGCGCCTTCGTCCATTCTCGAGCGACTCGGCATTTACCCACCCTTAACCTGGGGGTTCCCCGCTGTCCTGCTGTTGATGTGTGCTTGCGGCGTTGAATCGGGATTTCTGTCGGCTTATCTCGCCGGCAAAGGAATATCGGCATCGGCGGTGGCACTGGTGTTCACCGTGTACGGTGTCACCGCTACGTTTGCGTCATGGCTGTCCGGAGCCCTCAGCGACCTCTGGGGACCGAAACGGATCATGTTCATGGGTCTGGCCATCTGGCTCGTCTTCCATGCGGCCTTTCTCTTACTGGGGGTCGCGCCGGGCAACTATCCGCTCATACTGCTTTTCTATGCCATGCGCGGGTTCGGCTATCCCCTCTTCGCTTACGGCTTCTTGGTATGGATCACGGTGGCAACGCCGGCGCGAAGTCTGGGGACATCGCTGGGCTGGTTTTGGTTTGCATTCGCTGCGGGCTTCCCGACTCTCGGCTCACTCTTCGCGAGTTACCTGGTTCCGCTGGCGGGCTCGTATCAGACCCTCTGGTGGGCGCTTATTTTCGTCGCCGCTGCCGGCCTGGCCCTGCTCGGCGTTCGGGATCCGACGGGAACACGGAGGCTCGCTCCCGCGGGCGAGAATCCAATAAGAACGCTCATTTCCAGTGCGACGATCGCCTGGCAGATCCCGAAGATCGGAATCGGCGGCATCGTGCGGACGATCAACACGGCGGCACAACTCGGTTTTCTGGTGTTTCTGCCAGTCTATTGCACCACCAAGGTCGGCTTCACCCTCACGCAGTGGCTACGCTTGCTGACCATGCTGTCGGTGACCAACGTCATCTGGAATCTCTTGTTCGGAATCATCGGCGATAAATTCGGGTGGCGAAGGACTGTGGCGCTGTTCGGCGGCGCCGGCTGTGCGGTCACCACCCTCATGCTTTATTACTCGATGCAGGGACACCCGGCGAATTACACGCTGGCGGTCGTTGCCGGCATGTTCTATGGAGCCACCCTGTCGGCCTATACGCCACTCGGGGCGATCATGGCGGCTCTCGCACCGGGCCGCAAAGGCGCGGCCATGTCGATCCTCAACTTGGGCGCCGGAGCGAGCGCCTGGGTCGGCCCTGCGATCGTCGGTATCTTTCTGCCGTTGCTGGGTGTCGCAGGCGTAATGTGGATCTTCGCCGTGCTCTACGCCATCAGCGCGGTACTGACGATGTTCATGAAGGTTCCGGAGGACAAGGCGGCCGCGTAACGAAGCTGCGCCACTTCTTCAGGGCTCAGCACGACCGGCAGTTTTTTGGGTGTCTTGGGGAAGACCAGATCATCGAAGGTGAGATCCCGCCGCCTCAAGGTCTTCTCGTACAGAAAGCGCAAGGCCGACATGCGCTCGACCGTGCCTGGGGCGAGTTTTTTGTCGTTTACCAGGTAGAGCTGAAAACGGCGTACTTCCTCAGCTCCTAGTTTTTCGGGAGACTTGCCGAAGTGTTCCGCGAACTGCTTGACCGCGAGAATGTAGCCACGAGTTGCGGCGGGTGAGTAGTTGCGGCGCTAGAGTTCCTCCAGCATCCGTTGACGAAGTGGGGTCACAGAAACCTCCTTTCTGTAACCCGCAAGTTAACGCGGCTCATCGCCTAACGCACCAAGGTAAGTCCGCCAGCGGCTTAGTTCTTACGCCCTATCCACTCGAGTACCATGGGCCGTTCCGGTCGGATCGCCCACTCGGAAAGTACTCTCCGGTTGCTCGCCCGCTCATAAAGGTTCCGACGCTGCAAGGGATCCGGCCTGAAAAGTCGGTTAGCCGTCAACTGCCCCACCGTTTGGCTCTGGCTGGGTCCTGGTGTGGAAGAGCGTTTGAGCGAAGCCGCTACCGCGGCGGACGCTTCGCGTGGGTGGAAGTGGAGGCGGTAGCACTGAGCTAGGTTATTGTCGGGTCATGAGGAGGTTCCCTATGACCCGTCAACGCAAAATGATGCTCGAAGAACTCGAGCGTTGTAATTACTCTCAGGCTACCACACGCTGTTACCTACGTGCGGTCGCTGATTTCGCCCGCTACTTCCACCGCTCCCCGGACCAGTTGCGCCCCGAGCACGTTCGTGAATACCAAGCGTATCTGTTCCGCGAACGGAAGCTGGATGCGACCAGCGTTACGCAGAGGCTCGCCGCTCTGCGCTTCTTCTTCATCAAGACTCTTAAGAAACGCTGGGGCCTCGACGAGACTCCCTACCCCAAACAGATCCGTCGCCTGCCCAGCATACTCACCCAGGAAGAAGTCGCGCGGCTGATTAACTCCGCCCGCAACCCCTTCGATCAGGTCCTGTTGATGACGCTCTACGCCACCGGGGCGCGTTGCGCCGAGGTGGCGCGACTGCGAGTCGCCGACATCGACAGCCCGCGCATGGTCGTCCATATCCGCGGGGGCAAGGGCCGGGAAGATCGCGATGTGATGCTCAGCCCTGTCCTCCTGGCAGCCTTACGCGAGCACTGGAGCCGAATCAAATCGAAGGTGTGGCTTTTCCCTGCCGGTCGTCGGCACACCGCCACCCAACCCCTCAACACCAAGACCGTCTGGCGCGCTTGCCGCTATGCGGCTCAGCGAGCGGGCCTCAACAAGCCCGTGCATGTGCACACGCTTCGCCACTGCTTTGCAACACATCTCCTCGAAGCGGGTGCCGACCTGCGAACCATCCAGATCCTGTTAGGCCATCACAATCTGAAAGAGACCACGGTTTACTTGCACACCTTTCCACCCGCCATCTCAGCGCCACCGCCAGCCCTCTAGATGGCCTGCTGCTGTCGCCTAAAGGGCGTCGATCCGGCGAAGGTGAGAATTCCGAGCAACTACACGTATGAACGCCGCCCGAAGAAACCATAACCTAATGCCTGCTGCGCGTAACCCGCTGGCAAAGGCCTAACCCACCACTTGGGCGGTTTTGGGGATGACGCGCCTACACTGACAAGTAGGAGGACTGAACTTTCCCAGCGGAATACACGCCCGCCGGTCCGGCATCGGTAACCACTAAGTCAAAAAGGTGTTCTCGGGCCAAGGTCTACCGACCTGGTCTCAGCGCCTAACCGTGCTTTTGGATCGTCGCCAAACCCCATGTCACAAGAACGGATTGCCGACTACACAGCCAAGTGGACTGCGAGATCGCAATTTGCCAGAAGCCACCAGTTCGTCTTTTCTGAATGACCGACGGGAGAAGCGACGTGCTCGGTGAACTCCACATGACTTCGGGAGGGGCCACAACCCACTCTACGCGCGGTCGAAAAACCGGAAAAATAGCGCCTGCTTCGACACCGGCTCGGCCTTGTGCTCAAGCGCCGCCATCTGTTTTTCGCTGAGCGGCGTAAACTCGCGGGCCAGTTGCACGTTTTCCTCGACCTGCGCGACCGAGTCACACCCTATGATCACCGTGGAAACGGGATGCGAAAGCGTGTAGTACAGCGCTTCGCGCATTTGCAGCGTGCCCGGGCGGCTGGCAATCACCACGCCTTCCCAGGAATGCTTCTGTTTCTCGAGCGGCGGCGGCGTCCAGGAAGAGAGAAGCCGCCCGCGCCCCGGTATTTTCATCCCGATGATGCCCATCTGTTTCTCGACGGCCATGGGCAAGAGTTGTTCCTGGAAGCTGAAGTGGTGCGGATCCGCTGCGCTCAAAGCCATCAGGATGCAATCGAACGGAAACCGGCGCATGGCCTCCATCAGCGGATCAGGACGAAAATGGCCGGTGAGGCCCAGAAAGCGGACCATCTTTTGTTCCCGCGCCTCGGTGAGCGCTTCCATTGCGCCGCCCTTGCCGAAGATTTGGCTGACCTCACCCATGGTGCCGACGTCGTGAAGCTGCCACAAGTCCAGATGGTCGGTCTGGAGCAGTTTGAGCGATTCCTCGAGCATGCGCAGCGACTCGTCGCGAGTGCGCTCCTTGGTCTTGCTGGCCAGAAATGCCTCCGCGCGCCGTTTCTTCATGACCTGGCCAACGTAGCGTTCGCTGCAGCGCTCGGGTCCTCCATAAATCGAGGAGGTGTCAAGATAGTTCACGCCCAGGTCCAGTGCCCGTGTGATGATCGGCACCGCAACCTCATCATTGTTGTTGATCTCCAGCGCCGCCTGGCCTCCCAAGCTGAAGAGGGCCACTCGCCAGCCCGTCCTCCCCAGGTTTCTGGTAGGCATGGCCTCAGGAGCGGCCGGGTTCGCTGGCATACCGGGAAGTGCACGGATGGTTTCAGGCAGCGCGACGTGCGCCAGCAGACCCGCCGTGACGGCTCCGCCGATCTTGATGAACTCCCGACGATCGTGGCCTTTGCTACTGGATTCCTTTTTTCTCATCCGCGCCTCCCGGAGCGGCAGGCTTCCGCTCCTTGAAATCAAGATAGGCAAGATTCATGTTGCCGTTAGTGAGAATGTGAACGGTGAGAACATGCTCTCCCTTCGGCAACGATCCCACAGCCAGGTCCTTCATGACGTTCCAATGATGCCACTGGCGCCAAGCCACCGGGTCGGCGTCGTTTTTCGTGGACACGATCTCCAGGGGATCGGTCAGCTTCTTCCCGTCCAGGTCCAGCGAGATCGTGCCACCGCGGTTTGATGTGTACAAAAGATCCATCGTGTATGTTCCGGCGCGGGCTACCTCGACGGTTATTTTGAACCACTCGCCGGGCTCGGTCCAGCCGACATAAAGCTGATTTTCCGGGGGCAGCACCAAATTATACGGGCTGTCGTCTATTTTGACGTCGCGATGAAACTTGGTATAGGAGGTGTCTACCCCTTCGTCCATGCGAAACTGATTCAAGTAGGTCCCATCCGCCGGGTTTAGGACGCCGCTTCCATGGTTGATCGCATCCGTGTCGTGATAGGCCACGCCCTCCCCACCCAGATCGTAATACGCGCATTGCACCCGCCCGGGAATGCTTTGTGCGCCGCCATGGTACACGCTGTCGTGGAAGGGCTTTCCGCGATAGTCCTTCTCTTGGCCCCCTGCGCCCAAGGAGCAACACAACACGGCCAGCGATACGAATGAAAACGTAGCTCGACTCATGTCCTCACCTCCAGGACAATTCAAGGCACAGATCCCAACCTGAACCTGGCCAAGAGGGAACACGCTTTCGCGGTGACGTAATCTTGAGCGGCTAGACCGGACTTTCGGTTCTCACCTCCCGGCCGACCGATACTATATACCTGACCGTCATCGAGTGCAATTGTCAGTCGGGTTTCACGCCAAGGTGGGCGAAGCGTCTGGCTTAGACACATGCCGAATCAGCTACCCGGACCGAGAATGTCCTGCCTCCCAACCGCGAAGAATCTCGCGGGCCTGCTCCAACGAAAGCCCTATGCGATTTGCACCCGCTTCCAGCATGGCGGCAAAACGCAAGTAACTACCTACCCGACCGGAAGCCTTGACCCCCATGTTGGGGCCTACCGTTTGGCGGATCAGGCGGATGTCCTCATATAGAGCGGAGGGATCTGGGCTGAATCCTGTGCAGGTTTTGACAAACCCCGCGCCCGCCGCCTGCGCCAAGCGTGAAGCGTCGGCCTTCTGTATGTCCGTCAGGAAAGGGGTTTCGATAATAACTTTGACCAGGGCTCCGCCGGCGGCCTTGACGACTGCGCGCACATCACCTTCTGCAGATTTGAAGTCGCCATCGAGAAACACACCTAGATTCAGCACCATATCAATCTCCGCAGCGCCGTCGGCTAGGGCATGCTCAGTCTCGAATACTTTGATTTCCGTTTTCACCGCTCCCAGAGGAAAACCAACAGGGGCAACGACCTTGGCCCGGGAACCTTTCAGGGCGGCAACCGCTCGCTGGATGTGAGCCGGATTTACACACATCTGGCCAAACCCTTCATTACGCACTACCAGAGCCAGCGCTTCGACTGCGGTGGGCGTGGTGGTCGGCGGGAGCAAAGCTACGTCCAGCATCCCCTTGATTTCTTCAGCAGTGATGTTCATTGTTCTTATCCTCCAGCAAGATACCTTGTTTCGCTCGAATCTAGCTATCGACGTGTGCCCTATAGTACAACTAAAACGTTGTCTCCTGGCTCTTTCCCACTTTGGCACGTGAACCGGGCTGCAGCGGGTCGAGTTTCGTTACACTAGTTCGTGAAACGGCCGTGTTCTGTTCCCATCAGTCAGAATGGCTCACAATCACCTTGCCTAATGGTTCTGCCCGCGCCGTGAGCAATTCCACGGCATTCATGAATTCTTCGAAGGGCAGGCGATGGGTGATCAGATCCTTGAACCTCAGTCTGCCTGAGGCCAGCAGATCAAGGGCGTGGGTGAAAGATGCCGTCGTATAGCTCAAGATTCCATCAATGCGCAGGTCTTTCTTGTAGAAAATATTGGCAGGCACAGAAAGGTACTGATCATCCGACGATGCTCCAATTATTGCGATATGCCCCGCTGGTCGAACGATCGCCAAAGCCGTTTCCAGGGCCATGGGTCCTCCGGCACACTCAACAACCAAATCCCAGCCATCGGCGCCGCTCATTTTGACAATCTGGGCAGTATCCGACGTGGACACAAAAATGGTGGCGCCGGCACGCCTTGCCAGCGACTCTTGCATCCGGGAGAGATCAATCCCCAGAATCGAGCACGGTTCGTAAAGGCCCAGGGTGCGAATAGCGATCTGGCCTATGGGACCACAGCCGATGACGGCCGCCCTAAGGCCGAGCTTGGGCGATGCGCGTTCAATTGCCCGAACCACCGTGGCCGCCGGTTCGACCAGCACCGCCTCGTCCAAGCCGATCTGGTCGGCGATCACGTGGCATGACTTCGCGGGGGCCACGAGAAATTCCGCGAAGCCGCCGTTGTGAGTCAAGCCGATCTGTTCGTGGGCCGCGCAGTGATTCATCTCTCCTGCCCGGCAATGGACGCAGATGCCGCAATTCAAGTACCCTATTGCCGTAACTCGGCTATTGATGGCGCAGTTCGTCACCCCGGGACCGACCTCCACCACCGTTCCTGTCCACTCGTGTCCTGGAACCAAGGGATATCGAACAAAAAGGGCAGGAACCCTGCCACGAAGGATATCGATATCCGTTCCACATATCCCGCAATAGGCAACGCGGACGACAACTTGGCCAGGCCCACACACAGGTCTGGGCATATCGACCAATTCGAACTTGTTCGGCTGAGAAACCAAGAGGGCTCTCATGTTGTGACTCCCTTTTTCCTTTGGGCAATCTTTAGGCTCGATGCGGCCCGGGTCCTCCCGGTTAAGCAAGAAACCTTATTTCGCTCGAATCTACCTATCGAGGCTGGCAGTTTAGCAGAACTAAAACGCTGCGTCAGAGAATCTTCAGCCGACAAAGCCTCGTGGTTGCATTCTGAGCGTGGATCAAATACACTCCCGCCACGGCGTCCTTTGGGCATTGCAGGAAGGCTGAACATGGCGCCGGCCCGTAGAGACATTTTGGAGGTTTCATGGGCGGTCAAATCGGTTGGGGCCTAATGCTTGTCTTGCTAGGTGGCGCGCTGAATGGGAGTTTCGTCGCTCCTATGAAGCGGCTGGCCAATTGGCGGTGGGAGAACACGTGGCTGATCTATGCGACCACAGGCCTCGTTATTGTTCCCTGGCTGGTCGCGATGGGAACGGTTCCTCATCTTGCAAGCATCTACCACCAAGCCTCCTGGCCCGTGCTGGTCAGGGTCATTCTATATGGGTTTGCTTTTGGCATCGGGGTCACTCTGTTCGGCTTCGGGGTCTTCCGGATTGGACTGGCCCTGGGCTTCCCGGTGACCCAGGCCGTCGCGACGGGGTTCGGTTGTCTGCTGCCGCTCGCGATGCTGCATCCCGACCAATTCCACACGCATCGCGGGTTGGCGCTAATTATGGGCACGCTGGTGGTGATCGTCGCACTGGTCTTTCTTTCCATCGCGGGCTGGCGCCGCGAACGTGAACAGAATCCCGGCGCGGTGGGTCCGGCACGCTCGGGTTTCGGCGTTGGCCTCGTGATGTGTATTCTTTCCGGGATATTCTCCTCCATGTTCAACTTCGCCTTTGTCTTTGGCGACGAGTTGAAGCAGCGCGCCCTCGCGGCGGGGTCCTCCCCGGCAATGGCTAGCAACGCCATCTGGGCGCTGGCTCTTAGCTCTAGCCTTATCGCCAATGCTGCTTATTGCATCTATCTTCTGAACAAGAATCACACCTGGGGCGTCTTCATCAGCAAAGGGACTGGGACTGCCTACTGGCTGGGGGGCGCCTTGATGGGAGTGGTGTGGTTCGGTGGCGTCATTCTCTACGGAATGGGAGCGGTGGCCTTAGGCCCCTTGGGAGGCATCATCGGCTGGCCCGTGTTCTTGAGCACGGTCATAATCGCCGGCGTCACCTGGGGAATTGCCAGCGGTGAGTGGAAAGGATCGAGCCGTACTTCCCTGGGCTACTGCCTGGTTGGACTCGGTATCCTGTTCCTTGCCGTCGCCGTTATTGCACGCGGTAATGCTGCGTGAGTGCAGGCGGATATTTCAACCGAGGGAATCGCCCTGGCTCCTGCCCACACTGTGACCGTGACGCGCAGTCATAGTCTGTTCGTATGGCTACGCTGTCAAGGCTAAAGGAGTTACCGTGGGCTAACTCCACACTTGAATTTTAGTTTCAGCCACTACCAACAAAACACACCCGAGTAGGCGAACAAGCATTCAGCCTTCACGTGAGGTTGCCGACGTTCCGCCATTTGGCTATCAGCTCCTGCAGCCGATGGTAGCTCTCTTTGGGCGTGCCATCCTCCCGGATAAAGCCATCGTGGCCAGCGCCGTTAAAGTCCCAATAGGTGATCGCCTCCACGTAGGGCTTGCTGTAAGCAACGGTGTAGAGCGACTCGATATAATCCGCTTGAATAGTTTCGGTGAAGTCGCCGTGCCAGACCATGGCCTCGCCGCCTTCTCCGCCTCCCCAATACGTATATTTCTCTTGACCCGGGAATGGGGCGAGCGAGGACGGGAAACCTATCTCGGTAATGTGGATAGCCTTGCCAAAATCGTAGAAACTCTCGAGGTCGCGCTCCCACTCCAGCATGTCGCGGCCGGAGTGGTAGTATTGCAGGCCGATCACCTCGTATTCAGCCTTGGCATCGCGCAGCATAGCGAGGTAATCGTAAGGGCTCTGTTGCCACGGGGCGGGGTGGCGTTGCCACGGGCTCCCAGCCGGGTGGTCGCCCATGTAATAATCGGCCCATGTGCCGGTGTTGTTGACGCAGCGGAAGCACGTCGGGTCGGCGTCGTGGGCTGTCTGCAGAGCAGTGACAGTGAGATCCACCAACTGCTCACGCGTGAAACCAGCCATGCCGCGGTTTACCTCCGGCTGCACGTGCGCCTCGTTGACCACGTCCCAAATATGAACGCGGTGGCGGTAGCGCGAAATCGCCTGGCGCACATGCGCAAGGCAATACCGCTTGGTCTCGTCATAGGGAAGGTTCTTAAGCCATTCCGGGGTATTCTCCGGCTCAAGCCAAATCCCCGGATGACCTTTGGGCAGGATCGTGGTTCCGATGAGGGTGTTGAGAGCTGCCTCAAAAGCCGAGTAATCCGCATGCCCCTTTTTGGGCTCCACCCATCCCTCGTAGATCGGAATCGTCGTGTAGTTGAACAACGCTTGGAATAGATTGAGAGCCTCAGGATAGCCAGCAGCCAGGCCGAAGCCGTTGCAACCGAACAGGAAGCCGGGCCGGGCCGGCTGGCGGGCGATGGCGTGCTGCGCGCGGGCAATTACCAGCATTTCACCCGCGTACAGCGAATCCCGCAGGGACTCCATCGAAGCCCGCACCTGTGCGGTCCGGTCGGCGCCCGCCGCCTCCGCGCGGGCCAGGGACGCTTGCGCGAAGTCGATGCGGTGTTGCGTTTCAGGCGAGATGACAACGCCCAGCTGCCCACACTCCTTGACCAGCCTCCGCACCGTGGCCATGCGGTCGCGGGCAAAGGCATAATTCAGCACCAGCGGGGTCGCACGCGCCAGGGAGCGGCCGGTGTACCCCGCTCCGCCGTCATCCGCATAGACGAACACTTGGCCGAAACCGGGCACTGACAGAGGCATCCCGATTCGGAAAGGCGGATCGGCGGGCGGCGTGAACCGCACTTCCCCCGACGCCGCCTCGAACGGCGTCGTGATAGGACGCATAAGAAGGTCGCACAGGTGAAAGCGATCGAACCCCGCCGCCGGTAGGGGCTGGCCCTTATCGTCGTACACCAGGCATTTGGCGGACGCGGGCGCTTCCGCTGCTGAAATCGCGGGAACAGCGAGTGCAGCGCTTGCTAAAGCAAGAAACTCACGACGATTGCAATTAAGCTCAGTCATAATCTTTCCTCCTCATAAGTTAGTAAGATTGGGACAGTCTACGACGGTGACACGGCCGTCAAATCACCCCCGTAACTGAACTGACAGCTCAAACGATTTATCCTTGTCCGTGACATACACTCGAACGGGAGCCACGGTTAGTGATTTTCTGATTTCGCGGCCTTTTCCCCAGTAACAAACCCACGGTCAATTCTCAAGAAGAATTGACCGTGGCTAGGGCACGGATTTCGGCTATGGCCAAAGCCGCTTTTTCCGTTGCAGGGACGCGATCCGGCGCAGAGCGTTTCTTTGATCCCTGGACGTTCAGCGGGCCATCCGTTCAACTTTTATCCTCCCAGAACCCGGCCCAAAGGTCTTCCGGGCGTTGCGCGCTGGAATTTGGCCAGCCTTACCGCCAAGCCAAGGTGGTTACTGAATTCTCTCTCAATGAAACTTTGGCCGCCATATTCGCGAGCCGCAACTCGATCGCCCTTGCGGGGCCCGCGTTGGTAACGACGAGCACCTGTTGGCCGTCTGGATTTTCAAGGCCGACGTGCTGTAGATCAACGGCCGCGCTCTGCGAGTCAAAGCGGCGAGCCCCGCGACGGATGACACGGGAGTAATGAGCCAAGGCCCAGTATAGTCCGCTGCGTGTGATCTCCTTGGTCTGCGAGTTGATCGTCACCACGCCGCCGCATGAGAACGGTCCGATATTCGGCCGGCCGCGCTCATCGAGAGCCAAGTTCCAGGAGGTGATGGAGCGGCACCAGTTGCGTAGGATCCCACTGAAAGTCACACTCCACTTGCACCAATCTGTCAGATAGCCGGGGTCTTCGTAGTCCGGGCCGCCTTCCGTCCAATACATCTCTAGCCCCGGAAAGGCCTCATGGACCCTGGTCATCATCTCGGGAGTACCAGCGTAGCCGTGCCAGGCAACGGCATTGCAGTATTTGCGAAGCTTGTCGTCCTCCAGTTCGTCCACGACACGCCCCCACAAATCGTAGTTGTGGTCCAAAATCCAAATTTTGGCCGGCATCCCATTGCTTTCCAAAAGCGGGCCCAGATGGTCGCGCACAAATTCCATTTCGCTCTCCTGGGACCAGGTGCAAGCGGGCATTCTGCCATCCTGATCTGCATCCACTTCGTTCTGTGGTGTTACGGCCTGCACCGGCACGCCTTCGGCTGCATACCCCCGCAGAAACTTGAGGAAGTATTTCGCGTAGACCGGCAAGTAATGGTGGTACATGCAGCCGCCCAGCATCGTGCCGTTGAATTTCATCCAGCCGGGCGGGCTCCAAGGACTAGCAAAAAGGAACAGGTCAGGATTCGCCTGCCGCGCCTGGCGCAGCACAGGCAGAATGTATTCGCGGTCGTGTTCGATCGAAAATCGCGTGAGATCCGGATCGGGCTCGCCCTCATCGAAACTGTAAACCTTTACCGCGTAGTCGCTCGATCCGACGCAGATGCGGCAAACGCTGAGCCCCATTTCGGAGGGATGGAACATCTCATGGAACAGTTGTTCGCGCGCCGAACGTGCGAGCTGATGGAACATGTAGCAGGCCGCGTCGGTAAAGGCGCCCCCAAATCCCAAAATCTCCTGGAACTTTTTGCTGGGGTCCAACTGGATCTGATCGGCCCCAGGATTCTCCAGGGCTGGACCCCACACGGCCCGAGGGGCGGCGTCAAAGCGTTCTTTGCCGGACGTGACCCAAACGGAGATCTCCGCGCCAGTATTCGGAGTCTTGTTTCCCGGCCCGGCCAATGCGGCCGCTTGCCGGACTGCCCCTTTAGGAGCAATTGCTGCCGCCAGCCCCAAAGCTGACATTCCGAGAAAATCGCGCCGCGAACTTTGTCCTGTCATTGCCGCCTCCCTTAATCCAAGGGTTTGCTTGCGAAAACTAGTGTAGCGCCACTCTTCAGCGGGCAGCCGCGGTTAAATCCCCGCTGGATTTAACCGTGGGTTCTTCAAGGGCAAGACCCACGGTCAGCGCTCTGAAGGCTGACCGTGATGGCTACCCGCTCATGATTCACCAAACGAGCGAAGTGATCGAGTCCGGAGGAAGCACTAGGTTCAAGGCGCGAGATGCAAGCGTACACCGCACATGCTGCTCAACGGCGCTGTCGTTGTTTGTCATCACCAGCACGCGGCTGCCATCCGTATTCTCCGCCGCAACGTGATTAATTCCGGGCAAGTCGCCCGAAGATGCGAAAATGTGCGCCCCTCTCTGAATGAGTTTTGAGTAATGAGCGAAGGCATAGTAGTTCCCGCTGTACGAGAGTTGCTGAGACTTGGTATCCACACGGACGAGGCCGCCGATGAGCCCCTTGGGACGGGGCGGGATTGTGATATCAGGCCCTCCGTTTTCATCCAGGAGAAGGTTCCACACGCAAATGCATCGGGCCCAGTTGCGAAGCATGTCCGCAAAGGCATTAGACCATCGGGCCCAGTCCGTCCCGTACGGGGGGAAACCAGACCGGCGACGCCGTAGCTCCGCAAAGTCGGAGTAAGTAGGTCCTCCCTCCGTAAAGTACATGTGCTTCGTGGGAAACATGTCGTGCACCCGGCTCATCGCATCCGGCGTCCCCGCGTAGGAGTGCCAGGCGACACCATCCACGTACTTGGACACTCTGGGGTCGCTCAGTTCATCGGCGGCACGGCCCCAAAGGTCATAGTTGTGATCGAGGATCCATATCTTAGTGTCCGGCGCGTCTTTTTCCAGAGCGGGGCCCAGGTGAGCCCTCACAAAACCCATTTCGTATTGCTGCCCCCAGAGCGTGGCCGGAAAATGCCCATCCTGGTCGGTGTCCACTTCGTTATTGACGGTGACGGCTTGCACCTTCACGCCGGCGTCGGCGTAACCCTGAAGAAACTTGACGAAATATTGCGCCAGGGGAGCGAACCAGTGCTCGCGCATCGAGCCGCCCAACATCGAACCGCCCGTCTTCATCCATCCGGGAGGACTCCACACGCACGAGAAGAGATAAAGATCGGGATTGATCTCTCGCGCCTGGCGGAGTATGGGAAGCAGATAGGCCCGGTCATGGTCGATGCTGAAGAGTTTCAACTCCGGGTCGGGGTCGGGGCTATCGTCGAAACTGTACATCATGGTCGAGAAATCGCTCGACCCAATGCAGGTTCGTCCCACGGACAGGCCCAGTCCCTTCGGCCCATAGAGATCCAGCAGAAGGGCCTTGCGGGCATCGGGCGCCATCTGATTCATGAGATAGCAGGAGGCATCGGTGAAAGCGCCTCCGAATCCAAGCATTTCCTGGTAGCGCTTGCCGGGGTCAAGATGAACGCCAATGGGAGACGCTCCCGTCCAGTTTTCCCATTGGGGCGGTGATTGAATCGGCTGAAATTTCTCATCCTTTGTCGTTCTCCAGGCTCGTACGGGCCCCGGAGCTCCCTTGGAATCGGCATGCAACTGGGCCATGCCTGCGACGGCCGCGGATGCGCCAACAGATGCAGCCACCCTCAGAAATTCGCGACGATTTGTCGTATTCATGATCGCTCTCCTTTGTCTGTGTCGGTTTTCTTGGCCAGCGGCAGACGTGCCGCTGACATTAGCTACGCTTTCAGGCCATTGCTGAATACCGTTGTGCACTTGTGAATATCGGAAGTCAGCTCACGTGACCCACGTAATCGGGTGCGTTCACTTGAACGTGGAATCCATCCGGGTCGTAGAACTTGAAAGATTCCTTTGCAGTGGGATCCGAAAATTTCAAGCCACGTTCCCTCAACTTTGCGCGAACTTCATCAGCGTTGAAGTTGGCAATTCCAAAGTCGTAGTGATCGACCTTAGCGGTCTTACTCTCGCCTTGCTCAATGCCAAAAAAGGAGTCTCCCACGCCCAGGATATGTACCGTCGCCGACTGCTGCTTGAGCGGCATCCCGAAGAACTCCTGGTAGAACTGCGACGTGCGGTGGAGATCGGGGACCCGCACGGTGACGTGGTTTATGCTAACCGCCCGGAAGCCTGTGGGCGCAGGAGTTGCGAGCGCAGCCGGCGCCGCGTACGCCCCGGCGGCCACGGCGGCGAGGGAAACGGCGAACTGGCGGCGACTCAACTTGCCAAGCTCCAAATCACCCAGCATTCTCTCTATGGTTTCGATCATACGGTCCTCCTTCTCTAGACTCGGAATAGTTGTGCGAAGATCGGATCCGACAGTCCTGTATCCGTCGGTCAAAAACTCTATCATCCGGCACGCAAACCGGACGTCATCGCCTTGTTTCACTCAGGACTGTGCCATCAGCCTCAATCCTTCTCCTTCAGGATCGTTGCGCACTTCGCAGGGCGTGTCGAAGTACATGGTTGCCCGGTTTTCAGCCGTGTATGTGGGCCAATGCGGCAGGCCATCGTGATTAGGATTGCCGGTTCGGGCAAAATTCACCCAAGCAGTACTGATCTGCTTCGATAGAACGAATGCCTCGCGAGTGCCCCCACTGTAATGGTCGCAAATTTCAGCATTGTCGAACGCGAACGCGATTTCACAGGCGTGGAATGGGCCGGGACGGTCGTCCAATATTGGAGTCCGCCAAGAAAAGACATAAGAGTAGGCGGGCGCGGCGCCCAAAGCAGCCTTCCTGATAGCCTGCTCAAAGGCAGGACGGCGAACACGAGCGGCAGCAATAGTGGCATACAGGCCAAACGGAGTCGCGTTAGGGTAATCGCGCCGGTAGGCGTCGATGATCGTCTTGCTACGGTCGCCAAATTCTTCACTAACCAACCGGTTAAGTTCCTCTACTCCCATCGCATTGGCATCGGGACGGTCAAGCCCGTTTACAAACTCGTGCAGATTTGTGCCCGTTAGCAATGGAACTTCCGCAGATAGTTCCGGAGCTCCCGGATCGAATGGATGGCAAGGAAGAATGCGGCCGTCTACTGTCGGTCCCCAATCGCGCTCGCCATAGACCTCGCGGAGGGAAGATTTGTGCGGGGGCATCTTCTTCATTGCTTCCGTCGCAGCGCCCGAAAGCCGATCAACCGGAATTACCTGCAGTTCGCTCACCTGCGATTTAGATAAACCCAGCTCTGCGACCACCAGCTCCGCCAATCGTCCTGAGTAATCAGGAGAAAGCGATTTAAGAAAGGGTCCGCTCTGAACAATGGCACGATGAAACAAGCCTTTGGCCTTTGGCATTGCCATAAGAGCAATGACTTTCCCCCCGCCGCCAGACTGGCCAAAAATTGTTACGCTGCCGGGATCGCCGCCGAAAGTTTTGATGTTATCGCGAACCCACTCTAAGACCGCTACGATATCAAGCATCCCAACATTGGCGGCACTGGCATATTCCTCTCCTGCCAAGTGTCCAAGATTGAGATAGCCATACACGTTCAGACGATGATTGTGAGTCACTACGACCACATCATGATTGCGGGCGAGACTTTCGCCATCATAGGAGAGAAGATCGTGCCCACTTCCACCGGCAAACCCTCCGCCGTGCATGTAAACCATGACCGGGCGTTTATGTGAAGAATTGATCTCCGGCGTCCAAAGATTGACACGCAGACAGTCCTCGCCGGGCACCGTGGCGAATGCACCGCGATGCAGCACGAATGCATCTTCGTCGGAGTTCGCCAGGTTTCTTCCGTCAGTATTAAAGTGCGCAGAGTCCTGGCTTGGACAGACGCGCCCATACTGCAACGCGTTGCGAATTCCGGTCCACGGTTCAGGCTTGACTGGCGGCATGAAGCGCCTGGCACCTGCGGTTGAGGCGCCGTAGGGTACACCTTTGAAGATGTATACACCGTTCCGCCTGAATCCCCGGATCTTCCCTGCAGTTGTTTCTGCGACAGTTGCGGCGTCAGAAGCAATTACCATGCTGCGCGCGCAACCGCCTGCTGCAGGTTCTGTATTCGGCCGCGCCTTTGCCGCGGACTGGGCTATCGCGGTTTTGGGTAGGATGATGGAACTGGCTAACCCTACCCCCAAGGTTGCCATGCCACCAACGAACGAGCGCCTTCCCTTAGAGGGAAGTGTCAACTGGTTTTTCGACTTTTTCTGCACGTGAGGACTTCTATCGAACGTTTCCAAAGGCTCATCCTCGCTCGAAAAAGAAACCGCTAATTCTGCTCAAAAAGTACCAAGCTATGACTTGCTTGTGGCCCTTTGTAATATCACCAAAGAAGCGTGGCCACCGAGTTTCGAGGTAGTTTCATCTGCAGTTCATAAGATCCTAAGCTGCACGGCACCAGTCGTTCCAGACCGCCACGGTTGGTAAGGACTAACACGTAGCTGCCATCTGGATTCTCTACGGCGACATGATCGACGTCGGCTAATTGTCCGTGGGAGGCGAGCACGCGTGCTCCGCGCTGCATTACCTTCGAATAGTGAGCGAAGGCCCAATACTGGCCGCACCGAGTGATTTTCTGCATCTTTGAATGAATCGTCACGATGCCTCCGGACTGACCTGGCCCCATATTCGGCTTTCCCTCTTCGTCCAGTGCAAGGTTCCAACCGACAATCGAGCATCCCCAATTTTTGAGTACTCCAGTGAAGACTGCTGACCATTTACTCCAATCGGTCTCGAAATCAGGGCTGGTTATGACGGCCCCGCCTTCGGTCCATTGCGCATGTTTACTCGGGAAGGCGTCGTGTACGCGTGTCATGGCATCGACGGTGCCGTTATAGGCATGCCATGCCACGCTGTCCACATACCGGTTCACCCCCGGCTCGCTTAGCTGGTCAAGCGCGCGGCCCCACAGGTTATAGTTGTGATCGAGAATCCAGATCTTCGTGTCGAGGGAGGCGCGCTCCAACGCAGGACCCAAGTAGTCGGCGACAAACCTCGACTCATCTTCCTGTGACCACAGGCACGCCGGCATCAGGCTGTTCTGGTTGGTATCGACCTCGTTCTGAACCGTCGTCGCATTGATCTTGACTCCCTCGGCAGCGTAACTCTGTAGAAATCGTACGAAGTATTCGGCATAAGAAGCAAAGTACTTTCTCTCCATGGAGCCACCCAACATTGAGCGGTTGGGTTTCATCCATGCCGGAGGGCTCCAGGGAGCCGAAAAAAGAAACATACCTGGATTCAGCGCACTTGCCATCCGCAAGGAGGGCAGAATGTAGGCACGATCGTGCTCGATGCTGAACCGCTTCAGTTCCGGGTCTGGTTCGGGACTGTCGTCGAAGCTGTAAATGCTGGTGGTGTAGTCGCTCGACCCGATGCACGTTCGTCCCATCGAGAAGCGCAGTCCCTCAGGCCCAAACAATTCGCCGAAGAGCGACTTACGATCCTCGGGACTCAACTGGTAAAACAAGTAGCAGGAAGCATCGGTAAAAGCCCCCCCGAAACCAAGGATTTCCTGGTACCAGGTTGTGGGGTCGATATGAACGCTCTCGCTGTCCTTGCTCGTGGTGGCGGTCCATTTAGGGGCTTCGACCGGCGCAAATTTCTGCGCGTCAGAAGTGATCCACACTTTCAGCGGACGGGGAGCTGCTGCAGCTTCGCTCCATAAGGGAGAGCTTCTTGCCAAGGTGGCCGCGGCAGCCGCAGAGGCGGAAAGCTGCAGGAATTCGCGGCGGGTTTGCGGGAACATGTCGACCGTCCCGTATACAGAGAGATGAAATGCTTAACCGACGAGATTCATGAATGTTAAGTCGTCTGAACCTTTTTGAAATCCGTGGCCGTATCCACAAAATGTCCGTCGCCCTTTGTAACCGTTCCCCACATCATCTGTAGACAATCGATTGTTCCATTACGATAAGGCAGAAGAGTATGGCCGTTTCCAGGGAGGTTGTCAAGCCAAAAGTTCTTGACGTTGCTTTTAGACAATCGCTTGTTTAGACTAGAGAATCAGGATGAGCTGCCTGGACGAGAGGCGAAGCTCAGCCTTCCTTGGCGGAGGTCGTGACGGCAAGTTTCACCTTTAGACCACCTGATTCAAGACCAAATCGGGGAACGACTTGTGTATAGGGTTCGTGCCGTCGCATACTCCTCAGAGGTAAACTCTCCGTCAACAATTGCGAACGGCCAGATTCCGACCCGTTTGGCGGTCGAAGGCGCGAAGGCTATCAGGAGATGTTCCTATAGTGGGAAGAATCGATGACACGGAAAGAAGGAGCGGCGCATGAGAGAAAAACGGCGGATCGCATCTGGACCTACGAGCCTGAAGAAATTGGCCGAACATCTCGATCTGAACCCTGCGACGGTCTCTGTTGTCCTCAATGAAGTCCCGGGCCGGTCGATTCCTCAGGCTACACGAGACCGCATTAAAGCCGCAGCCAAAGAACTGAATTACCAGCCTAGTCTTCTGGCACGCTCACTTCGCAGTCGGCGCACGTTCAGTATAGGGATCTTGGTGCCTGAGCTGAGCGAGGGTTACCACAATCAACTGGTGGGCGGCATCGGCGATCATCTGACCGAAGCAGGATATTTTTACTTCACCGCTCATCATCGGCGCAGGAATCATCTAATCGAAGAGTACGGCCGAATGCTCCTCAGCCGGGGCGCGGAAGCTCTTATTGCCATTGATACGCCGTTGGAGCATCCGTTTCCTGTTCCCGTTGTGGCAATCGGTGGACATCGTATTATCGATGGCGTCACCAACTTGATACTCGACCACCGTTTTGCGGCAGAATTGGTTCTGACGCATCTGCGCGCCTTGGGACATCGACGCATTGCCTTCATGCGCGGTCAGTCGTTTAGCGAGGATGCTAGCGAACGCTGGCGTTGCATCGTTCAGGTAGCTCGCGAAGTAGGAATTCCGATCAGACCCGAACTTACCGTACAGCTGGACCGCGATGTCAGCTCCCCTGAATTGGGCTACCCTGTCATCCAACATCTGCTTCCCAAACGGGAGCAGTTCACAGCCGTGGTCGCCTTCAATGACATGGCGGCCATAGGCGCGATACGTGCCCTGCAGGATTCTGGAATGCAGGTGCCCGCTGATGTCTCTGTTATTGGATTTGACGATATCAGCGCGGCGGCGTTCAATAACCCAAGGCTCACGACCATCCGCCAGCCATTGGCCAACATGGGAAGGATGGCGGCGCAATGCGTCTTGAACCGGATTCATGGAAGAGAGAGGTTCCGGAAACAGATTATCGTGGAGCCGGAACTGGTAGTTCGCGAATCTACTCGAGCGATTTAACAAGGGAATCAGCCAATTCGCAAAACAAACAAACTTCCCCGCCAGGTTTCCAACGTGCTCACACATCCAACTCAACGGTTCAGATCAGGTTTCGTTTAGACCTCGCAGACAACGGGACTTGTATCTACTCCGGTGCGCAGAAAGGCGCGACGCAGTATGGTGGTGTCGCTCAACAGCATGTCGCGTGTACTGGTCATGAACAGCGTTGGCGGCATGCCATGCACGGAGAGTGGCGGCGACGGCAGTGGAAGCGAAAGCCTAGGAATTCACGGGGAGTTTTCGGGAACATGCGACCGTTTTGTACACGGAAGATGAAATGTCTTAATCAGTGAGATTCATAGATGTCAAGTTTTTCTGAACAGAAGAGGACACGTACGTATTTTATTCAGCACTTTTACATGTGCCCGAACCGTCAGTACGCGCACCCATTCTTCCAAACAACGAACTCGCCCCAAAGACGGACATGAAGTTACTTCCAGCATCCGGTCGAACACATTTTGGTCAAAGACAGAAAGGGCAAGGACAGCGGACACTCCGGCTTGCGCCTGGCTACGCGGTTTCAACTTTTGAATCCCAAGAAAGGAGAAGTCATTTCGAGAGCTTGCCTTTCTTCCTTGTCAGGGTTGTTCTGCAATTCGCATTGGGTGTCGAAAATCATGGTGGGACAACTCTCCGCCGAGAAAGCTGGCCAGTTGGGGATGCCACCGTGATTGGGGTTTCCGCTGCGCGCGAAGTGAATCCAAGCTTCACTGACGTTGGCGGCGAGGGCCCGTGGTCCCGGGCCGCCGCCCGTCAGGTTTTCGGAGCGGTCGGTATTGTCGAAACAGAACGGCAGATCGCAGCAATGAATGGACCGCGGCCTGCCGTCCAGGACTGGCGTTTTCCAGGTGAACCAATAGAGATAAGTCGGCGTTCCTTGCGCGGTCTTGAGCCCGGCTTGAACCACTGCCCCCTGCCGGACCTGAGCGGTCATGGCCAGAGAGAAAATGTCAAAGGGCTTCGCGCCCGGATGTGAGGCGCGGAATACTTCGATGATGTGCTCCGGGTTTTTGCCATACATATTACCCAGCCGCTTCTGTACCTCCGCCTCGGTCATCGATTCGTATTCAGGATGATTGAGGGAGGTGGTGAATTCGTTGAGCGTGGTACCGATCAACATAGGGACCTGCGTGGAGATGGCGGGCGCGGTCGGATCAAAGGGATGGTGAGGCAGAAGCTTGCCATCCACCACCGGCCCCCAGCCCAGCTGATCAGCCACGCGGCTCCAGACGAGCGGAGCGTGAGGATGGGTTTTCAGTAGGGCGGTATCGCCAGCCTCAATCAGCCTCTGGAGAGGCACGGTTTGCAGTTGATCGACTTGTGAGCCGTTTAGATTGAGTTCGTCGAGCAGGGCCTCGGTCAATATCGCCGATCTCTTCGGCACGACGGCCCGCAGAAACGATCCGCTTTGCACAATGGCGCGGTGAAACAAGCCTTTCGCTGCCGGCATCGCCATCAACGCTCCAACCTTGCCGCCGCCGCCGGACTGGCCGAAGATGGTGACATTGCCCGGATCGCCGCCGAAATTGGCGATGTTATCGCGCACCCACTCCAGGGCCATAATGATGTCGAGCATTCCCAGAAGGGCGGAACTTGCGTACTTCTCGCCGTAGGGAGCCAGATTCAAATATCCCAGAGGGCCCAAGCGGTGATTGAGCGAGACCACGACCACGTCGCCGCGACGGCTCAATCTTTCTCCGTCATAGGAACGATGTTCCTGGCTGGAGCCTGACACGAAGCCGCCGCCGTGCAGCCAAACCATAACCGGCCGCTTCTGGTGGTCGTTCATTCCCGGCGTCCAAAGGTTCACGCGCAGGCAGTCCTCACCCTGGACCCCGTCGTCGTAGCAGAAAAGCCAGGATTCTTCATCGTAGTTCCAGGTCCCGCGTGGACCTTGCGGACATACTCGGCCGTATTGCATGGAGCTGCGAACCCCGGTCCATGGTTTGGCTTTTTGCGGAGGCTGAAAGCGCCCGCTTCCTTCTGTGGTCTCGCCGTACGGAATACCTTTGTAGGTGTAGATTCCGTCCCGAATATAGCCGCGCACCTTTCCGCTGGCGGTTTCGGCAATCGCGGCCTCGTCGGACGCGACAATCGTGAATTTGCTGGCCGGCGTGGGTTGACCGGCATCCCTCTTCCTGGGAGCGGCTTGGGCAACGGCTGTCACCAAGCCGGAAGCAGCGGTTGTTCCCAGCAATGCTGCGGCGTTCCGTAGCAAGCCACGGCGGCTCATTGGTTTCTGTAATGCAAGCTGCTGTCGGTCAGTTCGTAGGTGCTCCCGCCCGTCGCTCATCTCCCATCCTCCATTTGCATTGACTGCGTGATTTGAAATCCATCCTGGCTCTGTATACCAGACCCTGTATGACTCTTCCGTTCTGACCTTTAGGTTTAGGCATGAGGTGCCGATCGCTTCTCTCTGGCGAACCGGGATATTAATCTGCTTCGCGACCCTTCGAGTAATCAGAAGAATCCGTGACTACTTGGCACCAAGGTGCGCATCAAAAAATTTGGCCATGATGCCGTCGGCTTCGCGGGATTCCGGTAGATTGGGGTCGTACCAGAAGCAGTGATTTAGACCCTCGAAGACGACCAGGCTCGCATCAACTCCGGCGAGCAGAAAGGCGCGGTGCAGTATGGTGGTGTCGCTCAACAACATGTCGCGTGTACTGGTCATGAACAGCGTTGGCGGCATGCCATGCAGATCGGCAAAAAATGGTGAGAGTACGGGGTCTTTAGGATCGGTAGAGCCAACGTAAACGGCCAGCCACTGCACCCCTTTCGGCCGCGTATCGGGATGTCCGGAGAGTCCCTGGACTCCGTATATCTGTTGCGAATCGCCAGTCTGAGTGAAGTCGCCTCCGCCGGAAAATATACCAAGTGCGGCGGGCAGCGGCAGGCCGAGCCGCTTGATTTTGACCGCGACTTCCGGAGTGAGGACGGCTCCAGCGGATGAACCATAGATGGCGATATTCCGCGGCTCATAGGCTTTGAGCAGCTCTTTGTAGACCGCTACGACATCCTCGACCGGGGCAGGAAACGGATGTTCGGGAGCCAGGCGATAAATCACCGACACTACTTTGGTTTGCGTCAGGTTGGCGATGGGGAGGGACTCGGTGAGTGAACCCGAATCTGAAATGAACCCTCCGCCATGAAGGTTGATCAGCACGCGATTCGCTTTGTTGGCTGGAATAACAAGCGGCGTGACGACGCTGACGGACACTCCGGCAATGGTGGAGAATTCGATATTCGCCGGGTAGACAGCCCGAGTCGCGTCGGATGACATCTGTCGGGACGGGGCTGGTTCGGGTTTCGTGGGCGGGGACGGTGCCTCAGATGTAGCGTGGGTGGCCTGTCGGGCTAGAGATTTCTGCGCTTCAGGGCTGATGGTTTGTGGAACCGGAACAATTCGGGTGATGTATGCCGTGCCCTGCGCATCGATATAGCTTGAGACTTGCTGCTGAGTGGAATTGCAGGGTGGCGTGGCTTGACCGGCATCTCCCTTCGTGGGAGCATCCTGGGCAACGACCGTCACCAAGCCGGGAGCAGCTATTGTCCCCAGCAAAGCCGCTCCACTTTGCAGCAGTCCACGGCGGCTGATTGGTTTCTGTATTGCAAGCTGCCCGCGGTCAGTTCGCAGGTTCTGTCGCCCGTTGCTCATCTCCCCTTCTCCATTTGCATTGACTGCGTGATTTGAAAACCATCTATGCCCCAAGGGGCGCATAGACTACGGTAAGATGACAGCCACGCGATACGGCACGCGTGTGGGCAGTGGCAGTCCGTTCAATCAGTACACCGGAGAAAAGGAGGGCCCGATTACGTAATGCCCGTTGCTGCTCCGCGCTGCTTCCTGGGCCTGAACGCGCATTGTCTCAAAGAGCTTCCGCAGCTTCTCCGATTCCTGGTTATAAGTTTGGAATTCATGGAGCTCCTTATTGGCCTCGGCCGTTTTGCCGATTTGCCGGTAAAGCACGCTCAGGCGATAGTGGGCAACAGCGCTAGTTGGATTCAGTTCGAGGGAGTGTTCCAAGAGCGCAATCGCCTTCTGGCGCTGGTTGAGAGAGATTAAGGCTTTTGCATAATCCGTCATCGCGTCAGAATCGTTGGGTTCCAACTTCAAGGCCCGCAAATAGTCAGCCGTTGCCGTTTTCAGGTCGCCGGCCTGGGCAGCTAATTCCCCCAAGCGGCGTTCCGCCTTCTCATCAAATGGGTTCACGGTCAAGGCAGCTTCATATTCGCTCTTCGCCTCCGCGTGGAGGGCGGGATCTGAAGAGCTATTCAGTAGTTCTGCCAGTTCAAAATGCAGGCCCGGAAGGTTTGGATTGAGTTTCAAAGCAAGGCGATACTGTTCGATTGCGCCGGCAGTGTATCCGTGGAGCTCCAGTTCATGCGCCATGACTTGGTGCATGAGCGGGGATGTTGGGGCCACCAAGGCCAAGCTCAGCATCGCTTGCTCGGCAAGATCGGAATGAACTCGATAGGAAGCGTAGAGGATCTGTGGATTCGCGGGATACAGACCATCGAGCTCATCTACGACAGTCGCGGCTTTATCCAGATCACCTGAACTGGAGTATATTTCGATCAGTTCCATGCCTGCTTCGATCTTGATTTTCTCCTCTTGTGTCTTTGGAAAAGCCCTTTCCAGGTCCGCTCGCGCTCCGCTGTAGTCGCCTGTACGCTTCTCCGCCTCTCCAAGAAGCACCTGAATTTTCCATAGCTCAGGCCGGAGTTTCAGTGCCGCCCGAAGGGGTGGAATCGCCCCGGCATAGTCGCCTTGAAAAAATAGCAGCACGCCCAGGTTTCCCAGGGCTTCAACATTGTCTCGGTCGAGCGCCAAGATTGCGCGAAATTCAGGTATGGCCAGATCAGGCCGCTTCTCATTTAGGAATTTCTGAGCTTGATGGAGGTGAGACTCGATTTGCTCTTGGGGGCTAGCGGCCGATTGGGAGAAGCATTGCAGCGAGCCGAGAAAGAAAAACAAGAAGATAGTCCCAAGCAAGCCAATGGCTTCTTTTGTTTTCATCGGTGCCAATGATACCACACCCTCCGCCTACCCGGTTGGCAGAAAGAAGAAAGGGCAGCGTCAGACGCTGCCCTTTCAGTTTCAAGAAATCCTGCCCGATGCTCCTCGTTTAGAAGGAGAATCTGGCAGAAAGCTGAATAACGCGACCGGTAATCGTAGTGCCCGTGATCCGTCCCACGCTTGGATCGGCAACACCCGCTGCAAGCGCCGCCGCGTTGAGGTTGTTGTTGGGTTCCGCGAAGCTCGGATGGTTGAAAAAGTTGGTAGCATCCATTCTAATCTGAATTTTGCCTTGTTCCCACCGGGGGATATTGAAACTCTTGGCCAGTGAAAAATTAACATCCGTCAGATCAGGTCCACGGAGCGAGTTTCTTGGGTTATTGCCGAAGGTATTGGTTGCCGGCGTTGCGTATGCGAGCTGGTTGAACCACTCGCTGGTCGAGGGATTCGACACTTTGGGATTACCGACGAGGTTGGGATACCAAGATCCATCCAGCGCACCGGAATTGGTAGCCGAGGACATAACCGGAGTGATCGGAACTCCCGATTGGGCTTGGAAAATAGTTGACGCTTGCCAGCCGCCAAGCGCCGCATTCCCCCCAGCCGAGCTTAGGTATCGGTGCCCTCTTCCTAGCGGTATCGCATAGATGATGGCCCCTTTCAAGGCCTTCGGCGTATCGAAATTCGAGAGTCCATAGTTTGCTGAAATATTATAAGCATCCTGATAGTACACGGGGCCGAATTGGGTGCCCCAACCCGAACTATCCATGTCATCTTTCATCTTCGAATAGGTGAAATTGGCATCAACAGACAACCCATGGCCGAATGGTTTCTTAAGGCTGAACTGCGCCGAATTGTAGTTGGAAATGCCGTTAAACTGGCCGGTTCGCGCGCCGCCCGCGCCGATGCCGATGCCTAAATACTGCGGATACGGCCGCGCGGCCTGCCCCCCTCCGAGTTTGTCCGCAGGCACTTGGTTGACATCCGCCAGGAACATTAAGTTATTCCAGTGGCTGCCGACGTAGGCTGCCTCTATCACCATATTGCCGGGCAGACGCCGCTGAACGCTTCCCGACCACTGCCAGCCTTTCATAGCGGGGAGATCATAGGGATAATAGGGTATAAACCCGTTTCCCTCATTGTTGTAGTCGGCAGGGTTACGACTTGGAAGGATATAGGGCAGATTCGCGCCAGTACCATCAAGCTGTACCACTGGCGGCTGGCCGGGAGCAGCATTGGCAGTGCCAAGGCTCTGACTGCCAAAGCCAATCTCACCGCCAGCAGTGTCACTGCTCCACATGGCGGAGTATTGGCCAACACCGCCCCGCACTACCCACTTATCCGTCAGCGACCACGCGAATCCGAGGCGAGGCATCACAATGGGGTACTGCGTCTTGAAGCATTTGGTTCGCGCCCCGTTCAGACCCGCAAACCAAATGGATCCCGGAGTGTGGGTGATGGGGTTTGTGAGGGTCGGATCAAAGCCACCCGCTACGTTAAATTGGTTATAAAACCCGCCATGGATTTCCCAACGCACCCCGAGGTTCACGGTCAGGTTTCGCCGTACCTTGATATCGTCTTGTACGAAGAACATTGGATTCCAGTCCCGCGTGCCATTTAGCGGGGAGTTCAGGGCGCTCCATGATTGCACATCCCCCAGCAGGAAGTCGGCATAACCAACTTCGGCGCCAGTACCGGCGGTGTACTGGCCGGTGAAGTTTAATACTGCGCCTTTCAGGCTGCCCCAGGGAGTAGAGTTGTTTTGGTTCCTTAGAACATCAGCTCCGAAGTGCAGGATGTGCTTCCCGCGAATCATCGTCAGTGTATCCGTGTACTCGAAGGCGTTTTCAACAAAGATCGCGTTCGTGTCGCCGCCCGAGTTGAAGGTACCGTTACCACCGACACCGCCGATGCTGACAGCCGGAAACTCATCCGCCTTCGAGAACTGCAATCCTATCGCGGCCGGCATGCCTTTGCCCAAGGATGCCGTAACATAAAAATTCGTCTGCCGGACAGTCGAAAACCGGAATTCGTTCACCAAGGACGGACTGAAGGTGTACACATCCGTAATCTGCGCTGACTTCCCTCCTCCGGCTGAGGTTTGACATTGGATAGGGCACATTGGGCTGTAGGTGAAGTGGAGCGGGTTGATGTGATCCAGAAGCGTGAGGTTCACGCGGTTCTTTTCGCTCAGGTTGAAGTCCATCCGCACGAAATATTTCCTGTCAGGGCTGGTGCTGGCTGCCAGATATCTGTAGTTGTTGCTGAGTAGACTTTGATCGGTGGCCGTCACATAATAGCTTTGAGTTTTTAGAGCCACCGGATCCATATCGGCCGTCGGAATAGCCAGGTCAGCAGGGTTATAGGCCCCGCATTGGGCGACATTGGTAGTTAATGGCGTGCCACCATGCGCCGCATCAAGCGTAAGGTGGCTTCCGAAGATCGCGGGATCGAAGCAACCAGCCTTCATGGCATCGGTCGGCACGGTGATGGTGGCGGTCGAAGTGCTTGGGTTAATCTTGTTTTCGAAGTTGAAATAGAAGAACACCCTGTTCTTCACGATCGGCCCACCTAGCGCCCCGCCCGTGTAGTTGTACCGCTGCCTCCCCTTGGCGCCGGTAGAGTTGAAGAAGTCTCTCGCATTGAATTTGTCATTCTGGTTGTAGTCGTAGGCAGCGCCGTGGAACTGGTTCGTACCGGTTTTACTGATGAGGTTGAAAACATCGCCACCGCCGCCGTATTGTGCCGAAGCGTTCATAGCTATCACTTGTAGTTCGGCTACGGACTCGGTAACCTGCTCGTCAATGTTGGCGCTGGCCGGCAACCGAATCGAGCCACCGTCAATGAGATAGCTCGAGAAGTACGGCTGGGTTCCGTCGATCTGCTGATCGACCCCAGGATTGCCTGCATTACCGGAACCACCTCCATATCCAGGGGTGCCGGAACCGCCGGGAAGCAGGGTCAGCAAATTTCTCCAGCCGTTCTCGGGACCAACCATCGGTAGGGTGGCCATCTCGTGAGCTGCCAAAGTGGTTGACTGCTGGGCATCCTCAGTCTTCAACGCCTCCAAGGTGGATGTGACTGTGACCTCCTGAGTGGTTGCCCCCACCGCCAACTGAGCGTCAACCGTGATGATAGCGACCTGCAAAACGATCGACGTCTTCACCAGTTTCTCGAAACCCGCCTTGCTAAAGGTAATAGTGTAGGTTCCGGGCAGAATCGAGTTCGTATCGTAGATACCCACGCTGTTGGTGACGAAATCTCTTCTGACGCCTGTGTCGGTGTTGGTCACCGTGACGGTCGCGCCTGGCACCACCGCTCCTGCCGGATCGGTCACCGTGCCACGAATGTCACCGGAATTTGTATTCTGGGCAGGAGCCGAGTTGGCCAAAAACAACACAAGGCAAAACACAAATGCTAAACGAATCACGCTGTTAAGACTCAACTTCACGATTTCACCTCCACGAGAATGATTCCCAAGACTCCATTGTCTTGCCACACGTAGTCAAACAAGCCGAGACCCAAGACCCAACTACCCGAAGACCGGACTGCCAAGGAGGAACACGCATCGCGGCACGACGCGCGCCGCTTCTGGACCCACAGAAATTCGCGCTCATCAGTACCGCTCCAAGAATTCACCGTCCCATCAGTAACGGCTTTTCCGCTGCAGCATAGCCGCCTTGGGGCCGGTGTCAATCGAGCGCGTGCAGCCGGTCTCGTCATTAACAGCGGGATTTTCGCTCCAGCTACAAACGCCTTCCCGTTCAGAATTACTTCAAGACTCCTAACTTGCTATGGGCAGATATGTACCACGCGAAAAGAGCCTTGTCAAGAAAAAACTTTAACGCTCCGGTAGTTCTTTCAAGAATTTATATAACATACGTGTTTTCAGACGCGTACAAAGTATAAACGTGGTCCGTAACGATACAAAGCTCAATTTACTATTGCAGACCTCCTCGGAAATGGATATAGTCTCTGCTGTAACGTTCCTGTAGCTCGGAAAACCTCAAACGGTTGGGGGTTGTTGATGAAGAGGTCCGCATCATACACCATGCATGACGTGGCCAGGCTCGCCCGCGTTTCAGTGACCACCGTTTCCACGATTGTAAATGGAAGAGGGGGCGTAAGCCCGGAGTTGACCCGGCGTGTCGAGGACGCAATGGCAACTCTGGACTATCATCCCAACGAAGTCGCGCGCAGCCTCAAGGTCAGCCGTACGTTCACCATCGGTATGGTCGTGCCGGATTTTAACTTTTTTTTCATCGAGGTGTTTCAGGGAGTTGAAACCAAGGCCCGCGCAAACGGTTTTTCGGTTGTGCTGTGCGACTCGCATGATGACCCAGTCCAGGAGCGAGATCTGCTCGCCATGCTCGTTCGCCGGCGCGTGGATGGCATATTGCTGGCCTCCGCGCAGTTGAACCTGGCGGAGAGCAGGCTGGCTAGGCGGCGCCCCCCCATCGTTTGCTTTGACCGCGACCCCGCGGGATTCAAAGTTGGGGTTGTGGTGATTGACAACGTGCTCGCAAGTTTTGAAGCCGCCCGCCACCTGATCGAGTTGGGCCACCAGCGCATCGCAGTTATTGCCGGCCCCGAAAGGACTCTGACCGGTTGCGGACGTTTAGAAGGCGTCCGCAAGGCGCTTCAGGAAGCGCATATCCCGTTGCCCGAGGGATACGTTCGACCTGGTGGTTTTTCAACGGAGGGCGGATATCGAGCGGCTTTGGAAATCCTTCAGCTTCCGACCCCGCCCACGGCCGTCCTTGCCTGCAACAACAGAATGACCCTCGGCCTAATGCGTGCTCTCAAGGATCTCGGTCTGAAGTGTCCCCAAGACGTAAGCGTCCTCGGCTTTGACGAGTTTGATTGGTACGAACTCTTTAGTCCCAGGCTAACGACAGTCGTCCAGCCCTCTTGCGAATTGGGCAAGCAGGCTACGGAAATGTTGCTGCAGGTGATTGAGGCTCCGGATCAACATCTTGAGAGCCGCGAGGGAACCCGCGTAGTCCTCAAGGCGGAACTGCGCCTACATGATTCGACCGCCCCACCTGCGAGTTGCTCCGGCCGCCCCCAGCAGAACTCGATCCCGCTAATTCCCAGGTCGTCCGCAGCCACAGAACCCGCAGCATCGCCACCCCTGGAACAGTCATCGGTCATGGAAGGCCAAATCCCTCGGCTTGGCGACGCATCTGAGTCAAGGGACGAGCGGTAGGAAGGGAATCTCAGGTTATCCGGATGGGAAGCTCGCGCCCTTGCGTTCCAGCACGTGCCGGGTCAACTGCCGTTCAACCCAGCGAATTGGAGCGCAGCCCCGCCTACGGCTGCAATCCAAGTTTCAGGTTTTAAATTCCAGCGGCCCCAGTCACAAAGACCTCTCCTGCGGAAAATCTTTGCGCGCCCCAAAGAAATTCACCGAGAGTAAGCGGATTCTAACCTAAACTTGGCGCGGCGCAACAGGGTTTCGCGCACAGGGTTTAATCCTGTCTCGCTTCTGAGCTTGAGTGGGCGGGGGCATTCGAATAAAATGAATCGTGCGCATGGCCTCCGTTCGAGAGAACTTGAAACGTAGCGGGCTGCGAGCTCGGGGCATCCGCCCCGTGGACCCGATGCGGCGATTGCTGATGCCAAAACACTGGATCGTCGTCCTGGGTACTCTGGCGGCTTCTCTCTGTCTCGCCCAACTCCCATCCTCGACACCACCGTCGCCCCGCACCGAACGCAGTACGGGCCAAACCATCTCAATCACGTCCTCCAAAGCTCCCATGCACTTTCGCGACATTGCTGCGCAGGCAGGACTCACGACCATGCCACGCTCGTCGTCCGAGCGCCGCTATCTAGTGGAAACCATGGGTGGGGGCGGCATCGCCCTCTTCGATTGCGACAATGACGGCAAGCTCGACATCGCCGTCGTGAACGACTCCACCATCGAGCAATATCTGCGTGGCGGCGATCCCATGATCACCCTCTACCATCAGGATTCGGATTCCGGAAATATCCACTTCACCGATGTGACCGCCTCTGCCGGCCTCACCACCCGCGGTTGGGGAAATGCCATCGCGGTGGGCGACTTCGATAACGATGGCTTGCCGGACTTGTATGTCACCGGCTATGGCCACAACGTGCTGTATCACAATCTGGGCGGCTGCAAATTCGAGGACGTAACCGAAAAGGCAGGCCTCGAAGTCGGTGGGTTCAGCACCGGTGCGGCTTGGGCTGACTACGATCGCGATGGATATCTCGACCTGTTTGTAGCTCGCTACGTCCACACCGATCTCCACCACTTGCCGCTGCCCGACCCCGACGCTACCGGCTACCGGTCCGTCATCATCCAGCTCCCCGACGAAATGCCCGGTGAAACTGATTATCTGTTCCGCAATCGTGGCGACGGCACCTTCGAGGATGTGTCTGAAAAAGCGGGCGTCAACAATCCCCACCTGCTTCATGGTATGGGCGTTGTTTGGGGCGATTACGACAACGATGGTTGGCCCGACCTCTTCGTCACCAACGACGCTGGCCAGAATTTCCTCTATCACAACAAGCGCGACGGCACATTTGAAGAAATTGGACTTGTCTCGGGCACCGGTCTGGGACCCAACGGAGAGACCTTGGGCAACATGGCCGCGGATTTCGGCGACTTCGAACGCGACGGCAAGCTGGGCTTGGTTGTGACCCGCTACAGCAAACAGCCCGCCAGCCTCTATCGAAATGACCCGGAAGGCTTTACGGACATGACCATGGAAGCCAAAATCGCCCCTCCGACCATCGCTCCCGTAAAGTGGGGCGTTGGCTTCGGCGATTTCGACAACGATGGCTGGCCCGACATCCTCATTGCCAACGGCAACTTTTCATCCTTGATGGATGCGCTCGAAAAGGAAGTCAAGTATCGCGAGCCGATGCAGTTGTTCCACAACCCGGGAAACGGGACTTTCGAGGAAATTGCGGATCGCGCCGGGCTCAACGATGGCCCCCTCAAGTCGCGCCGCGGCACCGCCTTTGGCGACGTCAACAACGACGGCAATCTCGACGTAGTCGTCTTCAATGCCGCCGGCCCGCCTTCCTTGTTTCTCAACGAAACGCGCAACGCCAACCATCGCGTTCTGTTTCGTCTCATCGGCACCAAGAGCAACCACGCTGCGGTCGGCGCGCGCGTCACCGTCTACACATCCACTATGACTCAGATTGACGAAGTCCATGGGGGAGGAAGTTACAACTCCACCAATGACACGCGCCTCCATTTCGGGTTGGGCCGCGACGCCCTGATGAGCAAAGTCAAAGTCCAATGGCCCAGCGGACTGGAGCAGGAGTTCCGCAACGTGGCGGGAGACGCGATCTATGAGATTGTCGAAGGGCAAGCCGTGAAGAAAACGCTTGCGCTGCCCCCTCCAGGCAATTGAATCACGGAAGCGCAAATGGAAGTAGCTGAGTAGAGGTGGAAGTCGCATTCAATGAATTAACGCACGGCTGCTCAGCGGCCTCGTTCTGCGCTCTTCGCGGCCAGCGTTTCGATCCGGCTGTTGACCTCCTTCATGCGGTCGGTCAGCATGGTCCACGGGGTCAGGTCGATTTTCACCAGGCCGTAATTGCTGTTTTCGCCGTCGAACCGCCCCTCTGCCGGCTCGTCGCGATATTCGAACCAGTGGTAGCCCACGCAGGAGGGAAGCCCCGCCAGGGCTTCGACATACCGGGTGAACCCCTCGGCCCGGTCCCTCTGCGTGGCCACCGGTTTGGCCGCTCCCTTGGTGTTGGGAAGCCCGCTGTCCATGGCCTTGAAGCTGAATTCGGTGATCATCGTCGGCTTGCCGGTCAGATCGAAGATCTGCCGCAGCTTCTCTACGGGCGCATCGGGCGAGTAGTTGTTGTAGGAAATGACATCGAAATACGGTGCCATGCCGCGCAGCACGGCCTCGGAGGCGTATCCGGCAAAGCGACAGCCAAGGATGAGGTGATTCGGGTCGTAGCGGCGGATGGCCTCCCGGGCAATGCGCGCGTACTCCCCGGCGGTGATCTCGAGGAAGCTGGACTGATCGTCCTCGTCCAGGTTCTGAGGAGTGTGGCCCCGCGCCTTCAAGAACTCGATCGCCTTCTGATATCCGGGCGCGGTGGGTGGCATTTTCAGGTAGGTTTGGAGCAGACTTTCCTTGGAGCGCCAGTCCGCTCCCCACCGCAACTCGTTATCGGTGAAGTAGCCCAGCAGCCACGGGTCGTTGGCCCGCGGTTGGCACCCCCGGGCGGCGGCGCGATCCGCAGCTTGGCGGAATTCAGGGCTGAAATAGTCCGGGATGCCACCCTTGAGCCAGAGCTCACCTCTTTCTCCGGCCGCGATATCCAATACGGGCGTATAGACCAGCCCTTGGGAAGACATCAGCTCCACGGACCAGGCTCCGGCCGTGTTGAAGTTCCAGCCCTTGAGTAGCCGCGCCGTCTCGGCGGCCCACTTGCTCGTGTCCGCCGGAGGCGGAGGCGCAGATTTGCTCTCGGGATTGGCGTTGATGTTGCAAACACCCTTGGAGAAAAACACGTTCCCTTTGGGTGTCACCAGCCACCACCGTCCCCCGATGCGTTCCGCGTGAAAGAACCCGGCTTTCTGTCCTTTGATCTTGGTCCAGCCGCCGTAAGTGTCGTACTGCGCCGACACCGGTTGCGCCACGAATGCCAACAAGCATAACAAAGCCCACAGACGGTTCATGCAATTCTCCTCCGCATCAGTTGAGTTTCATCCGCCGCAGCGCGAATGATCCCTGACCCATTTTGATCTCCCGGTTTCCAGCTATTCTACTCCCGGTTGTCTTTTCCTGGATCTTCATGTCGGCCGCCATGACGGTGCCGATCAAAGGAACGGACGCAATACTGCCCATCAGGGAGCCCCTGCGGTCACCGCGGGCGCCTGGCATGAAACTGCCTCCTTGTTTGATTACCGTCAAAGCTCTTGCAGAACATGAATAGCTCATATCGGGCCGCGAGTCTATGTGGCCCAATGCGAACGCCACACCGATCCAAATCAGAAGACGTACTTCAGTTCCACGACTACGGCCATTTACCGGTAGTTCTCCATGAGCTTCCAGCCTGCCTCGACAAACTGACTGAGCGTCCGTTGCGTCGCGCCGAAGCCGACGAATTCCGCAGGCGACATTCCGTTCGGTTCATAGGCGCGCATGAATTCCGGTATCTGGCTGAGCCGCTCGATTACGTCGGCGGGTATCGGCTTGTCGATGCGCTCCTCACGCGGCAGGTCCTTGGTAACGAAACTCTCCTGAAACGCTGGCGCGATGGACATCAACAGGTCAGCCCCAGCCAGTTCGGTAAGGTGGTAGTCGCCGCGCAATGCCGCGATCAGCAGCACGGCTTGGTAGCCCCGCGCCTTATATATTCGATAAGCGCGTTTGGTAACGGCCAGGCCGGCCTGGCGAATATCCGACTCACTCGCCGCGGCCTGCGCGTCGTGGGCAACCTCCCGCAGGAAATCGTCCAGACGGCCGATCATGATCACGGCGAAACACTTTCCTGGCTCGATCCCTTTGGCTTGGGCGCGCTGGATGCCGGCCATGTGCCGCTCTCCGATGGCAATGGTCTGCGGCACTGTGAAGCTGACGGTCATGGTAATGGTGGTTCCCTCGGCGATGCACTCCTCCATGACATCCAGACCCGCGCTGGTGGCCGGCAGCTTGACGGCGATATTGGGCCCCCACGCGTGATACCGCTGGGCCATGGGCAGCATGCAATCCCGGTCGCCGGCGAGCCCCGGGTTGACCTGTCCGCAGACAAAGCCCGATTGGCCTTGGCTGGCTTCATATTCCGGCATCAGTTTCTCGGCCGTCCTGGTCACCGCAATCTGCATCAGCGCTTCGGCTTTCTGCTCCGGCGGCAGGTTGCGCGCCAGCACCGCCGCGATGGCCGGGGCCCACAGTTGGCGGTCTTTCACCAAAGCCAGGTTCACCAGATATGGATTCGTGGTGACGCCGATGGCCCCCCGTTCCAGACCAAGCGCCAATTCGGCCGCCTCGGCCGAGTCATGCCACCACTGTGTCCCGGTATTGCGAATCATCCAATCCAGGTAGGTTTGATGCGGCATGATTTTCCTCGTATCGTTAATCGTTATCGGACCTGACACCCCGGCGATTTCCGCCGCTCTGGCAGTTCCAGGAGGGTAGCCTCTTGAACCGCTATTCTATAACGCCGTCGACTAGTGTTGCATCCGAATGTTGAATTTCTGATTGACGGGCACGATGAGCCGTGGAAAACTCAACGGGGTAACCCCCGACTAGGGAAATTACGATACCCGGAACCCGGGGTGGGCAGGCACTTCGGACGCAATCTTAGTAATGACGTAGCTCTAAGGAGGAGCGGCAAATGCCAAATAAACTGGAAACGGTCCAGGTCACCCGGCGAGAGTTCCTGGGTGCGGCCGCCTTGACGGCCGCACAGTACAAACGGGTTCTCGGCGCAAATGACCGGATCGGCATCGGGTTCATCGGTTTCGGGTTGATCGGCAAACAGCACGTGACCGATTTCAAGAAGTTCGGCGATGTCGATCTGGTGGGTCTCTGCGACGTCTACAAGCCGCGCCTGGAGGAAGGTCTCAACTACGTCGGAAATCCCCGTGCGAAAGGCTACAGCGATTTCCGCAAGATGTATGAGAACAAAGACATTCAAGGGGTCGTTGTGGCCACGCCGGACCACTGGCACGCGTTGCTCACCATCATGGCTTGCGCGGCGGGCAAGGACGTGTATGTCGAAAAGCCGATGACCCTGTTCATCGACGAAGGCAGGTGGATGATCCAGGCAGCGCGCAAATACAACCGCATCGTGGTTGTGGGTACGCAGCGTCGCCATGGCAAAGGTGTTGCGGAGGCCAGGAAAGTCATCGAAAGCGGCCAGCTTGGGAAGATCCATTCCATCCGAATCGCCTCCTACCGCAATATTTATCCCGGATTCGGCAGGACTCCCGTCGAAGATCCGCCGCCCGAGATTGACTACGACATGTGGCTCGGTCCCGCCCCCAAGAAGCCGTACCAGAAGCATCGCGCCCTGTACCATTTCCGCTGGTTCTGGGACTATTCCGGCGGCCAGATGACCAACCTAGGGGCTCATACCATAGACCAAGTGCTGTGGTGCATGAACGTGAAGGGTCCGACGCTGGTGATGTCCACCGGCGGCCGTTTCGCGCTGGAAGACGACGGCGAGACCCCGGATACCCAGGATGCCATATGGCAATTTCCGGGCGGTTTCACCGTGAGTTTTGCCATCCGCGAAGCCAACGCCATGCGCGGCGATACCGCCACGCGTGGGCAGGTCTACCTGGGGACTAAGGGCAGCCTGGTGCTTGCCGGCGGCTACGAGGTTATCCCGGAGAACAAGATCGATCCGGTCAACGACATCCCACGTTTCACGGGACAACCCATCGGCGGTCCGGTCTATAGCGATGTGAAGCCGACGCCATGGATTCAGGGTTTCAAGGGGGGAGTGGAGTCCGACGCCCGCTACGGCACCGGCGGCGAAGACACCATGGCCATGAACGAACGCGACTGGCTGAGCAGCATGCGGACTCGCAAGCGCCCCCTGTGCGAAGTGGAAGATGGCCACAAGGTGGCAGTGGCATGCAACTTGGCCAACATGTCCCTGCGGCTCGGCCGCGCCATCAAATGGGATCCGGATAAGGAGCAGGTTATCGGCGATAAGGAAGCCGCCGCAATGTGCTACAAACCTTATCGCGCCCCCTGGGACGGCGTTCTCAAGAGCCTGGTGGAGGTCTAGTAGTCAGCAGCACAGGCAGAGGTACCCACGCTGCGCGTTGGAGCCCCGAACTGGAGTTGTGCTGCGGCTTGAGGAGTGAAATACCTACCGGCGCCGGGTGTCTGAGTGGCCCCACCCGGAGAAGCCTTGATGTTAGGGGCCTTTGCCGAGTTGGGAGGAATCATGACACGCAGAGATATTTTGGCGCTGGCCGGGGCGGTTCCCGCTTGGCTCACCTCGATTTCAACTGCCGCGCCCGCGCCGGAAAATCCGCCGCGCATGGGCGGAGCGCCAACCGCGTTCTCGCTGCGCATCCGGGCGAGCCGCGGCGGCGGGCAGCCGTTCGATATGATCGAGCACTGCCATAACATCGGACTGGCGGGCGTGCAGATGAACCCTCCGTCCACCGATCCGGATGCGATCAGGAAGTTCCGGGCGCGGATCGAAGGGTACAACATGTACCTCATCTGCGATCCGCGGCTGCCACATCAGAAGAGCGAACTGGATGCGTTCGAGACGCAGGTGAAGGCCTACAAGGAAGCGGGAGCGGTCGCGTTCCACGCCGCGCTGACCGGACGCCGGTACGAAGACTTCGACAGCTTCGGCCCCTGGAAGACGATGTTCGAGGGCGTCAAGACTTCGGTCGAACTGGCGGAGCCGGTCCTGCGGAAGTACCAGATGCGCCTGGGCCTCGAAAATCATAAAGGATACCGGGCCGCCGAGCAGGCCGCCTGGCTGAAGCGCCTGGGTAGCGAGTACGTTGGGGTGTGCTTCGATTTCGGCAACAATATCTCGCTCTGCGAAGACCCCATGGACACCCTGCGGACGCTTCTGCCCTACGCCTTCTTCACCCACATCAAGGACGTAGCGGTGGAAGACTATGAGGACGGCTTTCTGCTCTCGGAGGTCCCGATGGGCGAAGGAATACTCGGCCTCAAGGAGATGGTGCGGCTCCTGCGTCAAAAGGACCCGAACATGATCTTCGAGCTGGAGATGATCACGCGTGACCCGCTGAAAATCCCGGTGTTTACGACCAAGTACTGGGCCACCTTCGACGATTCCTACAGCCCACTGCCCGGACGAGACCTGGCTAAGACGCTGGCGCTCGTGCGCAAGAACAAACCGAAGGCGCCGCTGCCGCGCATCGCCGGCCTAAGCCCCGAGGCGCAGATCAAGCTCGAAGACGAGTGCAACCTGAAGTGCGTCGCCTGGGCGCGCAAGAATCTCGCTCTCTAAACGTGTCGTTCCACTGAATAGGCCTGCAGCGGGAAAACAGGATGGCAGCGCCGCAACATTGTCGCTAGCGAATCTCCCGCTTTCTTTGATCTTAAGCCAGGACTTCCCTTTTGACTTCCCGGCCGACCGATAATGTACACGCACCCCCGTCAGCATGCAATGCTCCAACCAGGTTTTTGAGTCCAGAGCCTTTCCGACGGCTAGCAACAACGGAGCCGTTGCACGAGCAACGGCTTCAGCAAAAACGGAGTTCCTGATAGGAAGAGCGCCAGCCGGCTGTCGGGACGCGATACGTTTCGTTCCACCATGACTCTTACCATGAACTGAGCGGCCGGACCGCAACCCGCACGGGCCTGGTCGAAAGCGACACCACGATGCGGGTCTCGGCGGCGCTTTCGGTGTGCTCCAGGGCAAGCTGGCGGAAGCCGGTGTTCGGGTTTTGAGGCGCTTTCTGATAGGCGGATGCTACCATAAAACGGGCTCCGGCAGGCGACAGAATGCGGGCGTGCAGGAGCTGCCCGTCCTTGGTCAGGGTGGCTTCCCGGCCGTTGATGGCGATTCTGGCGTCGGTCATGATTTGCCAGCGGAGCGCGCGCTCCTTGCTATCGGCACGCCAAGCGATTTCATCTTGAATCAGAACGCCGCAGTTGTCGCTGAGAGCGGTTCCGCGCTGCAGCGAGTCCACGTCCCGGCAATAGGCCGCGCTCAGGTCGGCAATGGCAAACGGCGAAGGTCCGGATAGCCTGCTTCGGGAGATCGCCGTCGCCGCCATGGGATTCTGTAGGTGGCCGTTCAATACCAGAGTGTTGTGGGATCGGTTGTTTAGGCGATAGTAGTTCCAGCGGCCTCCCTCTCTGCCACAGTCCCAATAACCGGGCAAATCGTAGTCATCCGCTCCCAGGTCAACTGCCCAGCGAACGCCCGATGCGTCCAGAACAAACGAGCCGAGATCGAGGTGGCCATGGTCGGCTTGGCCGGAGCCAGCTTTGAACCCCAGGAAGACCGCCCGTGCATCATTCCATGCGCTGCGCATTAGGAAGACTTCGCTATGGCCGAAGCGAGCTGCGGTAGGAAGCGCGGGAACCTCTCGGGGAAGAGGCTGATACCAGAGCAGATGAAACGGATGCGGCACCTCCGGCCGCAGGCGGAGCAACCTGTGATTCTCGGCTGTGCAGTTCGGAAGATTGAAGCGCTGGCCAAACCAGAATAGCACCGGCTTTGCAGCACTGGCCGGGCCGCAGTCCGCGTAGTTGAAGTACTCCTCGCTGGTACCGGTGCAATGCAATGGAAACAATCCGGCGCGGTCGAACCCAAGGCGTTTGGAAAGGTCTAGGTCCGTACCCAGTGCGGTCATCAACGCATCAATTGTCAGCACGCTGTACCAGGCGGTGTATTCCCAATAGTGCGGCCCAGCTTCCCAAGCTCCATCCGGCGCGAAAGAGTCCAGCGCTAACGGCAGGTTTGCCAGGGCCACGTCGAAAATGCTTGCCGCCAATTCGGGCTGCTCATCCGCCACGGCCAGGGCACCGATGGTCAAGCCGCCATTGCACACGATATTCCAGTTGTGGCGCACGGAAACCCACCAAGCTGGTTTCCGCTGCAGCTCCTGCCCGGGGCGCAGTCCCTTTTCGGCCAAAGCTCCTCGAATTCTTTGCCGATCCGGCTCCGAGAGAGCGCCATACAACCAGTCGTAGCCGATGGCGAAGGCCGCACACAACTCCGCCGTGTCGAGGAAATGGTCTGGATTCCAGTGCGGGAAGGCTGCCGCGGCGAAGAGCTCTCTCTTGGCGCGGTCGAGATACTCCGGACGACCATCTGCAAGAAATGCCAGGGCGAGGGTCGCCACACGCCACAACACCTGCTGGGACCGCTCCAGCATACGCGGCCCCACAATCCGGAACTCTGTGGCCTCACACTCGAGCAGCGAATCCGCCTGCCGAAGCAAGGCCTCTCTCAAACCAGCCAGGAACATGTCTCCAAAAGCGCCCTGCTGCAGCATCTCGAGGCGCTGCGGGCTCAGGAACAGCCGTGGATGGCCGCGTTTGAGCAAAGAGAGGGTGCCGTGAGCCGTCAAACCACAGCCTCCTCCGCCAGAATGCCGTCTATGCGCCGCAGTTCGTCCTCCGAGAACCGCAAGTTTCGGAGGCTCGCCACATTTTGATCAATCTGCTCGACCTTGCTCGCGCCGATGATCACGCTGGTCATGCGGCCGTCTCGGAGGGCCCAGGCGAGCGCCATCTGCGCCAGGCTCTGGCCACGCTCCGCGGCCACTTCGTGCAAGGCTCGCACGCGAACGAGAGTGTCTTCGGTGATGTCGCTCCTCTTCAGGAAGCCGTAGGACTTGGCGGCCCGCGAATCGCCTGGCACGCCGCCGAGGTAACGGTCGGTCAGGAGTCCCTGGGCCAGTGGGCTGAAGGCGATACAACCAACGCCCTCGCGCCCAAGCACGTCCAACAGACCTTGCTCGGGCGTGCGCTTAAACATGGAATACTGCACCTGATGGATCAGGCAGGACGTTCCCATGGCGCGCAAAATCCTGACAGCTTCGCTGGTTTGCTCCGGGCCGTAGTTCGAAATCCCGGCATAGAGCGCCTTGCCGGAACCGACCGCCCGGGCGAGCGCCGACATGGTTTCTTCCAGGGGCGTGTCCGGATCGGGACGGTGGGAATAGAAGATGTCCACGTAATCCAAGCGCATCCGGCGCAGGCTTTGGTCCAGGCTAGCCAGAAGATACTTGCGCGAACCCCACTCACCGTAAGGACCGGGCCACATGTCGTATCCCGCTTTAGTTGAAATGATCAGTTCATCCCGGTAGGGTTTCAGATCCATCTCCAGGGCCTGTCCAAAGGTTTCCTCGGCCGATCCGGGTGGCGGCCCATAGTTGTTGGCAAGATCAATGTGAGTGATGCCGAGATCGAAAGACCGGCGGAGCATGGCCCGGCTGTTCGACAGGCTGTCCACCCCGCCGAAGTTGTGCCACAGGCCCAGAGAGAGCGCCGGCAGGCGCAGGCCGCTGCGGCCGCAGCGCCGGTAGGGCATGGAATCGTAACGTTCCGTTCGCGCTGTGTACAAGTCTGGTCTCCTTTTCGCAGCTATTCGGAGAGGGCCTGCTCTCGCAGGTCCTTCAGAAAGCGCAGGGTCTTGGCGGATTCGACGGCGTAATCAAAGGGGCCTTCCTGGGTGCTCGTCCAAGGGTGCGCCGAGGAAACCGTGCGCTCGTACCTCATGTCTCGCAGAACCCGGAAGGTGTGCAGGATCTTGGCCGCTGAATCGCCATAGTTGGGTTGATACGTATCGCCCTGGATATGGACGTGCAAACAGCAATCCGGAGCGATGGCGATATCCTCGAAAGGCTCGCCAATGGCCACGAAGTAGTTCAAATCGGCCATAACGCGGATGCAGGGCCGGGCTAGCCGCTTCACGAACTCCAGGCCGTCGGTGTATTTCGGAAAGACGGTGCGGGGGTTGGCAGTGGGCTCCAGGGCGATCAGAATTCCGTGACGCTCGGCGTGCGTAGCCACCATCTCGCAAAACCGGAGCGCCTGGTCCATCGCTTTGGTACGCGAGAAACCCTCCGGCACAGCAAAGAAGTTACCCCATACTCCGGCCACGATATGGGGGGCTAGTTGCGCCAGCCGGCGACAATTCTGCTCGGCTTGCCGCTCCAACTCCTCAAACGGCGTGACGTCATCCCCAGTGACTCGCTCGTCCTTCAGCCAGTGGCTGGCTGCGGTGAAGGGGGGCTGATTCCAGGTTTTAATCTCGGCCAGTTTTTTCTCCCAAGCCTTCTCCGGGCTGTAGGGCAGCACCAATTCGGTGATAGGAATTTCCGCCGCTTCCCAGCCGGGGGCCAAGGCGAGCGGGGGTTTTTCCGCGATGTTGTCAATATTCAGTCCCAGCTTGAATGTTGGCATAGCTAGTTCTCCTCGAAATTACTCGCTGTAGACCTCGGCGCGCAGTCGTTGCACGTAGGCCAAGACCTTGGCGGTCTCGGCCGTGATATCAAATTCGCCTGGCTGGGTGCTGACCCAGGGGCAGGCGCTAGAAACGCCGCGCTGGTAACCGATGTCTCGTAGTACGCGGAAAAACGCCTTGTGCGTTTCCCTAAGGTCGCCCACGCCGGGTTGGGCGTGATCGCCCGCGATATGGCAGTGCAGGCACAGTTCCGGAGCTTCCTCAATGTCCTCGAAGGGTTGGTTCAGCTTCAGGAAGTAATTCAGATCAGCCATGATCCGGACATTGGGGTGATCCACCCGCCGGACAAAGGCCAATCCTTCCTTGTACGTCGGCCACAAGGTACCCAGGTCAGCCATAGGCTCGATCATAATGGTCATGTTGTGCGCGCGCGCCGCGTCGCCCATGAAGTTGGCATAGCGGATGGCCTGATCCATCTGGCGAGTCAAAGAGTAGCCTTCCACCCTGGGGAACCACAATCCGTAGACCCCCGCGCACTCCACGCCGATCTCCGAGAGTCGGCGCAGAACCCGCCGGGTCCAAAATTCCAGCAGTTCCCAATCCACTCTGGGTGCGGTGCAGGGCTTGTCCAGCCAGTGGCTGGCCACCTTGATGGGCGGCAGCCCGTAGGACCGCAGCTCTTGCTTACGCTGCTCCCACTCCTCGTCGGTCAGGGCCGGATCCACCAACACGCCGGCTGCAATCTCGGACATCTCAAAGCCCGGCGCGATCTTGGCCGGGTTCACCTTGGGGCCATCCCCGAACAGTATGCTGGTCTTAAACATGAGTCTCCTTTTCAAGAATATGAAATCGAATTCTCTTCCGGGGGACCTTCATACCCCCGTTAACCCGAGGTCGAAGTGGCAGGACACCGTATGGCCGGGTGCGACCTGCCGCAGTTCCGGCGCCTCGCGCGTACAGATGTCCTTCTGATAGCGACAGCGCGGAAGGAAAGGGCAGCCCGAAGCAGGAACCGTCCCTGGAGCCGGGAGGTGGACGATCGGCTGGCCTGGTTCGGGCCGGGGCGCGGCAGCCAACAGCGCTTCGGTATAGGGATGCCGCGGGGAGCGAAACAGCGAAGCCTTGTCCGCCACTTCCACCAGTCTGCCCAAATACATCACGCCCACCACGTCGCAGATGTAACGGATCACGCCAAGGTCGTGAGCAATGAACAGATACGTCAGGTCGAGGCGTCCCTGAAGTTCGCGCAGCAGATTCAGGATCTGCGCCTGCACCGAAACGTCCAGGGCCGACACGGCTTCGTCGGCCACCACAAGGCGCGGCTCGGTGGCCAGGGCACGGGCAACCCCGATGCGCTGCCGCTGGCCGCCGCTGAAGGCGTGCGGATAGCGGCTCATGTGCTCATGCCGCAGGCCGACCATCTCCAATACCTCGGCGACGCGTTCGCGCGTGGCGCGCTGATCCGTGCAACCGGTGGCGCGCAAAGGCTCCCCCACGATCCGCAGAACCGTCATACGTGGATCAAGCGAAGCGTAGGGATCCTGGAAGATCATCTGTATCTTCCGCCGTAGGGGACGCATCTGGCGGCCGGATAGCATGCACAAATCGAGGCGGCCCAGTTCATCGTCCCAGAACGTGATCTCGCCGCCATCTGGCTCCACCACGCGAACGATCATCCGGGCGGTGGTAGTCTTGCCGCAGCCACTCTCACCCACCAGGCCGAACGTCTGGCCTCGGGCAATCGATAAAGTCACCCTATCAACGGCCTGCACGACACCCTTGGGGGTGTCGAAGAAACCGCCCCGCAGGGCAAAAGACTTGCTCAGGTTCGTGACCTCGAGCAGGGGGGTGGGCTCAGCCATGCGCACACTCTCTATACAGGTGGCAGCAGACCTCGGAGCCGTCGTCCATCCGACGCAGGGCAGGCGCCACCTGGTCGCAGATGCCCACCAGCCGGTCGGGACAGCGCGGGTGAAAGCTGCATCCCGCAGGCCGGGCGAAGGGTTCTGGAATGTTGCCGCTCAAGCCCTCAATCGAGCCGGAGCAATCGCGATCCACACGCGGGATTGAGCGAAGCAGCGCGCGCGTGTAGGGGTGCTTGGGGGAGGCAAACAGGACGCCCACCGGAGCGCGTTCGACGATGCGGCCTAGGTACATGACAGCCACCTCGTGCGCGATCTGCGCGACCACGCCCAGGTTGTGAGAGATGTACAGAATACTCATGCCGAGCTCGGCCTGCCGCTCGCGCAACAGTTCCAGGATTTGGCTTTCGGTGGAGACGTCCAAAGCCGTGGTCGGCTCGTCCGCGATTAGGATGTTAGGGTGGCAGCTCAGTGCCATGGCGATCATGGCGCGCTGGCGCATGCCGCCGCTGAGTTGGTGCGGATACTGCCGGGCGGTTTGCTCCGGACGCGGCATCCCGACCGATTGCAGGGAAGCCACCACCGCCGACTGCAGTGCGCGGCCGCTGGCGATCCCGTGCAATGCCATGGCTTCTCCGATCTGAGCGCCGATGGTGTGCTGCGGACCGAAAGAGGTCATCGGTTCCTGGAAGACCATGGCGATCTCCTTCCAGCGGATACGGCGAATGGTGCTGCCGCCCGGATCGAGGGCATCGAGCATAACCGCGGCGCCGTCGCGCCCGAAAAAGCTAATCCGTCCCCCCTCGATTCTCCCCGGGGCTTCGATCCGGATCAGCGCGTGGGACATTACGGTTTTTCCGCAGCCGCTCTCGCCCACCAAGCCTAGCACGCAGCAGCGCCGCAACGCCAGATCCAAGCCGTCCACAGCGGAAACCAGTCCCTGCCGCGTATGGAAGCGGATCGTCAGAGCTTGGATGTCGAGTATCGTGTCCGTGGCCGGCATCGCTTATTCCTTGTAGGGATCCGCCGCATCCCGCAAGCCGTCTCCCAGAAAATTGAAGGCCAACACGCAGACCACCACCATGATGGCGGGGAACATCAGCCAGGGATAGACCGAGATGGCCGCCAGATTTTGCGCATCTTGCAGAAGTACTCCCCAACTCACCGTCGGCGGCCGCAAGCCCAATCCGAAGAAACTGAGGGTGGTCTCGCCCAGGATCATGCGCGGTATCTCGAGGGTCAGACTTACGATCAGGTAACTGGCGAACCCGGGCAGGAGGTGCGTCAGGATGATCCTGGAATCGGAAGCGCCCGCGACCTTGGCGGCAATGATGTAATCTTCATCTCGCAATTGCAGGAGCTTGGAGCGCACTTGGCGCGACAGGCCGGTCCAACTGCGCAACGCCAGGATGACGGTGATGGCGAAATACACCTTCAGATTGCTCCATTGCGCCGGGATGGCGGCGCCCAACGCCATCCACATGGGGATGGTGGGAAGACAGGTGACGAATTCCATGAAGCGCTGAAGGACGTTATCCACAACCCCGCCGTAGTAGCCGGAAACTCCTCCGATCAGGCAACCGAGCACAAAGGTGATGAACACCCCGACCAGGCCCACCGTTACCGAGATCTGCGTGGAGACAATATCGCGCGAGAAGCAATCCCGGCCCAGGATGTCAGTCCCGAGCAGGTTGATCTGGCCGCCGGAATCAACTCCAAACAGATGCAGATTGCCGCGCACCAGCCAGAGCCACTCGTACTCCGCTCCTCGCACGAAGAACCGCACCGGCAAGACCGTGGACTTGTCCGGCGCGATGGAGCGCTCAAACGTGCGGGGATCGGAGGTCATCTTCATTCCGTAAACGAACGGCCGCATCAGGCGGCCGTTGTGGAAGACATGTATCCTGGCCGGGGGAGCAAAGGTAAACCGCGAAGTTTGCCAGGAATCGCAGGGCGCCAGAAAAGGCCCCAGCAGAGCGATGGAATAGAACACGCCCAGAACCCCCAAGCTGACCAGCGCCAGCTTGTGGTCCTTGAACTTGGCCCACATGAGCTGCCACTGCGAGGCGGAATGGCGGCTTGCAGCGGTATCGGTCATGCTTCTTTCTTCTTCATTCTTGGAGCTTCAGCTGAGACGAATCCGGGGATCGGTGAAGGCCAGAACGATATCCGAGACCAGAAATCCGATCACCGTCAGGACGCTCATCACCATCACGCAACTGGCTGCCAAGTACATGTCTTCCGCCAGCAGCGCCCGATACATAACCGGGCCGATTGTGGGCAGACCCAACACGATGCCCGCTACGGTTTCGCCCGAGAACAACTCCGCAAGCAGCCAGCCGCCGGAACTGATAATGGGATTCAGCGCCGCCCGAACCGGATAGCGCCAAATTAGTACGCCCTCTTTCAGACCCTTGGCGCGCGCCGTGGTGACGTATGGCTTTCCCAGTTCATCCAGCAAAGTGGCTCGCATCGTGCGGATGAGATTCGCCATGCCGGCAATTGCGACCACGAAGAGGGGGACCGGGAGATGCCAGAGCAGGTCCTTCAGCTTGGCCCAGCTCCACGCTTGCTGCATGAACTGCGGCGATTGCAGACCTCCGAGGCTTACGCCGAAGGCGAGGTAGGCGAGCCACATCATAACCAGAGCCAGCAGGAATCCGGGCGTGGCCATGCCCACAAAACCCACCAACGAGGCCGCGAAATCACCTAGAGAGTACTGCCGCCGTGCCGCGTAGATGCCCACAGGTATCGAGATCGCATACATTAGCAGCATGGAACTCGTGGTGACCAGTAAGGTCCAGGGCAGCCGTTCGAGGATGATGACGTTGACCTTTTTCACATAGAGCAGGGACACGCCCATATCCCCATGCAAAAAGCGGGTGACCCATTCCCAGTACTGCACCACCATCGGGCGGTCCAGGCCATAGGCATGCCGCAGAGCTACCAGCGTCGCCGAATCCACACCCATGCCGGAGCGGCTCAACTGCTCCACGTAGGAGTCCAGGAAGTCCCCCGGCGGAAGCTGGATCACCAGGAACGCGAAGAAGGACACTAACACCAGCACCACGGCTGCCCAAAGCAGCCGCTTCAACACATAGCGCAGGAGAAGTGCACCGGATTGGCCGTTCCTAGCCATGGTCCTCCGGAAAATCCCAATAGTAGGTCTGCACCATGTAGGACTTCGCCCAGACTGTTCCGTAACCTATGGTCAGCGTATCGCTCACGTTGCGGAGGCCGTTCTTGATCACCACGGGTTGGGGTGCGTAGCCCACCGTGCCGATGCACACCAATTGCCGGCTGAAGAAATCCCACACAGCGTGACCCAGCCGACGGTACTCCTCAACGCTCTTGGCGCGATACCAGGCGGCCATGCGCTCGAACTGATCTTTCCATCTCTGCGGGGGTTCGATGCCCGACTGGCCGCTGTTGTAATACCAGAGCCACCAGTCTCGGGCGTAGAAGAGCACTTCCTGTGGGTTCCACTTGGTGGCCCACGGCAGATAGGCGGCAACTTCTTCGACCATGTCGGCGTTCCAGCAGGTGCAGTCTTGGTCACCGGCCCGGCACACCCATTCGCGGAACCGGAAATCGGTTTCCTTCATTATGACTTCGACGCCAACCTCGGCCCAGTCCTGGCGGACAAACTCGAGCAGCTCCGCAGGGAAGGCCTGCTGGTTGTAGATGACTACCGAGACGAAGCGCTGTCCATCCGGACCCAGTCGGGATCGTCTCTCCTTATCCCATCGCAGACCGGCTTCGTCGAGTAGACGGTTGGCCTTGTCCTGATCGTAGCGGGCGCAATACTCCAGCCAACTTGGGTCGAAGAAGGATACCTTGGGACTGAGCGTGGCCTGCCATTCCTTGGCCTGACCGAAGTACAGGATCTCGTTGATGCGGCGCCGGTTGATAGCATAGGAAAGAGCCTGGCGGAATTTCAGATCGTTGTAGATGCGGCGTTTGACCGGATCCTTGTGATTGAGGTTGAAGGCGAACATGCATTCCGAGCCGTTCGCCAAGCGCCAGTGCTTGATGTTGTAGTCCGCCCGCGCTGCATTGCGCGTGAAGACCGAAATTTGTGACATCTCGCAAAGCCCTTCGGAAACGGCCCCGGTCGCACGCCGCGCGGTTTGGAGCTTCTGGTCTTCCACCACCTGAACGTAAATGCGGTCAATGTAGGGCAGTTGGTTGCCTTCCTGGTCAACCTCGGCGAAGTAGGGGTTGCGCTCGTAGATGTCGTAGGTGGTAGTCGAGGCGGCCCGGAACCAGGGTCCCACGTGCGGCTTGTTCACATGCGGATGCATGTACTCCATCATCATCGTATAATACTGATACCAGGAGCCGAAACCGTTCTGCCGGGCCAGCTCGTCGGCTTTAGGGTTGAAATCGGCGTGGAACTGTTTCATCCAGTGAGAGGGCTGCCCGAAGTAGCTCCCGAACGCCATCCATTCGGAGACCGACATGTTCAGGCAGGGACGGAAGGAAGTGGGGAACTTGATTCGGAAGGTCCGGCGGTCGAGTTTGCTGAACTCCGCGTAATCGTTCCCCACTTTGAAGGTTCGTGGTCCCTCGGGGAAAATCACCGGATTGCGCTGCTCGTGCTGCCACCACCACAGGACGTCGTCGGCGGTCAGATCCACACCGTCGGACCATCTCAGCCCTTCGCGGATGTGGAAGGTGAACTCACTGTAGTCCTGGTTGACGTCCACGCGGTCACACAAATGCGGCCGGATGATCTCGCCGTCGTTGTCGGTTTCCTGGGCGCCAGCGATCAGCGCGCCGTCCAGATGAAAGCGGCCGCCGGGACTCCCGGTCTGATCGTACAGCGTGCCTCCGTACTTCCCGATCTGCCGCGCATGACGGACAAACGGATTCTTGGGGAGGCGCTGTTCCACGGGAGGCAACTCGCCGGCCGCCACGCGCTCGGCCAGCATGGGAGCTTCCTTGTACCGGCCACTACCTGCAGGGGCATGCTTTGCCGGTTCGAGGCGGGGCGACGCTCGTTCGCCGTGGGAGACTGTCCCGCACCCTCCAGTCCACGTCGCCAGTGATGCTAGGCACAATCCCCGAAGAAAGAGTCTCCTGGGAATCTCATCTGTCACGTGCATTCCACCGGAAAGTCACGCTGGTGCTAACCGGCAGCGTGTAGTACAACGCCTGCGAGTGCCAGACCACCTTGAAGGCCTGAGGCGTAGTTGTATCATTGTAGGCAATCAGAACGAGAGAGCCATCCGGGTTCTGGAAAGCGACATTCAAAACCTGGGAATTGGCGGTGGACTCAATGCGATGGGCGCCATTGGGAACGAATTTCGTTAGGTGGCCCATAGTGTAGTACTCGATCGTGTAGTCCACCTGTCCTGCCCTGGCGTCAACGGTATGCACCGTCACCAGACCCGTGCACGTGTCGCAGCCACCCACGTTCGGACCGCGGTGCTCATCCGTCGCCACCGGCCATTTCACAAACGATTTGCCCCAATTGCGAATGACTCCCACCATGTCGCGCATGTCCTGTTGCTGCTGGCGGCTGCCCTCCCCGAAGCCGGAGCGCTCCGTGAGGAAGGCGTCCACGCCGTACTTGTCGTGCATCTGCGACTGCGTGGCGGTGTTGCCGCTGTAGCCATGCCACGCGATGCCTCCCACGTAGGGCGAGGTGCGAATGGCCTCGTCCTTCAATAGTGGTTCGACCAGATCCACATTGTCCCAGTTGAAGTCGAGGAGCAGGATTTTGGTCTTGAGCTGGTTGGCTTTGAAGGCCGGAAGCCAGTGGTCCTTCAGCAGGGTGGCCATGGCGCTGGAGGGAATCAGCCGGACCGAGGGATAGTTGACGTACTGGCAGCAGGTGGGCTCGTTGTTCAGCGAAACGTAGTCCACGTGCACGCCCTCCGCTTCGTAGGCCTGGATCGTCTTGACGAAATAGTTGGCATGATGGGCGTAATACTCGGGCAAGATGGCTCCGGCCACCAGCGATCCGCTCGACTTCATCCACGCGGGCGGGCTCCAGGCGTTCATCATGAGCGTCAGCGCGGGATTGAGCTGGCGCGCGAGCTTGGTCAAAGGCAGGACGTCCGCGCGATCGTGGTCGATGCTGAAGTGCGGCAGGCTGGCGTCGGCCATGTCAGCGGGGTCGTCGTCATAGGTGTACCACTTGCGGGTCAAGTCCGAGGAGCCGATCGGGTTGCGCAAGAAGCTCACGCCAATGCCCGCGTGCGGGTCGAAGAGGCGCCGCATCACTTGGGCGCGCTGTGTCGACGAGAGTTTTTGATTGATGAGCCAAGCAGCCCCATCCGTGAACGCTGCGCCGCCACCCTCCATGCGCTGATAGACCTTGTTCTCATCCACCTCTATTGCCCGAACGCCGTCATTGGCGCTGGGACGAAAATTAAGGTCGGGTTGCGCCTCGAGGCCGGCGACCACGCCAGCTTCGTCCGAGGTGGTAATCCAAAGCTGCACAGACGACTGCTGCGCTTGAAGGGTTGGGACCGCCATGCAGATGGCAACCACAGCGGTGATCGAAAAAAACGACGCTCTCATGAATTTCCTCCTATCCGTGTCTCAACAATTCCAGGTCAACGTGACCACCGAATCTCCGGGAAGACCAACTCCCGTTTCCACGCCAGGCAGGCGCACGCATACTCTTCTATCCGCTCCGGCATTCGTTAGAACCATTGCGCAGCTTTCGTCCGGGTTCAAGAAAGCCACATGCGAAACGCCCTTCAGGGTGCCGCGGGACTCGATGCGCCGGGCGCCTCTCCGAATTGCGTGAGAATAATGTACGAGGGCCCAATATTGGCCGCTAGGCGTGATTTGCTTCGTTTGGGAATTTATGGTGACCAAACCCCCGCACGAGAAAGGCCCGAGGTTCGGCCTGCCGCTTTCGTCTAGCGCCAAGTTCCAGGCGATGATGCAGCGGGCCCAGTTGTGCAAGATTTCGGCGAAGCGCGAGCTCCAAAACGTCCAGTTGGTCTGATAGCGCGCATCGTGAATATCCTCTGGGCCGCCCTCGGTCCAGTACATATGCTTGTCGGGGTGCGCCTTGTGAACCAACGTCATCGAGCAAGGCTGGCCGGCGTAGCCATGCCAAGCCACTCCATCCACGTAGCGGCTCGCGTTGGCGTTGGCCAGTTCGCTGAGCGCGCGGCCCCAAAGGTCGTAGTTGTGGTCCAGAATCCAGATCTTCGTTTTGATATTGCGCTCGGCGAGACGCGGACCCAAGTGCTCGGCGATGAAGCGCGTCTCATCCTCTTGTCCCCACAGGCAGGCCGGCATGAGGCCGCCCTGATCCGTATCCACTTCGTTCTGCACCGTGACTGCGTCTACCGCGCATCCCGCCGCAGCATAGGATTCCAGAAACTTCAGGAAATATTCAGCGTAGGCCGCGAAGTGCCTTCGTTGGATCGAACCGCCCAGCATAGAGCCGCCCGCCTTCATCCAGCCAGGCGGGCTCCAGGGAGAGGCTAGCAAGAACAAGTCCGGGCACAGCTCACGGACGCGTTTGAGAATCGGAAGAATATGCCTGCGGTCATGATCAATCGAGAAGCGCTGCAGCTCCGGGTCAGGACTGCCTTCATCATAACTGTAGATGTCGGTGGCATAGTCGCTCGCGCCCATGCAGATTCGGGAGGCGTTAAGGCCCATGGCTCCCGGATCGAAAAGCTCGTGCAAAAACTGTTCGAGGTGCGACGGGGCAAGCTCGTGCAACAGGTAGCAGGCCGCATCGGTCAGTGCTGCGCCGAAGCCCAGGACCTCCTGGTACGTCCGGTTCGGATTCAAAACAATCGAGCCGCGCGCATGGCCGCGTTGCGGCCGCCACGTAAGCAGGGGCCCTGGCTCAAACTGCCTCGCCGCGCTCGTCACGCGGACACGAATTTCGCCGCGACTGCGACGCCTCTCGACTCGATCAAGGCGGGTGTGCGAAGCGGCCATAATCTTTCTCAACCGACATTTCCGATTTGAACGCCAAAAGCGGATGATATTTTACACGCGGCATAGCTGCGCAGGCAACCTAATCATGAGCAGTTTTTTCGGGGAAAATAGGTAACACTTTCTTGTTCTGAGTGATGGTGACCACTCCGTTTCTCGAACTGATGCCCAGGGTGCGCCGCTCCACACGTCCGAGGGAGTTCCTCTGTGGGGCACTGGTGCACTCATGACCGGGGTCAGGAACGTTCGCGGCGGAGGTCTCGAACGTGCATTCGCGCCGCATCCGAGGATTACCAAGACGTCGACACCTAGGCTGCTTCCTACCACCCGAAGGACGTCGGCGGAATTCTGCAATCCAACGGCGCTCACTGACTCATACCCTGCCTCCCTGTCAGGTGCCCACACAGGTTGCCCGCCAACTGCGCTAGGCTCCGCCAGGCTCTACGCGGGCCGTCTGTCCAATCCTGCGCAGGTATCAGAGCGTTCCTGCGACCCTTGCCATCGGTGGATGTCCGCGAGTAACGGCGAAGGGCCCCCTTCACAGCATCCCAAACGAATGCACCCTCCAAAGCGTTTCATGTATTTCGTTACATTTCCCCCATTTCCGACGATAATTAAGCTGTCGGCTAGTACTTAGTTGCTTAAGTAAGCGTATTTATGCTTGGGTTCAACCGACCGCACCTCACGCTTGGTCCACTCAAAAGGGAGGGCCCGCGGGTTGTAGACGGCGATGAACGCATTAATGGCCTCGC
>JBEKHR010000037.1:0-56909 GCA_050012175.1 Terriglobia bacterium | reverse complement strand
TCCTGCCCACTGCGACGCGCTTTCGACAAACTTGACCGGGAGGTGACGTCCTGGGTCCAACAAGCCCAATTGGCTGCCTGAAAACTTGACTCATTTACACCAAGTTTCGTACTTCAAGATTTCTAGAAATACGCGTGATTCGCTCCGGCCTTCAGAGTTTAGGAACAGTGGACTTGCCACGAAGCTGATGCAGCCGGAAGGGGGGATGATGTCACAGCAGCCTGCCAGGAGAATGGGTTGGTTATGTTTCGCCCTACTCGTTTCGCTTCCCGCGCCTCTCCTGGGCGCCGAAGGAAACGTCTCAATTTTCAATGTGAAGAATTACGGAGCTACAGGGAAGAAAGCGGACAACGCTCAGAAGGCCATTCAGAAAGCCGTGGATCCCTGTGCCAAAGCCGGTGGAGGCACAGTTTATCTGCCTCCGGGCGAGTATACGTCAGGAACGATTCACCTGCGCAGCCACGTCAGGCTTTATGTTGAAACGGGCGCCACGCTGTTCGCGTCCCAGGACTCTGCCGTGTTCGATAAGAGTACCCTGCTCTACGGCGAGGATCTGGAGAATATCTCGATTGAAGGCCGGGGGACTGTGGACGGCCAGGCCGAGTACGAATGGCGGTTGAATGATATCGATGATGCTTACATCCGCGATAACCAGCTCCTGGCACAGTCGCTGGGCAAATCGCTGATGCGCTCTTTTCCAAAGGCGCGTCCGAAGCCCTCCGTGTACCCGCACATGGTTCTGCTGCTGCGCTGCAAAGACGTCAGGATTGCCGGGCTCTCGTTTCTCCATTCGCCGAGCTGGACCATAAATCCCTACGCTTGCGAGCGGCTGACCATCGACGGCGTTTACATCCACACCAGCTTGAAAGACGGCGTGTGGGCCGACGGTATCGACCCGGATGGCTGCAAGGACGTGCGCATCGCGAATAGCACGATTGAGACCGGCGATGACGCCATTGTCTTCTATTCCTCGAACATTTGGGGACCTCCGCTTCCCTGCGAGAACATCACCATCACCAATTGCCGCCTCTCCTCGGCCTCCAGCGCGCTGAAGTTCTGCGATGGCAACATGAACAGCGTCCGTAATGTGACGGTGGATAATTGCGTGATCACCGGCTCCAATCGCGGCATTGCCTTCATGGTGTATGACGGAGGTTATATTGAGAACGTGGTGTTGTCGAACCTGATTATCAATTGCCAGCGTTTCGACTGGTTCTGGTGGGGCAACGGCGATCCCATCTACTTTATCATCCAGCGGCGCAGCGAGAGCCAGGGCCTGCCGCTCAAGCCCGATGAGCCGCCCGCCGGCTCGATTCGGAACGTCATTATCCGCAATGTCATTGCTCACGGGAAAGGCTCCTGCCTGATCCTGGGGCATCCCAATAGCTGGCTCCAGAACGTCAGCCTGGAGAACATCAAGCTGTTTCTCTCCACCGATCCTTCGGCGGCCTATGACCGAACTGTGAACGCTATGCAGTTTCGATATGCCAGAGATCTAAAGGTGAGGGACCTCGAGGTGATCTGGGACAAGCCCGAGTTGAGCCAATGGCAGAGCGCTCTTTACTTCCAGGATGTGGAGGGACTGAGGCTGGAGAACTTTGTGGGAGGGCCGGCGAAGATGCAGACGGATATTCCCGCCGTAGTTTTCAATCAGGTTGAAGATGCCACTGTCTGCAACTCCAAGGCCCGACCCGGAACGCAGGTATTCCTTAAAGTGAAGGGCCCAAAGAGCCGGCACGTCTACCTCGTCGGCAACGAATTGCACGAAGTCCGGTCTCCATATCAAGTTGATGCGGATGTGAAAGAGGGGGCAGTGAAAGAGGCCGGCAATTTCTAGCCGCTGTTACCTCGGGGCGGATTATTCCAGCTCTGCCGAAGCGAGAAGTCGAGCCTTGCCGCTTCCAGGTGTGTTCGGAGTTGGGCAGGGATTTCTGCTGGGGCACGGTGCGCCACACTGCCCGGGAAATCACCCAGGAGAAGCTTGCCCTTCGTCAATGGCCGTGCGAAGTGCGAATCCCGCTGCCCTCAGGTTCTGGCCTCGAAACGCTTGACAAAGGTAGCAGATATGTTACCATTGAGCATGATCGAAGTTTGGGAGTATCTCGACCACGATGGCCGCAGCCCTTACGCCGAGTGGTTCGACGATCTCAGGGCACCCGCCGCCGCCAAAGTGGCGACGGCTGTGACGAGGTTAGCCCGGGGCAATCTATCCAACGTCAAAGGCGTGGGGAGCGGTGTGTTCGAGTTCACCATCGACTTCGGTCCCGGCTACAGAGTCTATCTTGGTAAGGATGGGGATCGAGTTGTGATCCTGCTCGGTGGGGGAACAAAGAAACGGCAGCAGAAGGACATCAACGACGCAATCGGCCGGTGGCAGGACTACAAGCAACGGAAAAAGAAGTAAGGAGAAAGAACATGGCTTTAACGAGAGACTTCAGAGAAACTATCAAGGCCCGCGCCGAGCGCGACCCCGCGTTTCGCAAGGAGCTTCTCCGGGAAGGTGTCGAGTGTCTGCTTGCCGGCGACGTGGGCACCGGCAAGACCATCCTGCGCGACTATATCAACGCCACTGTGGGTTTCGTTGAACTTGCCGAAGTGGTTGACCGCTCGCCCAAAAGCCTCATGCGCATGCTCGGACCCTCCGGCAATCCGCAGGCGCGCAACCTGTTCGAGATCGTCGCCTATCTTCAACAGAGAGAAGGCGTGCGCTTTCACGTCAAGGCCGCGAGCGCCGCATAACGCGCCCCAATCCCCTCCGTCATCTTGTTTTCTCTTTTTCTATCCCGGCTCTCGCGGGGCACCCAAGGCCCAGTGAGAGCTGCTCGCCGGGCCAAGGGGCTACCTTTTAGCCTCGCGCCCTTACTTTGGGGAACGAAGCGCCACTTCATACGCTTGCAGCAGGGCGTTCCGGTCGGTTTCCCAGTTAAAGTGCTCGACGATTCGCCTGCGGCCGCGTTCGCCAAGCTCTCGTCGCAGAGATTCTGAATCCAACAAGCTGAGCACCTTCTCGGCAAAGTCGACCGGGTCGCTCGGGCGAGCATAGAGGGCTGCGTCCGCAGCAGACCGGCGTCCCTCCGTGAGCTCGAAGAGTACTACCGGCATTCCAAAAGCCATGTATTCGAGAATCTTCCCCATGGTGGACTTATCATTCATGGGGTTCAGCGGGTCAGGCGCCACGCCGACATCCGCCGTCGAGAGGTATTTGGCGAGTTCTTCACCGGGGATTCGCCCCGTGAAGTTAACCACCGACTGCAAGCCTTTTTGAGCCACGATGTCCTTGATGTGCGGCAACTCGGTTCCCGACCCGATAAAAGTGAAGAACGTGTCGTCGCGGCCCTTCTTTCTTACAATGTACTCGATCGAATCGACCCAGAGGTCGAGCCCATCTTGTGGCCCCATCACGCCGAGATACACGACCAGGAGTTTCTTCCCATGTTTTAACTCCGGATACGCCGGGCCACGTCGCATTTTCTCGGGTTCAGGGCTGACTCGGACGATAAATACTCGCTCGGGCGGCATCCCGCCGCGTTGAATGGCAATTTCGCGATAGGACTGATTAGTAGCCAGCGAAACATCCGCAGTCCAGAAGGTTGCGCGCTCAACAAAGCAAACCAGGCGGTAGAGGGAATCTTCCCGGCCAAACTTAGCCAGATACAGTTCGGGGTTCAAATCCAGGTGGTCGAAGATATAGCGCGCGCCGAAGAGCTTGAAGAACAGCCCGATCAGAAACATGATGTCCGGGGGGTTCCAGGTGTGAACGACGCGGAAACGGGTGCGGAAGTAGATCTTCAGGGCCAGATAAAGCTGCGCCGCAAGCGCGCCAACGTATTCCAGCAGGTAGCCTGCCGGCCCCGATGCCTCCCAAACTCCATAGCGGTAGATCTCGATTTCCTCGATTGTCTCAGAGCTCCGCTCGCAGCCCGCACCTTTAGGCGAAATAACGGAGACACGGTAGCCGGCGTCTCTCAAGGCGCATGCCTCCTGCCAGGCGCGCCGCACAAATGGGAAGGGTAGATTCTCGATAATTATCAACACCCCGATTCGGCGGTCACTACTCATTTGTATTCCTGTACAGTTCGATCTGCATCAAGTTGGGGCGAATTCGGATTCTAACATCTCACAAATCCTGCCGGAACTAGCCGTGTCGGACAACGTTTGAGTAGACTTGTACGATTTGCCGGGCGACGTTCTCCATCGAGAGCCTGGCAATCCGCTCGCGTCCGCGAGTGCGCATCCCTTTACGGCAGACCTCCACGATCTTTGCGGCCATCTCTCCGCAATCACGCGACACCAAATGGCAGCCTTCCGTTTGGCCGATCAGCGCGGCTGTGTCGCCCACATCCACGGTAATCACCGGGAGGTTGGTGGCCATGGCCTCTTTGACAGCATTGGGAGAACCCTCGGATTGGGAAGCGAGGACCAGGACATCGGCAGCATTCATATAGAGTGGCATGCGGGATTGAGGAACGCCGGAAACCCGAAGGATTTCAAGCTCTGGGACTGCTTGCCGCGCGCGCGCCACGGCCCCGTCAACCACATCAAACCGCTTCCTCGCGTTGTGCGGGTCATACGGAAACAGGACGAACTTCTTCTGCGGATCGAGGCCCAGCGCCCGTCTCGCTTCGCTTTGGCCAGCCGGCTTGAAGAGGTCCATGTCAACGCCGTTCGGAATGACCTGCGCTGAATCCAACTTTAGATGCTGCTTCAGCTCCGCGGTCTTAACAATGACCGCGCAGGCAAGGCGCGCAAGTATGAAGCTTGAGACCTGATAGAAGCGGCCGAAAGGCGGAATGTCATCACTTCCCTTGAGCTTCCCCGTAACATCATGCCCCATGAATGAGACCACCAGAGGGACGGAAATCTGGCAGCGAGCCACCAGTCCGGATAAGCCCATGTGCGCGTGGATCAAATCGTAGCGATGGGTGCGCAGCCGCTGCCACAATTGCGGGAGGGCGCGCAAATAGTTCCAGCGGGATTCGCGGCCGTTGATGAAAAGTACGTCGTAATCCACCCCCAGGGGCCGCAAGGACTCCATCTGGGCTTTCACGAAGCAACCGTAACTCGGATCGGCTTCGTAAGGCCAGAGGTTGGCAACCACCAGAACTCGGTACAAAGTCATACAGCGCGGCACCGCCGCAACCAAAACGAGACTCTCTCTGGAGTGCGGCAGCTTGCTGCCGTTTTGATCCGGCGAGCTTGCTCGCGGCTTCACCTCGCCAGGAACGGCACACTAGTGCACGGCCAGCAAGCTGGCCTGGGAAAAAGCGGCAGCTTGCTGCCGCTTTGATCCGGCGAGCTTGCTCGCGGCTTCACCTCGCCAGGAACGGCACACTAGTGCACGGCCAGCAAGCTGGCCTGGGAAAAAGCGGCAGCAAGCTGCCGCACTCCAGAGCATTCCCTCGTCGCAACAATGGAGATTCTAACCCTTCGGAGAAGAAATCGGTAGCGCTGAAACGACGTATTCCTTCCACGTGCCGAAGGTGAAACTCGACTACAATGGATCACTTAGCAATTGCATCTCTTTCGTTTTGGTGTTTACCCTATGTGCGGATTCGCAGGGTTCGTGGGTTCGGCGCCGGAGCAGGAATTGCGGACCCAGGTTTGCCGAATGGCCGATCAGCTTGTTCACCGGGGGCCGGACGATTCCGGCGTCTGGGTTGATGCGGAAGCCGGCATCGCATTGGGATTTCGACGCCTGGCGATTGTGGACCTTTCTCCGACTGGCCGCCAACCCATGATCTCTTCCAATGGCCGCTACGTCATGGTCTTCAACGGCGAAGTCTACAACTTCGGAGAATTGCGAAAGGACCTCGAATCACGAGGGCACGCCTTTCGCGGCCACTCCGATACGGAAGTCATGCTGGAGGCGGTGAGCGAGTGGGGCCTGGAGGCGGCGGTCAAGAAATTCGTCGGCATGTTCGCCTTCGCGCTTTGGGACAGGCGCGAGCGGGTGCTGCACCTGGTGCGGGACCGGCTGGGCATAAAGCCACTTTACTGCGGATTGGCGGATAGGACTTTCCTCTTCGGTTCGGAGTTGAAGGCGCTCCGCACACATCCTGATTTCGACCCGGAAATCAATCGCGGGGCTCTCGCCTTGTATTTGCGATACGGCTACATACCCCAACCCTACTCCATTTATCAGGGAATCTGGAAGCTGCCTCCGGGCCACATTCTCAGTCTCAGGGCCGGAGCGCAGACCTCCTTCGAGTTATCGGGAACGGCTCTCTATTGGTCTGCCAAAGAGGTTTACGAGAACGGAGCCGCGAACCCATTCAGGGGCTCTGAAGGTGAAGCTGTCGAGGAGTTGGATCGGCTCCTGCGGGAATCGGTCCGCCTGCGGATGATAGCGGATGTCCCTCTGGGCGCCTTCCTTTCCGGCGGCATCGATTCTTCGACGGTGGTCGCATTGATGCAGGCGCAGAGCAATCGCCCGGTGAAGACGTTCACAATCGGCTTTCACGCGCAGGAATTCAATGAGGCAGCTCATGCCAAGACTGTGGCCGCCCACTTCGGGACCGAACACACCGAACTGTGCGTGACCCCGCAAGAAGCCCTGGATGTCATCCCCAAGCTGCCGACCCTTTACGACGAGCCTTTCGCGGACTCCTCCCAGATTCCAACTTACCTCGTTTCCGCCTTGACCCGCCGGCACGTTACCGTGAGCCTCTCCGGAGATGGTGGCGATGAGCTGTTCGGAGGGTACCAACGCTATATCAATGCGCGCCAATTCTGGGAGACTGTCAGACGGTTTCCACATTTCACCAGAAAGGCCTTGGCCAGATTCATCCGAGTGTGTAAGCCCGCCACCTATGACCGCCTGATCGGTGGGCTCGGTCCGTTGCTCCCCCGGCTGGCACGCCCGTCTTCGGTTGGCGAAAGAATGTACAGGCTGGCGGAAGTAATGACGGTTAGGAATCCCGAGGAGCTTTACCGTCACTTGGTGTCTTACTGGAAGTCCCCGACGGAAGTAGTGCTGAATGCGAAGGAAGCGCCGGCCCTCCTGACCCAATGTTCAGAATGGGCGCGTGTGGATGACATCTCGCAACGAATGATGTTCCTCGACCTGGCCACTTACCTTCCGGACGATATTCTGGCCAAGGTTGATCGGGCCAGCATGAGTGTGAGTCTTGAAGCTCGAGTGCCGATCCTCGACCACAGGGTCGTGGAGTTTGCGGCCCGTGTCCCGATCTCCATGAAGATTCGCTCCGGCCAGGGGAAATGGCTGCTCCGGCAGGTGCTCTACAGGTATGTACCGCGAGAACTGGTCGAGCGGCCCAAGATGGGTTTTTCAGTTCCAATCGAAGACTGGCTACGCGGCCCTCTGCGAGATTGGGCGGAAGGACTGTTGAACCAGGACCGGCTGCGGAGAGAGGGGTTTTTCCGCTCCGAACCGATCAGGGAACTTTGGGCGGAGCACCTTTCGGGGCAGCGGAATTGGCAGGGTCACCTGTGGAACGTTCTTATGTTTCAGGCCTGGCGGGAAAAGTGGACATGAATTATCCGCAGATTACTCAGATTTCTCAGATTAGGCAAGCTGAAGACAAAAGAAAAACCAAGCATAGCAGACAAACCTAAACCCGCCCTGTACCCACGCGATGACATTGGATGGGGGGGCACAACCACGTCGGCGTTCTTACTCTGCCTCTTGCCCTACCCATTTTTCATCTGTGTAATCTGCGAAATCTGTGGACAATGGAAACAGTCAACAATTGCCCCCGTCCCTGGCACCTGATACCCGGAACCTGATCCCTCGCCCTCACGCCTCGAGTATGTCCTCGTAATCTCGCACCAGGGTCTTCACGTCGAATCGGCTGAGAAAAGCGTCCAGTCTTTCGTCTGGCGGCAATTCTTTGGTTGCAAAGTTGACGGCAGAGACGATTCCTTCTGCCAAGGCCTGCGGGTCAGAAGGCGGGACCAGCCGGGCCCTCGGACAATCCCCAAGTATCTCACGCAGCGCCCCCGGGCAGTCTGAAGCCACCACCGGCGTTCCTACAGCCAAGGCTTCAAGCACCACCAAAGGCAAGCCCTCAAAACGCGAAGGGAGTACAAACAGATCGGCATGCTTGAAGTAGGGATAGGGATTGGGCTGGAATCCAACCAAGTGTACGGCCTCGTTCAGGCCAAGCCGTTCCCGTTGTTCCAGGAGGTCTGGTTTGAGAGGTCCCTCGCCGAGGATGGTCAGGTCGGCATCCGAAATCGCTGCCCGCACCAGCGGCATGGCGTCGAGAAGCACGTCTGCCCCTTTCTCCCTTGACAGCCGCCCTGCGGCCACAAGATGTGGACCTTTGCCGCAGTAGGGATTGCCCCCCGCCTCTGCCAGGCGCCTCGTCATTACGACATCCACGGGGTTGTATATACGCGCCATTTTGCTGCGCGGAATGCCGAAATTCTCAGCCAAGTCGTCGAGGACGTAGTCTCCCACACAGATTATCTTGTCCGCCCGGGGGTACAACTCCCGATAGAGCCAGTTCCAGAGAAGGGGATGCTTGCGCCCTTGGGCGTTTTGAGCACTGGGCGAAGAATCTTCCCGCATCAGTAGGCGCAACCCGGGCGGCAGGAACGGCCGTGATAAGACCGTGGCCAAATTCAGCTCGCACATTGCGGAATGTATGGTGTGGGGCCTCAGCCTCCAGGTTAAACGAATCATGCCCGGGAAGGCGTGGCGTACCCGCTTGGCCTTGAGATCGTGAAGCGGGACATCGTCCGGTACTTCCTTCAGGAACGGACCTACCGCCTCGACCAGAGCCAAATGGGGCTCGAAGCACGAGCGATCCAGATGGCGCAGGAGCGTCACAATCACTCGCTCCGCTCCCCCACCGCCGAGGTTCGGCATGAGAAACAAAACTCGTCTGCGCGCTGATTTCATCGCAAGGGCCTTCGACGGTTTTCAACTTAATTCCCCTCCTCGGTTAAGGAGGGGAGCTATTATCATGCCAACCTTTTTGCCACGTAAGTGCTGTTCGCGTACGTTTTGCGCAGTATTTGAATCCACGTAAGAGCTGGCAAAAGAGCCCGGTCCAGAGTTGTCAAAGGTTGGGCGACTGCGTATTTCAGGGTCGACAAGATGCCAGGTTTAAGATTGTAACGCTTGAAGAACTCAGGCCGCGCCACCGGAAGCTCCGCGTAGGTGAAAGGCCGCCTCATGACCTTTGTTTGCACATAGTAATGCAGCCAATTGTAAGATGGCTGCACAAAGATGTCGCTTCCGAAGTGTTCTTTTTCCAGCGCGAATCCCGTTTCTTCTAAATACCTTCGTACAGTCTTTTCCGAAAAGAAATAGAGATGTCGCGGGATGTCCTCGAGAAAAAGGCGCCGGGAGGCAAGACTATTGAAATTCGGCGCCTGAAAAACAAAAAGCCCGCCGACTTTGGTCACCTCGGAAGCCTTGCGGAAATAGGCCATGGGGTCATGCACGTGTTCCAGGACTGCCCAGGCAGTTAGCGCGTCGTAGGTAGGCTGGTTAACGGGAATATCAGGAAGCTGCTGAGGATAAACCTTGAAGTCGGTGATGGGTTGGGAGGAAGCTGAAACTTCCACCCCCTCGACATGCCATCCGCGCGCCCTCATGAATCTTGGAAAATCTCCATTCGCGCAACCCACATCCAACAAGCTCTTGGGCCCCGGCTTTCTCTCGACTTGTCTCAAGTAACTCGCTTCACGCGCATACCGTCTCAGATGATAGGCGCGATTCTGTGCGAACTCCTCTTCATAATATTCTTTAGGATAATATTTCCCCATGTCTGCGAAAGGGGGACGCGGATTTAGAAAACCCAGGCCGCATTGGTTGCATTCCACGACGGTAAAGACACCAGCGTGATAGCCCCGCCGGTCGGGCATCTGGTAGAGCGCTGTGTGACGCGTAGAGCCGCAGAGGTTACAGGCTACTGTTTCCATGGGCTTCCTCGAGCGCGCCCAGTCGCCGCAACGACTTGGCAATTGAAGCGTAGACCAACACGCAGGAGACCAGGTATACGAACGATGTGGAAAGGGCGATTCCAGCCACACCGGCGTACCTCATCAGGATGAGATTGAAAATTATATTGACGACCATGTTCACCCCGGCAATCACCATGAGCACCGAGTTTCTCTTCAAGGCGCTGACTAACCGCACCCCGAGATTGGCAAGAATGTAGAAAGGGATCTGGAGCGAAAGGAAGGCCTGAACGCGGCTGACGATCTTGGTATCCACCGCCGTGAAGGCCCCGCGCTGGAAGACAATTTTGATCAAAGGATGAGAAAACGCTACAAGCCCCAGTGTGATGGGGACCGTCACCAGGACAATTGATCGGGAATAGGTCTTCAAAGTCTGGCGGCAGCCGCTCCAATCCCGGTTCGCCACCATCTGGGAAAAATAGGGAAGCGCCGCCGTGCTCAGAGGTATAGCCCCGACCACGACAAAGAGGCTGACAACCTTCCGCGCATAGTTCAAGGCCGCCACGCTGCCGGGTTCCAGCATGGCGGCCATGGATTGATTAATCAGTTCGGTGCTGCCCATCAAAAGGGCGCCGGCCAGCATGGGTGCATACTGGCCAATGACTTGTCGCAACGCGGGATGCAGGCCATACCAGCAGGGTTCGAGCCTGACGCCTCGTTCCTTCAACATCCAGCCCAATAGAGCGGCCTGCAGGGCTACACCCGTCACGGTTCCGACCCCCAGGGCAAAAATACCCCAGCTCCTGCCCAGCACCAAAATGAAAGCCATTATGGAAAGCGGAGTCAGTATGGCTGATAAGGCGGGCAGACCAAATCGCTCTCCAGCATTCAAGACCGCGGTCCAAGTCACCGCCAGTCCGCTTAAGGCAATGAAGGGCAGAAGGGCGTAAAGAAGCCGTCGGGTGAGCATCAACTTTGCCGGACTGAAACCTGAACCCAGAAGAGGGAGGTAATAAGGAGCGAGGATGCCGGCCAAAATGGAAACTCCCACCAGCAGGCCCAGACTGATGACCATTACGCCGGAAAAGAGTCTTTGAGCGGCTTCTTTCCCCTCCCTCTCGCGAACCTGAATAAAGGTGGGGATCACTGCCGCGTTGAAAGATCCCGCCACGAGATTCACCAGGAAGGAGGGCAGGAGGAAGGCGATCAGGAAGGCGTCCAGCGCGTCGCCCCGGCCGAACCAACGCGCCACCACCAACTCTTTTGCCGTGGACCCGAGGCCTGCAATCGCAGAGCAGACGGCGACGCTGGCGGCGGCCTTGAAGATCTTGCGGCCAGGAGTCAACGACGCGGGGGCTTGAGGCTGTAGGGAGGTCAGTTTCATGCCCTTCGGTACATCGGGTGTCTTCAGGGGTCGGGAGACGCAGAGGAGTGCCGGGAAGAGCGTCTTTCCTTTGCCGGTTCTCCTCGCACTCCATCGTATCACGGGAATATCATGCACAGGAAAATCGCTTACGTAGTAGGTAGGTGGGGAAGAACACCCGCCCTACCTCCCTGTCGCCTTCTGTCTCCGACTTCTGACTTCTGGTCGTTGCTGGTCCTGCCATGCGGGTTCCGTCATAGCAATGTGAGCTACAAAGAAGTGGTGTTTTGCGCCCGACAACCGACTACGGACCCGCCGTGGCAGGGCGACCTCCCTCGCATGCTGCATCCTGCTTGCTGCCGACTGCCCACTGCTTTCCGTCTCCCGGCCCCTGAAATCCGTCCCTTCGTCGCCTGCTTGTTCCTGCTTTCTTACGAATTATCATCCGCCGGCCAGATTTTCGTCGCCTGTGCGACGGGAAACATGCGCAGAGCCGCGAGCGCCGCCAAGTAAGCAACACTTCCTGCTCCGCACAGCTCGCAGAGATAAATGAAGTTCTGGAAACCGGAGTGAGGGGCCGCGACCCAGACGCGCAAGGCCCACACCGCCATTGCCGCCAGGATGGCTCCCAATAGATTTTTCGAGGCAAAATGAACCTCGGACCGGCCGAGGGCGTGACGGAGGTCGCCAAGATTCCTTCGGATGGACAGGGCGCAGACAAGGGCCGAAGCAATCAATAAGCCCAGTGGTATTCCCCTCGCGCCCAACCTGAGAACACCGACGTAAAACAGATCGAATCCCAAGTTGAGACTGTAAAGCAGGATGGAGAGGCGCAGAAAGGCCCCGCTCTCGTTGCGCGCAAAAAGGTAGAAAGTGAGCAACCGAATGAAACAGAGAGGAAGGAGGCTGAGGCAGTAGTAGAAGAAGACGGTCGACATCAGGCCGGTGGCTGCCGGCGTGAAGTTGCCTCGCTCAAAAACCAGTCGGATAATATTGTGGGCGAGCATGAGGCAAAAGACCACCGCGGGGGAGGTCAGGAAAAGACTGATTTCCGAAATATCCCTAAATGTTCTTCGTTCTTCCTCGTGAGCTTTGTTCATCGCGGCCCGCGCGAGCTGGGGCAGGGCGGCAGTGCCCACGCTGCCACCCAGTAATTCCACCATGGTGTACAGAATTTTCGAACCATAGTTCACGGCCGTGAGCGTTCCGGCGGGCAGAAACGAGGCAATCATCCTCTCGGCGAGGACCACAACCTGCCACGCTAATGCGCCACCAATCTGGGCGGTTCCGGCGCCGCGGAGTCTCCGAAAGGCCTCACCGCTTCCCGTGAGTGTCAGGGAGTAACGGACAGGAAAGGAAATCACAATTTGCACGCCCAGGACGACCATCTGGAGAAGATAACCCGCCAGGTAGCCCAGCACGATGCTGAAGGGCCCATAGCGGTCGAAGCGCCACAGGATGACCAAGATGACCACGACATTGCGGATAAAGCCCGCCGCCGAGGAGAGGACGAAGCTGCGACGGCTCAGGAGGAAAGAGCGGAAGACCTCTGCGATGCCCGCGGGAACAATGACCAGGAAGAGCCATCGGCTAAGCTGGGTGGCGAGCTCGATTTGCGGCCGTGTGAAACCAGGGGCGATTCCGCGCATGATCCACGGCGCCCCGATGCCGCCCACAGCCGCAAACAAACCCAGCCCAAGGAACACTAGATTGACCACGTAGCTGACGCCTTTTCCGAGACCTTCACTGGAATCACGCGAATCCAGCGTCGAAAAGAAAGGCACCAGCGAGAACTGGCTGGTCGCTGAAAGCAAATTGGTGATGATGTAGGGAATTGTGAAAGCGACATAGAAGCTGTCGGAGTTCCTGGAGAGCCCCAAATTGGCCGCGATGCTGGTCTCAACAAGGATACCTGAGAGGGCGCTCAGGAGGCTGAAAAAGCCCACCACCGCAGAACCCAAGAGTAATTGGCGCTTAAGAGACATGTTAAGTACAGTGACGAGTCAAAAGGGAGAAGAGTAACAGAATCGGGTCTCGGAGTTAACGCCCTTCGTTGCCAAGCCCCGCCACGCTTGATTTTCTTGTGCGGCTCTCGAGATGTTCCGCTACAAATGGCGTGGACATCACGAATAGAAAAACCATCAGGACTGGGGAAGTCCCAAAATTGTACTCAAAAAAGCCCTCGGCAAGGAATGCCAACCAGGCCGCAAAGGCTGCATCAGCCACCCACCGCTCGCTGGAGAGCCTGCCACGAATCCTCAGGATGTTGCAGCCAAGTGCCAGCATGAACCACAGCCAGGCCACCAGGCAAGGCAGACCCCTTTCGGCGGCCAATTGCAGGAGGTTATCGTGAAGATGGTCGTGGTATCCGGCCATGGGCGTCGTGCCGGGCGGCAGGTATTGGGTGTACACCTGCGGGATATTCTCAGGACCAACTCCCACCCAGGGATGTTCCCGGACCATCCTTAGACCCGCACCCCACATCTCCAGGCGAATAGCCAGCGCCGGGTCGTCAGTCGGGTGGAAGGCGAGTGACACTCGGCGGCGAATCATTGAAGGTGCGGCCAGATAGGCGACGACTAGCAGAACAGGGATTACCCAGAGCGTGCGTGGTTTCCACCTCGCCACGATGTATAGGGTTGCCACAAAACAACCCAGCCATACACCCCGAGTGAAATTCAAGACTAAAGCGGTTGCGACGACGGCCATAACCAGCCCATAGAGCCCCTTGCCCTTCCCCTCTTGCCCGGCTAGGAAACCCTTTGCCAAACTCGCGGACAACAACAGGAAGGCCAGCAAGGCGGTGAAGACCAGCATTTGCTGGCCCCCAAAATTCATCCAGTGTCCCATGAATCCGTGGATCCGGGTCAATGTCATGTAGTAGTAGACACGGTCATGGTGAAGGTGACGAACACTGTGATACTGAATAACAAACTGGGCTGTTCCCACCAAACCGGCTAAAGCGGAAACGAAAAAAAGCCCTCGAAAAAGCGCTCCGAGGTGCCTGGCGCTGGCCACCAAGTTTACACTCAGCAGCAAGATCAGAAAAAGGACCAGCTTGCGGACGGCGACCCAGCCGCCAGCCGGATGTTCGGCCCACAGGATGGAATTGAGAGTGGTTAGGCAGAATAGAAGCAACGGCAGCTTGAGCGGTGGGAAACTGATCGTGGGACGGCTGCGTAGCAAGTGGGTCAAGTAAGCGACAGTGGCAGCGGCAAGAAAGGCCTGCGTCGCAGTTACGGAAATCAGGAGCGTCAGGATATGTAAACTGAAAAACAACGACGCCCACCGCGCTGCTGTGGCGTGGGGGAGTTCCGTCCACCAAGATTCGATAAAGCCGCGTAAACTCGTCACTCGAGTTTCCAAAGAAAAGAAGCTTTCAGCTATCCCGCCACGGCGGGTCAGCTATCACAGCGGTCTTGCTGATAGCTGACGGCTGATAGCTCATTCTTGGTCTTCCCCACTTACCCCTGCCACCTTCCTTATGACGGTCAACGCGTCCTTTGCCGCAAGCATAACCAGCAGGGGCGCCGTGACCAGCACGTTTCGGTTGTAGGCCAAGGCCTCGCCAAACCGCCCGTGAAAGAAAGCCGCCAGGGCGCGCGTGCTCCCGCAGGCCGGACAGGCGGCGAAGTGCAAAAGGCGGCGCCACAAGCACAGGTCGGGGCCTCGCGATACAGCCTCCGGCGGCAGCACACAGAACCCGATCAGCACAACGCCCAGGACCAACAACCGCAGCACCCTGCGAGAAAACAGCGCCATCCGTCACCTCTGTTGCAGCGGATTGCCCTGCGCATCCGGGAGCTTGTTCATCGCGATCAGGATGACATCGACCAGCCACCAGATGCCACAGCCCCCAAGGGTTACGAGTTTCAGAATCCCCAGCCCAACGTACCCCAGGTAAAAGCGGTCCACTCCAAACGTCCCCAGAAGGATGGAGAGAATCAGCGCCACCATCCAGTCCTTTTCGCCGCCATGCCCGAGCCTCACGCCACACTTCACGCAGATTTCCGCGCCCGGCACCGTCTCCTGCCCACAGGACTGGCAATAGCGGTTCCCCAGGAGGGGCCGCTGGCCACAGTTAATGCAGTATTCCGCGTTGTCTGCCAACTGCCTTGCACAGTTTCGACAATACATAAAGGGTCCTCACACGAGGGGATGCAACTTACGCCAGCGCGTTATTTATAGTGCCGCGAGCGGGAAAAGTAAACAGGTTTGAGACAAGAGGGAAACTAGAAATCAGAAACTAGAAATCAGAAACCAGAAATTAGAAACTCGAAACTAGAAACTCCAAGATTGAGGCCGATGGTTTCCATTTTGCATTTTCCATTTTCCCGTTTCTGCCTTCTACCTTCTGCTTTCTGCATTCTGCTCAGTTCGGCGTTCCTGCCGCCACCGGGGTCAAGGCCACCTCGCGGGTCGGCTTGCCCACCTCGACAAGTACCGGTTCCTTCTCAAGCGCCAGGTCAACGGCTTCGGTGATTGACTTTACGTATTGGAGCAACAACCCCTCGAGCATTTCCTCGTTGAGGTCCTCGTGGACGTTCGGCTCGTTGTCGGCGGGCAGGATGATTTCGAGCACCCCGGCGCGCTTGGCCGCCAGGACCTTTTCCTTGATTCCCCCCACCGGCAGGACTTGTCCGCTCAAGGTAATTTCACCCGTCATGGCCACGCGCGGTTTGGCTGGCCGGCAAGTCAAGGCTGATACGAGCGCGGTCACCATGGTGACGCCGGCCGAAGGGCCGTCCTTGGGGATGGCGCCCGAGGGAACATGGAAGTGGATATCCTTCGACTGGAAGAAATCCGGGTCGATGTCGTAGTCCGCGGCGTGCGAACGCACCCAGGCAAGTGCGGCCTGCATTGATTCCTGCATAACCTGGCCGACATGGCCGGTCATGGTGAATCCCTTTCCCCCCTTCATGGCATTGGCTTCAACAAAAAGCACATCGCCGCCCGTCGGAGTCCAGGCCAGCCCAACCATTACACCCGGCTGGCGAGTGCGCTCCACCACTTCGGTATCCAGGCGGAAGCGCGGAATTCCAAGGAAATCGCGGAGATTGTCAGGCGTCACTAGGAGCTTCTCCGCCTGGCCCTCGGCGATCTTGCGCGCCTGCTTGCGGCAAAGGGTGGCAATTTCGCGCTCCAGATTCCGGACGCCGGCCTCACGCGTGTAATGGTGGATGATGTGGGCCAGCGCCTGCCGCGTGAACTCAATCTGCTCAGGGGACTTGATACCGTGTTCGTCGGTCTGCTTGGTAATCAGGTGGCGTGTTGCGATCTGAATCTTCTCCTCCTCGCTGTAACCCTGGAGCTCGAGCACTTCCATGCGGTCGAGAAGCGGAGGAGGAACGGTATCCAGCACGTTCGCGGTGCAGATGAATAACACTTTGGAGAGGTCAAACTGCACGTCGAGGTAGTTGTCCCGGAAATGAGCGTTCTGCTCGGGATCGAGGACTTCCAGCAACGCCGAAGATGGGTCGCCCCGAAAGTCACGGCCAATCTTGTCCACCTCGTCGAGCATGAAGACGGGGTCACGCGTTTCCGCCCGGCGGATGCCCTGAATGATCTGGCCGGGCAGCGCCCCGATGTAAGTGCGCCGATGGCCGCGGATTTCCGCCTCGTCGTGGATGCCGCCCAGCGACATGCGGAAGAACTTGCGATCCAGCGCGCGCGCGATGGATTTGCCCAGTGAAGTCTTGCCCACCCCCGGCGGTCCTACAAAACAGAGTATAGGACCCTTGAGCTGGGGTTTGAGCTGGAGCACCGCCAGGTAATCCAGGATGCGCTCTTTCACTTTTTCCAGGTCCCAGTGGTCTTCATCAAGCACTTGCTTGGCCTTCTGGATGTCAACCCTGATTTCGCTGACTTTAGTCCAAGGCAAGGCGACCAGCCATTCCAGGTAGGTGCGCGTGACGTGGTAGTCTGCCGCTGCGGGAGACATTTTCGCGAGGCGGCTCAACTCCCGTAACCCTTCTTTCTTCGCCTCTTCCGTCATGCCCGCAGCTTCAATCTTCTTGCGCAGTTCTTCAATTTCCGACTGCTCGTCGGCTTCCCCCAACTCCTTCTGGATGGCTTTCATTTGCTCGCGCAGATAATACTCTCGCTGGCTTTGCGTGACCTGGTCTTGAACATCGGATTGAATCTTGGACCGGAGTTGCAGGACTTCAACTTCCCTGATCAACTGCCGGTTCAGCCGTTCCAGCCGGACCTTCAGGTCAAGACTTTCCAGCAGTTCCTGCTTCTCAGTGCTGGAAAGCGAAGGGAGGTTGGCAGCGATGAAATCTGTCAGCCGGCTGGGATCGTCAATGTTCATGACTACGGTCTGGAGGTCGTCAGAGAGGGTAGGCGAAAGTTGTACGACCTGCTGGAAGAGTGTCGTGACGCTGCGCACCAGGGCCTCAAAATCAGCTTGCTTCTCCTTCGGTATGATGTCCTGGAGCGGCTTCACCCGCCCGATCATGTAAGGCTCAACTTGGGTGACTTCCTCGACCGCAATCCGTTGCAAGCCTTCGACGAAAATGAACAGGCTTTGACTGGGCAGCTTGATGATCTTATGAACGAAAGCCACTGTCCCGATCTGGAAGAGGTCTACCGGTTGGGGGTTGTCCACGCGGGGATCGCGCTGTGCAATCACCCCGATGAACTTCTCTTCATCCTTGAGATCGCCGACCAGCTTCAGAGAACTGTCCCGGCCCACTGTAAGCGGCAAAATGGCGTTTGGAAACAGCACCGTATCACGAACGGGCAGGATTGGAAGATCATTAAAGTCAATATCGGTTTTATGTTTTGAGGGCATGGCCCATCAACCTCGTTTTCCCCATTTCGATCTAGCGCGCACCCGGAGACCTGCAAGTTTAAGCGGCGTCATTCTACCACGCAAGTGACTCTTGCTCGTTTCGCAAGGATAGACCCTCTTTAATATTTGTCAACCCTTAAAGCCGCGCGATCGAGTTGCTCCGCTCTTAATTAGATGCCGATCTTTCGCAATTCGGTGCCGGACCCGATGGGCGCGACGAACCCACCGGTCGCAGCCAGCGGGGCAAACCCCCACTCAGCCGGCATATCAGAATGCCGAAGAGGTCGTTTCATGTCTCATTTTGAGCGAGGCTTTCATCGCATGATAGGTGGCAAGTGGAGTTGGATGTTTCTCTCTACCTACTATCTGCCACCTATCACCTACCGGATGCGATTTGCGGAAAGCGGTTAAGGCAAGTTATCTTAGAGGCCATTGTCATCGCATTAGGAGATCAGGAATATGGTTCAAGATCTGGCCCGCGCCCTGCACCTCAGTCCCACGGTGTTCTACATGCTTCTCTTTGCCACTCTGGTGATTGGCTCTTTAGCCCTGGGATTGGTTTTGAATCGGATCATCCACTACTGGACGACGAAACTGGCGAACACCTGGGGGGAGCTGGTCTTCTCCTTGTTGGAGTCACTGCCGATCCCCTTGCTGTTCCTGAGTTCCATTTACGCCGGCCTGGAACTCCTCACGCTCCCGCATCGGTTCGAGAGGGTTGGTTCGAAGCTGATCTTCGCCCTGACCATTGTGGTTGTCTTCTATTTCCCCGCCAAAGTGCTGGTCCTTTTCTTGCGCCGCGTGGGGCAACGGAACCCAGGCATGGAGCGGGTAACCAATCCGTCCATTCTGGTCATTCGCGCCTTGTTCGCCATCCTGGCCATCATCATCGTCCTTGAAAACCTTGGTATTTCTCTCACCGCCGTCTGGACCACCTTGGGCGTCGGCAGCATAGCCGTTGCCCTGGCGTTGCAGGAAACCCTCAGCAATCTCTTTGCCGGGCTCTATTTGCTGGCGGACCGGCCCGTCAGCCCGGGGGATTACATCAAGCTGGATTCCGGCCAGGAAGGGTACGTTGTCCGCATCGGCTGGCGCTCCACCTCCATGCGCACTCAGTCAAATAACATTGTGTTTGTGCCGAACTCCACCATGGCCAAGGCGGTAATCATCAACTATTCCCTGCCCGAACTGCGGGTGTCGGTCGGTATTCCAGTACACGTATCCTATGGATCTGACCCCAGCCGGGTGGAAAAGATTCTTCTGGACGTTACGCGAGAAGCCGCCCAAGAGGGGCTTGCGGGGTTGCTATCGAACCCGCCTCCCAGCGTTTGCTTAAATCCGGGGTTCGGGGATTCCTCCCTGGATTTTTCACTCAATCTGAATGTGCGGCGATTTGAAGATCAGATCCCCGTGCAGAGCGAGTTGCGCAAGCGCATCCTGGCGCGCTTTGCCAAAGAGGGCATCGCCATGCCTTTCCCCACGCGAACCGTCGGACTCGACCAGGCGACACTCGAGTCGCTTCAGAACTCCGCGCCAAAGCAGGGAAGCTAGAAAAGGTGTCAGGTGTCGGGTGTCAGGTGTCAGGGGCGGTCAGAAGTCGGGAGATTTTGAAGAGGGTTGCTGGAGTTGACCGTAACCGCTAAGAGTAGCGAGGAGTTTCATGACGTCGAATTTCACATCGCGAAAGAGCTGGAGGAGGTCGCGTTCCCGCTCCGCAGGGCTTAGAGGCAGGAATTTTTCTGCAGGAATGTAGAACGGGTTATCGCGGACCAGAGCGCCTTCCACCAACAAGTGACGATGAACGGCGATGGCGGCAAACAGGTGATGGGTTGCAATCTGTTCGAGGTCGTACTGGCAGAGCGCCACACTGGGGTAGTGCTTCACCTGGTAATTGAGGAGCGCATGAAACTCGAAGAACTGCGGCATTGGAAAACCGAGCGGGGCTGGCCAGAGCCCCTCTTCGAGCCATCGTAGCGATGGAGCGCCGGCGCGCTCTGCATCGGTAAAGATCGCCTTGGTCCACTCCTGCAGCGACTGATAGGTGTCCAAGCCGTGATGTAACCGAAAGGTTCCATCACGAGTGTGACGATCGACCTCCACCGGCAGTGACCGAAGGCGGTTGAGCATCTCAGCCTGGTAGTCATCTGGAGCAAGGTAAACGCACAGGTCATTGCATTTGAGCCCTTCGGCAAGAAAGGAAGCCACACTGAATGCTTCCGCGCGGCCTCGGTACAGGATGGCAACGTGCTCATGGCAGCGAATGGGGATCCGACCATGGAGGTAACTAAACAGAGGCGTGGGCACGCTCGGCTCCTGCAACCAGACCGTGATCTAGAGATGTGCGCAAAATTTGGTCATCGGCATTCTTTGTAGCGCCGGCTGCTCCCCACCTGTCGAGGCAGGTCGCCGCGGGGGCCGTCGCGCCCGGCGGCATTCCACGCTGCCGGCAAGACCCATCCCGCCTTGCGGGACCAGGGCAGGCGCCCGCGCTGCATCTCCTGGGCGCCAAGCGATTGCGGGCAATCGGATGCCCGTCCGCGATTATGCGGGCCGCCGCAGAGGGTGTCAAGCAACGCCAAGCGCGGTAGGTGGTATGTGGTAGGTGGGGAGGTTCGCGCAACGGAGGTCCCGTCCCAGAGGGTGGATTGTGGTGGCGGGCCGCGGCGGGGCGGAGGAAGTCAGCTCATAATACAGAATTCACAATTCAAAATTGCTCCTGCCGTCTGTTGGCAGTAGGATAAGTTAATGTGAGCTTGAGGAGCGACTCGCAAGCGATGGCGAGGGTTGGTAAGTAGATGGCCTGGAAAACAAAGTGGCTGCTGGTTTTTCTCTGCCCTTTGTGGGCGTTGTGTGGTTCCGCGCGCGCTGACGAATTCAGCCAAGTGTCTCGTTACTCGGTCCGCATGTTTTCTTATGGCCTGCTTACCATTGATACTCGGATGGGTGACATCCACGTCGAGGGCTGGGACGAACCGCGCCTGGAAATTGAGGCCGAGAAGGTGGTGCGCGCTAAGTCTGAAAAAGCGGCGAAGCCGCTCTATGAAAGAGTCACAGTGGTCCTTGAGGGACAGGACAAGCGCGTACTGCTGCGCACCCTTTACCCGCCGCGCCGGATGTGGCGGCCGTTTCGCGGCGAGTCGCATCTTTCGGTCAATTACCGCATCAAAATGCCTTTTGACGCCGACCTCGTCCTGAAGTGTGTGGATGGGGATGTTTGGATTCGTGGCGTTGAGGGGAAAGAGCAACTCCTGGTCAACTATGGCGATGTGGAGATTGATATTCCGTCCCGTGATCGCCTGCGTTCGCTGCACGCCCACGCGTGGTTGGGATACGTACAGAGTGATCTGCACGGAGAGGGCAACGCCGGCTTTGGCCCCAGAATCTCCTACTGGAATCCCACGGGCGCGCAGGATATCTACGTCAAGGTCCGGATGGGCGGAGTCTTTGTTTATAGCGATGAATAGACACGGCTTGGAAACAAGCGCTCCCGCCTGTCATTCCGATCCCGCAGTCGCGGGAGAGGAATCCCTCAAGTCCTTTGTCCCCAGTGCGAGATTCCTCTCCCGCGACTGCGGGATCGGAATGACACGCACGGAACAGTGCTAACCCTTGGCTTTCTACTCCGTCCAACATCCCGACAGCCTCACGGAACTTCCGAGGCCCCCTAACCGTAATCCCGGATAGGGAGTTTTATTCCTGGAGGGAAAGATGAGAAAGCTCAGCATCCTAATGGTTGCAGCCGTCACCATACCAAGTCTGGTAACCCTTGCCGAAGCCAGTTCCCGTATTGAAAAAACCTTGAAGCTCGAACCTAAGGGCCGGTTCGTGCTCGAATCAGATGTGGGGAGCGTGACCCTGACCGGCGCGTCGTCTTCCGGGGCGCGGGTGGTTATAACTTCCGACCGCGATGACCTTGAAGCTCTCTACAATATCAACTTCGAGGAGAATCCAGGAAGCGCAAGCGTGACGGTGCGCCGGAAGGACCATTTCGGTTGGAGGGAGCATGCTTCCGTCCATTTCGAAGTCCAAGTCCCCTCCCAGACGCAAACCGAAATACGGACCGGAGGGGGAAGCATCAACCTCTCCAGCCTTCGGGGCGACTCTGAGCTGAAGACCTCGGGCGGCGCGATCGAGGTTTCCGGCTTGTCCGGAAAACTCGATGCGAAGACCTCCGGCGGGCCGATCCACTTGCAGGAGGTTGACGGGGATGCGCGGGTGGATACTTCCGGAGGGAAGATTGAGGTGGCCTCGATCGACGGCTCGCTCAGCGCACACACCAGCGGAGGGCCCATTCGCGTTGATCGCGTGACCGGATATGTCGAGGCCGAGACTTCCGGCGGTCCGATCTCCGTCAATTTCGGCCGGGGAAACGCGCGCGGCGGTGTGCTCGAGACCTCCGGGGGATCAATCGAAGTGGAGTTGGAACGCTCTGCCAATCTCGATATTGACGCCTCAACTTCCGGCGGCTCCGTCACCAGTGATTTGCCGATTCGGGTGGTGGGAAAGATTTCAAGCTCCAGCCTGCACGGTTCACTTGGCTCAGGCGGAGAAACGTTGCGACTTCACACGAGCGGCGGCTCCATCCATATCAGAGCACTCTGAAAGGCCACCAGGGAGAGACAAGGGGAAGCAGGGACTGGCACAAAGAAACCATCACGCAGTCTCCTGGGCGACCCCCTCACCCGGCCCGCCCCGGCTGAAGAAGACGCCGGCGGCGGCCCACCCTCTCCCCCAAGGGGGAGAGGGCCATGAAGAACGTAGAAACTCCAGGCCCCTATCCCACAACGGGGAGAGAGGGGAGCGTTGATCCGATTTCCACCGCCCTCGCCCCCTTTGGGGAGAGGGCAGTAAATTCAAATCAATTCTCCGCCATGCCTTGCCCCTCCTTGGCAAGGTCAGGTCTTGACTTCCCGTCCAATGAGAATTCGACGTATCTCATCGATATCCCACATTAACCCTTCGATTAGGTTCTCCCAATCGGCCTTGTCAACAGGACTGAATTCTCTTCCGTAGCCCTTCATCCTTTCGGGTCGTGCGTTCTCCAGTACCACCCAAAGTGTGGAAAGCTCTGCTGCGAGTATTTGCCGGGGCTCGGGCTTTCGAAGCTGAATGGAAAAACGATTCAAAGACGCCGACAGGCGAGTCCGAATCGTTCGCATCTTTTCCCGCGCCAGACCAATATGCTCGGCCTGGACCGGCGAGGGCCCGTCTGCGTATGGGGACTCGAGCGATTTCAGCACCAGTTCCATCCGATCCAGTGCACTTTCGAATATGCTGGCGACCGTAGCCAAACGACGAGCGTGGAGTTCATCTAGGGCCATAGCGGTATTCCTGATTGAAGTTCTTCAGGCAGCCTTCGTTCCCCGAATTTCGTCTTCCAGACCGTTCAGCCTCACCAGTGCTGCCTGGACTGCTGATGCTCCCTCGGCCCGCGCTGCACGGGCACGCGTTAGGGCCTGTTCAGCGATGCGTCGGATTTCGTGGAGGAGCTTGCGGATCTCCACCTCCAAGCGGCTGCGGCTCTCCTGAACTCGGTTGAGGATGTCGCTCTGTACCCGAGTGCAGTTGGTTTCCAGCAGGTGTGTAAGAAACTGCCGGGCATCGTCTTCGATCGCGCCGTGGGCTCGAGCGAGGCCGAGAATCAAATCGGCTACCCACCGCAATGGCGATGCTGGTTGCCCGATCTCGATCAGGTCGTGAAACGTGAACTGCGATCGAATCCGAAATCCTGCTTCCGGGTCGAGGGCGTGTGGCATGCGCGCGATCTCCCGAATGCCCGCAGCGGCGAGCTTTTTCAGAAAATCGTTACCCATCTGCACAAATCGGCGGGCGACCTCCCGATATTCCTTCTCCGCCTCCGCTTGCTCGGTGCGCAGCCAGGGCAGGACGTGCCGGCGCGCAGCTTCCTGAGCCTCGCGCATCAATCGACGCCGGTAGGAGGGTCCGATTCCGCGCGGGACCGACTGGAGCGCCTGCTCGAATTCCTGGCCCGCTTGAGGCGACACCAAACCGAGAAACGCTTTGTGCCGGTCGACGAGTGTGTCGGAGAGGTGCTGCTGCTCGGCCATGAGGAGATAACCCAGCTCGCGCATCGAGCGTTCTGCCCCGGCGAGGGTTTCCTTCATGGCGGCAATTCGCCGCTCCGATTCTTCGAGGGGTCGCTCCAGCGCCTCGCGCTCTTCGCTGATGATGGCCAGCAATTGCTCGCTCAGCCGCTCGAGACCCCGTTCGCAAGCCGCGCGGATCAATTGCCGGCCGGAGTCTTCGACGAGCTGGCGAAGCGCCTCCAACAGTCCTCCCCAATCCCGCTCCGGCCCGCGGTTCTCCAGCCGTTCCGCCGCGCTGACTTCAAAGACGGGCCCGGCGGGCCGCTGCAAACGCTTTTCCAACAACCTTCGCGTGAAACCCGCGGCCGCCGCTCTTTCTTCGTCCGTGGTTCGGTCCGCCTTGTTGATGACCAGGATCAGATCCTGAACCTGTCGCGCCACAGCCTCGACGAGGGCCAGTTCCTCGCCCGCGAGCGGCGGGTCTGCGCCTACCACGACGAGTGCCGCATCGATGTGGGGTATGAAAGCCTCGGTCGTAGCCGTGTTGCCCGTGAACACCGATCCCAGTCCGGGCGTATCCACCAGGCACATGCCTGCGGCAAGCAGCGGGCTGGGCACAAACACTTCCACGCCTACGACTCCCTTGGCATTCTCCGGGTTGTGCTCTTCTGTTACGTACTCGTTTAGACCCGCAATGGCGATTTCCCGCCAGGAGCCAGCCCGGGCCCGGATTCGTGCTCTGTGCCGCTCTCCGAACCGGATCACGGTGGGCACGGCGGTGACCGGGATGAAGCCCACAGGGAGCACGCGCTCACCGATCAGCGCGTTGATCAGCGTCGACTTGCCGCGCTTGAACTGGCCGATACACGCAACGTAGAAGCGGCCTTCCGAGATGCGGGCGGCGAGCTCGCGAGCTTCGTCAGCGACCCGATTCGTGCCGAGCTCTTCCCCCAAGGTTGCCAGGCGAAGAAGTCTCGTCGCACCGTCAACGTCACGAAAACGATTGTGACCCTCTTGTGGGCAAAACTCGCAAGGGCGTTGGGAATCGTACTGAGAGCAGGATTTCAGGAAGCACTCCTACCAGGCAATTATCGTAGGAGTCATCAGTCTCGATCAGGCGAGACGGTTGGATTGGCGAACTCCATCGCCTTCAAATTGCTATTATACCATACGGCTTCGGACGTTGAAGGGTTGTGCGCCGTCCGGTAGTGTTCCAACTAGAATGTAGGGCCGCCCCTTGAGGCGGCCACTGGAGTTTCTGCATTTTCGCTGAGATTTTCCGGCCTCGCGCGACTTGCCCTCTCCCCCTTGGGGGAGAGGGTGGACCGCCGCCGGCGTTCTCTTCAGCCGGGGCGGGCCGGGTGAGGGGGTGGTGGGCCTGCGCCCGTCCGTTTGCAGTTCACACCGCGCCGCTGAAAGCATTGGGCAACGACCACGCGACGTCCAGCACCCTCTCGAGAAACCCGGGGACAGCGGTGCGTTGTTTGTGGTTTCAGGGCATTGACCCCCTCACCCCCCGGCCCCTCTCCCCCAAGGGGGAGAGGGGAGAATATAGAAACTCGAGGGGCCGTCCCTTGGGGCGGCCAAGCCGGGGCAAGCCCCGGCCCTACGTCGGAAATTGGGACACCACCCGCCGTCCCACGGTCAGTCAGCTTGGAAGCTATGCCCTCGCCAAGCAGAAGTTCACGAGGGAGGGTTGAAAGTTATGAAGGACAAGTCCCGGCCATCGCGCTTGGTGGTGCTATCCGTGGATGGAATGCGGCCGGACTTTTACCGCCGACCAAAAGAGTTCGGGCTAAAGATTCCGAATCTCCTCGAGCTTGTCAAGTGGGGGGCCAGCGCGGAGGCGGTTGAGAGTATCTATCCGACTACAACTTATCCGGCCCACGCAACCCTCGTGACGGGCGTGCCTCCGAGTGTGCATGGAATCTATAGCCACCTGGCATCGCTCGACCCCACCGAAAAAGCGCGACCGTGGTGCTGGTTTGCGGGCGCCCTGCGTGTTCCCACTCTCTGGGATGTGGTGCGAGCCAGCGGGCGGAAAGCTGCGGCCATCAGTTGGCCAGTGAGCGCCGCGGCGGCCATTGATTACAACATTCCGGAGATTTGGGATCCGACCACGGCGGACCCGCATCGGGACTTTGCAACGCCCGCCCGCCATTCAACCCCGGGGTTGTTCCCTGAAATCCTCAAGGTTCTGCAACCCATTCTTGACGGCGCAACTCCGGACCGCTTGCGGTCTGAGGCTGCGCTTTACCTCTGGGATCGCTATCGGCCGGACCTTCTCCTCGTTCACTTTGTTCACTATGACCAGTTGGCCCATCAGTTCGGGCCGACTTCGCCGCAAGCCCTGGCCGCCATCGAACGGACGGACCAAGAAATCGGACGCCTTCGGGAAGGCTTTTTGGAAGATGCGGCGCCTACAATCGTGGTCCTCTCCGACCATGGCTTTGTGCCCGTCGAGAAAGAAGCTGCCCCGCTTTCGGTTCTGGCGGAGGAAGGGTTGTTCGATCGGGAAGCGGATGGCACGCCAAAGCTTGGCAAGCTGGGGGCCGTCCATGCAGGAGGGTCCTTCGCCGTTTACTGGCTGGAAAAACCGTCGGCAACGGATCGAGCATCTTTGCAGCGAGCCGTGAGGCGACTCATAGAAGCGGGAACTGTTGAAGAAGTCGTGGATCGCGAGCGGCTCGAATCCCTCTCGGCCGACCCGGACGCGGAATTGAGCATCGACGCGGCCCCCGGCGTTTACTTCTCCGACCGGTTTGAGGGACCGCTGGTGAGCGCCAGCCTCAAAGACCGAGGCACTCACGGTCAATTACCCACACGCCCCGGACTTGAGGCCTCCTTCATCGTAGTCGGCCCTCAATTCAGCGGAGGTCAGGACTTGGGCCGGATGGCTTTGACGCAGGTGGCGCCAACCCTGGCGCACTTGCTGGGACTCCCGAGCGATATCCTGGCATCGAACGAGAAGCCTGTGGCAGGTTGCTGAACAATCGGCTGCTGCTGTGGTTCTCAGCGAGGTCGCTCGCAGTCGGTTGTCCGTAGCCCGTGGTCCGTTGCCGCCCCCCCCTGACACCTGAAACCTGAACCCTGGTCTTCGGACTCCTGATTTCTGCCCGTCCCCGAAACAGGAGTAGAATGCACAGTTATGGTGCAAGAGCCATCGGTCATGCCAGATGCGGTGAAGGCGTATCTCCATTCCCGCCCGCGTTGGATTCGCTGGCGTGAGTGGTTAGTGGGCCGGCGGTACGCTTTTGCTGCATTTCCAGGTCGACCGAAGCCGCTGGTGGTGGTGGCGTATTCCCGTCGAGACTCGGTGAAAGCCCTGGAGATGGTGCGCGCTGTAGAGCAGGGCTGGGCTGAAGCTCCCCAACAATGCCGCGATGCGTATGAAGAAATCCTCAAGGATGCCCCCGAGTTAGTAATTATCCAATTCCGCCGGACCAACATCTGCGGCTGCCTGGGGCACCGTCACGTGGTGGTGAAAGAGCAGCCGTTTGCCGAACCGCATGATGCCTTAGGCGGTGATCCTGCTGGAGAGTTGGATATCGCTTACCAGCGCGTGGAGAGCTGGCTGGCGCTGCCTTTGATGGATATCGCGCTCGATGCTCAATTTGTGGCGGGGAGCCGGCTGAGAGAGTTTCAGGCAGAGCGGCTGCGCCTGCAATTTCTCAGCATCCTCCTGCACGAGATTAACCATATGGTTCGTTCCCAAGAGCCGGAGGCTTCGGTCCGCGAACGGAGTTTGGCCTTCTACCGTGATGCGCTTGCACAGTATGTCGAGGATGCCAAGGCGAGTTTGTCCTTGACGATTGACCGGTCGTTCTCGCGCTTTGAACGTGATTGAGATAGAAGGTGAAAAACAGATTTTCGCATTCCGCTTCCTTGCTGAGCGTAGTATCAAGTAATTCTATACTCGTCATAAATCTTAGTGATAAACCCACCGGGTGTCCCAGGAATACAATTGTGTGTTTCTATGCAGTAGGTGTATATTGCACTTCCCGTCTGAAGACATGCGCCAGACTGGAGGGGATTTGGCCAGCACCCTTGGCGAACAGGAGGAGACTTCGATGGGCCTCGACAGCAAGAAGGCTGCTTATATGGGTTGCCAGAGGCTTATATTGGCAATCTTTGTGGCACTATTAATTTCGGCTTCAGCATCGGCACAGCAAACGACCGGTAAAATCGTTGGCACGGTAACTGATTCCCTGGGTGGGGTGATGCCGGGGGTAAAGGTTACGGCCACCAACACCGCTACGCAGATCAGCACCACGAGCGTCACCGATAAAGAGGGGTCCTACCAGGTTCTCAACCTTCCCATCGGCGATTACCGCATCACCGCGGAGCGCGAGGGTTTTAGGAGGCTGGTTACGGATGCTCCGCCGCTACAAATCAACCAGGTGCTGCGTGTGGATTTGCGCATGGAGGTGGGTGCGCGTAACGAATCGGTTACGGTAGAAGGCTTGGCGGCCGCCGTGGAAACTGTGAACCCCACCTTGGGGCAATCCGTCACCGCCCGAGCTGCTGTGGACCTGCCGCTCAACGGACGGAACGTTCTCGATCTTGCTCTGCTCCAGCCCGGGGTCACGGAAGTGAACCCAGCCGCCACCAACAATGATCATCAGGCCGGCGCCTTCGGAATCGCCGGCGGCAAGTCTGACTCCGTCACCTTCTTGCTGGATGGGGGCATCAACAACGACCTGCTGGCGAACGAAGTCGTCTATAACCCCAACCCGGACGCCATCGCCGAGTTTCGCATTTTGACCAGCAACTACTCGGCGGAATACGGCCGCAACGCCGGGGGTATCGTGAGCGTCGTCACCAAGTCCGGCACCAACACCTTGCATGGCAGTGCGTTTGATTACGTGCGCAATGACCTCTTCGACGCCAACCTCTTTTTCAACAATCGCGAGGGCCTTCCCAAGCAAGTGCTCAAGCGCAACCAGTTCGGCTTCACCCTGGGTGGGCCCGTCGTGATTCCGCACGTGGTGCATGGCAAAGACAAGTTCTTCTGGTTCATCGATTACTCCGGCCAGCGCCAGGTCCAAACCGTTACCACCACGCAGCTTCCGGTGTACACCCCGCAGGAGCTCCAGGGAGACTTTTCCCAGTCTGCCTCCGATGTAAGCGGCAATCCGATTCCGGACCCGCAGGTGGCGGCTTTTCTGCAAGCCAACCCGTACTGGCAGTCCAACCCGACGTTGGCGGCGCAGGCGGTTATCGATCCTGCTAAATTCAGCCCCGTGGCGCAGAAGTACATCCAAGCCAACCTCATCCCGACTTCTCCGGAGGGCGTTAAGATAGCTCAGGCGGGCAGCACGAACGATACCGACGAATTCAGCGCCAAGCTGGATGCGCAACTCGGTTCCAAAGACAAGCTCTCGGCCACCTTAGGCTGGGCCCGTAATCCGGTGCTGACTCCGTTCAGCTTCGCCTTTGGCTCTACCCCTTCCGATGCCTATGGATACGGCAGCATCGGTAACCATCACACAGAGTTTGCCAACCTGGCCTGGGACCGGAGCTTCTCGCCCACCCTGCTGAACGAGGCACGGGTGACCGCGCAACGCATGAACATCGCACAAGCCTTTCCCGCCACGAGTTTGCCCACGCCAGGCCAATTGGGGACAGGAACCACACCCGACCAGTCTACAGGACCGACCCTCATCGGCTTCAATCGAGGCCTGACCCTCGGCTTCAGCCCGCAAGGGCCCACCACTGAGATCAACAACACCTTTGGCGCGTCGGACACCCTCACGTGGCTGAAGGGGCAGCACACGATGAAATTCGGCTTCTCTTTCTCGTCGTTTCAGAATAACACCCACTACGATTATTATGTGGATGGCGAATTTTACTTTTATGGCCCGTCGACCGGGGTTGGTTCCGGTAACGATTTTGCGGATTTCCTGTTGGGCCTGCCCGACGAGTACCTGCAGTTCGGCGCCGCGCCCTCGAACATCCGTAGCAAGTCGTACTACACGTTCGCGCAGGATGAGTGGCACCTACGCAAGAACTTGGTCATTACCTACGGCTTGAGATACGAGTACAACTCCCCCAAGCTGGACACCCAAAGACGCACGTTCTCCATCATTCCCGGAGCGCAATCGACTCGGTTCGCAAATGCTCCCATCGGCCTGCTGTTTCCCGGTGACCCAGGTGCCCCCAGGGGCGCCAATTTCCCGGTGAGAACCAACTTCGCTCCGCGTTTCGGTTTCGCCTGGGACCCGCTCAACGACGGCAAAACGAGCATCCGCGGCGGGTTCGGGGTGTTCTATGACATCCTGAAGGGCGAGGATAGCTTGCAGTTCAACGGCCAAGCGCCGTTCTTCGGGTACGTGGACATGTATTTCCCGCCGCTGGCGGGAAATCCCAGCTCCGATCCTGGTTACTTGACGCAACCTTTTGTCGCGGCGGGCGCTACCAACCCGTTCCCCTCCAAGCCGCCTGCCCCGAATATCGACTTTGGGGCCGCCGGCTTTCTGCCTTTTGGCGGAGGTGGCGTGTACTTCGTCGACCCACACCTGCGCACCCCGTACACCTATCAGTTCAACTTCAGCATCGAGCGGGATCTAACCAGGGGCGTGGTCCTGGAAACCAGCTATGTGGGCAGTGTTACCCACAAGCAAACCGGGCTGGTCGACCAGAACCCGTTTATCCTTGGCACCGACACGCGTCTGCTGAACACCCAACCCGGAATCCTGCCCGACGGGTCGAATGGGTTCAGCTACCTCGATACCTTCGCGAATGTCGTCAGCGCCAACTATAATAGCCTGGAGGCCAGTCTCACCAAACGGATTACCGGAAACCGCTGGCTGGGCAACAGCTACTTCACCCTAGCCTACACCTGGGGTAAGTCGATCGATGACGCCTCCGGTTTTCGCAACGTGAATTCGCTCGTGCCCTATTACAACCACGGCCTATTCCGTGCCGTCTCCGACTACGACATCGGCCAGCGCATTGCCTTCAGCGGGGGCTGGGACCTTCCCTTCGATCAGCTCTGGGCCTCCGGTCCCAGGCGCCTGACGAAGGGATGGAGCCTGTATCCCATTCTGACTTGGCGCACCGGCTTCCCCATGGACATCTTCAGCCAGCTCTACACTGCCCGGACAGACCCGGGACCGTCGGCTGCGGGCGATGCCGGCATGGTGCGGGCGAATCAATTGACCAGGGTCGTTCCCATTCTGGATCCGCGCCGCAACGCGGGGAATTTCTACTTCAACCCTGCAAGCTTTACCGCCCTCCAGAACCAACCCATTCCGGGGGATCCAGACCCGTGCGCGGGGGCAGATCCCACTTTGCTCCCTTCGAGTGCGTGCGCAGTGCTCAATCCGGCTGTGCGCACCTACGGGTCGTACCCCAGGAACTCCCTTCGCGGGCCACACCGTGGTAATTTGGATTTTGCGGTGGCGAAGAAGACCGCGATTTTCGGAGAGCGGCTGAATGCGGAATTCCGCGTGGAGTTCTTTAATATCCTCAACCATGCGGAGTTTCAGCTTCCTACGCTGAATATTACGGATCCCAGTTTCGGTCAGATCTCGAGCACCTATGATCCGCGCATTATCCAGTTAGCGCTGAGGCTCACTTTCTAGCAGGATCCAACTCGCGGGCTCTTTCCGTTGGTCCCGAAGGATCAATCGGCTTCGGCCTCCTCCCCGGCGGGGAGGAAGACGCTTGCCGCACCGTAAACGCCAACGTTTGTTTGCAGTTTGGCCGGCAGGATGGGGAGCTTCTCGACAAAGCGACGGTTGATCGTGTAATTGGGGATGGTCTGACGGATTCTATCAAAGAGGGGTTTGCCAATCTGCGCGACTCCGCCCCCGATGAGGATCGCTTCCGGATCAAATAGCGAAATCATTCCTCCCAGCCACACGCCGAGATAAAACCCTGTATCGTCGATGACGGACTTGGCCAAGTCGTCTCCCCTGCGCGCGGCCTCCTGGACCATGAGGGGAGTGATCTTGCGCAGGTCGCCACCCGAGAGTTCGCGCAGTAGGCTTGGCCGGCTGTGCTCCTGCTCGAGGGCGACGCGCGCGCGTCGAGCCATGGCAGGACCGGCCGCCAGCGCCTCGATGCAGCCCAACGTGCCGCAGCCGCAACGATACGGGCTGCGGAAGTCGATGGAGACGTGCCCACCTTCGCCCGCCACTCCATTCTTACCGTGATAGATCTTCTTGTTGATGATGACCCCGGTTCCAATGCCGGTGCTGACGGTCACATAGAAGACGTCCCGATATCCCACCGCCGCCCCAAAAAGGACCTCTGCAAGCCCAGCAGCATTGGCGTCGTTTTCCACTTTGGCAGGGAGATGGAAGTGGCTTTCGAGCAAATGCGCGAGCTGGATATTGCGCCAGCCCGGGAGGTTCGGAGGGTTGATAATGACACCCGTTTTGGGGTTAAGAGGGCCGGGCGCGCAAACACCCACCCCGGCGACGTTCTCCTTCCCCCCCGCCAGCTTGATCAGCCGCTCGATCAAATGCACGATCTGGCTGTAGCTGGTCTTGAAGCCTCTCTCCGCATGAGTTGGCACGACTAGCGACTTCACCAAATGCCCCTTCAAGGTCACCAGCCCTCCTGCTACCTTTGTTCCCCCAACATCGATACCCACAATTTGTTTCGGCATAACCGACCCTCTCCAGATTGAGAATTCCTGCTCGCATGCGCCGTCCTGTTTCAATCCCTTCATTCACTTCCGGACGCGCGGCTCGGAAAAGCCGCCAGTATACTCCATCGAGCGGGCTTTGCGGAAACTGGTTGAAAGCGAGGGAGCAGGAAAATAGTAAATTATGAATGGTGAATTCTAAATTGAGGTAATGCAGCAGTGAGCGGGCTTGGGTGGCGCGCGCAAAGCAAACTCCGCGTCCGCAATTCACCATTTACTATTCACCATTCACTATTCGTAATTTCACTCGTCACTTGTCACTCGTCACTGTTTTTCTGGTCCGGTGAGCTTGACGCATCCTGTACAGTTCTCTAAGATGGCTTGGAGTTGACCTTCAACCGTTCCTTGAGGTTATGGATGCCTCGAACTCGCTCTCCGCGCGCCCGCCGTTCTACCGACGCCTCGCCTTCCGAAGTTTTCATCCCGGACAAACTCTATTTCCGAATCGGTGAGGTGAGTAAGCTAACGCAGACCAAGCCTTATGTCCTGAGGTTTTGGGAGACCGAGTTCCCCACGCTCAAACCGGCGAAGAGCAAGTCCGGGCATCGGCTCTACCGTCGTGAGGACGTCGAGGCGGTGCTGGAGATCAAGCGGTTGCTTTACGGGAAGGGCTTTACGATCTCCGGGGCGCGAAAGCATCTTGCGGACAACTCCCGAAGTGAGGCCGAGCAACGTCATCTCTTCCTGTCCACGCTTGATGGGGCGGAGTTGCATGCCATTCGACACGAACTTCAGGCCATCTTGACAATGCTTTCGCGCAAGTGTTAGCGTGATTGTTTGTGGCTTTCAGCCCCAGACCTGCTATATCGGCCAAGGGCCAAAAGACTCAACGGGACGTAGCGCAGCCTGGTAGCGCACTTGCTTGGGGTGCAAGGGGTCGCCAGTTCAAATCTGGCCGTCCCGACCAATGAATCAGTGACGAGTGGAGAGTGACGAGTGACAAGTCAGTTCTTCCTGCTCGCCACTTGTCACTCGTCACTTGTCACTGCTCTTCAAGCCGGGGCGTAGCGTAGCCTGGTAGCGCGCTTGGTTCGGGACCAAGAGGTCCCCAGTTCAAATCTGGGCGCCCCGACCATCTTTCTAAAGGACTTGACACCCAAGAAGATTTCTCGAAAAGTACCAGTTCGTACCACATTCACGTTTTCCATAGGGCATTCACCACCTTCGATGCAGCTTCCCGCTTCTCTGACGAAACAGCCTGAGTGTAGATGTTCAACGTGGTTTGAATATCGGCATGGCGCAGGAGCTCCTTCTGGACTGCCGGAGTCGTGCCCAGGGAGTGTAGCAGCGTCGAGTAGCTGTGTCGGAAGGTGTGCCAGCCGACGTTGCCGATTTCCGCCCTGGTCGCCGCTGGCTTTAGGTGATCTGCGAGTATGCCATCCGGCCAAGGTGGATTACCGGTTGCTCCCGCAAAGACGTAATCCGAATCAGCCTTGTAGTGACTCCCCGCCTTATGGGCTAACAGGACTTCGGCTAAATCCGGGTCAAGGGGAAGTGTGCTTTCAGAAGCTTCCGTCTTAGGTTCGTTGACTTCTCCCTCGACAATGCTTCGCTGGATTTTCACGGTGAGGTTTTCAAAGTCGAGGTCGCCCCACTGTAGACCTAGCAATTCGCAAACCCGGAGCCCCAAACAAGCCACGGTTATCACCATCGACTTGTAAGGTTCCGAGAGTTGCCCCAGGAGCAGCTTGAATTCCGCCGGCGTGAGAACACGTGGTTTCTTTAACCGCTTTCGGGATTGCCGGACAGGATTAACAGGGTTGTTTTCGATCAATCCCCACAAAATGGCCGCCTGGAGGAGGGTGTGCATTAAACCGCGAACGTGGGCTTTGACTTGTCGGGAATGCGGCATACCCTCGAGCCATTCTTTCACGGCCATTGGCTTGACGTTCTCAACCAATTCGGTTCCCCACTTCGGCCTGATGTGAGTTTCAAAGAGACTGCGATACACGCTCGCGGTCAACTTTCGGCAATGTTTTGGTACGTGTTGTTTCATAAAGCGATCAATTAGCGCCGCCACGGTGACAGAGTGAAACTGTGTTTGTGGGTTTTGGTCATTGATCGTGTGCCGAAAGTGTTCAACAGCCCGCTCCGCGTCGGCCTTCGTCGGGAGTTTTTCGACCGTACCGACCAACACTGACTTTCGCCTTCCATTCTCCAAATAGCGGAACTGCCAAACGTCCGGCCCCTTGTTCCGCCTCCGAATCCTCAAATCTCCGTATTGGTATCGTGCCTGCATGGTTCCTCCAATCAGAATGAAGTTGCCGTGCGGCACGCTTGGCTGCCTGATTGTAGCCTTGAGCTGATCCAGGCGTCCAGAGCCGAAACGCGATACCGCCAGAATTTACCAACCTTCAGCGCTGGCACTTCGCCACGCTTCGCCATCCGTTCAAGGACTTTCGGATGAATCTTCAGAACTCGTGACGCTTCCTTGCTGGTAAGAAGTATTTCAATTCCATCTGCCATACTGATTAAAACCTCCCGTGACCGGACAACCGGCGCCACCCCTCAGGACTGAGACGGGCGAGGATTGCCCGATCATAGGGATTGATAAGTCGAACTTTTTTTTCTGTCAAATGACGGCAACAGAGGTTCTACGTGCCACCAGGAATTGCAGGTCCAACGTGTGAGTTTCGAGATACTAACCGGCAGGATGTCTATAACTTAGCGCGATCCCAAGCCAAAACTTCTGAGGAATTTTCTTGCGCGGAGGTGTCTTACCGAAAAATGATGTGTATGGATGTCAACCCTTGGAATTCGCTAATGGGGCAGGCCAGCAACCGTAACCGTTGCAACGGAGTACTCCGTGCAGGACGAGCGAGTTCCGGCGCTGCAATTCGAGCTCTCGAATCCTAGCAATAACAAATTCACAGCCAGTTGAAAAACCATTGGACCAGCAAGAAATATTTGGTACTGATCGTGCCCACGCCCCAGCCATTATATCGACCAAGGATGCGTGTCTCGGCGTGGATGGCGCGGGGAGGTCCGCCTTGCTCGGCAGTGGCGTGCTGACGAGCAGCGGTGCCCTCGTGCCCGCCATATCCGCTACCACCGGACCGTCACTTGGCAGTGGAGTACTGCGCGGCGGCTGTGCGGCGCTGCGCGCCGGGTGCAGGGGTGACACGTCACCCCCCGCAGGGTGCTGTATGGGAACTTATGCTTCCATATGGGAACTTGTTGGAAATTCGGGGCCTAACGCTGAATCGCTTCCTGCAAGGGGTTGGGCAACATTCAAATGTTCCCGTATGGGAACTTCTTGATTTTGTGGGGTGAATTCAGTGGCGACACTTCGAACGAAATCCGTCAACACGAAAGTCACCGAGGAGAAGTATGCCAAGTTCGAAACCCCTTGTGGGGGAGCAGACGATCAGTGAATGCAACGCGGCACAGCCTGGGCTCTTGGACTGTAGCCGTGGATTCCGCCCCGGCACGGCTTTCTTTACTATTTAAGCCCCTTCTCCCTTGCTAACCGAACCCAAGAACCGCCAAGACGAGCCAGATCTTGTGCCTCCCGAGCTTTATCATTAGCTGCTGCCTCGTCGCAACTACCCAGGCCTGGAATATCTTTGATGATATCGTGGAGCTTATTCGTCCTGTTAGGAAAGTCTTTCGCCTTTTGACGCGCTTCTGCTGCCGGACCTTGTGTCCGCCCTATGTATGCTTCGTTTTCGTCCATTACCTGATCGTTGCGTAGAGAGGCCTCATGGGCAGCGTCAGCCTCTGCCTCAGCCTGCTTACAAGCCGCATATTCAACCTGATCCTTGGCTTCAATCTGAGCTTTCGCACTGGCTTCCGCTATCTGGTGTTGTCTGAATATCCAACCGCCCATCGATCCCACCAGAATGACTACTACCAGAATCAAGATTCCTTTTCTCATCTTCGTTTCCTCCAGTCCCTAATTACGCCACCTTTGGGGCTAAAATCCTAATCTTCAACGGGCAGGGGTTCGTCCATGTCGTTGCTCTTCATCACCCTGACCGGCTTCTGCACATCCCGGCCAAACCCATCGCGCCCACGATCCCTAGGGTCGGCCAGCTCTTTTCTCTCCGCAAGAACCCTTCTGACAACGGCACGCAACCGAGCGGTTTGCTTCCAAAGCTTCTTGCCCTCTTTCAATGGGTGAATCTCCAACCCTGGAGCCGCCTCCTGCGACCAGACAAAGCCCCCCTCAACCGATTCGGGGTCTCGCCTTTCGGCGATGTCGCGGGCCCCCACGGCGTCCAGGACAATGCGGTCGCCACCTGGATGCTCGATTTCGATGCAGACGCCCCCGATCTGCCGTGTACAGCGGTGAATAGTGAGTCGCAGGCTCATAATTTCAGTCGTATGCCTTTGGCGTCACCAACGGCAACCACGCGCTTGAATTCAGACTTCAGCCGGTCGAGATGATGCTTCCAGCCGGGGTGAACCTTCTCGGCTTGATCAAAGCCGAATATGACGAGTCCGACCTGCGGTTCCGGATCCAGCGTGAGCGAGCGTTTGCCAGTGCCTACTTCGACGATCAGCGGCGAGAGTGGGCGTCGCAGCCCCATGTCGCGAATGGCTACCAGGTTCACAGCGACCTTCGTGTAGCTGTCCACGACCGCTTTGCAGTTATCGGCATCGGACAGATATTTTTGGTATCCCTTCACTTGATCGCACACTGGCACTGGCCTGCCGTCCTCCGCGCGGAGATCGGGATTGCTATAGTGCTTCGCCTCCCAAAAGACGAGGCGAGCGTCTTTTCCATTGCCCCGTTCAAGGCATGCGAGATCGACACGGGATGGCCCCTTTTTGTCGCCGACATCCCCTGACGAAGCTGTGCCGCCAAACGCGATTTCGCAATCGATGACCTCAGGATTGTTTACTTCGATTTCATGACACCCCGTCTTCTCCAACCCGGAGAAGAGGCCAGATGCCTTCTTCATCTTGGTGAGGGTCTTCGGGCCTTCGTAGTGGCTCACGAAGCCGCGCTCTTGAAGCTCTCCTATTCTGAACTCTCTCTCGACGAGTGGTACTTGATCATCTAGTCCGGGGTCAAGCAGAAACTTCACGTGCGTCGTGATCTTGGGCCCCGGCTTCACTAGAAACAGCGAATGCCCGCGCCAATAAGCATTTAAATATTCTTCCCGCACTGCGACGAAAAGCTTGGGATCGTTTAAGACATCGGCCCACCATGAATGTTTATTTGCTTCCTCAGCCAACTGCCTTATGAATTCGGGGCTAAGCCCATGGTTGAATTTTGACATTGTTGATCCTCCGACTCTTTTTGGGTATCTCTACTGTCACGGGACTGACTGTCTTTCCCATTTACATAGGCATTGAGCTTGGTGTCCCCCCGCCATCTCTTGGCGAGGAAGACCGCGCCCATGTCGCCCGAGCCCACGCGGCAGACGATGCGAAAACGGCGTGATAGCCCGGCGCCAAACTGCACCTCGCTTTCCGTGGCTTGAACGGTAAGTTGAGTGCCGTCATGCGGACAGAACTCGGTGTCATCCGAGTATGTTTGCTGGCAACTGTGGCAAATCCTCATGCGCGCCAATGGAAAGCTCGTGCTGCGCAGATTCTACCAGAACAACGGCCGCAAAGGGAGTTCGCGCTTGATGGCCGACAATAAGTCCTTTGGGGCTTTGCCATTCACGAACCTCCATTCGTGCCCTTAACAGCAGTGGAGGTATATTGAGTTCTGGAATGTATGCACGCGACCGGAAGACCGACATGGATTGCGCCTCAATCGCTCTGGCTTTTAACCTGAAAACATGGAATCATGTTGATTGGGAGGTCGCTATGGCGGCCATGGAAGAAATTGACTGGTCGGACTGCCCACTCGTCGAAGTCAAGCCGGGAGTGCAAAGCGGCGCTCCCGTGCTGCGCGGCACGCGGATGCCAGTTAACGCCATTGTCGATAACTTCGATTATGGCGTCAGCGCCGCTGAAATCGCAGAACAGTTTGAAATTCCGCCCGCACGAGTCGAGGCGATTTTGACTTACGCCCAGAGTCACCGCGTTGCGCATCCTGTTTGATAAAAATGTTCCGGTTGGTGTGCGCGGGTTCCTGCCCAACCACCAGGTCCATACTTTCGTCGAAATGCAGTGGCCCGACCAACTGGAAAACGGCGAACTTTTGACGATGGCGGAACAAGCCGGGTTCGACGTGATGGTTACCTCCGATCAGAACATCCGTTACCAGCAAAACCTCTCTGGCCGAAAACTCGCTTTGGTCGTCCTCGGGTCCAATATCTGGCCGGTAGTAAGGCAGTACAGCGCGGCGATAGCGGCCAGAGTCGATGGAGCATCACCGGGAGGGTATGACTTCATCGAAATGCCGCTTCCGCCAAAACCCCGCAGGAGCAGCGGTTGAAAGGATGCCCAGCAGCAGAGTTCAGCCGTGGTTACATCCCAGCAATGGGCCTTGCGAGGAGCCAAGGAACGAGTACCAAATCGGTACCACTTGAGCGTTTTTGCCGTGCTTTTGGGTGCTTTTGCGTTGCCAAGCGTGCCGCAAAATCAATGAGATAGACTTACTTAACTAGCTTCGGGACCAAGAGGTCCCCAGTTCAAATCTGGGCGCCCCGACCAAAGTTCAGGTTTCAGGTGTCAGGTGCCTGGTTCCAGGTGCTCGGGTTCGCTCAGCCGGTCATTTTGCTGACACCTGACACCTGGCACCTGTTCGGGTGTGCGGTGTCGAGATGTGACTCGTTGCGTAATCCCACTGCGCAGGCGGGCAGGCATGGACCACGCCGACGAACCATTCCGCATCCCGCTCAGCGATGTCTTCGACCTGCATACCGTGCGGCCCAAGGATGTCGAGGAAGCCGTTGAAGCGTATCTCGAAGAAGCAAACCGCTTGGGTCTCAAAGCCCTGCGCATCATCCACGGGCGCGGCATCGGAGTGCAACGCGAAATCGTGCGCGCCGTGCTGACCCGCACATCCTTCGTGCTCTCTTATCAGGACGCCCCTCTCGAAGCCGGCGGCTGGGGCGCCACCATCGTGACCCTGCGCTGACACTCATGGTTTGGGGTCGGGGTGCGTTCCCACGATCGAAAGATCACGGCCCCATTGAGCCATCTTCCCGGCGTCATTCCCGTCCCGCCTTGCGGGAGAGGATTCCATTTCCGGGCTAGAAGGATCGTATCCCTATTCAAGCTAGACCCCCGCTTTCGCGGGGGTCACCTGCACGGTCCGATTTCCGCGATCATCAGATCGGGGCCGAATTGAAGCTGGCGCGGCCGAAGGCAACGCTGTCCCACTCTATTTCGATGCCGGCGCGTTCCGCAAGGCTTGGGCGGCAATTTCCGGCAGAAGAGAATTGTAATAGACCTCTTTCAGGGCGTAGGACTTCGCTTTGGAGGGTATGACCGGAAGAATTTCCAAATGCCAGTGGTAATCATCCGCCAGCGTCTTCCAAATGCCGCCCCTCTCGAACTTTGCGCCAAGATTAGGTGAACTGTGGAGCACCAAATGGTGGGTGGGGGCGACGGCTTCCAGACGCATCAGGACCGACTTCAACAAGCGTGCGAAACGAAGCTGCTCGTCCCAGGAGGTAAGGTCCTCCTCGAACGAGCAGTGGTGCCTCAGGGAGAGCAACCATGTCTCGTAGGGCACGCGCGCGGCAAACGGGCAGAAGGCGACGAACGGGTCGAGTTGCTCCACGATCCGTATATTTTGCGCGATTTCTTGCCCTGCAATATCGCAGGTCAGGCACCGTTCCTTGAGCTCAAAGTAGCGCAAGGAGGAGCGGAGTTCATAGCCCACGCGCCGGGGAATGAATGGGGTGGCAGTTATCTCGGAGTGCGGGTGCTCAAATTCCTCCCCCGCCAACGCTCCTTGATTGCGGAAGACAGTTACGTACCGGAAACGCCGATCCTTCTTCAGATCTTTCACCCTCGCGATATATGCCCGCAGAACTTGGGCAACATTCTCGTCGGTCTGCCGCGAGAGCTGCAAATCGTGGCTGGGATGTTCCACCACAACCTCATGCGCCCCCAGGCTGCGCATCTTGTCGTAGATGCCCTCGGCGCGGCGCTGCGGGTCGCCCTCGATGCGGTAAACCGGACGGAGGTGTGGGGTCACCCGCACCTGCCAGCTTGATCCCCCGCCTGGGTATACATAGAGGGTTTGGGGAGACAAAGCTTCGTGACCTGGGCAAAAGGGGCAGGGAGCGTCTCCACTGCGGGCGACGTTCTCACCCTCGTCTTCCAAATTCACCCAACTTTGCGTGATCGGGTCCCTTCGAAGTTGCATTTTTCCTCGCTTCAGGCATCTGCGTTCCGGCCCGCAGTTAGCCTCCCTCACGGCAAGAAGCTGACCCGTTACCCGGACTCCCCAGCCTCCCAGGTTGAGAGGGCTGCCGCATTTATACGCCAAATTTCCACCCAATTATAGACTTCCGCCATGTGTTGCGCCACCCAAACAGCCGCTAGCCGGTCCGGACTTCGGGCGGCGTAACAAAAGTACTGAATGAAGACGGAAGCGGCGGCGTCCTCTTTGCGGTAACATAGGAGAGGCAGACTCGGCCTTAGCTTTTCCTGCTGCGGAGGATCTTCCATGAATGCCAGGGATTTAGATCGGTACAAGGAATTGCTGTTGGCCAAGCGGCGAGAGTTGACCACCGCAAGAGCCGGGACGGAGGGCCCTGCTCCCCCATCGGGCGCAAACCAGGGCGATTTGGTGGACTATGCGGCTGCGGCACTCGAGGCAGAGTTGCAGGTGCGCTTGCGCGAGACGGATAGCAAGCTTCTGCGGGCCATCGACGAGGCGCTGGGGCGAATCGAACGCAAGACATTCGGGGTGTGTCAGGCGTGTATGAAGCCAATTTCAGCCGCCCGGCTGGACGCTGTCCCCTGGTCGCGCTTGTGCCGGGAATGCAAGGAACAACGGCAGGCCTGAAGGCTTCGAGCATTACTCGTTGTGCGGAAGTGCAGGTCCTTGGTCATACGGGGAGGGAGGTTCAACGTCATCCCGGCTGAAGGTGAGGGGCGCGCTTAATTGCAGTTCAAAGTTCGTCCCAGACGGGAGGACGATTTCTTTACCCCGGCCGGCAACGATCCAGACAAGCCCTCCGGCAGCGCCGGCGAGGCTGCCGATTCCGAGCCCTTTTACAGGGCTTCCACTGGCCGCTCCCGCAATGGTGCCAATCTCTGCACCCGTAATCGTCGTCTCAGCCACCTTGCCTGCCTTATCGCCTTTGGATGAAGCGCCTTCGACCTTTGATTCCTTGGGCTGGAATCCCTCCCGCCCTGTGCCCCCGAATCCGGAGAGCGTCGCTCGCAGGGGAAGCGTTGTGCCGTTGGGCAAGATGAGAGTCTCGAACCGGATTCCGATCTGCGCCTTGCCCTTTAGATGCCCGGGGCGGACCACTTTGGTAACCGAACCCTTCACGGAACTTCCCCGTGGAATCACGATCCTATTGCCCACAGTGATTGGAAAGATGGTTTCGCAGTAAATTGCCTGGCCCGGTTGGACTGTCCGTGAGTTGATAGTGTTCATGAGCCTGAGGGGGATCGTGGTATCAGTGGGTACCATCAGCGTGGACGCCGTTGACTGGGGAGGCCCATTCTCTTGCGTGCTCTGCGCATAGCTACACTGCAAAGGACTGATCACTACAATGGCAAGAAAGGCTGAAGATAAGTCACCCCGTTTCATCATTCGCCTGCCTCGTTCTTGTACCTTGCTGCTCCAGTAAGATGCTGCTCATCGGGCCCCTGGACCTGTTGGTTTCATGCCCTCCTTCAGTTTCAGGTGCAATTCATCAACTTCTTTCTCGAGCTGTTGCAGCCGGTTCTGCTTCTCAGCGGCAAGTGCAAGAAGATAATCCGCCAGCAGTTCCTTGTTCTCTTCCATGGTGATCTGAAGGGTGCTTAATCGGTTGCCGAGTTCTTCACGGTCGTTGTCGTAGGCCACTTGAGAGAGGTCAAAGAGGTCGTCCGCCAGACTCTCCGTGCGGATTACGAGCGTGCATGCCAGGACGAGGTCTTCCGGATTGGCGGAGAATTGACGAGCGGTCTGGCGCAGATTGGTTACAGCGAGAAGCCAGTCCGCGAACGGTCGGCGGGCCAGAGGCTGTCCCGCTTCGTCGGTTAAGGGCAGGTTTTCGTTTGTCAGATCCTTGAAAACCACTTCCAAAGGCCCAAAGTTTGTGTCGTAGCGGGCAAGAAAGTCAGGCAGATTGGTGGCGGTTAGTTTCTGCTGAGGTAGCAGAGTGGTTGGGAAGATGGCTATCGAAATCATGAATAACGGGATGAGCGCCCTTTTCATATTGACCTCACTGTCCGCCGTTTCCGGCCCCCACGCCCAGAGGTTGCTCACCACCGGGTCGGAGAGATCATCGGATTCCCAGGACTGATTCAATCGCTTGCGCGATGCGCGCCGCGTGGTGTTCCACCATTCCGGGCTCTCTAGCCTCGACCATCACCCGGGCAAGCGGTTCTGTCCCCGAGTAGCGAACCACCACGCGCCCTTGATCACTGATCTCACTCCGGCATTCTGCGATGGCGCGAGTGACTTCTGGAATGGATTCGAGCGGAATCTTCTCCTTCACTCGCACGTTTTGGATAATCTGTGGAAAGGGTTTGAAGGTTCGAGTCAGTTCCTCGAAGGGCTGGCGGGTCTCTGCCATAAGTCGCACAACCTCGAGCAAGGTAATGATGCCATCTCCGGCAAGTGATAGGTGGGCGAAAATAATGTGGCCCGATGGTTCCCCGCCAAGGTTGATGCCGGAACGCAGCATCTCTTCCAGGACGTACTTGTCGCCTACGGCGGTGCGCTTCAGGCCAATCCCGTGCCCCGCCAGGGCGATTTCGAGCGCCAGGTTTGTCATCAGAGTGCCGACCACGGCGGAGCCTTTGAGCATGCCGCACCGCTGTAGGAAAGGCGCCATTATAGAGAGGATATAATCGCCGTCGATCAGCTTGCCTTCGCGCGTGGCGAATATGGCGCGGTCCGCGTCACCATCGAAGGCCACTCCCAGGTCAGCGGAGAGCGCCTGGGTGGCCTGCGCCATCACCTGCGGATAAAGTGAGCCGCAACCGAGATTGATATTGCGCCCGTTGGGTTCTACGTGCAGAAGGTGCGCCTCGATGCCCAGGCGGCTGAGGAGTTTCGGGACTACACGATAAGCTGCGCCGTGTGCGCAATCCACGACCAGCCGATAGGGCGATAGCGCCACGCCCGCCGGAATGAGCTGGAGGAGCCGCTCCAGGTAAGCCTCCAACAAGTGCGGTGCGGTCTCCAGAGGCGCCTCGGAATCTCTCTCTCCCTCAGACCCCGCTTGTGCCAACTCCCCCTCGATCGCGAGTTCCACGGATTGGGAAAGCTTGGTTCCTGACTTGGAAAGGACCTTGATGCCGTTGTCTTCGTATGGATTGTGGGACGCGGAAATGACCACGCCGGCAGAAAAACCGTGATGACAAGTGAGGAAAGCCAAGCCGGGCGTGGTAATCACACCAGCTTCGGTGACTTGCGCGCCGGCCGAACGCAGCCCTGCGGTGAGCCGACGGGCAATCCAACTTCCCGATTCCCGAGTATCCTGTCCCAGAACGACTCGAACGGGGCCGGCTGGCTCTTCTTTGCGAAGAATATTACCCAGGGCGAGTCCGAGGTTCCAAACGGTCGTGCGGTCGAGGGGGTACTCGCCCGCCACACCTCTTATCCCATCCGTGCCAAAAAGCTTCGGCTTGTTCGACATTTTCCCACCTATTGTATTCCACAAAGCTCGTTCCCGTACACGCTTTCGCTGCCCGGCAAGGCGGGCTTCGGACTGCGGCCGGCCAACTGACGCGCTGCCGCTGTAGCGCCGACCCCGCAAGGCGGGGTCGGCATTTTCTTGCTCTCGCGTCGTGCTGACCCCGCGATGCGGGGTCAGCGCTGCGGCAGCGCGCCGTCATTCAGCACGGCGGGAGGCAGTGAGCACGGCGTCTGCGATGCGCACCGCCGGCAAGACTCCGGCGACATCATGCACGCGCACGATGTGGGCGCCACCCAAGATTGATGCCACCACGGCGGCGGCATCGCCCAGTTGAAGAGTAGGTGCTTGCTGCGCCTTGAGATTCTCAATCATCGGCCAGTAAGCTGCGGGACCTCCCTTGCTTCTCGAGCCGTGAAGTGCGGCAGCATGAAGACCAGCGCCGGCGGCGATGGCCTGGACAAACGACTTTCGCGAGGTGCCCACCAGGATGGGAAGGCCGAACCGTCGCAATTTCCCGAGGTGCGCGAGGATTTCAAAGTTTTGAAACCTGGACTTGCCGAAACCCAGGCCGGGGTCAAGGATCAACTGGGACCTGCGCAAGCCCGCCGCCAAAGCTCGCTGGAGCGAGCACGCGAGTCCTCGATTGAGCGACCGCCAAATATCCCTCACGAAGGGCATCGTCTGCATCGTCTCGGGCCGGCCGCGCAGGTGCATCAGGATGAGGAGAGTGTTGTAGCGACGCGCCACGTCGGCCAAGCGCGGATCAAATCGCAATCCGCTGACGTCGTTCAGGATACTGGCTCCGGCCTGCGCCGCCTTCTCGGCCACCTCGGCTTTGGTGGTGTCGATGGAGATGGGGGTCGAGCGCAATTTGCGCCGAAGGCTCCGGATCACCGGCAGAACCCGCCGCAACTCTTCTTCGGCTGAGACCGGGCGTGAACCCGGCCGTGTGGATTCACCCCCAACGTCGATCCAGTCTGCTCCCTGCCGGACCAATTCGAGGCCATGCGCGAGGGCTCTTTCGGGATCAAGGTGGAGCCCACCGTCCGAAAAAGAATCCGGCGTCACGTTGAGGGCGCCCATAATGAGCGTGCGTTCGCCCAGCCGAACCTTGCGTCCCTGGATATCCAGATCAAGAATAGGTCGAGGTCTCATAAAAGGATGAATTCTGCCCTCTTCGGCATTCAGTAACAAAGCAGTTTACTACGCAATTCAGCCAGGAGACAAAAGACCAGTGACGAGTGACCAGCCGTGGCGGGACCTGCAGGAGTTACAAGTTAGCAGAAAGACATGAGAAGTGAGGAGAGAAAGGGCTGTACGGAGAAGGCGATTTAGAATTCAGAACCGCCACACGCTGGGGCACCGCTTTTCAGTGATTCAATGGCTCAGTGAATCAATCACTCAATGCCCTTGTCGCGCCAGCCTGGTTTTTTCAACTGACTCGCCGTGGCGGGACTACTGACATCTTCGCTCAGAATGATTAGACAAGGGAAGAATGGAGCGAGTTGTCAGTGAAGTGCAGAGTCCACTCTCCTCCGTGCAATTGTGCTCGCACTTCAGATTGGCTACGCCGGCTGCGGACGTTCGCGCGAGGACAAGCCCGGCGCGGGATGAGGCTTCAAGACCTGCGTAGTCTCCGGTGGGGAAGGTTTTGCAGGCGCATGCCGAGCCACTTCCGGCAAAGGTTTTCCTTCAATAAGCAGATTGACCTCGCTGGCATCCAGCACTTCCCGGACCAGCAGAGCTTCCGCGATGCGCGCCAGAGCGTCACGGTGAGTGTTAATGACGTCCTTGGCCTTCAGGTAGGCAGTGTCCACAAAGTTCTTCACTTCCTGGTCGATCTTGATGGCGGTGTCCTCGCTGAAATCACGCGAGGTCGAAAGGTCACGCCCCAGGAAGATTTCCTGCTGATGCTTCCCGTAAGCCAGGGGACCCAGGTCTGACATGCCCCATTCGCACACCATGCGTCGCGAGATTTCAGTGGCCTGCTCGATGTCGTTGCCGGCCCCGGTGGTAATGTGGTTCAGGAAGATTTCCTCCGCCGCGCGCCCGCCCATCATGATGGCCAGTTGCGATTCGAGGTAATCGCGAGTGTAAGTATGTTTGTCATCTATAGGGAGTTGCATGGTGACGCCCAGCGCCATACCGCGAGGGATGATGGTGACCTTGTGGAGCGGGTCGGCGTGCGGGATCGTGGAAGCCACCAAGGCATGCCCGCCTTCATGATAGGCGGTGTTTTTCTTCTCCTCTTCGGAAAGGATCATGGACTTTCGCTCGGCGCCCATGAGAACCTTGTCTTTGGAGGTCTCGAAATCGTTCATCATCACCGTCTTACGGTTCTGGCGGGCGGCGAGCAGGGCCGCTTCGTTCACCAAGTTGGCCAAGTCAGCGCCCGAGAAGCCGGGCGAACCGCGCGCCAGCACTGAGATTTCCACGTCCTCAGCCAGAGGGATTTTTTTCGTGTGTACTTTCAAAATGGCTTCGCGTCCTCCCACGTCAGGGCGTGGAACGACCACGCGCCGGTCAAATCGGCCGGGGCGCAAAAGGGCGGGATCCAAAACATCCGGACGGTTCGTTGCGGCAATGAGGATGACGCCTTCATTCGATTCAAAGCCATCCATCTCCACCAGCAATTGGTTCAGCGTCTGTTCGCGCTCGTCATGACCGCCGCCCAGGCCGGCGCCCCGGTGGCGGCCCACGGCATCAATTTCGTCAATGAAAATGATGCAGGGCGCGTTTTTCTTCCCCTGCTCGAAGAGGTCGCGAACACGCGAAGCGCCCACGCCGACAAACATCTCAACGAAATCCGAGCCCGAGATGGAAAAGAAAGGAACGTTCGCTTCACCGGCAATCGCCCGCGCCAACAGGGTCTTCCCGGTCCCAGGCGCCCCAACCAACAAGACGCCCTTGGGGATGCGGCCGCCAAGCTTTTGAAACTTTTGCGGCTCCCTCAGGAACTCAATGATCTCCTGCAATTCTTCTTTGGCTTCTTCAACCCCGGCCACGTCCTTGAACGTCACCTTCTTTTGCTGGCTGGAGAGAAGGCGGGCGCGGCTCTTCCCAAATGAAAGCGCCTTGTTACCGCCACTCTGCATCTGGCGCATAAAGAAGATCCAGAGACCCAACAACAGGATCATGGGCAGGCCGTTGGCGAGCCAAGTCATCCAGTTACCCCCGGAGCTATCCTTGATGACGACGCTGACATTCTTTTCCGTCAGAGTCTTGTACAGGTCGGGATAATTTGTGGGAATGGTGGTTTTGAACTTGGCGCTTTCCTTTTTCAGCGTACCGGAAACGTCGGACCCCGTAATTTGGACTTCACGGACGTTATCCCGATTAATCTCGTTGATGAAGGACGTAAAAGTAAGCTCCTGGATGCTTGCCCCGGTGCTCGACCTGACCACCTCCCAGATGAGCAGGGCGGTGACCACCATCACCACCCAGAAAACTATGTTCTTGACCGCCGAGTTCACTGGGCTTCCTCCTCCTGTCTCCTTAGACCTTACGCGGGTCTCTTACCCCCGCTCTACTATTAGATGCTTCACACAACTCTCGCGAGCTCAGCCACGAAAGGCAAATTTCTATACTTCTGCTGATAGCCGAGGCCATAGCCGACCAGAAATTTCTCGTTGCTCTTGAACCCCACGTAATCCGTGGAAACATCCACGGTGCGCTCGCCGCTCTTGTCAATGAGCGAGGCGGTGCGGACGGAACTGGGGTTCTGGCCCAGAACATAGCTGTAGAGGTGGTCCAGAGTCAGTCCGGATTGCAGAACGCCATCGACGAGAAGGACGTCCCGCCCGGCGGCCTCGACCTTGGAAGTGTACATGATTTCTCGCACCGCAGTCGCGCCCGCTGAAGTGTCGTGGATCTCGGCTTTCATGAAATGGCAAACCACCGGAATCGTGAGACTGCGCACGAGGTCGGCCATAAAAATAAAGCAGTCTTCCAGAATCCCCACTACATGCAGCGTCTTGCCCTTGTAGTCGCGGTCTATCTGCTTTGCCAATTCGCGCACGCGCTTTTGAATCTGCTTCTCCGAGTATACACAGCGCAGATCGTTGTCCGGGAGAGCCTGCGCGCACGGGTGAGAGCTGCGCTTCGTTGCAGGAGGTTTGGAGGTCTTCCTTTTCATCTCATCCGCTCCGAGTCCACGCTAACCCTGAGGGCCGCGAGCTTCCTCAATAAGCAAGATGGCTCGGGACTCCGGAGAAGCTACCACGGGAGCTGCGGGTGGGAATCCCCTCACCCACACAATCTGCTCCCCACATTCCAACACCGGCCAGAGCTTGCGCTGCCCGCGAGGAATCTTCCGCTGACCAAACAGCTCCTTCAGTTTCCGGAGCTTTCGGCTTCCCGAAGGCCAAAACTGGTCGCCGGGTCGCCAGTTTCGCAGAAACAATCTGTGCGGCAGTTTCTGCGGATCCAGGGCGCCACTCACCATTTGATTATACTCCTTAGGAATCCCTTGGGGTTCAATAATCTTGAACCGAAAGTTAACGCCTAAGTGGGGGACGGTTATCTCTCCAGGGACCGCGACAGCGTAAGCGTATGCATCCTCGGAAATCGATCGCGAACCAAGGATGAGCCAGTCGAATTCCTTTCTCGCTACTGCCCCGCCAGGCAAATTGAGGCTCCGGCCACTTTGGGCGCTGGTGGCGAACCGAAGGAGTCCTTCAATGTGCGTGTAAGCCACGCCCCGCAAACCCTTGCCCACGGAGTGAAGCATTTGCCGCATAACCAGCCGCTGAATTGCCGGTGCAAACCCTCGAAGGGCGCGCACCGGAATCTTCTCTTCTGCGCCTTCTCGGATGCGCCAGGGGCGGCTGCGCTCACGGGCCTGTTGCTCCAGGAACGCTTCTTCATCCCGTGCCCGGTCAGCATGATTCTTGAGAAGCGGGATGATGGCTGGGTTGAATTCCTTCTCCAGGAGGGGGAGGAGCTCCATGCGTATTTTGTTGCGCCGCAGCCGGGAGTCGAGATTGGTTGAATCAAGCCGGCATTCAAGCTTGCGCGCTTCCATCTCGCGCGTGATTTCGGCGCGCGTGAGATCAAGAAACGGGCGGGCGACCTTGCCCTCCAGCACAGGATAAATTCCACTCAAGCCGCGCGTTCCGGCGCCGCGCAATAAGCGCAGCAGCACGGTCTCAGCCTGGTCGTTGGCGGTGTGAGCCGTCACCACTTTGTCAAGCCGGCCTTGCTCCACAAGTGAGAAGAAGAATCTGTAGCGCAGCTCGCGGGCGGTAGCCTCGAGGTTTCGCTTTTTCTCACGAGCCACCCGCGCTACCTCAGCTTCGCCACCGATGAAAGCGATTCCGATTGAATCAGCCAGGTTCCGAACAAAGCTCTCATCCGCGTCTGACTCGGTCCCCCGCAAATGATGATTGAAGTGGACCACGGCCAGCGTGATTCCCCACTCCAAAGCCAGGTCTTTCATGAAGTGGAGCAATAAGACTGAATCCGGCCCGCCTGAAACTGCCACGCCGACTCGCTGGCCGGGATGGAAAATTCCCTGCCTCTTTATTTCCTTCAACCAGCGGAAGTAGATATTGGACTTCCCGAGCATCTGTGAAACCCACCAAAAGGCGCCGCGGTGGCTCTCGCCCGTCCGGCCAGAGGAGAGGTGGCTCGCTGGCATTGGAGGGCTAAACTGCCACGCTGTCATTCTGAGCGCAGCGGAGCGGAGCAAAGAATCTCGCTCTGGACTTTTCCGCCGAGAAACAGCAGGGCGAGATGCTTCGCGGAGTTTACCCTGAGCGAAGCGACCGGGCTCAGCATGACAGTGAACGGGCGCTCTCGCGAACTTCGTCGCCTAGGCCCTTTGCTTTCAACGGGTCGATTGGGCCAGCCTCGCGGCGACGTCCTGACATCACGGTTAGCCATCTTCGCCTATGCGCACTCAGGATGACCGTCGTCGTTTTCTAGTTTCAGATTTCTACTTTCTGAATTCATTAAATGCTCCAGAATTCACCGATTTTTGGCCATATTCTTGGGTTTTATCGGGGTTTCTGGCTCTCAAGAACCAGTTCGTTTTTGGGCCCTAAAACGGCCAACTCCTTTAGTTTCAACAGAATCTTAGGTTCGTTCCGTCTAAATAGTATCTTTTTTGCATTTTGTGCCGATTTTCCGCAGCCTGCGGGCCGACTTAGAACCCCCTGGAAGCGACCTGTTGAATCGTTCGCCATAGGTCAACTCACATAGCCTATCAAATCTCCAGCCAACTGTCAAGAGACACCCTGTCAGGTAGCGCGGGTGGCCTTTCCGGACCTGTCGGGGTCTTGCCCTCTCCCGCACCTCCTTTTGTTTTGAAACGAAAGCTGGCTCGAGCAAGTTGGTTAACGGCAGCTTGCGACCTGCCACCACGCGTTCATGCTCCATGGCCTGGTAAGCCGTTCCCAGGTGCCTTGGCCGGCAAAAGTGGAGCCTTCGGAACTTGCCTTTCTCCAGTGCCTTCACAAGCGCATCGCTTCCGAGTTCGCTGTGCACAATGGTCAAGGTTGTGAGCGAAGATGACGCTGCTGGGTTGCCATCCTGCCTCGCGGGATCTAACGAGGTACGGTTCTGGGTGAGTGCAGTCGCCTCGAACCTGGGGAATCTCGCGAGGCGGGACGACGATTGGCGTTGCCGAATAGGATTAGGAACTGGTCGCTGACGAGTTTGCAGCAAGGTCACGGTCAGCAGCTTCGGGACTCGCATTGGGGCAGACGGGACCCTGTCCCGAGCCCCTGGACCCAGCCAAAGAAGAAAAGTGCGCTGGAATCCCTCGATGGGTGTATTGTGTGAGGCTGTTCGGAGCTAAAATGGATAACTCGGGCTCGTTCCAGCTTCGGGCCATGGCGCACAAGGAGAGCGACACCGCTTCCGGCGGCGCGACGGATTTGCCAAAATCCTTTCAGTTCGAGTGGAGATGGAAACCGTCGGCGCAGAGCAGCGGAAAAGACCATTCTCCTCGCTTTCGGTTCGAAGCCAGCTTAGCGGATCGGCCGGCACGGCGATCACCCACGCCATGAAGGAGGCGTGAACGGCAGGTGCCTACGGAGATGGGTGCCGGCGCGCAGGGAAATCAAGGCGAAAGACTTCGCGAAGGAGTCTGCATGAAGCTGCGTCTTAGTCGGCTTGGTTTGTTGGTGGCGCTTTTGTTGCTGGCTGCGGCGGAAGCACTGGCGCAAGAAGCGGTGCTCGCCCCGCCCGACAATCTGGTGCTGGACAATGTGCCGGCGATTCCGGCCTCGCTCGCCGAAACGGCGGGGCGGTATGCCGAGAACCGGTCCGCTTTTCCCTCGGACTGGCACCCGCAGCGCCGCGAGATGCTGATTGGCACTCGGTTCGGGAACACTTATCAAACCCACCTAGTGAAGATGCCGGGCGGCGCGCGCCAGCAACTGACGTTTTTCACCGAACCGGTTTACGGCGGAAGCTTCCATCCCCGCGGGGGCGACTACTTCGTCTTTTCAAGAGACGGCGGCGGCGGGGAGTGGTATCAGCTCTTCCGCTACGATTTCGCCACACGCAACAGCGCGCTGCTCACGGACGGAAAGTCGAGGAATCTTTTGGGGCCGTGGTCCACGAGCGGCGACCAGATCGCCTACACCTCCACGCGGCGGACCGGCCAGGATACCGACCTCTGGGTGATGAATCCCACCGACCCCAAGACGGATCATCTGCTCACCCAACTCTCTGGCGGCGGATGGAGCCCGGAGGACTGGTCTCCCGATGACAAGAAAATCCTCCTGATCGAAGTGATCTCAGTCAATGAAACCTACGTGTGGCTGGTGGATACGGCCACCGGTGAGAAGACTGCTCTGACGCCGCGGAAGACGGATGAACAAGTCGCCTACAGCAACGCGCGATTCAGCAAGGACGGCAAGGGAGTCTATCTGACTGCCGACAAGGGTTCCGAATTTCAACGGCTCGTCTATATCGATCTCGCGACCAAGCAAATGACGGTATTGACTTCCAACATTCCGTGGGATGTGGATGAATTCGCCTTGTCGTACGACGGCAGGTGGATCGCCTTCGTGACCAACGAAGATGGTCTCAGCGCTCTCCACTTGCTCGACACCGCTACGGGCCGCGAGCTGCCGGTGCCCAAACTGCCCGTCGGCTTGGTGGGCAGCCTGCGCTGGCACCGCAACAATCACGACCTGGCATTTGGACTGACAACGGCGCGCTCGCCCTACGACTGTTATTCGCTCCACATCACCACCGGCAAGGTGGAGCGCTGGACCACCAGCGAAACGGCGGTGAATACGGAAGCATTTCCGGAAGCGGAGCTTGTACGCTGGAAGACCTTCGACGGAAAGATGATTTCAGGTCTTCTCTTTCGTCCGCCCGCCAAGTTTTCGGGCAAGCGCCCGGTGTTGATTGATATCCACGGAGGGCCGGAGGGACAGTCGCGGCCGGGTTTTCTCGGACGCGACAATTATTATTTGAACGAATTGGGGATCGCGTTGATCTTTCCCAACGTGCGAGGTTCCACCGGCTATGGCAAAACGTTTACCAAACTCGACAACGGATTCCTGCGCCAGGATTCTTACAAGGACATCAACGCGCTCTTCGACTGGATCGCCACACGGCCGGACCTGGACGCGGACCGCGTCGCCGTGACCGGCGGAAGCTACGGCGGCCATATGACTCTGGCCGTATCGACGTTCTATAGCGACCGCATCCGCTGCTCGATCGACATCGTGGGCATGTCGAACCTGGTCACTTTTCTCGAGCATACCGAGGCGTACCGCCGCGATTTGCGCCGCGTCGAGTATGGCGACGAGCGCGATCCGAAGATGCGGGAGTTTCTCGAAAGAATCGCCCCCATGAACAACCTGGACAAAATCAAGAAACCGATGATGGTAGTGGCGGGGAAAAATGATCCGCGCGTGCCCGTGAGCGAGTCGGACCAGATCGACGCGGGCCTGAAAAAAGAGGGAACCCCGGTGTGGTATCTGATGGCCAAAGACGAGGGACACGGCTACCAAAAAAAGTCGAACCAGGATTTCCTGTTCTATGCCGACGTCGTATTTTTGCAGCGGTACCTGCTGAAGTAGATTCGCTCCGACAACCTGCTCACATCGACTGTGAAGAGGAGGCCAATATGAAAGTCCGAGGATATGCCGCACTGGGGCCGGGCAAGGCGCTCGAACCTTTTGAGTACGACTTGGGCCTGCTGGGAGCGAACGCTGTGGAGATCCAGATAGAACATTGCGGCATGTGTCACACCGATCTGCATCTTGTCAACAACGACTTCGGCTTCAGCCATTATCCCTTGGTTCCAGGACACGAGATCATCGGCACGGTGTCGCAGGTGGGCTCTGCGGCGAGGGGCTTTAGGGAGGGGCAGCGCGTGGGGGTGGGCTGGAACTCTGGCTGTTGCGGAGAGTGCGAGTACTGCGCGCAGGGCGAAGAGAACTTGTGCTTGAAGTGGGAGGGAACCTGCACGCATGGCTTGGGTGGCTACGCGAGTGCCATCCGCGTCAACCCCCGATTCGTTTTTGCCATTCCCGATGGCATGGACTCTGCTAAAACAGCGCCGCTGTTGTGTGGCGGGATCACTGTCTACGGCGCATTCCACGCATACCAAGTGAGCCACGCGATGCATGTGGGGGTCGTAGGGGTGGGCGGTCTAGGTCACCTCGCGCTACAGTATGCTCGCGCCTTCGGTTGCGAGGTGACTGCATTCTCCACCTCACCAGACAAGGAGGCGGAAACTCGCCGCTTCGGTGCACATCACTTCGTAAACTCGCAGGATCCCTCGGCCATGGGAAGGTTGAACAACTCGCTCGACTTCATTTTGGTCACGGTGTGTGCGGACATAAACTGGGCCATCTATCTGGGTGTGCTCAAGCCCAAGGGTAAGCTCTGCATCGTTGGTGTCCCACCAAGCGACATTCGCGTCCCGGCTGCGGACCTCATCATGGGCCAGAAGTCCGTGTGTGGCAATCCTGTGGGGAGCCCGTCACTGATCCGGGAGATGCTGGAGTTCTCCGCGCGCAACGGCATAGAAGCGCAGGTCGAGCGAATGCCCATGGATCAAGTCAATGAGGCTTTGGACCGCGTGAGATGCAACAAGGCCCGGTACAGGATTGTGCTTGAGAATTAATACTACTTTAACGTCAGAGATAGAGCATTGATCCCATCGAAGTTGGTCATAGATTTGACCGCCTCGGAACGCGGGTGGCGCAGACATCGTGGTTTGATTTCTGCGGCGCACCGATGTCGCGGCGCGGTAAAACGTGAGGCTGGGACGGCAACGGCATTTCTACGGGCTCAACCATCTTCATTACCCCACCACCCGTACCTGTTGCTGCGGCCGCCCTTCCGACCGCCGTCTCGTCTCCTCTCCTCTCCTGACCCGTGGCCGTGGTCGAGCTTCCGGCTCGGCTATCGGCGAGATCCCTTCCTCCTGGCAATGGATCCGATGCCCTGAATCTCATAACGCAGACCCGCCGCGGCGGGTCTGCGCCACCCCGCCGAAGGGTAGCTTTTTCGTGCCCTGCAAGGGCACAAGATAGTAGCCGGGGGCAACGCCCCCGGAAAGCGCCACGCTCGTTCCCCGACCCTGAAGGTCGCATTACCCTGAGCCGCGGGCCGCAAGACCGGGGTGAGGTCGCCCTCATTCGACCCTTTCAGGGTCGGACCTTGTGGGGGGGGGCGCATTTTCCGGGGGCGTTGCCCCCGGCTACTGTATGGATCCCCTGCGGGGATCGAGGATGGACCGTTCCGAGGAGGTTCTGGGCGCGCAAAGAGCAGGTAAAACGCCTTCCGGTCCGCTCGGCCTAAATTGCTCAACTGAGAGGAGTAATTCATCGAGTTTCTGGAGAGTGGAGCGCAGCGTAGCGAAGAATCTGCTTTTGGTTGCGGCCGCAGGCGACGCTGTAAAACTCACATCCTCTGTCGCTTCGTGAGAGCACAAAGGTGCGACCCACCCACAGCAAATCAGGTCTTTACGCACGATCCCTCTCTCCCGCCGGTAACCAGTAAATTCTTCCCTGCCTCGTGTAAGACTTGCATCTGTTATCGCTTCGTGAGAGCACAAAGGTGCGACCCACCCCCCAGCAAATCAGGCCTTTACGATTGAGTAATCGTTTGGCAGGTTGTGTGCACGGTAGTCAGTGACTAGCTGCCGACACCTCTGGTTTGCACGCGGGGGCAGCCAGTAAATCAGCACGAGTACAACAGAGTCTCTCGCTCAGTGAATGACCAGGAGCGGCCCTCATCCCGCGAGCTACAACCCCGTCGGGGTTGTAGGAGGGAGCCCCTTGTAAACTGCGACCGGGCAGCGCGGCCCTTTTCGGTCGTGCAGTCTGGCGCATCGAAGGCTCACTACGTAATGAGCCGGGAGGACATTGGGACTCAATCCTCAGGATGTGTGTGTCCACGACGGATGCAGAAATCAACCTCTGAGAACAATTCGTAACCAGCCCGCTGCGCCACGAATCATATAAGGACTCGTGAATAGATATAGCACTCATGGGGTGGCGATCATGCTCTTAAGGGGTCTTGGTGGCCTCATTACATAAATCATAATAAAGCGGGCAGCTCTTTCCTATATCGAGCCTTCTCTCACAAACTCTCAGGGTAACAAAGCATTCCGCGGATAACCAAATCTGGACGTGAAGAGGTTTGTCGTCCCCTGTAAGTGTGCCGGTTGCCTCGGCGATCGCGCCGAAGACTGATGCACAAGCCTCTTGGCGGCTCGGAACCGTTGCTGAGCCCTAAGAGGAGAAGTATGCCTTGCCCATGTCATCTTGAGAACCGCCGCAAGTACGCATGCGCCGGACGCTCTGCGCAACTCGTCCTTTCTGTCTTGCTGCTTATCGTGGCCCTCAGTCTTACGAAAGATGCCGTAGCCCGGATCACTACAAGTTCCAATAGTCTCAGCTTTGGGAGCGTCACGGTGGGGACCAGCCTTGACCTGGGGGTAACTCTCACGAATGTTGGATTTCGCCCCGAAACGGTCTCCCAGGCCACGGTAACAGGAGCGGGTTTCAGCATCAGCGGGCTTGTGTTACCCCTTACCCTGAATGCCGGCCAAAATGCTACCTTCAACGTTGAATTCGCTCCCGCGGTCGGCGGCAGTGTCACCGGCGCCATATCGATCATCACCAATGCTTGGTGGAACCCTACTATCAGCATCTCGCTGTCAGGGACCGGTGTGGCACAACCTACGGCAAACTTGTCGCCCCCCAGCATGACGTTTGCAAGCCAAGCGCTCGGGACCACGAGTAGCGCCCAAGCTGTGACACTTACGAACAGTGGCGGCACGACGCTAAACATCACTAGCATCGCGCTCACGGGCGCCAATGCCAGCGACTTTGCTCAGACCAACACGTGCGGCAGTTCGGTGGCGGCCGGCAGCAACTGCACCATCAGCGTGACCTTCACGCCTGCGGCCAGTGGCAGCCGCACGGCCTCGGTGAGCATCACGGACAATGCCAGTGGCAGCCCGCAGTCAGTGAACCTCACTGGCACAGGCAGCAATCCACAGCCGAGCCTGACGAGCCTGTCGCCG
>JBEKHR010000036.1:0-58002 GCA_050012175.1 Terriglobia bacterium | reverse complement strand
GGAACTTCACCTTCGGGTTCTCCTTCGCCAATACCTTGGTGATCGCCGAGGTCAACATCGTCTTGCCGTGATCGATGTGCCCAATCGTCCCAATGTTCATGTGCGGCTTCGAACGATCAAATTTTTCTTTGGCCATTGGAAGTTGCCCCTCTAATTAAAAAGTTCTGGAAAGTTGTGCTTGGCCTCGTCAAGCCTTTCGAGATAGAAATCCCTCAGTTCTGTCTTTTCGTTGGGAGGCAAGCTAGCATACTTCTAACCAAAGCTCGGCGTCGGGTAATTGGGCGGCCCATTGGCCCCGCCTAAGCCAAAGCACGCGCTGAGTACCACGTTTTCAAATCCCTCCGGCCTCGTTCTGCCCCCACCGAGACTCAAGCACTCAAGGAAGAGCTTAGTCAAACCGGAATCAGAGAATGTTCCGGCCACCTCCGTGCTTAGCTCCGCGAATGTTCTGCCCATACTCAAGCCCATCTTGAGGCAAAGTCTCCCTTCACCTACGCGATGATCGCCGCTTCTCGCGAAATCTCTGGAGCCGATGAGCGGAATTGAACCGCTGACCCCGTCCTTACCAAGGACGTGCTCTACCAACTGAGCTACATCGGCCCGCGCCAGCCATCAGCGCTCAGCGGTCAGCATTCAGCTAAGAGACTCCAGGCTGAGTGCTGATTGCTGAAGGCTGAGAGCTTCCTGGAGCGGGAGACGGGAATCGAACCCGCGACCAACAGCTTGGAAGGCTGTGACTCTACCATTGAGTTACTCCCGCCCCGAACTTCAGTGACGAGTGACAAGTGACGAGCAAGAAGCCGAGAAGCAGATTGTTTGGCTCGTCACTTGTCACTTGTCACTGTCTTTCTGGTGGACAGGGGAGGGTTCGAACCTCCGTAGACCGCATGGGTCGGCAGATTTACAGTCTGCTGCTTTTGACCACTCAGCCACCTGTCCGTAACTCGTTCCCGCACGCGCTGGCAAGGACAGGCACGCCCTTTCGCTCCGTGTTCGGGTCTCGTTAGTTTGAGCCAAGTAGTTCGAGTCTGCGGTTGGACGCGGGCACACCGCCATTCCCGCGCAAGGCTGAGCACTTTTCAGATTTGATAAAAACCCGCTCCCGAAACTTCGACCAGCGCCCGCCGGCCATTCTCGCGGCTGTGTGCGCTCGAGCTGGAGCTGGCGAAGGGATTCGAACCCCCGACCCTCTGATTACAAATCAGATGCTCTACCGGCTGAGCTACGCCAGCCGCCGAAACCAAACTATTATAGCCAATCGGACTCCGAACTGCAAGGGCATACAATACATTTTTTCACCGCCCACTAACCCCTTGCAGTCCAGGCCGCTCAGGACTTCTTCGCCCTGCCCTTGTTGTTTGATGGCCGTCGCGTCGGAGGCCTCCGCAGGATGGATGCCCTTTTGCTCTGGCGGCTCGTAAACCAGCCGCAGGCGCGGGGAGGAAGCAATGAGTCGTCCCTCCTGCACCTGCGTATTAAACATCCGGCAAAAGCCGTCCAACCGAAACGGCAACCGTGGGGACTAGAGCCAGCAAAAGCTGGAACCAAAGCGACATCTTGGGCGGCTGGAAAATGATGCGGCTTCCTGAGCTGGGTTAGCCGTGCAGGTACTTCATTGGGTTCACGGGCGTATCGTGAATGAGCACTTCGTAGTGGAGGTGCGGTCCTGTAGTCTTCCCGGTCATGCCCACGGCGCCAATGACTTGCCCGCGCTTTAGCTCCTGGCCGACCACTACAAAAATCCTGCTCAGGTGCCCATACTTGGTAGTCAACCCATAGCCGTGGTCGATCAGGATTTGGCTACCATAACCGGATTCGGGACCGGCTTCCAGGACAATTCCGTCGGCAGCGGCCTCGACCTTGGTGCCGAAAGGAACACAGATGTCCACGCCAGGGTGAAATGCGCCCTCGCCACTGAAAGGATCCATTCGTTGCCCGAAGCCTGCGGTAATTTGCCCCCGCACAGGCCAGAGTGACGGCACGGTTGTTCGATCTATTTGGGGATTCGAAAACATGCCGCGCCCCAAGGCACTCCCCTCCGGTTCCAGGGAAGCCCTGCGGATAAGGTTAAACGCGTATAATGAGGCGCGGAAACTGGAGTCCACGGTGGCATTAGTCTGGGTCGCGAGGGCAAGCACGGCCTCGGGGAAGCGTGGCCGCCGCGCGTCTCCAAACCCGTATGTCAGCGCTACTTCCGCAGCCAGCGACTGCAATGAGTCCAGCTTGGCATTGGTACTGGTTACAGTGCTTTCCAACGTCCGGTATTGCGTCTTTAGGGCTTCGCGCTCACTTCGAACACTATTGTAATTTGATACCTTCAGGAGCATTCTGGCATAACTGTTGGCCAATGCTGCTACGGTCATGATTCCAACCACGCTGAAAGCTAAAACCAGATGGATGATGTAAAATGGCAGTTGAAGCTTGTGCAGCCTGCCATGGGCGCCAGGAAAAAAAAGAAAGGCATAAAACTTCTTTTCCATTTATTAGTTCTCCCGTCGAGAGATTATTTCTTGCTATGAATTCCGTATCGGTTAGCCGCTAGGGGCGTCGGGAACGGACATTAAAAAAGTCTCACTTAGGCATATCGGGTAGAATCCTAGTTAAGATGAGGGCACATGTCAAGCGTCAAATACGGCAAAACGAGTAGGCACCCCTACAACAAATGCATGAGGTCAATATGTCCAGTTCTTCGAAGGGGAGTAAAGTGACTTTACTTAAGTCTGACCGGACTAGGATTATCCCTCTCGGCTTGCTTCTCGCAATCCTGTAACCTGTGTAATGTGCCCTTAAAGTTTGCGTGATCCCTATGCAACAACCAGATTCCGACTGTGCCCGAAAAGCGATATTCTATCCCCTGACTTCTCACCGCCCGGATATCAAGGCCGGTGCGCTTGGCTCGCAATTGTCTTATGGGTGAAAACTTGTTTCGGACTGAAAACGAATTCGTACAGTGGCTCCAAGCACTGGCGGCCCCCGCACACGGGCATGAAAGGGTGCGGCCTTTAAGGGTTGAAAAAGGGGTGAAACTCGGTATTGGCGACGATGCCGCGCTGGTGGCGGTCAAGAGGGGGGATGAACTTATCCTGACCACCGACATGTCAATCGAGGATGTCCATTTCACCCGCCGGTTGCACCCGCCGGAGGCCGTGGGTCACCGGGCGCTTGCCCGCTCTCTGAGCGACGTGGCGGCGATGGGTGGCGTCCCCCGCTACGTGTTGGTATCGTTGGCCATTTCGAAAGAGGTAACGCGCGACTGGGTTTCCGGGTTCTACCGTGGAATCCTGGCGCTGGGGGGTCGCTTCGGCGTTCGACTGGTCGGAGGGGATATTGCCTTGGTTCCCGGAAGGACTTTCATTGACGTGCTGGTAGCAGGGGAGGTCCCCAGAGACAAAGCACTGCGGCGGTCAGGCGCCCGCACCGGAGACCAGATCTTTGTGAGCGGCCGGTTGGGGCTTTCAGCGCTCGGCCTTCGCCTGCTCCAGAGCAAGCGAGGCGGCTCCCGCCTTCCCGCAAACGCGGCAGCCAGGGAGGCCGTGCATGCTCACCTCTTTCCAGAACCACAATGTGCGCTGGGGAGATTTCTTTCCGAGCGCCGCATGGCTTCGGCGCTGATGGATTTGAGTGACGGACTTTCCACAGACCTCTCCCGACTTTGCGCTGCCAGCGGCGTGGGGGCACGGTTGTGGGCTGCGAAGATCCCCGGCCCCAACCTGCCTGAGGCTGCGGATTCCCTTCAATTGGCGCTCCACGGGGGCGAAGATTATCAACTGCTCTTCACCGTCCCGCGGCGGAAGGCTTCGCGTCTTCCCTTGAAGTTCCAGGGACGGCCTCTTTATCACGTCGGAGAAATTGAAGCCTCAAAAGCCATAAAGCTGGCTATGCCCGAAGGCAACCTCCGCACGCTCGAGCCGGCAGGTTGGGACTGCTTCCGAAGAAGAACTAATTGAAGCAGCTAAAGAGCCCGGCGTGGCCCCCTCCGACGCAATCTGCCATCTCGCATTCAGCGCACTTCTCCGCACCCGGCGGGAGCTGGTCGCGCGCCTGAGGCGGGAGAAGGAAGCGTGCTCTTGGCAAAGATTCGAGGCCTGCTCTGCGCAAATAACGCGGGTGTCACCGCAGTTCAACGCGGCGCGGGATTCGGACTGGGCGCCGCACTCGGAGGAGGATTGGGTGTGGCTTTGGCGCCGGCAGGGGAGGAGGAGGGTTTCGTTTTTGTCGGAGCGGGCACGGCTTGGGGCTTCGCCTTTGCGGGTGCAGCCGCACTTCCGGTGGCCGCAGAGGGCACTGGTGTTACCGCGAGACCAGGAACTGATGAGGTTGAACCTGCCGGAGGTGGCGGAGCGGCGGGTTTTGGCTCCGGTTGGCCTGCGGCTTGCCCCGCGGGCTCTGACGCAGGCTGGGCCGCGGCTTTGGTCACGCTTGGCGGGCTCCCACCCAGCAACAGCTCAGGCCCGGCGCTGGCGAGGATTTCCTTCACTTGGCCGGGGTTCGTCAGGAGCGGCGAGTGCGGGAACTCCTCGACGGGCCGCTCCTTCAGGATCTCGCTCATAAACTGCATCCAGATGGGCAGCGCCACACGCGCTCCTTCTTCCTTATCGCCGAGCGTTTGGTGGTCATCAAAGCCCACGTATACGCCGCAGGTGAGGGACGGCGTAAAACCGAGAAACCACGCGTCGGTGAAATCGTTGGTGGTGCCCGTCTTGCCCGCCATGGGGTATTTCTGGGCCAACGACCTGGCCCGCACGGCCGTGCCGGAGTTGAAGACCTCCCGCAACATCGAAACCATGAGGCGTGCGACAGAAGCCGGAAGAACGTCCGTGACTTCCGGCTGGAAATCGTCGATCACTCGCCCGTCGTAATTGGTCACACGGTAGACCAGGCGCGGCGCGATGTGGACACCGTCGTTCGGGAAAGTGGTGAAAGCGGAGGTATGCTCGAGCAGGGTCAGATCCGAGGCGCCAAGCGCCAGCGGCAGGTTGGGAACCAGCCTTGACGTGATGCCAAATTTGCGGCACAGTCTTATGACGCTATCAACCCCGACTTTCCCCAGCAGGCGAACGGCTGGAACATTGCGCGACTCGGCCAGCGCGTGCAGCAGCGTGATGGTCCCTTCGTACTTTTCATCGTAGTTGTGCGGCGCCCAGAGGCCGGAGGAAGTGTGGTAACTGACCGGCGCATCTACAATCGTGTCCAAGGGTGACATGCCGTCGAGCATCGCCTGCGAGTAGACGTATACCTTGAAGGAAGAGCCTACTTGCCGTTCCGCCTGGGTGGTCCGGTTGTATTTGCTGTCATTCCAGTCGTATCCCCCGATCATCACCTTGATGGCGCCCGTGGGATTGTCAATCACCAGCAACGCCCCTTGGACGCTGGGATCCTGGTCGAGGGCCACGTGAAGCTTCGACCCTTTGATTTCCTTCACTTGAAACAAGTCCAGGTCGCCGGGAGCAAAGAGGTCGCTCGCCTGGGTCTGCTTGGTCCAGGCAAAATCCGGGGGGGTGACGCGCACCGTGGAGTCGCCAAACCGGACGATGGCATGGTCTGCGCTCACTTGCATCACTAATCCGTGCACCAAATCACCCGGCTGGAAGGCTGGCTTCCAGTCGCTGTCCGTGTAGGTTTCCAGGGTCACGGGTTCACCGCCGGCGAGGGTGAGGGGGTTTTTCAGGATGTTCTTCTCGGGGCCGCGCCAGCCCCGGCGTTTGTCATCGTCGCGCAGGCCCTGCCGAAGGGCTTCCTCAGCCATCTTTCCCATGTTGATGTTGAGCGTCGTGTAAACGCGGAGACCCTGTTCGTGGACCGCCGCCGGCCCGTACTTCTTCTCGAGGAATTGGCGGAGCTCTTCCACAAAGTAGGGCGCCACGGTGTAATTCCATTTCTGGATATTCAAGCTGAGGGGGACGTTGGCTGCCTCTCGGTATTTTTCCAGCGAGATCTTTCCATTCTCCAGCATGGCGAGCAGCACCTGATTGCGGCGCCGGCGCGAGGCTTCGGGGTGCAGGATGGGCGAATAGGCCGTGGGTGACTTGGGGATTCCCGCCAGCAGCGCGGCTTCCGGGAGCGTTAACTGGTCCAGGTGCTTGCCAAAAAAGAATTGCGCGGCGGCCTCGTAACCAAAATTCCCATGCCCAAGATCCACTTGGTTCGCGTACATCGCAAAGATTTGGGACTTGGTGAAGTGCCGCTCAATTTGAATGGCCATCAAGGCTTCCTGGATTTTACGCCGGAAGCTTTTCTCCGGCGTCAGGAACAGCTTCCTGCTAAGCTGCTGGGTGAGGGTGCTGGCCCCCTGAGCTCTCCGCCACTCCATCAGGTCCGTAACCGCTGCGCGCACGATGCGCAGCACATCAATGCCCCAGTGGTTTTCGAAGTGGCGATCTTCTATGGAGATGACCGCGTCTCTCATGGCCGGGGGAATCTGGTTGTAGGTCACGATGACGCGCCGCTCCAGCGCAAAGCTTCCGATGATGGTACCGTCGTCCGCGTAAAGGTCCGTCATCACGTCCGGCCGATAATCTTCCAACTCGCGAATCTGCGGCAGGTCAGACGAATACACAAAGACCAGCCCGGCCAGCGCGCCCATTCCGACAGAAAGAAGCAAGAGAGTCAGAAATACAAACTGGCCGAAGACCTTGCGGCTGCCGACCCTGGGCGGAGAGGGCCGGCGAGGCGGAGGCGGCGTGGTTATGGAAAGAAACGTGTCAGGCATGGTCCATCGCCTTAAGCCATTGTAGGTTGGTCGGAGCTCGCAGTCAAACAACAAAGCCATCAGCCGTCAGCTATCAGTTATCAGCGAACAAGTTCTTCTTGCTGATAGCTGATAGCTGACGGCTGAGAGCTTCACGGGGTGAGGATTTTGCGGCAGAGGCGGATAAGGCGAGTGTGGGGAATCGTCTGCTCAGCGTTCAGCATGACCAATTCACCCTCGCGGAAGCTGCTGTAAAACCAGCGCGCCAAGAGGCTCAAGTGTTCCCAGGGCGGAACCGCCGGATCGAATTCGGCACCATACCTCCGCGGGTAAATAGGCGTGGGCGTGGAAGTGCGCGGGGGCGCGGGACTCTGCCCCCTCGGATCGACAGTCGTGACAGCAGCGGGCGGATGGGGCGACGGCAGCAAAGGGGGTTTGGTGGGAGATACAGGCGGCGAGTCGCCCGCGAGGGAATCCAGCAAGTTATGGAGTTGCTGGTCAAGGGGGACAGGCGAGGGCACGTTCTCGTCCAGCGAAAGCAACGCAGGTCCGCGCAATTCGCCCCGCCACACGCGGAAGAAGAGCACGCTCTTCTCTTCCGCGCCCTTCTGCATTACCAGCGCGTGAAGCTCACGCAGGTTGCGCGCCAGTTCGGATTTCTGGCGCAACACTCCGTTGACTTTCTCGATCTTTGCATGGATCTTCGCCGCCTGTTCGAATTGGAGGGCTTCCGAAGCCCGGGTACGCTCCTCCGCGAGCGCACGGAGCAGCGACTGGCCCTGCGCATCCAGGAATTCCACAACACGCCCCACCTCACTCTGGTATTCGTCAGCGGTGCAACCGGCAAAGCAGGGCGCAAGACACATCTTCATCTGCGAGTATATACAACCGGGGTGGGAAGGGTTGGGGTCTAGATCCTCGAGGCAGCGGCGGATCTTGAAGAAGTCGAGGAATTCCGCCGCAAAACGCTCGGCGGCCGCCGGCGAAGGAAAAGGGCCGTAGTAGTAAGCCCCGTCTTTCAGCAGTCGCCGAGTGGGATAACAGCGCGGGAAGCGGTTACGCAAGTTGAGCTTGAGAAGGGCGGGAGGTTTGAGGCGTAGCCGGAAACGGTATTGCCGAGGGTAATATTGCTTGTTCAGAAGATAATTCAGCCATTGAGCCTCAAAAGCAGACCCAACAACCTGCCACTCAACCCGGCGAGCGAATCCCCGCAAGTTGAACATCCGCGAGATTTCGCGCTTTGGGGACAACAGCCGGCCCAAGCGTCGGCGAAGGTCCCGCGTGCGGGTGAGGTACGGCGTGGAAGCAACTGCGGAGTCAGGCGGGAAAAGGGCAAAAACCGCGGGGCGCGAGGGGAAAGACTCAAAGAAAGATTCCGGCTCGTTGTTCGGGTCGAATGGCGCGGAGAATTGAAGTCTCATGTCCCCCACCGGCTAACGACATCAAACTGGCAGTTCATGTAGCCCCCTTTCGCTCGCCCAACCGCCGGCGCCTTTGGACTCGCGAATTTGACTTCGATTCCGCGCAAAAGGTGGTTTTTTGGCCCCATTTTTGGGTTTGATTTGGGTTCTTTTGCATCAAAAACCAGTTCGTTTTTAGCTCCGAAAAGCGCTAACTCCTTTCTGTTCAACAAATCCTTAGGTTCGTTCCCACTATTTAGTATCTTTTTTCATTTTCCGCGCCTTTTCCCCCCTTGCCAGGTCCACCTCGTCTTACTTTGCCACATCCGCAGCCGTTTGCCAGCGCTCCCTTGCGACAACCAGAATAGGCTACCATAACTCGAAGCACTTGTCAAGTGCAAAGTTGTATGCCTGATTCTGGTCTCGGGGATTTTTGGGGGACCGCGTCACAGGGGGTAGCGCAGAGGTATCCGCCAGCCGGCGGATTCCTCTGCGGCTTTTCGTCCCGTGTGCAAAGCGTCCATCGGCCGGTGCGATATCCGGAGGAAGAGCCGCAGAGGAGGGCAAAATGCGCCCACCTCTGCGCTACCCGCTCCCGCGGTGGCCCCATTTCTGACAGGTTGCTGAAAAAGGGTGCAGCGGCGGCTTCACGCCGCCAGTCCGGGTTGAGGGCACTGAGGTTATGGCAGGGTAAACCCGCCGCTACAGCGCCCCCGACCCCTTTTTCAGCAACCTGCTGAGCCAAGGCCCTGACCGGCGGCACAAGGCGTAAGTTGCCACGACGAGCATGGACCTATCCGCCCATTGATTGTGGGAAGGGCTGTTACCAACAGTTATCGGTAAACACTGGGCGACAAGGCAGGAGTAACCTGCGACGGCGTGGACCAACTTCCGAGTGGCCGACCACTCGCCCAGAATCACCGGATCGGCCCCACACGGATGCGAGTTGCCTATTGGGAATCGTCACGATAAGATGTGACGTGGGCAGAGAATTCGCAGCCGAACGCGAGATACAGAATAGTGGCGATCCGCTGACAATCAGGCTAACGATGAGGGCCGACTCCAAATCGCTGACGACCTTCTTCCGCAACCAGGGCGTCTACTTGTTCATCGCTTTCGTGATTAGCGCCATTTTCTGGGCCATGGGCGAGCCCATACATCCTTTCACCGTCATCTTGTACTCGCTGTGCATCGGCAATTTCCTTTCGCCTCCCATGCAATGGCTGCACCCGCTGTACGAAAGGCCGGCTCCTTATGACTGGCTGATCTTCCTGGTCTTGCTGTGCGTCGTGATGCTGCCCGTTTACGCGCTGACGAGCGTAATTGTCTGGTGGTTCGCTCCGTCTGGTCCGCAATCGCTTGGACACCTGATCGCCACCGGCTGGAAGATGCCATTCCTGATCACCGTCGTCTACGGCGTCATGAATTTTCTCTACAGCAGGACCAGGGCGCGCCTCGAGCGCCGCAATGTCGAGCTGCAGAGCATGGTCCAGGCGGGTACCGCTCGCCTGGAAGTCCAGGACGAGGAATTGCAGCGCGCGCGGGAGATCCAGGAGTCGCTGCTCCCCAAAGTAATTCCCCAGCTGCCGGGGTTCGAGGTGGCCAGCGCCTGGCAGCCCGCGCGCGCGGTCGGCGGAGATTACTTTGATGTGTTAAAGCTCGGCGAAAACCGGCTGGCCATCTGCATCGCCGACGTTTCCGGCAAAGGCGTTCCCGCCGCTCTGCTCATGGCCAACGTGCAGGCGAGCCTGCGCGCATCCGTTCACGACCTGGATAGCCCTGCGCGCGTATGCAGCATCATCAACGGCATGCTCTGCGAAAGCATCGCGGCCGATAAATTCGTGACCTTCTTCTGCGGTGTTTTGGACGCCGGCACCCACACCTTTCGCTACTGCAATGCCGGCCATCCGTATCCCATTCTGGTTTCCTGCGGCGCCGTGCGCACGCTGGACCAGGGCGGCGCGGTGCTCGGCGTTTTCCCCGCGTGGACATATCAGGACTCGAGCGTGGACCTCAGGTCCGGCGACAGGCTGCTTCTATTTACCGACGGCATTACCGAAGCCGAGGCGCCGGATGGCGAAGAATTCGGCATGGAAAAAGTCACCGCATTCGCCAAAGCACATGCGGCGAATTCCGCCGCGAAGATTAATCAGCAGCTGCTGGCGCAGGTTACGGAGTTCTGCGGCGCGCAATTTCAGGATGACGCTACCCTGCTCGTGCTGGCAGTGAAGTAGCCGCCGATTGCGGGTGGATTACGGGGTACTCGGAAGTTGTTCTGGACAGTCTCGCGAGGACGATTCTCCAGGGGGCCGAAGGGCGTGGGTCCTGCCTAACGCCGTAGTGTTTACCTACAGCATCCGCCGCCGATTGCTGGCGAGAAATCCCCTCGTCACCACTGAACTGGGCATCGCCCAGGAGCGCCTGTGGCGCATGCGTTGTCGCGGGTGGCGCCGACATCGCCGTTTATGTCGGCGACCGTTAAGAAGCCAGGACAGGCCATGGAGAGGACGGGTGACACAGGTGTTGCGCGTGTTCGTGGGGCGCATACATGAAAGACAATGTATGCACCCGCGGTTTCCCGTTGTCAAGCACTGATTGAAAGAAAAGGGCCATTTAGCACATAATCCCTTCAGGAGCTCAGACCAAGAGATTCGGGAGAAGAACATGCCAAGGAGACCGTCACGGAATGAGCGCATTACAGAAGGGCTGCTTCGGTCACGCCTCACTGAGTTTAAGTATTTCGAGAACAGGGCACTTACCATCGAAGAACAGAAAAGCAATAATCCCGCAATTGCGAGACTGCTCAAGACTGCATCCAAATCTGGCGAGGGCTTGGGGAAACCAGAATTCATCATCCAGACTACTGACGACCCAGAGTTCATCGCCATTGTAGAATGCAAAGCCGATCCGAAGAAACACGCCACCTCAGATTTCTCGAACCCCAAAGACTATGCGCTCGATGGCGCCCTCCATTATGCGAAACATCTCTGCCGCTCCTTCAATGTCCTAGCAATTGCTGTTTCAGGCCAAACGGAGAACGAACTTGTGGTGTCGTGTTACGTTGTCCGCAAGGGTGCATACAACAGCGCGGCGCCCCTGAAAGACAAATTTGGCAAGATAGTTGCGGCAATACTACCATTCGCGGACTACTTTGACCTGTATGTGTACGACCCCCTCGTACATGCGCAAAAGGAACGCTCGGTTCTCGATTTCTCACGCGAGCTTCACAATTTCATACGCGATTATGCACACTTGAGCGACGCAGAGAAACCGCTAATTGTCAGCGGCATCCTTTTGGCGCTAAAGGACGACGTATATTACAAAACATACTCGACTTATCCGGACAGTCGGCTTCCCCAGTACACGCTTGACACGATAAAAGCGGTCGTTGACGGGCAGGACATTCCTCATTCAAAGAAACTCGGTATCAAGCAGCAATATGGATTCATTCAGACACACACCAAACTGGTGGACCGCGAGCGGTCAATCAGCATGTCACCCTTACGCAAGATTGTTGACGATCTGAAAGAGCGTGTCTTTCCGTTCGTCAGTATATATCAGGACTACGACATCGTAGGCCGCTTCTACAATGAATTCCTCCGGTATTCGGGGGGAGACGGTAAACTTGGTATCATCCTCACGCCAAAGCATGTGACGGAACTCTTCTCTGAGTTGGCACAGGTCGGTTGCGAGGACACGGTGTTAGACCCGTGCTGCGGCACGAGTGGCTTTCTTATCTCGGCAATGAATCGAATGATCCGCGACTGCAACGGAGATAGCGACCGGATTAGGCGCGTCAAACGATACGGGTTAATAGGCATCGAGAGCCAACCAAAGATGTTTGCGCTTGCCGCTTCCAACATGATTCTCCGTGGAGATGGCAGTTGTCAGTTGTTCGAGGGTAGTTGCTTTAATGAATCCATCGTCCGAGACATCCAAAACCTAAAGGAACTCAATCGAAAGGGCCAAGAAAAGGCCAACAGGCCCAATGTCGGCTTCATTAATCCTCCGTACTCGCTCAAGGGTGAGGGCCTTAGTGAACTTCAGTTCGTGAAGACCATGCTGGACTATCTTGACCGTGGCGGTACGGGTATCGCCATCGTCCCAATCGGATGCGTGATTGAAAATAGCGATCTCAAGAGACAGTTGCTCCAAAGCCACACATTGGAGGCAGTTATTTCCATGCCGGACGACCTGTTCGGGAAGAACGCCACCGTTGTGTCGTGCGTCCTCATCTTCACCGCACACAAGAAGCATCCAGAGACAAAGTCTTCTTGGTTTTCACGCATGAAAGATGATGGATTCGTGACACTGAAACATATCGGGAGAGTGGATCACTACAATCGGTGGGGAAAAATTCGCACGAAACTGGTAGCGGACTTTCAGAATCGTCAAGAAGAACCGGGTGTCAGCATTCTGAAGCCTGTGCGCGCGGATGACGAATGGTGTGCGGAGGCATATATTGAGACAGATTATGGAAAACTATCCGATCAGGACTATGAGCATTCAGTCCGCGATTACTTGACATTTATCCACCCCGAGATTGTGCCTGAAGCAGAGCACATCGATTCGACACGCTGGGTTACGTACTGCTACAGCGACCTATTTGATATAACCAGAGGAAGGCGCGTTGTAGATCGCAATATGGAACCGGGACAAACGCCATTGATCCGATGCATAAAGGACAACAACGGGGTCACGGACTACGTGAACTTGCCGCCTCTATTTCAGGGCAACGCGATATCTGTGAACTAGAACGGAAGCGTTGGAGAGGCTTTTTACCAGCCAAGGCCGTTCTTCGCTACAGACGACATCCTCGTTTTACGTCCGAAGGTGGAAATGTTTCCGCGATTCAACGAAAGCATCGCACTATTCTGTTGCACTGTTATCAAGTTGGAGAGGTTTCGGTTTCACTATAGTCGAAAGTGGAATATTGAACGCATGACAAAATCACAGATACGCCTTCCCAGCAAGAGCAACCAGGTCGATTGCGATTTTATAGAAGACTTTATGAAGAAGATCAGATTTGCGGACCGGATAGGGGCCTAACCGCTTGTTCTGCGGCTAGCCGCCCGTAAGGCAGGGTTATCGTATGCGCTTCTTCTGGACGCCGAGTCCCTGAAGTGGACGGAGGGCACATTGCACGTTGTGCTTACCGGGCGGCGATACGGCGCTGGATTCCGGTCCCGAAAAGGTAGTGAATCATGAAGGTCAGACTTTGGGGCGTGCGTGGTACAACGCCGACCCCGGAAAAAGGGAATGGGCGATACGGCGGCAATACGTCGTGCGTCGAGGTCAGGCTCGACAACGATACCCTCATCATCCTGGATTGTGGCAGCGGGCTGAGGGCGCTGGGCAAGAGCATCGTCCGCGAATTCGCTGACAGGACGGTCCAGGCTTATATCTTCCTCACGCATTTCCACTGGGACCACATTCAGGGGATTCCGTTTTTTCTTCCTCTTTACAGAAAGGGCAACACCTTCCTTTTCCACTCCCCTCTGCGCCGAGGGCCCGAGTTACAGCAAGTTATCGAAGGCCAGATGGGGAATCCCTACTTTCCGGTAGAGATGAGCGCCATGGGAGCACAACGCCACTTTCTCGACTTGGGGGAGGGCCGCGTCAATATTAACGGGGCAGTGATCAGCTCCGCGCCGCTCCATCATCCGCAGGGATGCGCCGGCTACCGCATCGAGGCGGACGGCCGCGTGTTCGTCCTGGCGACCGACACCGAGCCAGGCTCCCCCTTCCACGATCGCGCGGTGCGTGATCTGGCCCAGGATGCCGACCTTCTATTGTATGACTCCCAGTACACGCCTGAACAGTCGGAAGGCGAAAAGAGAGGTTGGGGGCACAGCTCATGGCAGGAGGGCGTGCGCATCGCCCAGGAACGAGGCGTGAAGCGACTGGTGCTGTTCCACCACGACCCCGATAGTGATGATGCGTACGTGGATAGCCTGGTCGCGCAGGCACGGAAGGAGTTCCCTAACACCATGGGAGCCGCCGAAGGTCTCGAATTCTGCCTCGATACGGGTGAGATAAAACAAGTCGGCGCGTTCCCGCGCATCGGCCTCTCTGCCGAGCGCTGATATCGCCTGGAGTTGCCTGTGCGCCTTTCCGGAAGGATCCGAGCGGAGGCGGGTAGGCCGGGGTCGGGGCGCATACGTGGATGGCCATGCATGTGCCACCCCCGGCATGGAACTCGCGAAGCCAGTTTTGCTGCGCGGCGGCCAGATTGCCTTCTGCCGCCTGATTCTCACCGAGGCCGAGCCGTTGCAGCGGGCGCGGTTCCCGAGCAGTCATTAAAACAACAATTTCCCGCTATCTTCCGGCCGTGTTATCATATCAGGGGAGAGTGATAACATGCTTCGCACCCAAGTCAGTTTCGACGAGCAGGACTACAAGTTGGCCAAGAAGGAAGCGGCAGCGTTGGGAATTTCCGTGGCAGAGTACGTTCGCCGGGCGATCCGCAGCGCGCTCCCCATCCCGCGACTGCGGGACCAGCCCAATTGGATGCGCTACGCCGGACTGGTCGAGTCGGGAAATCCGCAGTCCAGCCAGTCGATTGATGAGATCGTTTATGGCGACAAAGACTGAGGCTTACGTCGACACTTCCGCCCTAATCGCCTTTCTGGACCGTTCGGACAGCTACCATCCGCTATTTCGCAGGCTATTCTCCAGCCCGCCCCCGCTGGTCACTTCGGCGCTGGTCATCGCCGAGGGACATGGCTGGTTTCTGCGGCGATACGACCGGAGTCGGGCCATCCAGTTTCTCAACTTCATTGACGATCTCTCAGTCCTTGCCATTCAGCGTTTCGATCATGAGGAATTGACCAAAACCAGCAGGCTGGTCAAGAAGTTCGGCGATCAGTCGCTGACGCTGGCCGACGCTCACGGGCTGGTCATCATCAGCGAGCGGCGCATCTCCACCTGCTGGTCCACCGATCGCCACCTCGGATTGACGAGCGCAAAGCTGGTTATTTCCTCGGCGTGCCCCTAGCCGCGATGGGCTGGCGCAGGCCCCGATGCATCGGGGTCTGCGATTTAGCCATCAGCGCTATCGGTGCTGCGCATCCGTGCGCAGTCCCTCGCGGGCCTGCGAGCATTCGGAGACATCACATAACGATGCCTGCACCCGCGTTTAGCGGGGACTGTCCACGGGCGCCGACATAAGAATCAACGTCGGCACCACTCAGAATGACATGGGGCCAGCTTCTTCGTGGTAGGGTCGACCTACGGCCGTGGCGTTTGCGCAGTTCGGCTGGGATGGCGAAACGATTCCGAGCCTCGCGTGCTCAGCAAGCGCAACGGGCCATGACCAATTGGTGGGCGTCAGGCGGCATTTGCCGCATGCACCACTCTTGACGCTTACAGAGAATCAACTGCCGGGGGCAAAGTAAGGAGCCAGCTTATCGTAGGTGGTGAGGAGGTCTTCGGGCTGGATGCGGGTCTCCCCGATGACCGTCATGAAACTGGAATCTCCCGTCCAGCGGGGTAGTATGTGCAGGTGCAGGTGATCCGCCACGCCGGCGCCTGCACATCTTCCCAGATTCATACCCAGATTAAACCCTTCAGGGTGATAGCAATCTGTTAATGCGGTCTGGAGCCGCCGCGCCAACTCCATCATCTCAACGAGCGTGGCGGGTTGGACTTCCTCGAGGCTGGCTATATGAGCATACGGGATGACCAGCGAGTGACCGGTGGTATACGGATAGACGTTGAGAAGGATGAAGTTAAAGCGGGCGCGGTATAGAAGCAGGTTTGCGCGGTCGCGCGCAGGCTCGGTCGCAACCTTTTCGCAAAAGATGCAACCGCCCGTCTTGCCTGCCTGGCTGACATAGCGAAACCGCCAAGGACTCCAAAGGTAGTCCATAATCCGCATGCCGTCCCGAGAGGCGAGGGTGCTCGCTAAGAAGAGGCCGGGCCCGGAGGCTCGGCGGGCGGTGCAGCCGGGGGCGAGGAAGGCGTCGCGGCCACCGCAGCACTGTTGACGAGATCCTTCAACTCCTTGCTGGGATTAAAGTATGGAATTTTCTTTGCGGGCACATCCACACGCACGCCGGTCTTTGGATTGCGCCCGATCCGGGGCTTGCGCTGCCGCGTACGAAAGCTGCCGAAGCCCCGTATCTCAACCTTATCACCCGCGCGAAGCGACTTCACAATGCTCCCGAAGATCGTTTCGACGATGATCTCGGAGTCCTTGCGGCTCATCTCCACGGCCCGCGAAACATCCTCAATCAGCTCTGCTTTGGTCATGTTTAACTCCTGGTGCGAAGTGTCCGGGACTGCCGGCCTTTGTTGGCGTCGCTCAGAGAGCTTCGCCGATGGCTGAACAATTTCTGGCGTGACCCTTCTTGTCGAGTCACGACTCTACTGCCGATGATGAAGACGAGTACTCCAACGGGCTAATACCTGCCGAAGAGAGTGCTTCCGCCATGGTGGATCTTCTCACCGGTTCTTTGGGTTTCTCGAATTCCGCCGGAGCAGCCGCTACCGCCGGCGCCTTCCTGCTTAACGCGATTTTTCGTTCACGAGGGTTCAGGCGAATCACGCGGAATTCGAACTCACTCCCAACTTCGAGCTTCGCGCCTTCACTTCGGCCATGCTCCTCCTCAAACTCGGAGACATGACAGAGACCCTCAATCCCTTCTTCGAGCTCGACAAACGCGCCGAAAGGCGCTACCCGGGTCACTTTACCTCGCAGCGAATCCCCCACACGGACCTTGGAGAAGAATGCTTGCCGGGGATCTTCCTCGAGCTGCTTCAAACCCAAGGCGAGGCGCCGATTCGCCGGGTCCAAAGCCAGAACCACGGCATCCACCGCCTGCCCCTTTTTTAAGATTTCAGACGGGTGCTTCACATTCTTGTTCCAAGACATATTTGAAATGTGAATCAAGCCGTCGACTCCGTCTTCGATTTCGACGAAAGCACCGAATTCCGTCAGATTGCGAACCCGGCCGTGCACCACCGAGCCCACCGCGAATCGGTCTCCCACCAGCGCCCAGGGATCGGGAAGAGTCGCTTTCAGGCTAAGCGAGATGCGTCGCTTCACGGGATCGACGTCCAACACTCCGACCTCTACGCGCTCCTCAAGCTTGAGGATTTTGGAGGGATGACGCAGTCGCTTGCTCCAGCTCATCTCCGAGATATGAATGAGTCCTTCCACGCCAGGCTCGATTTCGACAAAAGCGCCATAATCGGCAAGACTCACCACGCGGCCTGTTATACGGTCTGCGGCATGATAGATGGCCGCAACCGTCTCCCACGGATCGGGAGTAAGCTGTTTCAAACCCAGAGAAATGCGCCCCTTTTCGGGATCGTGCCTGAGCACCCTCACCCTGATTTCCTGACCCACCTGGACGACCTCCGAGGGGTGTCCAATTCTTCCCCAGGAAAGGTCGGTGATGTGGAGAAGCCCGTCGATCCCGCCAAGGTCAATAAAGACGCCGTAGTCGGTGAGGTTCTTGACCTTGCCGACAACTTCTGCCCCTTCTACCAAGCGTTCCGTCAATTCAATCTTGCGTCGATTGAGCTCTTCTTCAATCGCAGCCTTGCGGCTGACCACGACGTTGTTCTTCTTGCGGTTAACCTTGATGACCTTGCAGGCGATCTCCTGGCCCTTGAGTTCATCCAGGTTGGCGTGCACCCGCACGTCGGCATGGGAAGCCGGAAGAAATGCGGGAACCCCAATATCCACCATCAGGCCGCCCTTGATGCGATCCACAACGCGGCAGGTGATATTGCTCTGGTCCTGGAATGCGCGCTCGACTCCATCCCAAGTCTTGCGACGTAATGCCTTCTGATAGGAAACGGTGACAGTGCCGGAGGCCTCGTCGTAATTCTCAATCCAAAGGTCAACCGTATTACCCGGTTCAATTCTCAAATGTCCGTCCAGCGTGAGGAACTCGCTGCGCGCTACCTGCGCCTCGCACTTTAGCCCAACGTCCACCACCACTTCGGTCTCTGTGATTTTGAGCACCTGGCCCTGGACGATTTCACCCGCGGTGATCGAGGGAGTGGATAAAGCCTCCATCCCCTCCATGAGACTTGCCACTTCGCTGGCTTCAGGATTCCTCGCTTGGGCATCCGTTAAATCGTTCTGGGCTCCGGGCTCAGTCCCTGCCTCTTGCAAACTACTACCCTTTTCGTCAGCGGACATCCGCCGGCCTCCTCTCCAGATACCCGACGCAAGCCTACAAAGGAAACAGTATTCTACCGTTGCGTCGAAAGGGAAGTCAATGCGAAGTAGCAACCCTAAGACAGCGGACATCAAGCCCGACACCAAGTAGGAGTCTATTCGGCATGGAACTTATAGGCTGCCTGTTTGATGGCTTTGCGGTAGTCGTCAGAGTTCATTTCAACCAGCTTGCACATTTCGTAGAGGCGTGACCGGAGAGTCACTCCCAATTGGTTCAAACTGAATTCAACGTTGGGGACAAGGTCGCCCGATGGGGCGCGGACTTCACGATGAGCTGTGGACTCACCGAAGGGAAGCGTTGTGGTGATGAGAGTGACCTTCTTGTGGTTGTAGCGTGAGTTGATAATGTGCTGCAAGGTCTCTTTCACCCAGTCACTGGGGTTCGAGGATGCCAGTTCATCCAACAACAGCACTTCCACATCCAGCACCGGCTGGAGAATTGAAAGCTCCGAGTTCTGGGAAACCGGGTTGTAACTGTCCCGAATAGCTTTCAGCAGGTCGTGGAAATCATAAAAGAGGCACTCCACGCCTTTGCGCAAGATCAACTCCCTCAGGACGGCGACGGCCAAGTGGGTCTTTCCCACGCCCGTAGGGCCGACAAAGAGCAGGCCAAAATCCGTCGGATATTCCTTAACAAAATTCTCGGCGTTCAGCTTCGCCCATCTCAGGTTCTGGCTATCCCTACGAATATCAAAATTCTCAAAGGCGCAGATCTCATATCTTTCTGGAATGTGCGCTTGGCGGAGCAGAAGCTCCGCGCGCTCCACGTCATAGCAGTCGCACCGGGTCACCCGCCGGACGCCGTCGATCTCAATTGGCTTCCAGCCCGTTCCCTCGCATTGGGCGCAGTCTTTTCGAGGCATGTCCGATCCTGAAATTGCATTGTAATCCATGCCCGGCGGTGAGGAGGAGAAATAATACAGTGCTGGGGGTTGGAGTATCCGCGGCCTGGGCCTTCCAATTCCTTTTACTTCGTTACGGTGCGGGTTCGGATCAAATAGGGCGGGACGAGGCGCACCAAGGCGTTCTGGATGCCCTCCTGGTCCAGGGGCGGACGGTTCAAGATCACCTTCTGCGCATACTCGACGAAAGCCTGCATCTCCTCCTGCATCTTTTGCATGCGGTCGCGCATGTTCAGGATAATCTCAATTCCCGCCAGGTTGACCCCCAGGTCGCGCGCCAAGTTCAGGATGGTCTCCAGCCGTTCCAGGTCTTCATCACCATAGAGGCGGGTGTTGCCGTTGGTGCGTGAAGGCACCAGCAACCCTTCCCGCTCGTATAAACGCAGCGTTTGCGGGTGGATGTTGTACATCTCCGCCACCGCGCTGATCATGTAACCGGTCTTGCCACGAGTTTTTCTACCGCGTGGACTCATTGTAGAAGTCGAAGGTCGAGAGTCGAAGGTCGAGAGTAAACTCTCCTTTAACCTTCAGCCTTTAACCTTTACCCTTTAGCTGTACTTCTTCAATTCTTGCCTCGGGTCTTCCGGGTTCAGGCGCGCGAGTTCGCGGAGAATTTCCCTGGTCCTTTCATCCCCCACTCGAGGAACTACAACCTGGACCTCCACGAACTGGTCCCCTCGCGCGTCGCTGCGTAGCGAGGGTGCGCCCTTCCCGCGAAGTCGTAGCTTCTGGCCGCTCTGCGTTCCGGGTGGAATCTTAATCGTGGAGGGCCCCACCAGGGTCGGCACTTCCACCTTCGCTCCCAGGGCCGCCTCCGATACGGTCACCGGGACTTTAACGTAAATGTTGTCGCCCTTGCGTTCGAAGATGGGATGCAGCTCGACCTCGGTGACAATGTACAAGTCACCCGCAGGCCCTCCGTGGACGCCGGCATTTCCCTTTCCCGGCACGCGCACGCGAGAGCCGGTATCGACGCCGGGAGGTATGCGCACCTCGAAAGACTCGGGTTTTCGTACGAAACCCGATCCGCCGCAAGCCTGGCAGGGGCGCCGCTGGCGGCCCGTTCCGCCACACTGCGGGCACGTCACGGTGAATCGCATGGTGCCTGCTTGGCGTGTGGCCTTTCCCGTTCCGCCGCAAACCGCGCAGGTGATGGGAGCGCCTCCCGCAGATCCCGTTCCTTTGCACGTCGGGCAGGTCTCCTGCCGCCCGATGGTTATCCGCACCTGCGTTCCACGAATGGCGTCCCAGAACCCGAGGTGCATGTGATGTTCGAGGTCGCCTCCCTTTTGTGGGCCCTCCGCTTCCTCTTCATGCTCGCCGGAGCGATTGAACAACTGCGAGAAAATGTCCCGAAAGCCTCCGCCGAAGCCTCCGCGCTTTTCGGTTTCTGCATCGGTGTTGTCGAAGTTCGAAAAATCAAAGCCCGAGAAACCGACCCCCGGAGCGCCGGCACGCGTTGAAGCGCCCGGCCCAGGGCCGCCGGAAGGAATATTATCGGAATAGAAGCCGTATTGGTCATAGACCTGGCGCTTCTTGTCGTCACCCAGGATTTCGTAAGCCTGCGATAGTTCCTTGAACTTTTCTTCTGCCGTTTTGTTTCCCGGGTTGACGTCAGGGTGGTACTTGCGCGCCAAGCGCCGGTACGCCTTGCGGACGTCCTGCGGCTTGGCCTCGCGGCTGACGCCCAAGATCGCGTAGTAATCTTTTTGTGTCCCGACAGGCATCAACGACTCACTAAAATCGGCGTGTAGGTTTGCGTGTCCGCCGTTCACCTTCTGGTTCTGCCACAACCTTGGTACGTTAAAATTCTTTCAACTCTTCCGCCGCCAGCAGCATGTCGAGCAAATAGGCATCATCGCGCCACGTAAACCGGTTCCAGAGAATTAAGGATATGCTGCCGACGAATGTAGTTCTCACTGCGCTCGATAGCGGAACGTTCAACCATGTCAACCTTGCGACAAAGCATCTCCTCTAATTCGTTCTGCATCTTCGCCACATCCACAAGGCTCCAGCGAGCGGCCGGGTCAAAGCTCACCATCACATCAACGTCGCTGTCCGGCCGAAAGTCCTGGCGGAGCACAGAACTGAACAGAGCAAGCTCGGTGATCTTCCACTTCCGGCAAAACTCGCCAACCTTCACTTCAGGCAATGCGATTTGGCTCATGGCATGATCCTGATTCTTTGAACCGGTCGCTTCCTGGTTTGCAACCTCTTCGCTAGTCCCTAGCCCCCAGCCCCAAGCCCCCGGTCCCGCGGCTTTCAGTTCTTCATTTTCGCCATGATCGGGCCCAGGTGGTCAGGGCACCGGGAGCGCAACCATTCCTGTAATTGGTGCTGGATCTCCCTGGCCACAGGAGTATCCATGATCGCCTGATCCAAACCTAGCTCCATGAATTGCCTCCAGTGGCATTGCGGGCATTCCACTCCCATCTGGGCTCGGTGTTCCATAAGAGCAGTTCACAGTCGACAGTCGACGGTCGACAGTAAGAACGGACGTGAGGCAGCCTCTCCGACTTTCATCCTTTTGCCCGTAGACTGTTGTCCTGACTCTCCTTCCGAGGGTTAGCTTTTCAACCTTAAACTGTGCCTCTCAGTATCCATCGCTTCCGATCACTTAGCTGTCGACTGTGGACTGTCGACTGCTTCCTCTCAGTTCTTCTTCTTGTCGTCGCTATCCACCACTTCTGCGTCGATCACTTCGCCGTCGCCCTTCGATTTGCCCGCTGGACCCGCGGCTCCGCTGGCCGAGGTTGAAGCTCCAGGGGCGCTGCCAGGAGCCTCTTGCGCCGCGCGCGCGGTAGACGCCTGCTTGTACATCGCTTCTGCCAGCTTGTGCGAGGCTGAGGTCAGTCGGTCCACGGCCGCGTTGATCTTCGAGATGTCGCCTTCCTGGAGCGTTTTCTTGGCATCTTCCAGGGCGGATTCAATGTTCTTGGCGTCGCTTTCAGAAATCTTATCGCGGTTTTCCTTCAGCAGCTTCTCCACGGAGTACACCATTGAGTCGGCCTTGTTCTTGACTTCGATTTCTTCCTTGCGCCGCCGGTCTTCATCCGCGTGCAGCTCGCCTTCCTTAGTCACCCGCTCCACTTCCTCCTTGCTGAGCCCGCTCGAAGAAGTGATAGTTATCTTCTGTTCCTGACCCGTGCCGAGGTCCTTGGCGGAAACGTTCAGAATGCCATTCGCGTCGATATCAAATGTCACCTCAATCTGCGGGATGCCCCTCGGCGCAGGCGGAATTCCCACCAGGTGGAACTTGCCCAGCGTCCGGTTGTCGCGCGCCATCTGACGCTCGCCTTGCAGGACATGAATTTCAACCGAAGTCTGGCTGTCCGCAGCCGTGGAGAAGGTTTCATTCTTTTTGGTCGGAATCGTGGTGTTGCGTTGGATGAGCGGAGTCATCACGCCGCCCAGGGTTTCAACGCCCAGCGTCAGGGGAGTAACGTCCAGCAGCAGCAAGTCCTTCACTTCGCCGCCCAGCACGCCCGCCTGGACCGCCGCGCCCACCGCCACCACCTCGTCCGGGTTAACGCCTTTGTGCGGCTCCTTGCCATAGAAAATGTCCTTGACGATCTGCTGCACGCGCGGGATGCGCGTGGACCCGCCCACCAGCACCACCTCATCAATCTTGTCGGGAGTCAGGGAGGCGTCGGTAAGCGCCTGCTTCACCGGGCCCACGGAACGTTGGAAGATGTCCTCGCACATCTGTTCGAAGCGCCCCCGGGTCAACTTCAGGTTCAGGTGCTTTGGACCCGATGCATCCGCAGTAACGAACGGCAAATTGATGTCACTTTCCAGAACCGTGGAAAGCTCCATCTTGGCTTTCTCCGCAGCTTCCTTGAGGCGTTGCAACGCCATGCGGTCCTTGGAAAGATCGATGCCTTGGTCCTTGCGGAACTCGTCCACAATCCAGTCCATGATGCGTTTGTCGATGTCGTCGCCACCCAGGTGCGTGTCGCCGTTCGTGGACTTCACCTCCACGACGCCCTCTCCAACCTCAAGGATTGAAATATCGAAGGTCCCGCCCCCGAAGTCGTAAACGGCTATTGTCTCGTCCCGCTTTTTGTCCAAGCCGTAGGCCAGCGCTGCCGCCGTGGGCTCATTTACGATGCGCAGGACTTCCAAGCCAGCAATCTTTCCGGAGTCCTTGGTGGCTTGGCGCTGAGAGTCATTGAAATAAGCTGGGACGGTGATGACCGCCTGTGTCACCTTCTCGCCAAGGTATTGCTCAGCCGAATCCTTCATTTTCTGAAGGATCATGGCGGAGATTTCCGGAGGCGAGTATTCCTTACCCTGGGCGACCACCCGAACGTCACCATTGGGTCCTGACACAACCTTGTACGGGACGGTCTTGATTTCGCTCTGCACCTCATTGAACCGACGACCCATGAAACGCTTGATCGAATAAACAGTATTTTCGGGGTTGGTGACGGCCTGCCGCTTGGCCACTTGCCCAACCAGCCGTTCGCCGGACTTGGTAAAGGCCACGACCGACGGGGTGGTGCGTCCCCCCTCAGGGTTAGTAATGACAACGGGATCCCCGCCTTCCATTACTGCGACCACGGAGTTGGTAGTCCCAAGGTCAATTCCGATTATCTTGCCCATATCCTGAATTCCTCCTCAGTGGATGAGTGCCCAACCAGGGTTCACTGCACATTCAACAGTTTAGATGGCAAAATCCATCTATTAGTTTCACCTTATAATGAAAGTTGAGTACGCTAATGTCAAGGGAAATCTGCACTGCCTTTTCAAACCATTAAGAATCAACAAGTTGCCTGAAAACTTAGAAAATCGCTCAAAATGGGGTTATTTGAAGTTAGCAGGGTTGGACAGCATTCTCGCTGCGAATAAACAGGCTACCCCAGTCTGGTTTTGGTTTATTATTGAATCCAGGGAGGTTAAACATGCCTAGGAAAACTCACCAGCCCCAATATACTGCTGAACACGCCGGTGCAGGGGTTCACGCAAAGCTGCCAGAAATCGAGACTTGGCCCAACCAGTACAGTGGCTACGACATCACGATATCGATCCCCGAGTACACCTCCATCTGCCCGCGGACCGGATTGCCGGACTTCGGGACCATCACCCTTCATTACCTTCCCGACAAGCTGTGCTTGGAGTTGAAGTCATTGAAGTACTATATTCTTGCGTACCGAAATTTAGGCATTTTCTACGAGAACGCCGTAAACCGCATCCTGGATGATGTCGCCCGCGCCTGCCGCCCCAAGTGGGCTGTGGTGCGCGGCGAGTTCTCCACACGCGGCGGCATGCACACCACCATCGAGGCCCGCTACCCAAGGAAAGGTAGATCGTAAGTGCGAGGTGTCGCCCAGCAACATTCCAGAATCCTGCTTCCCCGCAGACGCCGCGGTTTACACCCTTACCCGTTAGTCCAAGTCAATTTCCTTGAGGGGAGGTCCGGCAGGCACGTCTTTGGTCTTCTCGAGCGCCTCTTTGAATCGTCGCTCCAGTAGTTCGGATTTGATCTTTTGCTCTTCGGCGCTTTGTTTGAAGAGGCTTTCGCGGCGCTCAGCTTCTTTCTTGAGGAGTTGCGAAGCGTGATCCAAGTCGGGAGCTTTGGCTGGTCTTGGCGGCGGTTCGTGGAAGAGAACCTTACCAAGCTCTGTATCCACTTCCAGCCGCGCCCCGCAGCATGGACACACAACTTCCGCCGTTTTTGGCCTCTGCTTATTCATCCTGATTCCTTATGATATATGCCGGAAGGTCCCCAGTCAATCCACGGATCTATGCGTGGCGGCAAAAGACTCGCCACGTAGGCCCACCATTGCCAGCCGGAGCTTGTTCATTTGAAGACGCACGGCGGGTTTCAAGCCCCTCAGTACGAGAACCAGTTTAAACAAGCTTTTTCAGACGCACTTTGGAAGGGCGCTTCTGGTCCTAACTGTCTCAAGGATCGCCGAAAGTCAGCGGGCAGCCCGCGATACGTTCCAGGACTCTGACCGGGGCCTTTTCAGGCAAAACCAGGGCACTCTTCGAAATGATGAAGGTCTGTTCCAGAGCGAACTGTCCGGAGAGAACCGCATGGCTGACCATGTCCGTAAACGCCAACCACGTGGATTGGGGCGGAAACTCCCATTGCGTCCGCGAGCACATTTCCTGGAATTCCTGGCTCGCCTTGAGGAAGTGATGGAAGCGCAACATCCAGTCGTCGTAAGGAGACCGCGCCAGGCTGTGAAGTCCCGCCGCTCGCGCGAGCTTTGTCAGGACCCTCTTTGGCCCGGAAGCTATTCCCCTGGGAAGCGGCATCCCGCCAGCTCCAGCGAACCGCGCTACGAGATTCTCGAAAGTCTCGGAAGTCACCCACACCCGAGGCTCGGTTGGGCTGATGTTGCTAAACACCCGCAGGATTCTATTCCCATTGGAGGGCCGGGTTGGAAATGAGTCCACATGCAGGAGGTCGTTACGCGCGCGTAGGCGGATTTGCCGGCCGGCCTCCTGCTGCGGCCGAAAGCTGGCAAAGTCCACCGTCCCCAACCCCGCATAGGGAGACAAGAGCTGCCGCGTGAACCCGATCACCCTTTGGGAGTACTGCCGCATAATCGCGTGCAGCCTTTCCTTGTCGGAGTTGCGTCCTTGGGCGTACCCCGTAAGCCGGTCCGAGAGCGGACGATAGGCAATGTTCTTGTGGTACCCCGCATTGCTCTGTTTCTGGCCCAGCAGGAACTGCACTTCGCCTTGAGGTAATTCAAATGGAGTCTTTGCGAAAAAGAGGATGTTTCCTTCTTCCAGGCGGGCACAACACCACCGCCCGTGTTCTTCCGGCGGTACATCCTCCAAAGCATTCGGCAGTTGGATGAGCTGAGTCATCTTTCTCTCCCAAGTTGTAATGCGGCCAATGCCCTATATGTTCCCATAAGGTTAAACCGAAATCTCTCGAATTCCAAGAGGGTCGTGCTCAAACCGAGCCTTGACTTGTTGTAAGGCATCGGGTTATGTTTCTAGATTGCCCTTGAGGGCCGAAATCTAACAGGGAGTATGGCCGCTTGAAACGGACCTTTCAACCTAACCGTAGGCGCCGAGCCAAGACACATGGATTCCGCGTGCGCATGAGGACCCCGGGAGGCCGCAACGTGTTAAAGCGTCGGCGCCTAAAGGGCCGTCATCGCCTGACTCCATAAGAGCTCATTTGGCATCTCAAGCTTTTCCCAAGAGTTTCCGGCTGCTCCGCCGAGGCGATTTTCGGCGAGTCTATGACGAAGGGCATCGCCGGAGCGCCCCATTATGCACGGTCTTTATTCGACCCAATGGGTTACTGCAATCTCGTTTTGGGGTCACGACACCAGCGCGCCTGGGGAATGCCGTATTGCGCAATCGGCTGAAGCGCCGTTTGCGAGAGGTGTTTCGGCTGCACCGCGCACACCTGCCGGGCGGCTGGGACATACTGGTGAATCCCCGCGAGTCGGTGGCAAAGGTCCCATTTCGGACTCTGCAAGGGGAAGTTCTGAGGCTTTTCCCCAGCCAGCCCCCTCCGGGAGTTTCCGAGGAGTTGCGCGCCAAGTGAAGTTCATTACGCTGGGTCTGATTAGGTTTTACCAGGCTTGCCTTTCTCCCATCATACCGTCTTCCTGCCGTTTCTACCCGTCCTGCTCAGCTTACGCGTATGAAGCGGTTGAGAGGTGGGGCGCCTGGCGGGGAATTCATATGGCGCTTGGCCGGCTCATGCGCTGCCGGCCATTTGGGGGCCAAGGGTTCGACCCAGTGCCCTGACTTCACGTTTGAAGTTGCCGGGTCCAGTGTGTTCGTTTCGTAGGGGCGGTTCGCGAACCGCCCTTACGGTCCTGACCCCGAGGCCCGGAAGCTGAGATTTGAGGACATTCCGTGGACCAAGAAAAACGGGTGCTGGCCGCATTCGCACTCTCCTTCGTGATGCTGTTGCTTTGGCGCGTTTTCTTTGTTAAGGAACCGCCCCCTTCGCCATCTTCCAAGTCCATTTCTACGGCGCAGACCCAACCGGCTACGGAGAAAACATCCGCCCCAGCAGTAAGCCCCCGGCTTCCTCCATCCATTCCGGTTATTGAAGGCAGTAAGCCAGAAGACATCGTCGTCGAAAACGACCTTTATACGGTGACCTTTTCCACGCGGGGCGCGGTCGTGGAGAGTTGGATACTCAAGAAATATCGCGACGCAAAAGAAGCCCCTTTGGATGTCATCGATGACGAGGCGTGCGGAAAGCTCGGCTTCCCCATGAGCCTGAGCGTTGGTGATGGCGAGCTCGCGAGCAAGCTGAACTCAGCGCTCTATGTTGCAACGCCCTCCGGCGTGACGCTGAAGGCACCCGTCAAGGTCGAGTTCACCTACAGCGATGGCAAGGTGCAGGCGCACAAGGTTTTTACTTTAGGGACGGGTTATGAGGTCCACGCCGAAGTAAGCGTAGCTGAAGGAGGCCGCTACTTGCCCATGGAGGTCGCATGGCCGGGCGGGTTTGGGGACCACTCCCTGCCGCCCGCTGTTATCAATACCCTGACGCAAGGTGTCTACGGTTCCCTAGGTGATTTGACCACGGTGGCGCAACGGAAACTGACCACCGACCGCTTGGTCCCCGCCCCATTTCAGCTCGCGGGCTTGGAGGACCGCTACTTTGCAGGAATCTTCTTGCCCGATTTTCCGGACGAGACCTTTCGGTTTGGCCGGCAGACTTGGACACCCACGGACTGGAAGGGGAAGGATTCTGATAGGCCCAGCCCGCTCTACGCACAGTTGGGGCAGGCGCAGCCGAAGCCTTTGGCCTTTCGGATGTTCGTGGGGCCGAAAGACCTGGAGGTGCTGCGCGCCGAAAAGCCCCCGCTGGATTCCCTAGTGGACTTCGGATGGTTCGCCTTCATTGCCAAACCTCTTTTCCTTGGCCTGCGCTTCATCTACGAGCGCTGGACGCACAACTACGGCTGGGCGATTGTGCTCCTGACCGTGTTTATCAACTTCGCGTTGTTTCCGCTGAAACTGAAAAGCATTCGCTCGGGACAGGAGATGCAGCGCATTGCCCCGCTCATAAAGAGCATCCAGGATAAATACAAGGGTACCAAGTTCAACGATCCACGCAAGCAGCGCATGAACGAGGAGGTCATGAAGCTCTACAAGGAGCACGGCGTCAATCCCCTGGGCGGCTGCTTGCCGATGGCTCTCCAACTCCCCTTTCTTTACGGCTTTTACCGGGTGCTTGACCTGCCTATCGAACTGCGTCACGCTCCCTGGATACTTTGGATCACGGACCTTTCAGCGCCGGATAGATTCCATCCCTTTGGGATTCCGCTTCCTATTCTGCCCACGGTTATGGTCATCACCATGTTCATCATGCAGAAAATGACTCCGGTGGCCAGCGCTGATCCCTCCCAGCAACGCATGATGATGTTCATGCCGATTGTTTTCGGCATCATGTTTTATAATTTTGCCAGCGGCCTGGTTCTCTATTTTCTGACCGCCAACATCGTGGGGATTTTGCAGCAAGTTATGATCAACAAATTGATGCCCATCCCCCAGACCCTCCCGGCCCCAGCAAAACGCCCGAGGTGAAAGACCGGCCTTCGATGGATACGCAGCCTGGCGCGCAGACCTCAACCCACGGGCTGGAGAACTACCTTGCAGCGATTGACTCACTTCTGAATCAGATCATCCAACAGGGCGGGTTTGCGCTCTCCTTTGCAATTCACCCCGTGCTTCAGGAGTCATCGGACCTCGAGTCGCCGGAGTATGTGGCAGATTTTACGGGCGTGGACGCCGACCTCCTCTTGGAGCGGAATGGAGCCCTTCTGGACGCCCTCGAGCATGTAGTTCTGAAGGCGGCGCGATTGCGGGAAGAGCACCTCGGCAAAATCGCCTTCGACTGCAACGACTGGCGGCGAATGCGCACGGAAGAACTAAAACTCACGGCGCAAGTCGCCGCAGAACGGGTGGTGGAGAGCGGCGCTCCCTTTGCCTTAAGCCCCATGACCCCGCGGGAGAGGCGCATCATTCATCTGGCGCTGAGAGACCGGCCGAACCTCCGCACCGTAAGCGAAGGCGTGGGCCCCGAGCGCAAAGTTGTGATTCTGCCGGCCAGACCTCCCACCCAGGACAGCGGACGCTGAGTCGCCAGTCTCCGCATGACGCATGAAGACACCATCGTAGCCGTTGCCACGCCGCCCGGCCGCGGCGGCCTAGGGGTGGTGCGCCTGTCGGGAAGTCAGGCGATCGAAATCGCCTCCAGCCTCATCCGTTTCCCGAACTTGCCGCTGGAAACCCAGCGGGCCACGCTGGGCGAGTTTTGCGCTCCGCAGGGCGGCAGGGTTCTGGACCAGGTTGTGGTCACTTGTTTCCGACGCCCTCACTCTTACACGGCGGAAGACGTCGTCGAGATTTCCTGCCATGGCGCTCCCGTAATCCTTCGCTATCTGGTGGAATGCTGCCTTAGCCGAGGGGCGCGCCCTGCCGAGCCGGGCGAGTTTACCATGCGGGGGTTTCTGAACGGGCGCATCGACCTGACGCAAGCAGAAGCGGTCCGCGACCTTGTCGAGTCGCGCACGCTCTACCAAGCCCGCGTGGCGGCACAACAACTCGAAGGCGCGGTCTCCGCTCGCCTCAAACCGCACAAACAGGTTTTGCTCGAACTCATTGCCAGGTTGGAGGCCGGCATTGACTTTGCCGAAGACGATGTGGCCGTGATGGAGTGGCAGGAAATACTCGCCCGCACTGACAAGCTCCGCACGGACCTCGAGAGGTGGGCGCAAGGCTACGCCTACGGCAGGATTGTTCGCGAGGGACTGACCCTGGCTATTGTGGGTCGCCCGAACGTCGGCAAGTCGAGCCTGTTCAACCGCCTCCTGGATGAAGAGCGAGCCATAGTGACTTCGACTCCGGGGACAACACGGGACCTGGTGGCCGAAACCGCCAACCTCGGAGGCATACCGTTGCGTTTCGTGGATACGGCGGGCATCCGTCACGCGAAGGATGAGGTGGAAAGGATCGGCGTGGAAAAGTCCTTTCAGGCCATCGCCGATTCGGACCTGCGGCTCCTGGTGGTTGACGCCTCCGAGGGATGGACCGACGAAGATTCGAATTTGTTAAGCAGAGTGCGCCCACTGGGTGCGCTACTGGTAGCCTGCAACAAACTCGATCTTCCGCCCAAAATCTCGAGCGCGGATTTGGATACGTTCTTGACGGCCGACGCGGCGCCGGACGCATCGCCGGAAATTGATAGGGGCGGGCTCGGCCCGCCCGCGGGAGGGCAGAGCCCTCCCCTACCAGAGGTGACTCCTGCGCAGGTTGTCTGGACCTCCGCATTAACCGGCGAGGGAATTCAAGAACTCGAAGAGAAAATCCTGGAGATTGCCGCACCGGCGCGCGACCTGGGCCCGGAGGGCGAGCTCATCACCAACTTGCGCCACCAGCAACTTCTCAGGGATTCGCTACAGTCGCTCGCCAAGGCCCGTCAGGCTGCCGAGCAAAACGTGCCCCACGAGATGCTTCTACTTGATCTGTATGAGGCCCTTCGCCCGCTCGATCAAATCACCGGCGCGACGTATGTCGATGACGTATTGGATATCATCTTCTCGACGTTTTGCGTGGGGAAGTAGCGCGGGTCCCGCTCTACGGACCCAGCCCTTCTTCCCCACCTACCACCTGCGACCTGCCACCTGCCGCCAACGACCTACCACCTACTAACTACCTTTTTTCTCAACAACATTCCCGCTTCTAACGGCTAAGTTCCTTTGTTTTCATAGACATTCCCGCTTTGCCCCGGGCTTGGGAAGGCCGACCCTTTGTTTTCATAGACATTCCCGCGTCGTTCAGTCACTTTTTAAATAATTACGGTCATCGTGGCAAGGGGTATGCGGACATATTGTCGATATAGAAAGAAGGATGGGGGAGTCATTCGCGAGGTCTCGGCGCTCATGGCAGAACAGCCTGGCATCACATGCTAGGCTACCATATTAAGCGTAGGTTGTCAAGAGTCCTTCCTGAAGTGTGTTGGCAGCTCGCGCCGGGGGTGGCCACGCACTACGCGCCTTTTGCTACGGGTTTGGCGTGGTGGTTGGCATGTTTCGCCCGTTTTGCATGATACTGGCGGTATTTTTCATACTCGCTGAACCGTGGTATCATGTCAACATGGCCAAGAAAAACGTTAGGTTTACTGCGGTCAAAACTGTGACAAAACCCGCCACCGTTAGGTTTAAGACTAAGTCAGGGGAAACAGTGTCTTTCAGGGCGCTCAGGACCTTCAAAATGAAAGAGGACGTTCACTTCCGCGCCAGAAAAAAATGAAACGTATCTATTTAGATAGCAATGTTCTAATAGCGCACTACTCGACAGATAAGGCGGAAGAGCCGAAGAAGAAGATGGTAGAAAATGCCTTAGCCGTCTTCGCCGAGCTCAAGGACGTTCAGCTTTGCACTTCCATGTGGGCGGTAACCGAGATGGTCAATATCTTGGTTTCTCAGAAAAGGATGGACCGCGGCACTGTTGCCGAAATCGAGAGTCAACTTGTTAGCGAGAGGCGTCTCGCTAATCTTAAGATATATTTCGCTGAGGTCAGTCCTCAAAAAGACTACGACTTTGCAAAATTCTTCTACCACGTGAGACAAAGTATCCTGAAGTACCACTCCGGAGTCGGAGACGTAATCCACAGCGTCATCATGAACAATAACGGCATCACCGAAATCTTGACGTTTGGCGAAAAGGATGACTTCAAGCAGATACCAGGTTTGACTGTGCTCCATCCAAAAGACATTAATATTGAATGATTAGGCTAAACTCTAGGCATAGCCCTATTGCCTTCAATTCTGCACCTTCACTCTCTCCGATTCACCGCAGACATGCAAACTACAGCATGTCTGCGCCACCCAGCGGTTGCGCTGACTTGCCAGGTGGAGTAAGCTCGGCGGCATGAGCACGATTGAAGAGATCGAGGATGCCGTTCGCCGGCTTTGCTCTAAGGAACTCGCCGCACTTCGGGCGTGGTTCGCCCAGTCGGAAGCTGCCGCCTGGGACTGCCAGATTGAGGAAGATTTCGCCGCGGGTCGTCTCGATGCGCTGGCCGACGAGGCCCTGAACCATCTCCGTGAGGGCCGCTGCACCGATCGGTGAGACACCGAGCCAGCCCAAGGTTCTGGCGTTGCCATCGCCATCTTCCGGAAAGCGTCCAGCGACTGGCGGATGAGTCTTACCAACCGAAGTTTGTTTTCCGCTCTATTGCCATCGGGACCACCGGTGGCAAAGGAGGATGTGCCATGGTCATTGAGAAGCTGCAACATCACGAACTGTTCGGGCTGCTGACCCCGAAGGAGGTGGGGAGGCTCAGCGACGCCTCGGGGGTCGCGAAACTCGGAAAGGGCGAAAGGGTCTACGCAGAGGGGATTCCCGCGAGTCACCTGTTTGTACTCCTCAAGGGGAGGGTGGAACTGAGGAGACCCGCGAAGGGAGGAGTTAGCTTCCTAGTGGACGACGTCGTCGAGGGAGGTGTCTTCGGGGTCTCCTCCCTCACGGGAGGAGAGCGATACCTGTTGAACGCCCAGTGCGTTGAGGACTCGGAGGTGCTCAAGGTGGAAAGCCAGACCCTGCGTCGTATCCTGGATGAGAACCCCGTGGTAGGCTACGCCGTCCAAAGGAGGATCTCCCAGATTTTCTTCAAGCGTTACGTAGATGCCATGGAGAGGCTCCGGTCCGTAGTCCTGGCGGTTCCCGTGGGGCCCACATAGCGGAGGCTCGCTCGGCGCTACGGGGGGATCTGCTTGCGGACTGATCGAGCGGAGTAAGGGCTGCTCCGGCGGTGACGACCACGAGCGATTGGTTATCTCACCCTCAGCCCGGCAAGCTTGACCGCGCCGCGATGATACCCGTCGGGAAACAATCTCTGAAGCTCCTCCAGTTCGATGTGGTTTGCCTCGCAGGTTTCATACACGGTGGGCACAATATTGTTTGCGGCAAAGCGCTGGCGAAGGAATTCGAGAATCTGCCAATGCTTATCGGTGAGCTTGGGCATCTTCATCTCCCAAGCCCTGTGCAGGGCATACCGCTTGTCCCATTGGGAAGGATTGACCAGAAAACCGCGGACGTTGATCTCGTACGTTTTCCCTTCCCCGCCCATGGTAATCTGTTCGGCAAAACCCTCTACCCAGGACTGTTCCAGGTAGCCTTCCTGGTACGTGATACCCGCAAGCTTGCAGGCACCGCGCAGGTATCCCGCGGGGAACAGCTTCTTGAGTTCCTGCAGGTGCAGACGGTTCATCCGGGTGGTCTCGTAGACCAGCGGGCACTTTCCCGTCTTTTTGTACTGGTCGCGAATGAAGCAGATGACTCTCCAGTGGTCTTCGCTCAGCCCACTGATGATTCCGACCTTGGGCGCCATGCCGCGTGCGAAGTTCTCATCCCAAGCACTGAAGTCCGCAAGGAATTCGTCGCCATCGATCGGGTACGTTTTGTTTGCAAACTCGAAAGTAGACATCATTCCACCCTCTGCCGCATCGCCGGGCGTAACCATCGACTTCAAGGTCTCCATTATAGACCCCGTGCCGCACCTAGATGAAGCTTTGCGCCAGCCGGCGTACTGCCTACGTCGCTTTAGGATGTAGGCGGTCATGGCACCTGCATCAGCCTTTGGCGCAACATCACATCAGTTAGAATAGAGATGCCGCGGTTCCGACAGAACGCCACAACCCCCGGCTCAAAAAAATCTCTGACCAGTGTGCATAGAGCGTCCGCTTTTCCGGAGACGGCGGTATAGATGACGGGGTCATCGTTCGAATCTTTAAGGACAACGCGCGCTTCAATGATGGGGTGGACTACCTCGGAGACCTTCACCAGAAACTGCACGTGTTCCTGGATATCCTGCAAACTGAGCCGCCAGAGTTTCTGTAGACGAGGCTAGGCCAGTGCGCGTTCCACCTCGCGCAACAAAAACGGCGAAGTGATAAGGACGTGGTTTCCGGAGATGATCTTGAGTAGGGCTTCCCGCGCCGGGCCCTGGGCTTTGACATTGGCACGAACGAGGATGTTCGTGTCGAGAACGATCCTCATTTGTGTTGGGAGCGGACGTGGTTTACCGCCTCATCGATTGCCGACTCCTGCTCCTCTGTGGAAACGTCTCGCACGCGTTCAGCCGTCTTGTTGATCCGATCCTCCAATTGACGGGCAAGGGCCTTGCGAGCCTCTCCGGTCGGTGCCTGATGAGGTGGTAAGGCCATGATGCTCACCTCTTCGTCGTGCTCGAGGGCGCGGCCCAGAACTTGTTCCACCGCCCGGCGGGCGTCGGGGGGCAGTTCATCCGCCCTTTGAATAGCGATGTTATCCATTGGAGTATCCTACCCGCGTTTGTGAAGGGTTGCAACCGGCGTGAACTCTCGCCGTGGTGCCGACGGCATTTCCCTCGACCGCACATTGCGAGCAGGCAGATTCTCTCTCGTACAAGAACAACTCCGCGCTACCAAAGCCAAAAGGCACGGCCGCCATTGCGACCCAGCCTGTTTGAAGCGCTTACGGCCTTCTGCTTACTGCCTACTCTCCCGCGCTTCGTGCGGGTAGAGTTGGCTTGTAACTCTGCGGTTCTTCTCAGGATTTCAGGCCGGTACGAAGATCCTTCAGCAAGCGGAACAAATGGTAGGGGTCACTTGGTGAAGGGATAAAGTCGAAGTGCTCATAGAAGGCCTTGGCCTCGTCGTCCTTTGCGTGAACCGCAAACGCCCGAATGCCGGCGATATCCGCAGCCTGAAGCGTGCGGAGCATCGCGTCTTTGAGGAGACCGGCGCCAACCCCCTTGCCTTGCCAGGACGTGGAAACCGCAAGACGGGCGAGCAGCATGATGGGCACGGGATGACGGGCCAGGCCCTTGGTCAGACGTTCGGGTGCGTCATTATACTCGACGGCGCCCACCACAAGCGTGTAGTAGCCGATGATCTCAGCCTCCGCCAGGGCCACGTAAGTCTGAGAGGCTTCTGCCTGCTGGTTCTGAAGCGCATAATGCATCAGGAATCGTGCTTCACGCCCGCAGTCAAACGCCTCGATGGCGTGACTGCGTCGCAGCTTCTCGATGCGCAGCGGAGTCACCTAAACCCTGCCTCGCTCGAAGACGCTCGGCTCCTTGAGAAGCCTGCCAAGACGGGGAGCGCCGCGCGGCGGCGCGGACAGCGCGGCCTGGAAGGCCTTCCACTGTTCCGCATTCAGCCCGAAGCGCTGGCGGTCCGGCAATGTCTCTGCGGCGCGGGCGAGGGCGCTCTCAAGAACAAATTCGCTCACCGACCGGTGCGCAGCGCGAGCGGCGCTCCGTAAGGCGCGTTTTGCTGACGGGGTCAGCCGAAGATCGAGCTTCTCATTCCTGGTTTCAGTGTTCTGCATTTTTCTCTCCTGCTGCCGATTCCGTCCACCATCGTACCACAGATGGCAGACAATGTCATGACATAAAATGCAGGGTAAATCAGAGGGCGTTTGCGTGACACGGAGCAGGTAGCACAGCGCGGGTGAGCCGCAAAAGAAAATCAAAAGGCAAAGATTAAAAGGTGAAAAGTCGTACGTCCACGAATCCTTGCCAAAAAAACGTGAAATTACGGTATTGCAACGCAGAGTTGGTTTATAACGCTGCGGCTCTTCGTCGGTTGCCAGGCACACAAGCCGCGGAGTTCAAGAACAACTCCGCGCCACCAAAGCCAGAAGGCCCGGCCGCGATTGCGACTGAGCCTGTTTGAAGTGCCTATCCCGGCGCGCCGGGACTCGCAAAACAGCATTCGCTGCCTACTGCCTTCTGCCCACTGCCTACTGCATTGCTTCCCCGCTACCGGAGGACATGAATGCGGACCCCCAACTTCAAACTCTTCCAGGCGCGATCGGTGGTGTAGACCGGGGCCTTGAGCGTCAGGCCCAGAGCCAGGCAGGCGCGGTCTCCGAGCGACAGGCCGATGGAACGGGTCCGGGCCGCCAAGCTTCCGGCAATCTTGGCTTGCTCCGCTGTAAACGGGGCCCAGTCCTGGATAGGCCCCATGACATCTTCCCAAGCCTCATCAGGATCAATGCCCTCTCGAACCAGTTTGGTGTGGGCTTCGGCGAGATTCACGGCGCTGATGGTGGCTTGGGCCAGACGTTCCGGTGGCAGATTCTCGGCTCCCGGCTCCTGGTTGAGCACCGCCAAGAGCGCCGAGGCATCCAGCACGATGCTACTCATGCTTGGCGGCCTCCCGACGCTCGGCAATCAACTCGTCCGCCAATGACCTTCCAGGTTTCACAAATTGCCGGACATGGCGTTGCGCTTGCTCGATGCGATGCTTCAGCGTCGTGATCCTTACCTCGTCGTCTTCAAGACGTGCCAGCACCTGGTCGCCGGGGCGGATGTTAAGAGCTTTGCGAAAGGCCGCCGGAAGGACTACTCGGCCGTTCTCGTTAACGCGCAGCCGAACGTCAGTCATAATCAACCCTCCCTGACACTGCAGTCTGCTCAGTCATATTCTAGCATATGTGACAGATTCGCGAGCGGGTAAGCTTACGGCGGCAGCAGCAGGGTGGTCCGCCGAGCCCGCCTAGCGGGCGATAGAACTTAGCCCAGGGCGCCAGCCCTGGGAAACCAAGCCCAAGCGCCAGTCAAGCCCCGGAAGGGGCGGCAGAACCAGGGAGAGTTCCCGCGTCGAAGCCTTTTCTTTCGCCCCGCTGGGGCTGCCGCGAACAAGAGCCTTCTGGACCCAGGGCTGGCGCCCTGGGCTATCCCGCAAGGCGGGATCGGCCCTCCGGGCCTTTCCCTAGCGTACTTAATACGCTCGATAACACGCCCCCAGACTACGAAATTGCCGAAGCCTCACTCCTGCGTCGCACACCCGCGCCACCCGCCTCACCAAGCACTAGAAGGTTGATGAAAAAGAGCGTAGCGCCGACGCCGCAGGGCGGGGTCGGCACGTGCTGAGCTAAAGCTCAGCGCTACAACACGCCATCTACCCGGTCAGAAGCCGCGAGGGCATTTTTCATCAACCTGTTAGAAGGCTTTCAGTTTGTCTTCAGGTTTATGGGGTTATTATAGGGGCGTGCAGTTGAGCCATTCTTGACCATGCGAGTGCTCATTATTGAAGACGAGAAAGGCATGGCGGAGCTCCTGAAGAAGGGGCTTGAGGAGGAGAACCATCGCGTCGCTTTGGCGTTCGATGGCTTGGAAGGGTTGGAGCTGGCCAAAGTCTATGAATTTGACGCCATTGTGCTCGACCTCATGTTGCCTAAAGTGGATGGCTTTGAGGTCGCACGGCGGCTCCGCCACTCCGGAAATCAGACTCCCATCCTGATTTTGACCGCCCGTGACGCTGTGCCGGACATCGTCAAGGGGCTCGATCTGGGGGCTGACGATTACTTGACGAAGCCTTTTTCCTTTGAGGAATTCCTGGCGCGCCTGCGGACGGTTACCCGGCGGGGGTCCGCTCCGCGGCCCACGCGCTTACAGGTGGCTGATCTCACGCTCGATCCCGCCTCGCACCAGGCTATCCGAGGGCGCCAGGAAATCCGCCTCTCTCCGACCGAGTACCGCCTCTTGGAGCTTCTCATGCGCCGCGTGGGCCGGGTGGTATCTCGCACCACGATTGTGGAAGCCGTTTGGGGCCTCGAAAACGATATCGAGGAGAACACCCTGGATGCCTTCGTGCGCTTGCTCCGGGGCAAAGTGGACAAGGGGTTCAGCCATAAGTTGATTCATACGGTTCGTGGAATTGGGTACTGCCTGCGGGAGAGTCCGAAGCAATGACCAGCCTTCCTCTTCGCATCAGGATTACAGCTTGGTATTTCGCCGTCCTGGCGACTGGCTTTTCCCTTTTTGGCCTCATTGCGTTCTACGCGATGCGAGGCAGCATTCATGAGACCGTGGACGAGAACCTACAGGATCAGATGCAGGGAGTCCGTGAACTGATCGAGCGAACGGCGTCCCGGGGAAGAGCTGAACTAGCGCATGAACTCGACCAAGACGAAGAAATCCGAGCCGGAAGCGATCTCCTGCAAGTTTCAGATCCTGCGGGCAACTGGGTCTATCGCTCCAGGACGATGACCCAGTACGGCCCGGCGGCGCCGAGAGAGGCCAGGACTTCGATCACTACGCAGCAACCGAACGGCGTGCCCTTGCGGGTGCTGACGCTTCCAGTCCGGGCGGGAGGCGAAACCTATATTGTGCAGCTCGCCTACCCGCTTGACGATTTCTACGAAGCCTTGGACCGTTTCCGCCGGGTTCTGTTTCTGTCCTCGCCGCTTCTCCTCTTGCTGGCATCGGCGGGGGGCTACTGGCTGAGCCGGCGAGCTTTGGCGCCGGTAGATCAGATAACGCGGGAAGCTCGGAGCATCGGCGCTCAGAATCTCGCGAGCCGCCTGGTTGTGCCGCACACAGGAGACGAACTGCAACGTTTATCGGAAACTCTAAACGGCATGCTGGCGCGGCTGGAGCAAGCGTTCCGTCGAATAACGCAATTCACCGCCGATGCTTCTCACGAGCTGCGCACTCCTGTGGCGCTTATGCGGACGCGGGCGGAGATCGTTTTGCGAAGGCCCCGCTCCGAAGAGGAGTACCGCGAGACGCTGCGGCAAATCCTTGAGGACTTGCAAAGGACTTCCTCCCTAATTGAAAACTTGATGCTTCTAGCCCGCGCCGACTCAGGGACCGAAGCCCTCCAGCGCACCCGTATAAACATGGTTGAAAGCGTGGGCGCGGCTTTCCTCGAGGGCCGAACCCTGGCGGAGACAAAACAGATCAGTTTCCTCGAGGAGTTGCCGGAATCTCCCGTCTGGATTGAAGGCGATTCGAACTCGCTGCGACGGTTGTTCCTGATTCTGCTCGACAACGCAGTGAAATACACTCCGCCTCAAGGCCGAATCACAGTCTCCCTGCGTTCAAGCGATGGATGTGCAGTGGCCGAGGTCCGAGACACCGGGATCGGTATTGCCGCAGAGGACCTTCCCCACATCTTCGAGCGATTTTTCCGGGCCGACCGGGCGCGCTCACGCGAGACTGGAGGCGCAGGTTTGGGGTTATCCATCGGGCAATGGATCGCCCAAGCCCACGGGGGAACAATCAGGGCTTTTAGCAAGCCGGGAGAGGGCTCTGTGTTTCAGGTTCAAATCCCACTGGCGGGGGAAGAGGAGAACGCAGTAGGCAGTAGGCAGTAGGCAGCGGGTAGCGCAGAGTTTCGCTTCTCAGAAACTCTGCGGCTTTTGCTCTTCGCGGGCCAGGCCCGATCAACATGCGTGACGTTTAGCGAAAACAGGATTCGCACGACTGCGTAGAGTCCCCCACGCTAGCCAACGAGTGGACGTTCATCAAAATAAGAGCCGCAGAGTTTGAACTGCACAAACTCTGCGCTACCCGCTCTTGACCCTCGACTTTTGACTTCTTAGGCAGCACTGAGAATTTCAGACATGTTTTGCTGGATTTCGGGCCCTTATTGCCACTATCATCACAACCTTTATCATCGCTCCTATAAAAAAACGGGGAGGAATATTCATGGTGGATGGCTTAACTGAAAAGATCAGTCGGAGAAGGTTTCTCGGCGCGGCGGCCGCGACCGCAGCGGGCGTGATGATCGTGAAACCTGGGGCGGCGCGAGGTTCGGCCGCGAACTCGGCCGTGCGCCTGGGGATTTTGGGCTGTGGAGGACGCGGCACGGCGGTAGGAACAGGGTTTGTGGACAACACCAATACACGCGTAGTGGCCCTTGCAGATCTCTTCGCCGATCAGCTCGAGGCAGGCCGCAAATACTTCGATGAACACCAGCGCGCGAAGGGCTACGCGGCCATCGATTCATCGCAGCTCTTCCAAGGCCCCAAAGCCTACCAGCAGATCGCGGCCTCCAAAGAAGTGGACTTCATCCTCGTCACGACTCCTCCTTACTTCCATCCTCTCCACCTGGAAACCGTGGTGGCGGCAGGAAAGCACGTGTATTGCGAGAAACCCGTCGCCGTGGACGTGCCGGGCGCCAAGCGCGTCATCCGCATTGGCAAGAAGGCCCAGGGAAAGCTGAGCCTGGAAGTGGGGTTTCAGATCCGCAAAGCGCCGCCCTACGTCGAGTTGGTGAAGCGCATCCACGGAGGCGCTTTGGGCAAGATCGGTTGCGGCTTGGGCTACTACTACTGCGGCCACATCGACCGTCCCGAGTGGCCCCACGCCTCGCCGGAAGAGAAAAAGCTTCGAAACTGGGTGTGGGACCGCAAACTTTCCGGAGACATCATCGTCGAGCAGAACATTCATATTATTGATGTGTGCAACTGGATTCTGCAGGGGCATCCTGAATATGCCGTGGGCGGGGGCGGACGCAAGCTGCGCACGGACTCGGGGAACTGCTGGGACAATTTCAATGTGGTCTTCACTTATCCGGATCATGTGCAGGTCAGTTTCGGATCCACGCAGTTTGACAACCCGGCCTTTGACGCTGCAACGCGGTTTTTCGGCGCCAAGGGCAGTTCCGAGGCGCACTACGACTATCGGGTCAGCATCGCCGGAGCCGAGCCGTGGGACGCGGGTCTTGGCCCTAGCGAGGGAAGCAGCCAGTTCTCGGCTGCGGGGATGTTCAAAGGCGCTCTGGACCAAGCGGATGTGGAAAAGCAAAAGTGGTTTGTGGAAAGCATCACCGGCGGGGAATTCCACAACCAGGCAGCACAGGGCGCAGAGTCCGCGCTAAGCGCCATGCTGGGGCGCTCGGCCGCATACATGGGCAGACTAGTCACGTGGGATGAATTGATGAAGTCCGAAGAGGTATACGATCCGAATATCGATATCTCCAAGTTTGCCTAAACGCGAAGTGTGTCATGCTGAGCGGAGCGAAGCATCTCCGCAGTTCATCGTAGGCCGCTGAGCACAAGAAACAACTGCAGTCCCGCTCCAGCGGGATCGCCCGCCCCAAAAGCACGGCGGGCTCAGGATGACAGACGATCTCAACTTACGAATTCGAAGTAAAATCGACCACGCTTATGGGAAGGGGAAGATGAAATGAGAAGTGGAAGATCTCGACGAGATTTCTTAAAGGCTTCGGTTGCCGCTGGCGCGGCGCCGTGGGCTGCGCTGAGTTACGGGCCGGGGGCTCCTCCGGCGTCTCCGCCCCCGGCGTCCAATCACATCCGAAAGGCCCTCCAGATCAGCATGCTGCCGAAACAGTTGAGCTACGCGGAGCGATTCAAGCTGGCGCGGGAAGTGGGTTTCGAGGCTGTCGAGGGCCAGACGGTAAAAGACGAGCGCGAAGCCCAGGAAATCAAGAAGGCGGCGGATGACGCCAAGGTCAGAATCCATTCCGTGATGAACATGGCCCATTGGGACTATCCGCTCTCCTCGAGCGATCCCGCGGTGGTGGAGGAGAGCCTTGACGGGATGCGGACCTCGCTCAGGAACGCCAAGCTTTGGGGAGCAGAGACGGTATTATTGGTACCGGCCGTCGTCAACCCGCAGACAAGCTACCGCGAGGCGTGGACGCGCTCCCAGAAGCAGATCCGAAAGTTAATCCCCCTGGCCGAGGAGCTGAAGGTCATCATCGCCCTCGAGGAGGTCTGGAACAAATTCCTCCTCAGCCCGATCGAGTTCCCAAAGTACGTGGATGAATTTCAGAGCCCCTGGGTCAAGGCGTATTTCGACGTGGGCAACGTGGTGCTTTACGGCTACCCGCAGGATTGGATTCGCAGCCTGGGGAAGCGAATCGCCAAAGTCCATCTCAAAGACTTCAAGCGGCTCGAGGATGGCTACCGCTGGGTCAACCTGGGAGAGGGCGATATCGACTGGCCTGCGGTCCGCAAGGCTTTCGCGGATATTAGCTACACAGGCTACGCCACAACTGAGCTCGAGGGTGGCGATGAAGCCTATTTGCGAGATGTAGGCCAGCGAGTTGACCGGCTAGTCCTGGGGATGTAGTGTCCTGAGTCTGGACCTCTTCAAGGCTGATTCGAAGGTTCGTCCGAAACCTATCCGTCTATCTCGTTCAGCATCGCTTGCAACTGCTCAAAAGCATCTCGCTGAACAACAGCCCAAGCCTTTGGGTCGGATGGCTGGAAGAATTCAGCAACCGAGACGGGGCCTAATGAATCGAAACGCTCGAAGTAACGGCGGATATTGGCGATGGCCTCACCTACCAGCTTGTTTCCCAAGAAGGGTCTTAAACTCCCCGCCATGCTGCGAGGCCCGTTCTTGAAATACTTCACGAGCATGTAAAGGTCGTAGAAGTCTTTGGGCTTGGTCCGCTGCCCATGGTGATGCCTTTCATCACCAACACCGCGACTTCGTTGGCAATCTTCAGTCGAACCGTTACCCTCGCCCGATTAGGTAGTTGTCCGGATATCTCGCGGGTGTAGTTCTGCTCGCAGGCGATGTCGGAGCCACGAGCCTTGTGGGCGATCAGGTCCTGGACTTTTTGATGACGATGGGACTGAGCCGTTCCGCCATACTCGCCCGCCAGGAAATCGACACGCATCGGGAAGCTGCCTCCACCCACTAACGGCACAACCTTTTCGAAGCTTGCTGGGATGACTTTTCCTTGCCGATCTCTGCGCTGAGAGTATCCCTCCCGCCCAAGAATCTCGAAAATAGTTTCGTAGGCAGTCTCAGGTATCGAGCGGAAGTCCAGAAACAAATCGGCGTCCAGACTGCCGATGTGTGGTTCAAACTTCCCCGCAGAGTCCTCAATCAAGAAGTAAGGCGCCCAGCCACCCACCAAGACGATGTGGTCCTTTTAGGCTTTGAGACGTTCTACCAACTCCAGGAGGAGTTGTAATGCCAAGTCTGTATCTTGTCTGGAGTAGTCTTGAAGGCCCGCCATGTCAGTACTTGAGTTCCAGTTCGCGAATCGCTTGAGCTGCTTCCTCGCCGCGGCCTTTGTCGGTGAATAGGTCGAGATAGAGCTGGACAGGGTTGACTACGTAGGCCGCTCGGATTTGGCGCAAGCAAAAGTAGACTCCATCATCGTGCGGGACGAGGATATTGAGATTTGCACCGGTCGGGACTTCCATCGCGCTGAATTCCCTCTTGATCTCTTCAATCGGTCCGGAAAAGAAGGTGGTCACGGAGTCGTAGCGAACGGAAGAACCCATATAGCCGGCGCCGGAGAACGAAGTGAAGGCGAAAGGAAAATCGCTCCCCGTGACGGGGTCGGACAGCACTGCGCTTAGCTTCAAATCGTTTTCAATACCCTTAGCGAACTCTGTACTTACGTGGTACCTCGCCAGTTGGTCTTCAACCACAGAAAGAGCCTGGCTCAGCACGTACAGACCTATTCGGTGGTGTATGCCCGGATCGTAATTCCTGGCCCACTCGTCCAGCAACTCTCCGGGCTTGGTCAGAACCAAGCGGCGGCGCTCTTCCCTTACGTATTCAAAATCAAGAAGCTTCCGCTTGACGGCGGATGCCCAGCCAAGGCTCACCTCCGCTAGCTTGGCAAGTTCCTCGACTGTCCACGCGCGGTCCTCTGGCGGCTGAAGCAATATCGGCGGCTTCGTTCCCACGCCGGGCTTGAGGAGGCTATCATGGACAAGCGCAGGCGTTAGCAAGAACCGCAGCACCCTCGAGGCGCGCGGCTCGAAAAGTGATTTCAATCCTCGGGTGGTGGGATCGGGATTGGCATTGCCCTGTGAACGGATGAACACGCCATCGAAGTCAAGCAAACAGTTTCCAGCCAAATCGAAGAAGCCTACACCCTCGGACTGCATTATTCTGGCTGACTGGTCGAGAATATACGGAGCAACAATTACTGCGTAGCTGTTCGGAATGGCGCTGGCGAAGGCCTTGACCTCTGCAACAGCTTCCCGGGTGTACCTGGGTTGCCCGATTGACCGGAACTCAAAGACGAGGTTCTTCCGGTTGCCCCTGATCTCGGTCTCCATCACAAGGTCGGGGCGCATTTTTGCCGTCGGATTATTTATCCTCCGGCGGATTGAGCCCTGCACTTCAGTTAGGAACCGTGAAAAGGCCGGCTCGAATCGATTTCTAAGCTCACGCTCGGTCACGAGTTTCACTTAAACCTATAGTTTCAGCGTACGCTGAAACTATACATCTGAGTGAAACTCATGTCAAGACCAAGGCTAGCGTTCCGGCTTGAAAATGGCGACGCCGAGAGGCGGCAAGGTCGTCTCGATATGGCAAGGCTGACTGTGCCAGGGCGCCGGCACCGCCTGCTGGCCGGGCGCGTTGGTAACGCCGCTGCCGCCATATTTCGCATCGTCTGTATTGAGGACCTCGCGATAGAAACACGGTTCCGGCACGCCGATGCGGTAGCCGATGTGGGCAAGGGGGGTGAAGTTGCAGACCACGACCAGGTGATTATTTGGGTCACGAGCGCGGCGCAGGAAAGCGACCACCGAGTTGTCGGCATCGTGGAAATCGATCCATTTAAAACCCTGCCATTCAAAATCGACTTCGTGCAGTGACGGCTCAGCCTTGTAAAGGCGGTTCAGGTCCGCAACCAGTTGCTTTACCTGGCCATGGGGTTCGTAATCAAGCAGGTTCCAGTCAAGGGCCCGGCTTGGATCCCACTCGATCCACTGGCCGAACTCCCCGCCCATGAAGAGCATCTTCTTGCCGGGGTGAGCGAATTGGAAGGCATAAAGCAAGCGCAAGTTCGCAAACTGCTGCCACGTGTCGCCGGGCATTTTCGAAAGCAGTGAGCGTTTGCCGTGGGCCACTTCATCATGGGAAAGCACCAGCACAAAATTCTCAGTGAAGGCGTAAAGGAGCGAAAAGGTGAGGTTGTGGTGGTGGTACTTGCGGTAGATGGGGTCCTTGGAAAAGTAAACGAGGATATCGTGCATCCAGCCCATGTTCCACTTCAGGCTGAACCCCAGGCCACCCAGGTGCGTGGGGCGTGAAACCGCCGGCCAGGCGGTGGACTCTTCGGCGATGGTCAGCACGCTGGGACGGTCCTGGTGAGCGAGTTCGTTGAACCGCTTGATGAAATCGATGGCCTCCAGGTTCTCGTTGCCGCCGTAACGGTTGGGGATCCACTCTCCGGACTTGCGCGAATAATCCAGGTAGAGCATTGACGCCACGGCGTCCACCCGCAACCCGTCGGCGTGGTATTTTTCCAGCCAGAAGAGCGCGCCGGTCAAGAGAAAGTTCCGGACTTCCGAGCGGCCGTAATTGAAAATTCGCGTGCCCCAGTCAGGATGCTCGCGCAAGCGCGGGTCTGCATGCTCGTAAAGGTACGTGCCGTCGAAATACGCCAGGCCATGGGCATCGGCGGGAAAGTGCGCTGGCACCCAATCCAGGATCACGCCGATCCCGTGCTGGTGGCAGTAATCGACAAAATACATGAAGTCCTGGGGCGTGCCGTGGCGGCTGGTGGGCGCGAAGTAACCGACCGTCTGATAGCCCCAGGATTCATCCAGCGGATGCTCCATCACGGGCAGCAACTCGAGGTGCGTGAAGCCCATTTCGCAGACGTAGTCGACCAGTTGTTCGGCGAGTTCGCGGTAGCTGAGCAGGCGGTTGCCTTCGCCGCGTCGCCAGGACCCGAGGTGAACTTCGTAGATGGCCAGAGGCGCCTTGAGGAACTGCTGTTGCGCGCGGGCTTCCATCCATGCCTGGTCGTGCCAGGCATAACCATTGATGTCATGTACGATGGAAGCATTGTTAGGCCGGAGTTCTGCATAGAAGGCGAACGGGTCCGCCTTCAAGCCCAGATAATCGTTGTGGCCCTTGATCTCATACTTGTAGATCTCGCCTTCCATAAGACCCGGGACGAACAGTTCCCAAATGCCGTTCCCCCCGCGCACCCGCATGAGATGCCGGCGGCCGTCCCAGTTATTGAAATTCCCCACCACGCTCACCCGCTGCGCGTTCGGAGCCCACACGGCAAAGGCCACGCCGCGAACTCCCTCAACGTCCATCACGTGAGCGCCGAGTTTCTCGTAAGACTTGTAGTGTTTGCCCTCGCCTAGAAGGTAGAGATCGAAGTCGGAGAGGGTCGGTGGAAAGCGGTAAGGGTCTTCAAACTCCGGTTCGTTACCCTCCCCGTAACGGGCGCGAAGCCGATATCGGAAAACCTGCGTCTCGTTCGGGAACACAGCCTCAAAGAATCCGTCCGCATGGATGCGTTGCGAAGGAAAGACGCCCGAGTCCCGGCACACCCAAACCTGCTCGGCTCCCGGCAAGTAGCAGCGGATGGCAACGGCTGGCTTGCCTTCACACTCCACCACATGCGCACCGAGAATGTGGAACGGGTCCGAGTGTTCGGCCTTCAGAATTGATTCAATCTCCTCGAGTGGCGCAGTTGTGGTGTCCAGCAAATCGTTTTGTCGCAGCATATCTAGACTATTCTATACGAGGACGGCTTCGGAAAACGACTGAATCAAGGGATAGGTTTGAGGGGGCAGGTTCCAGGTGCCAGGTTTCAGGTGTCAGGGAAACGGTGACGACCAGAAGTCAGGAGTCAGAAGAGACGTACAACTGGTGGACCCTTTTCTTTTGTCTCTCGACTTCTGCCTCCTGACTTCTTCACTGAGGACGACACGAAGATGCTTTTTTCAGCCCGCGGTCAACGCCTGCCGTGCGAACCTCCGCCACCGCCCCCTCCGCGGGAAGGAGAGGGTGCGCTATGGCCACCGCCGCCGGACGGAGCGGCATTTCCACGCCCGCCACCGGACGGGGCGGAATACCCGCGGCCACCGCCGCCTCCATAAGAGCGCGGGGCCGTGGACCGTTCAACTACAATAGGCTTACGCATGTTCAACGAGGGACGACTACCATACCCGCCATAGGATTGTCCCCCTGGGCTGGACGAGAATCGGCCCCAACTCGGGGCTGAGAACTGCGAGCGCGGGGCGGGAGCATTCCACCCCCCGCTCCTGCTCGAGGGTGCCGGCTGGCTTTGCCTCGAGAATCTCTGCCAGCCGCCCTGGTTGCTCCCCTGCTGTGGAGTTGCATAACGCGGCTGGGAGTACCCGCCAGCAGGGCCCGATTGAGGCCGCGTCGCGTTGTAGGGTGCACTGTTCGTGAAGCTGCGAGGCGCCTGGCCGCCTTGTGCCGGCGATGAAGAAGGCGAGCGTGAACTAAACCGTCCCCAGCCCGGGTTGCCGGATTGACCCTGGGTGGAAGGCGCCATCGGCCTCGTGTTCGTGTATCCGGGGCGGTTCGCGTTTCCAAAGCCTCCGCTGGCCGCGCCTCCCGCGTTCCCGAACCTTCCGGTGGAATTCGTGCCCTGCCGTGCGCCTAGGTTCGAGGCTGCAGCAGGGTTGTGCTGCTGGACCATCTGCTGAATCTGTGCGGCCCGCTGATTGAAGGACTCCGTACGGGCAGGAACAGGACTCTTACTGTAGAAACGCGTGTTATTGACGGCCCGCGACGGAATTGCGGACGGGCTGGCCAAACGATTGCCTGGCATCAAGCTCGCGCGCGTGGGAACGACGGGCAGAGTTCCCCGCACCATCTGGCCCTGCCGCAGCGTGGCCGCATCCACACTGCGCCCGACTCCTCTAACCATGCCCTTCCCAAACTGGTTCGCGGGCATGGTGGTGATGGCGCGCCGGATGTTGGGGTTGTTAAGCGCCGCCTGGAGATTGGAAGAGTAACGCAGAGGCGTATTCCCCATCGGGCGGAGCCCACGATTGAAATTGCTGAAGTTTGTAATACCCACAGCATTGTAACCGTTGCGATGTCCCCACCACGGAAAGGCTCTATCAAAGGGCCCGAGCGGGCACCAGCCAATCGAGCCGAAACCAAAGCCGCGTCCGAAGCCGCCGCGGAAGCCGAATCCGAGGAAGGAGACGTAAGCCGGCGCCCAAATGGGCCGCCGACCCCAATATCCGGACCCCGGCCACCAGCACCATCGGCTGCCCCACCAGCACCAACGGCCGTAGTGGTAGGGCGCCCAGCCCCAGGGTTCATAGGAAACCCAGGTCCATCCCCAATAAGGCTCCCACGCCCAACTGCCATCATAATAGGGCACCCAGTCCGGCCCAACATTCGGAGCCCAGACATAGCCGTAGTCGGGCGTATTTTCCCACTGACCGTACGCATCAAGGTCCTGGGCGCCAGTGTAATAGCGGTTCGCGTACTGCCAGCTTTGGGCTTTCTCGATGGCGCGGTCGCGATCGTTGTTCCATCTATCCCATTCGTCATTGGCCGCGGCATCGGCAATCTGGTATTCGGGATTGTCCGTGCCTCTAACGTAAATAACCTGGCCTTTTTCCACAGTCATGCTGCCCTGCGGAGTTGAAACCTGCGCCCGGCCCTTGCGGACGGTGAGTTCCGTCTGGGAATCCGCGTCGATCTGGATGCGGTAGACGCCCTCGCCCAGGGGAAGTACGGCCAAGTTGGGTGTGTCGATTTCCGCATCCGCTTCCGTGCCCTTGAACACCGTGTAGTCGATGATGCCGCTCGCCACCTGAAGTTGAATGTGCTTTTGCGTGAGGTCGGCGATCTTCACGTCGGCATTCTGGTCCATGCGCAGAACGTTCGCGAAGTCGAGTTGGACTTCAGCGCGCGCGCGCGCGGCTGTCGCCAGTGTATCGCCGCCCACCACCGGCGCGTTCACTACGGCCGCCACCCATTCCCCGCTGTCCCCGCGCATGCTAGATACTTCGCCGTTGATCATGCTGATGCGGGCGGCGCCTGGCGGGGGTCCTTGCTCCTGGGCCGCAGTGCCCGGCGGGGGTCCCTGCTCCTGGGTCGCCGCGCCCGGCGGGGGCGCTTGCTCCTGGGCCACGGCAATCCTTGCTGCCACAAGACACAGCGTGCTGAGCGCAATCACATACCAAAGTTTTCGGCTTTTCATGGCCCACCTCCCACCTGTTTGGCTGCTAGACCTCATTTCAACCTCCGCCTTGCTTAAGGCATGTGGGTCGCCAAAGCTACGGGCTAAGATGGGGTAAGGCATCTTATTGAAACACAAACAGTTAAAGGCACACGGCAAAAGAGCTGCTACTGAAAGAACGAACTTGGCTTGGCCGAATTCAACCGAGGGTGGCCGATTTCAGCCAAGCCAAGGGTTTGCAGGATCGAATGCGGCATGGAAGAAGCTGGAATTGCGATCCCTTTTAATCGTCGGTGGAGGCGTCGTGTATTGGGGGGTGCCGCCGCGAGACAATGCCACAAAATTCCCTATAAGTCCCTTCATTTTCTATAAAATTCCGGCTTTTGGTACCCATCTCCTTTGCCATCAATAACATTCCCGCTTCGTTCCACGGTCTCCGAGGCTGGCCCTTTGTTTTCAACAACATTCCCGAGAGATTTCAGCCGCTGACGCATGTCCCGCCAAAGCGGCGATATGCTTCACCCCGCGAACTGGCGATACTTGGCGCATACGGGAACGAAAAACTTGCTTTGAATGGCAACCTCGGTAAAATGTTAGGTAGAGTGGAGAAGAGGTAATCGTGCCGGATTTTGACCTGAGGAGTTATCTCGACCGCTTCCCCGAAGTTTGTAAGAAGAAGTTCGGGCGCACCTACTCCTTTCAATCACTGGAAAAGAAGTTTGAGCAGCTTCGCTCGGGGAAGCGGTGGCTGGTGGCGAAGGATGTCCTGAACATCTTCGACCCGGCTCAGACGGCCTTCGCGCGCTATTGGCCGAAGCCGATTGAGAAGGAGCTGGATCAGGCACTGAAAAACGCCCATCTGATGGTAGGCCCGCTTCCTACCGATGCGCGTGATCTGGTGCAGCGGTCGCTACGGGTTTTTCAGAATATCGGCCTCGTCTCCCTGGTGCTGCGCTTCGTCCACCCCGACCGTTTCGGCGTTTTCAGCACGCCTATCATGAACCTTCTTCAGGTCTATCGTCCCCGAACCATCGATGTCTACCTCGCCTATTGCGATGAGCTTCGCGTGTGGAAAGAGCACTTCCAGCTACCTTCCGTGGCTTCCGCCGAGACCGCCCTGTGGACTTATCACGAGCTGACGATTGAAGAGCTCGAGGCGGCGGACGGGGGTAGCGTGCGCACGGCATTTGACGCGGACATCTGGATTCAGCGTCGCCGCGTGGCACAGGTTCTCAGACCGTTTCTCGAAAAATACGGCCCTCTGGAACTTGCCCGCATCCTGGTTTACGAAGACCCGAACTTGGCGGGCATGATCGCCGGGGTAGAATACGAGCGGCTCTTGCGGTTTGCCGCTCGCCGACTTTGCGGTGGCTTGCAGCTTTACGTAAAGGGCTCCGTCGAAATCCTCTTTGACAGGCTGCTCGAGGGTGGGCACATTTCGCTTGGGGATAGGACGCTCCTCAGAAGGGCGTGGAGCACCCGTTGCGCTGCCGTGCACCCTGAAAGCACCCCGACTTCGGAAGAAGTCGAGAACATGATCGATATCATCGAGCGCATCTGCCGCCCCTGGGAATCCGCCGCGTAGGGGCGATCCCATGTCATGGTGATTGTGAAGCAGTCGGCGTTATGGCAAGCATGAACACTGTCATGCTGAGCCCGTTCGCTTCGCTCAGGGTAAACTCCGCGAAGCATCTCGGCAGTTTGTAGGTCGCCCACTGGACGGAAAGGACAACTGCAGAGATTCTTCGCCCCGACAAGTCGGGGCACAGAATGACAGGTGTTGGCAGCTCAGCGCGCCAATGCCATGCCCAGCGTATTCTTCGCTGGCTGCGTGCGTCGCCGCTGTCATGCTGAGCCCGTTCGCTTCGCTCAGGGTAAACTCCGCGAAGCATCTCGGCAGTTTGTCACGCCAAACAGAGCAGGTTATGACCCCGAGCTAAGCGAAGCGACCGAATGAAGACGTATTACGTTTACATCATGTCCAACAACTCTCGCACGCTCTACACGGGTGTGACCAACGACCTGGAGCGCCGGGTCTTTGAACACAAGCGCAAACTGCTCCCCGGCTTCACCCGACAATACAACATCAACCGCCTCGTCTATTACGAGAGCTGTGGCGATATCCGCGCCGCGATCCAACGGGAGAAGCAGATGAAAGGATGGGTGCGTGCGAAGAAGGTGGCCTTAATTGTTTCAGTGAATCATGCATGGAAGGACTTGAGCGAGGGTTGGTACGGAAAGGACAACTGCAGAGATTCTTCGCCCGCCAAAAAACGGCGGGCTCAGAATGACATGGGCTGACGGCTGAGCGTCTCATTGTCATGCCGAGCGTATTCTTCGCTGGCTGCGTGTGTCGCCGCTGTCATGCTGATCCCGCCTTGCGGGAGAAGCATCTCGGCAGTTTGTAGGTCGCCCACTCCGCAGAAAAGACAACTACTGAGATTCTTCTTTCGTTTTAGGAAAGGGTTACGGCAACGAGTTCTGTAGCGGGTTCAACATCCTTGGGAATGGTTTCACCGGTCTTGAGAGCGCTCTCAAGGAAGCAGCGGACCGCATCTTTGGCCATGCTCCGCGCCTCGGGGAGGGTTTCACCGAAGGTGCAGATTTCGGGGATGGCCGGGACCACAACGCTGTAGCCGCCCTCGGGCATGCGTTGATAGACAACGGTGTAGCCGTATTCGCTGGCGGGATGCTTTTTCCGGTTGGAAGCTGAGCCTGCGGAGCGCATACCATGAGTATATCACTCCTCGACTCGATCTGAGAGCGCGGAGGTCGCTTTCTGATCTTCAGCCCAGAGCCAGGCAGTGATGGCTTCTTCGATGTCTTCGAGCGCCTCCTTCTCGTTCTTTCCCTGAGACACACAGCCAGGCAGCGCCGGGCACAGGGGTAGTGGAGGCCTTTGGCCTGCCGCGGGCGGCCAGGGGCCGCCGCTACCCTTCGGGTTCGTCGGGCACGCCCAGCTTCGACAAACGATACCGGAATGCGTTACGGGAAAGGCCAAGCAAGCGCGCGGCCTGGCTCTTGTTGCCGTCGGCGCGGCGCAGGGCTTCTTTGATGATCTCGTCTTCGTACTGTTCGAGTGTCATGCCAGGGGGCAGGAAAGGTCCGGAAGCGTCGGTGGCAGACATCCCAGGGCCAACGACGCCCGCCCCGCCCGGGCCGACATCCAGCCGTATGTCGCCGACGTCTAACATGGTTCCAGTCGAGAGCGCCACGGCGCGCTCAATGATGTTTTCGAGCTCCCGGACGTTACCCGGCCAATGGAAATCCATCAGCAATCTCATAGCGGCAGGCGTAAGGCCGGTAATCGGCTTTGCGGATTCGCGGGCGAGGCGCGCCAGGAAGTGGTCCACAAGGTACGGGATATCTTCCTTGTGCTCGCGCAAGGGAGGAATGCTGATGGGCACGACGTTCAGGCGGTAGTAGAGATCCTCGCGGAAGGTGCCCTGCTCGAGTGCGGCGCGCAGGTCCTGGTTCGTTGCCGCGACCACGCGCACGTCCACTTTCAGTGTTTTCGTGCCTCCCAGGCGCTCGAATTCGCGCTCCTGGAGCACGCGCAGGAGTTTCGCCTGAGTGGCCGCGGGCACGTCGCCAATTTCGTCCAGGAAGATGGTGCCCTTATCCGCGAGTTCGAATCTTCCAGGCTTCGCGGTCATAGCCCCGGTAAAAGCGCCCTTCTCGAATCCGAACAATTCGCTCTCCAGCAAGTTTTCCGGGATGGCAGTGCTATTGATCTTGATGAAAGGGCCTGAGGCGCGGCGCGAGTGCTGGTGGATGGCGCGCGCGATCATGTCTTTGCCCACGCCGCTCTCCCCGCCCAGCAGTACGGTGGAATTCGTGGGCGCCACTCGCTCGACGACGGCAAGCACTTCCTGCATCTTGGAGCTCTGGGCTACGATGTTCTCAAATCGGTAGCGTTCGCCCAGCGCCTCGCGCAGGTCGCGGTTCTCCTCGCGCAGGCGGCGGACGTCAAGCTCCTTGTGGATAATGAGCTTGATCTCCTCCATCGAGAAAGGCTTCAGCACATAGTCACTGGCTCCAGCCTTCATCGCCTCGATAGCGGTTTCCACTGTGCCGTAGGCCGTCATCAGAATGACGGGGGTCTGTGCGTTGGAGCGCTTCACGGCTTGCAGGAACTCGAGTCCATCCATGCGGGGGAGTTTGAGGTCGGTCAAGACAAGATCGATCTTTTCCTGGCGCAAAAGTTTGAGTCCGGTCTCGGCATCCTGGGCCGCGAGCGTCGAATAGCCCTCCTCGGCCAGATTCAATTCCAGCAGCCGCGCCATCTTTAGTTCGTCTTCGACGATTAGAATTGTGGACATAAGAAGCCCTCAGCCGTCAGCTCTCAGCTTTCAGCAAAAAGCGAGGAGCGGGCTTAGCTGGGTTCCGCTTTCAGGCCCGAAGGGCCGATAGAGATTAGCCCACGGCGTGAGAAGCTGTGAAAAGATCAAAAGTCTCTCGCAAAGACGCCAAGGCGCAAAGATTCGCAAAGAACAACTACTTTGTTTTCTTTGCGCCTTCTGCGACTTTGTCCCGCCTCGCGGGATGAAATGCTTTTGGTCATCCAGGGATTATTTCACAGCTTCTGAGCCGTGGGCTAATGTCTCTCGCCGCTCCGCGGCTCTCACGGTCTTTCGACTGGTTCGGCTGAAAGCTGAGAGCTGACGGCTGAAAGCTTTTCCCGCCCGCGATCCCGTGTGGCTCTACTCCGCTGGCAGGAACAACCGGAAGCACGCCCCCTTGCCCGCTTCGCTCGAAATCCGGATCCAGCCGCGATGGTCATCCACAATCTTGGAGACGAGCGAGAGCCCCAATCCCACCCCTTCTTTCTTGGTGGTGAAAAAGGGATTGAAGATCTGCTCATGCAGCTCAGAGGGGATGCCGGGCCCGGTATCCTCGATGTCGACCTCCACGCCACGCCTGCCGTCAGAGTTCGCGGCCGCAACCCTTACGGTTAGCCTGCCGCCGGTATCCGTCATTGCTTCATAGGCATTGAGCACAAGGTTAGTGAACGCCTGTTCGCAAAGGTCGGGATCAACGCTCATTTCCGGCAAGTTTTCAGAGTACTGCTGGGCAACCTCCACCTTTGCCTCCGGCCATCGGTCGTACGCCACTTTCAGAGCTCGGCCAAGGAGGAGCGGAATCTGCGTCGGCCTTCTTTCGAGTTTGAGAGGGCGCGCGAAGTTGAGGAAGCGGGTGACGATGCTGTTGAGGCGGTTCACCTCGCTGGAAATATATCCAGCCACCTCTGTAGTGAGCGGGTCCGCCGACTGGAGCCGGCGTGTGAGCGTCTCCGCCGACCCTTTGATGACCGCCAAGGGGTTGCGAATTTCATGGGCCAAGCCTGCGGTGAGCTGGCCCAGAGCCGCCAGGCGCTCCGAGCGGCGAGCTTCTTCCTGCGCCTGCTCCAGACGGCGGTTGGTCTCCGCCAACTCCTCAGCCAGCAGCCGATAGCGCTGCGCCTGCCGGCGGCTCTCGCTCACGAAACGGTTCACCACCATGGCCGCGAGGAAAAAGAAAATGTTCCGAAGGGCGAGTTCCGTAGCGCCCTCCGGCGACAATTCGTAATCTCTTAAGGCGGGGATCAAGAGAGAACAGTAAGCCGCCGAAGTAACGGCTGTCCAGATCAGCGTGCCGGTACCGTCGAAGAGCATGGCCGCCGTCACGACGGGCAAGAAATAAATAAGGTAGTAGCTGCTGGTGATGCCGCCGGTGTGGTCCAGGAGCAGAGTGGCCAACAGAATTTTGATGATCACGCTATAGTACTTGCTGCGGGAGGGATTCCAGGCAAGAAGGCGATGCTCAAAGATCTGAAACAGACCGATGGCAAGCAGGGTCTCCTGCTTATGGACTTCGAAAATGGGGTCGAGGATTGCAAGGCCACCCAGAAAGGCCAGCCAGAGAAGATCCGTCCAAGTGAATGTGTGGCGTTCTTGGTCTGCCATAGAGCGTGTTGATTAACATTACAATGTAACACGACAACGGTTCAGCGAGTAGATGCAAGCGAAGAGAGCGCCAGGTAACATGGCACACGAGATGAAAACCAGAGGCGGTGAAAACAATGAATCCGGCAAACTAAAATGGCCCCGAACGCGGAGGGCCGGAGGCAAGCCTTATCACATAGTGGCAATAAACTTAATTGATTTGACAAAGCATTCGCTATTTCCTAGACTGACGGGCTTAGGCTTGGACCTCAGGAAAGGCTGTCCATAATCCTCAGTTTTGCTCCGCGTGGAGCGGCTATCCCGAAGCCAACTCAAACCCAATAAGGAATCAGACTCATGCCTGGCATCATCAAAGAAAGACTCTTCACCCCTGGACCAACTCCCCTGCTGATGGAGGCACAGGCGCGCGCGATGGTCGCCAACGTCCACCACCGCACCGAAGCGTTTCGCCAGATCATGCGCGAAACCCTGGACCTCCTGAAGTATTATTTCAATACTCAAAACGACGTCCTGATACTGGCCAGCTCCGGCTCAGGGGCGATGGAAGGCGCCGTCTCGAACTTGCTTTCCCCTGGCGAGCGCGTTTTGGTAGGAACCGCCGGCAAATTCGGCGAGCGCTGGCTGGGCTTGGCTGAAGCTTACGGCATTGAGGCCGTCAAAGTCGAAGCTCCCTACGGCCACCCCTTGAATGTCAGCGAGATCAAGGAACAGCTGGAGAAGGATGGCGCCTTCCGCGCGGTTTACGTTCAGGCCACCGAAACCTCGACCGCCGTGAGCCATGACGTGAAGGCGATCGGTGAGATGGTCAGGAACTATCCCGAGACCTGCCTGGTTGTGGACGCCATCACCGGCCTCGGCACCACGGACCTGCGTCCAGATGAGTGGGGCCTGGACATCGTGATCGGGGGATCGCAAAAGGCCGTCATGATCGCTCCCGGCCTGGCCTTCGCCAGCGTGAGCGAAAAAGCCTGGAGGATGATCGCGAACTCCAAACTTCCCCGCTACTATTTTGATTTCGCCAAGGAGCGGAAGAACCAGGCAAAAGGCGAGACGAGTTACACTCCGGCGACGACGCTCATCATCACCCTGCATGCAGCGCTTCAGTACATTAAGCGCATAGGCAGGGAGAACCTGATCGCCAACGCCGCCCTGCTGGCGGAGGCCACGCGTGAAGCCGCCAAGGCGCTGGGGCTCAAGTTGTTCGCGGTCTCCTCCCCCGCCAACGCCGCCACCGCCGTCTGCGCGCCGGAGGGGATGGATTCGGGCGCCATCGTCAAGGAAATGCGCAACCGTTTCGGCGCCATCATTGCCAACGGCCAGGGCAGCATGAAAGGCAAGATCTTCCGCCTTGCGCACCTCGGCTATTACGACGTTCCTGAGCTGTTCGCTGCGGTGGCCGCTCTCGAGCTCACACTGCTGAAGCTGGGACAGAAGATTGAGCTGGGCAGCGGCGTCCGCGCCGCCCAGGAGGTGTACCTTCGGCGATGTGGCTAGTATTATGAAAATCCTTATTGCAGATAATGTATCGGAACGGGCCATTGAAGTCCTCACGGCAGAGAAATCGTGGGAGGTGGTTTTCCTTCCCAAGCAACCGAATGCCTCGCTAACGGAGGAAATCAAAGACGCCGACGCCCTGGTGGTGCGCAGCGCCACGAAAGCGACGGCGGCCTTGCTGGAGCGGGCCACGCGTTTGCGCGCCATCGGGCGTGCGGGCAGCGGCGTGGACAACGTGGATCTCGACGCCGCGACCAGGAAGGGCATCGTGGTGATGAACACGCCGGGCGGCAATGCCGTCAGCGTGGCCGAGCACACGATGGGATTGCTCCTGGCCTTGGCGAGGCGCATCCCGGAGGCTGACCGCCTGCTCAAACAGGGGAAGTGGGAGAAGAAAAAGCTCACCGGCATCGAGCTGCGCTCGAAGACGCTCGGCTTGGCGGGCTTCGGCAACATCGGGCGCGAAGTAGCGCGCTTGGCGCAAGCTTTCGGTATGACGATTCTCGCCACAGACCCTTTTGTTTCTTCCCGGCTCGCGCAGGATCAGGGCGTCAAGCTGGTGTCGCTTGAGGAACTGTTGAAGGAGAGCGACTTCCTGAGCCTGCACGCGGCGGTGACGGCGGAGAGCCGTCACCTGCTCAACGCCAAAACGCTGGCTCTCGCCAAACCCGGCCTGCGCATCGTGAACTGCGCGCGGGGAGAGTTAATCAACGAGGCGGATCTGCTCGCGGCCCTTGAAAGCGGTCAGGTGGGGGCCGCCGGGCTGGACGTGTTTGAGACCGAGCCGCCCAAGGACCCGCGCTTGGTGAACCACCCGCACGTCATCGCTACGCCACACATCGCGGGCTCTACGGAAGAGGCGCAGGAAATTGTGGGCATCCGAATCGCGGAACAGATCCGCGACTACCTCCTGTTGGGCGTGCCGCGCAACGCCGTCAACATGCCGACCATCTCGCCTGAGGAGTATCAGAAGCTTAAACCTTACCTTCAGCTCGGCGAAAACCTGGGCACCTTCCTGGCGCAAGTTGCCGGCGAGCGGATCAGCGAGGTCAGCATCAGCTACGATGGCGGGCTGGCGGAACTCAATACGCACCTGGTAAAGAACGCCGTACTGAAAGGCATCCTGAAAAAGGCCCTCTCGGATCGAGTGAACATCGTCAATGCCGGAACGCTGGCGCAGGCGCGGGGCCTCGAGGTGTTGGAGCTCCGCAGCGCCCGCCGCGCGGCCTTCTCCCATTCGCTCGGACTGGACCTGCGTACGGAAACCGGGTCGGCCAGTGCGCTTGCCATGGTGGGCCTGCGTGGGAACTTGCGGATTCTGGGCATCAACGAGCTCGATATCGAGGCCCCACTCGAGGGCATTCACATCTACATTCGCAATCAGGACGTCCCGGGCGTCATCGGGCGCATCGGCACCATCCTAGGCGACCACAAAATCAACATCGCCAATTTCGCTCTCGGGCGGGAACTTCAGGGCGGCGAAGCGGTGGGGTTAGTTCAGGTTGATGATCACGTCCCCGATGAAGTGCTCGCCGAGATCCGCTCCATCCCGGCCATTCGGGTTGCACGCGTGGTCGAACTTTGACGGGCAGTGGCTAGTGGTTAGTACTACTACGTTAAGTTAAGGTGGGCGGTTTCGTTTGCGAATTACGCTGCCACAATACGCGCACTCTCCGGTCCAGGTAAACAACAGGCGTTGGATCTCACGACGCGTCTGTGGCAGGGTCCAC
>JBEKHR010000035.1:0-58874 GCA_050012175.1 Terriglobia bacterium | reverse complement strand
AGTTTCGTCCGAACTGTGCGGCTCATAAGTAGTGGAGAAGGTGAGCAAAGATATAGATTGCGCTTCCTATGGCAGCCGCTAGGAGCAAAAAGCCGACAGCCAGCCAGAGAAATCCACGAATACCCTTGAATTGGCCGGTTTCGGCCATAGAAGAATCCTCCTGCGTTGCATTGCGGGTGTGCAAATAAAGGTGTGTCAGGAATTGCAGTCGATAGGACTGGACACGACTTCCCGGCAGAGTCTTATGTTTTGCCCTTTTCACTCTTACAACTTCTGCGGAGTCGCTTCCACAAAGAGGCATCTATCGGCAGACGACTGCCTATGCCCGTCGAGAGGTTGATGAAACCGCCGTGGTAACAAAGCGTCCCGTATCGGAACAACCGCGCGAGCAAGGCCAAGCCGTGTTGGGCGAGGGTTGAGTTGATAAAAGGCTCCTGTCTTTCCAGGGCAGCCGCGGCGCTACAGCTTGGTTCTCCGTCATTGTCGAGATTCGGGTCCACGATCTCTGGGAATAGCTCCGCCGCAGACCTCAGGCGAAGCTTTGCCCTGCGATTTCGCTCATTGAGCGGTTCGCCCAGGATGAACTGTCCGCTGTCTGCGTTGTTGCCCAGATCGAGCCAGTACGAAACCGTGCTCCAATTCCCAACCGCATCGCGAATCGCAGCCCGTGCTGCCCGCGTATCCACGCACCCTACAACGATGTGAGCACGAAGGTCATCGCCAGAGTAGCTGCGTGAGATAAAGGTTCCCGGTCTCAGGTGAACAGGGACTGCTTCCCACTTCAGTCGCCAAAATAGGTTGATCCGGTTGACCAGAACGACTGCCTTATTGAGGCCGATCTCCGACCGAGCAAAGGGCTGGCGAACGCAATTGGTGGGAGAAATCGAATCGCCGTCCACAACCGTGACATGCAGTCCTGCGGGATGACCGTGGGCCACAAGCGACTGATGCAGATACGGCAGGCCGGCAGCAACGGCGCTGCCTGTTCCCCCGCAGCCTACCACCAGCACGCGCACCTGCCGTTGGAGCAACTCCGGGTGGATGCGGTGAATTTCCATGACCAGCTCCTCAACGTTCGTTTCCGCGAGCGACGAATTCTTGTAGCGTCTCGCCGGCATCGGTCAGGTACTGAACTGGGAACTGCTTCTTGCCAGCGAGACTTCTCCACAACCCGATGAAGCCTCCAGGGTGACTGGTAAGCCGCACCGCGCCTGCCGCGTGTGTGAATTCGGATTGAAAGAATGCGTCTTCCCACTGTGGTATTGACGCAACGTCAGAAGTGTCGGGCACGCGCATAGTGCCGGCACAGACTCGGGCGTCCGTGTTCCAATAGGGAGCGGTCTTGAGGCGCGTATCTGGGCCCGGCCGTGAATTCGTCGCCATCGCCCGCACAAAGAGGTCCTTCCCTGCAACTTTGAAAATCAGCGCCGGATGTGGGAAGACGAGACCGTTAAGCTTCCGTGCTTCTTCATCCGTCCCTCCGAAGAACATGACCCGCCGTTGAGGCCGTGTCCACCACACCAGCATGTCAGGTGTGCGCACCAGGACGTTATCAGGAAGGATTTCTGGCTTGACCTGTGCTCCGAGCCCTTGGGCAAGAGTACGCAGGAAGGCCGTGGTTACGGCTTCACCGGGGGTGAGATAAGGGACTCCATTCTCAGCTTGCTTGACTTGGTGCAGGCTCGCGAAGGCGCCATTCCCTCCACTCCGATAAACAAGGACTGCTTCGCTGAGCCTGAATTCGTGGTTGGCTCCGATGTTGACGCAGGCTTGCATAGCTCTCACCTTGAAATGATCCATTGGTCGTTGCCTGGCATTAGGTCGATCACGCTGCTTGCCGCGGCAACCGTCTGGCAGGCCACCCCGAACGTGTCGAATGTTCGCTGAACGCTCTCCGTATTCGTTGCATCGAATGGGATGATGAGATTGGGCTCCGGTGTCACTTCCATCATTCCCTCGGCCTCTTCATTAAAGCAGGCGGCGATTGCGTCGGCCTCGCCAAACACGGCCAGCAGACAGGGTAGGGCCGGATTGCAGTCCGAAAGCTGTTGGCCGATATCGTCATGAAGCTCGGGTCGCTTCGCCTGGGCGGAGAGGTGATCGAGGGCGAGTGCGGCCTCCACCAGCTTCATTGCGAGGGGATCGTCGATCTTGTTTTTGAGGTGAGCAAGCTCACACTCATCCAGTGCCGGCCGTCGCATGCAAGGTGGAATTGACCCCTCGACATCCGGGATTTCATACTGGTCAGCGTCGGGTTCCTGGGCGATCCATTCCCGCAGAGTCTCAGCCCGTTCTTCAGCATCCCTGAAATCGTAGACCCTAAGCCAGCCATTGAGGGCTCCGACAAATAAGTGGAAGAACGTCGCCGGCAGTTGCGGGTGGACGCTCTCCAGCAACTGAAGCGTTGGCCCAAAGGCCGCACAGCCACAGGTTGCCTCGGAAGGCTCGACAATGAGGAACAATTGGTTGGGCCTGGTTTCATCACGCTCTGCCCAATCACAGGGGGTGTTGCTGACCACAGCGGAAAGCAGGAATCGGTGACGGATGGCTGAGCCGCCATGAGCCTTGATCGACCGCTCAAGCGTAAGCCTGATGAAAGATGTTGGGTCGTGTTCTGCCCTCTCCCAATCTCCAGGGACGGCAATGTCCAGCTCGACGAGGGCCTTGGACAGCATTACAGCCAAGCGGTCGTCGGCTACCAACCGGTGAACTAGCGGGACAGCATCGAGTCGTGGTATTAGCAGACCCCTTCCCTGAGCCATCAACTGACCGGAGGCAGCCAGCCGGGAGGGGCGTCGAGTGGTGTGCGGTTGTAAGTGCGGGCGCTGGCCTCGACTGCGGCAGCGCAGAGAGCGGCGGCTTGTTGCAGTTCCCGGCATCTCGCATACCTCCCGAGGAGTGTCTGGTAACGGGCGTGGCGGCCCTGGCGAAGTCTTTCAAGTTCCGCCAGGACCGCACGCTTCGTCACCTCCTTGCTTTTGGGATTTCGGCTCATCGGGTTACCCCTTCGAGCCGATGGCTCGCGTGAACTGATAGCGCAGCTTGTCTCCGACAGCCTCCGGCCCGGTGATCGACGCCGTGGCGATGTCTGGATACTGATGCGCATACAGGTTGCGAACTTCCTCCGGAGAAAGCTTTGGATCCGGGTCCGGAAGCCTCACACCGTTAAATTCAAAGATACGAGAAAGTACGTGGCTCTCCATCAGAGTGCGAGACCTCCTTTCGATTGAGTGGGAGCGGGTTCGGGTGTTGTAGGTGGGAACAGCCCGAGCGTCCCGCTCGATGCCGAAGAGGACGCGGACTCAGCAGGAGTTGGGGATGCGGTGGAAGACGCTGAGGCAGGCTCAGACGCCATTGCAGCGGTTCCCTTGTCAGGTGGCTTCTGAGATGCCTTCTTGCGCTCCTCGGCTTTCCGCTTCGCTTCCTCCTGTGCTGCCTTGGCGGCAGCCTCCATGGTGGCCTTGGCCTCGGCCAAGGTGCTGGCGGTTTGCTGGTGGACTTGGACATAGCCGGCCAGCTGCTTGCCGAATTCACTATCGAGTTCCTCGGGCGGGCCGGTATAGGTGAGTGGGGTGGTTAGCGCCGTGTTCTCGTCGGCCTTGGCCTGGGTGGGAATGACGTTGACGCGAAGCGTCTTGTGATCCACCTTGGCCACCGTGATGAGCACAGTGCGGCCGGCAAGAAGGGGCATGAGTTCGACGAACATAGGACCTCCTTATCGTGGCGCGTGCGCGTTCTTTCTCTCGCCCACGCCGACTAAGTTGTTTGTTGGGAAGATGGGTTAACTAGATTGGGGACAGGCACCTGAAGATTTTCCAGTGGACAGCGCCTAAGAAGGGTCTATCACGAGTTAGCAAGGATTATCGGGCAAGGATCTCTGTTGGGTTCTCGGAATTTGTCAATGCGTTGAGGCATATCCCGCCGGGAATGCTGTTTCCGTGTCCAGAACCGGGGACCGGTGCGCACCCTTCGGCGTCGCTCCGCCGAACGCGGGCAACAGGTCACGTTTCCGATTAAGGCTAGCGACTATGCGGCGAATTGGAGAAATTCGGCGGGCCAATTTCCTCGAACAGCGTTCTGGTCCTCGAAGGGGACTTCGGGGGACACAGAGGTTGCATTTCCATGACGAGGGGGTGTCTCGGCCCATTGGCACTGCGCTCCCCCAAAGGTCCCGACGTGCGGAGAAGAAGGATTATACGGATGATACGGAATTGACAAAACCGTCTGAAAGGCAGAATCTTAGGCACCTGCGCGCATTTGGTGGCGAGGAACTTATAATGACACCTGTGGAATGCCTGGACTGTGAGAAACACGGGATGTTCGGGACGGGAAACGGAAAATGCTTCGCATGTCATGGGACCGGACAGCAACTTCGCGATGGTGTCATGGACGGTGTTCTGAGAAGAGACTACCAGAGATGTAGGATTTGTGGCGGCAGCGGCATATGTGCGACGTGTAACGGGAAGGGCAACTTAACCCACCCTCCGCCGAAGTGGCGAAAAGAAAGGTCTGGCTGCTAGAACCTGTGGGGGCAACCTAATTATGAGCGAATGATGAAGAAGAATCCATCGTCTAATTGGTTAAAAAGCAAGGGGGGCGGAATTAGGCTGGCTCGTGCGGACCCCTTTCCTTGAGGGTCTGCGATTTCCCGAAGGGGCTTGTGGGAGTTGTCGGCTCATCCCAGTCGGTCCGCACGGCGGATCGACACACCCTGCAAGAAGCAAAATGTGGGCGCTGTCGGGGGCGGCCTGTCAGAAAGGAATTTGATCCGTCGTCTCGCTTCCTCGTTCGTTGAAGGGGTTATCGCCCTCGTCGACCGGCTCCACAGCCTTCGAGAATTCAGCCACCTTGGCGTCGTTCCCGTTCTTGGGCGGCCCGAGGAACCGGAGCGTGGTGACAACTACTTCGGTCACGTTGCGCTTCTGGCCTTCGCGATCCTCGTAACTGCGCAACCGGAGCCTTCCTTCAACGAACAGGAATTCCCCGCGGGTCACAAATTCGCCCACGACCTCCGCCCAGCGGCGCCAAGCAACACAACGAATCCAGAGCGTGTTGCTCTTTTTCTCTCCATCGCCGTTCTTGTAAACCTCCTTCACGGCCAGAGAAAAGTTTGCTACCGGTATGCCGCCAGGGGTGAACTTCATCTCGCTGTCGGCGCCAACGTATCCAATCAGCATCACCTTATTCAACATATAGGTATGACGAGCCTCCTTTCGTGGTAGATGAGTAGAACGGGGTGTGCAAGGCTCTGATTACCCCTTATGCCTCGTCGAAGCGGAACTTTCGGCTCACGCGATCCCCGGCCAGCACATCCATCTGAGCGGCGACCTCGGCCATGCCCTCCCGCACCCAGGCACGAACCAGTGGCATGTTCCGCAAAGCATCGGTGCTCACTCCCTCAAGTAGGGCTCGCGCCTTATCGACCTGCTCTTTCAACTCCTGGTCGTCCACCACGTTCCGAAAGTCAAAAGCAGATCCCAAGACGTCCAATTTATTGATTCCATGTCTACCTGTAGAAGACTCACATAGGACTACTCAGAGCTCATTTGACGGAAACAATCCGGCTGGCTATCCTGCACTCCATATGGAAACAGGCACACAACCGGCGAGTGCTGTCGCCAAAGTGATCCTCAGTCGCGTGGTCTCGGAGGTTAAGCGGGAAGACGAAAAGACGGTCTGCCACTTCAATGGCGGTGGCGGCATCCTCCTCTCCAACTTCCTGGGCGCCCTTATTCGCCCCGGCGACGAAATCAACTTCCCTCTCGCCAACGACTCTTCCGGGACAGGAACCGAAATCTACATCCACAAGACCTCGCTCTTCAGGCGGAATTGTGATCTCTACCAGGCTCCTATCAGTTATGCCGCGCAGCCCAAAGCCGATAAACGAGAGCGACTTTACGTGCGAGCCGGGGTTCCAACGAGCCGTCTGGGCATTTCCTCCATCCATCTGCCTTGCGAGGCGGTGCGCGATTACTTCTACGTCCCCACACGGCGACAGCCCTGGGAACGCCAGACGAGCCTGTATGACGCTCTGCGGATCACTCCCAGCGCCTCGCTCGCTGAGTTGCGAGTAGCCTTCAGGCTCAGGCAACTGGAGCTCCGCGCTGCTGGCGCTTCCAACCGTGACGGTGCTACGTTGGAGCGCGCCTTCAACGTCCTGGCGCAACCTGAACTAAGGGCTTGCTGCGACTCGCTACTGAAGGACCCGTCGGCGCCGGCACTCTTTCCGTATGGGGGTTTCGGTTCGATTCTGGTCGTCGGAGACCGCTCGCGTGATGGTCAGACGTTCTTCACGACCCAAATCCTGTCTTTCCAGCCCGAGCACCGGGAGCGCCGGTTCCGTGCACCGTTGCGGAATTTTGACTTTTACGATGGCCGTGCCATCTACCGCGATGTCCGGCGGAAACTTGAGGTCACACTCGATCAGTCAGTCATGCCGATCACGTGGGACGCAACCTGGAACCAGTGGAGACACCTTTTGGGGGCCAAGGTCGAGTTACAGGGAACGTTCGTCCAGACGGGCAAGTACCGTCACCGGAACGGTCAGTGGAACCTGGTCGAGTGGGAAACCGCCTTGCCGAGCCGCATCCACGTGAAGGTTCCTGCCAACATCGCCGAGCAAATTGAAGCAGCCCGCAGGAGCTACCATCGGTTTGGCGAGTTCTCGGATGCCTTGCGCCAGATCCGCGCTCGCATCGAGCGTGAGCCTTTGGAAAGAGAGCAAGTGCGCCGCCTCTGTTGGGACCTCGGTATTCCTGGCGACTTCGATGTCGCTCAAATCTCGTGGCAGCCCGATTACGACCCGTTTTACTACCGCCAGCTCTGCTGGCGGGCGCGGCGCCTCTACCTTTTCCGTGAGGAGTATATCTTTGACCTCCCGACAGCGATCGCCGTCGAGACACCGCAACTGGGTCACGCGACGTACCTGTTTTCCAAGCCGGTGAGCATCGAAGCCTTCCTCGCTGCTTACGTCGCCACCACAAAAGAGGCTATCCGGCAGAATCGGGCTAATGTGGCGGAACGGCTGGGATTCCTGGGGCGTGTCGTTCACGGACCTAACCCACGGATCTGGCTCCGGGCCATAACCGCACGGTTAGGCGAAGCAGCCGATTACGCTCAGGTCGCATCCGAGGGAGAGTAAGTATGCAAAGCGAAACGAACACGAAGGCTGAAATCATTGCCCTTCTCGAAGGCGGGCCGCAGGTGAGCCTCAAGGAAATCCATCAATTCATCCTGGACCTGGACGAACTGGATTACATCGAGTTCCTGTATCCTTCCGACCCCGATTACGCGGAAGAACTTGACGGTCGCGCTGCTGAGGCGGAGGTAATGCTTGAGACCCTGAGGGACATCGAGGGCACTCTTCGGAGCCTAGCCCGGGGCAAGATCAAGGTCCAATGACGATGGCTTGTAGCGTCCGAGTCGCCCTACGCACTCTCTCTTCCCGCTGGTCTTGCTTACGATCCACAAAACGCTTGATATTTGTGAGAAGCACGAGACAGAATCGTCTCCAGCCGCTCGACGAGAGGCATTTGCTGGTTGGACGCTAGGGTTAGCTTGCCTTGTGATCGGCTGGGACTTGCAATCTCAACGTTCGGGTCTGGAATCACTGCTTATGACGGCAAAGAGACTGAAAAAGCCGGGAAAATGCGAGACCGGCATTGCTCAGGCGACCGGCGCCACACCATCCAGTGCTACACAGCTTTTCTCGCCCGCTCTATTGAGAGATATCAAGCAGCTTATCGAGGGCGCGCGTGCCCGTGCGGCTGCGGCCGTGAACTCCGAGATGGTCAGGCTCTACTGGTCGATCGGCGAGAGGATCCGCAAGGACATTCTCGCGTACGAGCGAGCCGCTTACGGTGAGCAGATTGTCCACGCATTGAGTGGACAATTGAGCGAAGATTACGGTCCCGGTTTCGGCCGCACCAATCTGTTTTACATGATCCGATTTGCTGAGACCTTTCCAGACGTCCGAATTGTCCACGCACTGAGTGAACAATTGTCTTGGACTCACCTACGGCAAATCATTTACCTCGACGACCCTCTCCAGCGTGAGTTCTACACCCACATGTGCCGGATTGAGCATTGGAGTACCCGGACGCTCCAGGAAAAAATCCAGGGAATGCTCTACGAGAGAACCGCGATCAGCAGAAAACCCGCCCAGTTGGCCCGCAAGGAGCTCGATGCCCTGCGCGACGAGGATCGCGTGAGCCCGGATTTGGTCTTCCGCGATCCCTATCTTCTGGACTTTCTCGGATTGACAGACGCTTACAGCGAGAGGGACTTCGAGACCGCCATACTGCGCGACCTGGAGCACTTCCTACTGGAACTGGGCTCGGATTTCAGTTTCGTCGCGCGCCAAAAGCGAATCACCGTCGACAAGGAGGACTACTACCTCGATTTGCTTTTCTTTCATCGCCGCTTGCGCCGTCTACTGGCAGTGGATCTCAAAATTGGCCGGTTTCGAGCCGCTGACAAAGGACAGATGGAACTCTACCTCCGCTGGCTCGAAAAGCACGAGCGTCAGCCTGGAGAGGAAATGCCTTTGGGGCTGATCCTCTGTGCCGGCAAGTCCAACGAGCACGTTGAACTGCTGGAGCTTGAGAGAAGCGGCATTCGAGTCGCGGAGTATTTGACGGAACTGCCGCCTCGAGAGGTCTTGGAACGCAGACTGCACGAAGCCCTTCGAGCGGCTCGAGAACGCTTCAAGCCGGCTCTGGAGGGGAGCGAGGAACCGAGATAATCAGGCTACCGGTCACGCCTTGCCACGCTCGTCAGGTGTCCCGTTCTTCGGGCATTAGAGATGAAAGAGTCGCGGTACAAGGACGGTACAAGGTAAGCATGTTCCGTAGCATGCTCACCGGTTCCTTACAGGGCATTGCAGAGCGACCGCTGCCTTGTATTTACAACGAGATCCGACTGAACTTCGCCCTTTCACGGCGGTAACGCGGGTTCAAATCCCGCCGGGGACGCCAAACCTTTTCAAGCATTTACAGCGATTTCCTCACCCTCGCAAATTACCTTGGTAGCGCTGGGGTAGCGCGTGGCGTCGAAAATCGCGTCCAGAGCCGCGACCGCACCCTGCACCTGGGTGTCGGTAAGGTGGGCGTACCGGGCGGTCATTCTCAGGTCACGGTGGCCAAGGTGATAAATGGATTTCTGACGATATGCCTAACGACCAGTCTGCAAGCACGGTCGGGGGTCTGGTTTCCAGAGGGAGCCTTGAGATCGAAGGTTTTGGGCCGCCTCGACAAACGAACGGTCACTGCGAGCTACCAGCGGGATTGTGACCACCGGGCAGCCCCACAGAAATATTGTCACGTGAAAACATGTCCCTGGCTGTGCTATATTTGTGGTGGGACATCAAAAGAGCAGGACGAAACAACAAAACCACTTCTCGTCTCAGCGGTAGGTGGTTGATTTTTCCATAAGACTCGCACGTTCTCAGGGCTCCTCAAGGAAACTGGCAAAGCAGCGTCTGGCGGAAGGCGGATGACCTTCATGCGCGACGGGGTGGCCGCCGAGAACCGCGATGGGGGCTGCCGGAGAATACAGGGAGCGCTGGCCAAACTGGGCCATGAGGTCGCGCGGGGCACCATCGCCAACATCATTAAGGAGCAAGCAGATCGGGCGTTCGTCTTCAGCATCAGAACAGTGCTGTAGCATGGCGGACCAGGAAAGGTTTCTTAGAGTGCGGGTGAAGCTGAAAGCAGTCAGGGTGGCTCCATGAACCTTCTTCGGAACATCTGGGATTGAGTCCAGGGACAGCTTCTCCGCGAGGTTCCTGAGGATGATGCCCTCTGTGAGTTCGACTGCCGCAAACCGCAGTGCGCCGAGGGCGAATGGGAGAACTGTACGCGCCGCTTGCAGCGTGCGGCAGGGGAATTGATGCCTGCGAAGGAACCTGCTTCAAAGGCGTTAGCGGAATCAACGCCTGCGAATAATGTCGTTCGCCACGATTTCGACCGGGTTTGAAATCAACAATATTGGAGCGGAGACGAGAATTCCATCTGCCATAACTTTGCCAGCCTGATCGACCTGTACCGACTCTAGTTCGGAGCACTTCCTCGCATCTTCCGCACCCGCAGAGGCTTGCTGGTGGAGAACCCGGCTCTTCGCCAGCAACATAAGTAATCTGAAAGTCTCCAGGATCGTACGGCGACGCCGATCCTCATTCCCGCGCCCAACAGAACCATCACGAGCGCGCGCGGCGCAAGCGGGACATGAAGCCGGATTATACGCCCGATTCCACACGCGCTCAGCGTAAAAGGCTTTGGCGTTACAGTCCGAGTTTCTTCGCTGCCAATTCGGTGCCGGTCACTCGAGCACGGATCTTTTCAAACGCTGTCTCGCGCGCCGTCGATGTGTCGTCGCCGAAGGGAGCGAACCCGCAGTCATCCGTGGTCCCAAGTTGCTCTACAGGCACGAACTCAGCAGCTTCCAAAACTCGATCCCGCACCTCCTCCGGCGATTCGATCCGGGGATTGATGGGATCGATGACGCCGACGAAGATCTTCTGATCCGGTCGCGCGTACTCCCTGATCAGCCTCAGAACCCGGCGACGATCTTTCTCGCTCGCTAACTGGATGTAGAAGTTCCCAGCGTCTAGCGTGAATAGATCGGGCAATAAACCGGCATAATCAACGTCCGCGCTGTGAGTGGAATCCTGGTCGCCACCCGGGCAAGTATGCACCCCGATACGCCGCCTCTCCTCTGGGGAGAAGCGACTCAGTACCCGATTGTTGAGGCTGATGAACTGCCGTAAGAGCCGGCAGGAAGGATCGATCTTTACAGACAGGCGGCCCTCGGTAAAGTCGATCTGCACTTTGTGGGCGCCTTGCTCCAAGCAGGCACGGATATCGCCCTCGGCTTCATGAACAAGGTCATCCAGAAACTCCTCTCTGGAATACCCCTCAATTCCTTCTTGGGGGTACAAAAGACTTAGAGCTGAGGCGGAAATGACCGCCTGTTTCAGAGGGGTCCGAGTGTATCGTTTCGCCACCTCCAGATAGGAGGCGGCATGAGTCTTGTAATGGAAAGGGCCTGAGACCAACCGGGGCAGTTGGCGCACATGGCCATCGGCAAAAGGAATTGAGATACCGTCCGGCGCCAGGTTCGTGAGGCCATGAATGGGATAGGTAGCAAAGCTCGGCTTGGTCTGCTCCCCGTCGGTGATCACCGGCGACCCGGTGGCCTCGAACCTCTGGATCGTATCGCGGAGCGCCTCCGCATAGAGCGAGTCGAGCCTCTCTCGCGTGGCGCGACCCTCCTGAAAATCCCTGATCGCTTCGATCAGGTGACTTGGTCTGGGAATGCTACCAATGGGTTCAGTGGGAATTGTCATAGGCCAAGTTTATCTAGCTAATTATGCCTTGTCAAAAGTCCGCCGTAATAATGCCAGGAACTGTTATCCTCGGAGAGGCTATCTGGTGGTCGCTTGGCTTTCGCGAGGAGAGGAACTGCGGCTTGAATTGAGAACTTCAAATCTGTTTGAACAGAGGTGAAACGAGAATGACCAAGGTACAGGTACGGTTCACGGATTACTTTGCCCAGACGATCCAGCGCATGCGAGAGGACGGCTTGTTGCTGGCCAGCGTGGGCGCGGACGGAAAAGCAAACGTCATGACTATTGGCTGGGGAACGATGGGCTGCATTTGGTCGCGCCCTGTCTTCATCGTGCTCGTGAGGCCCTCGCGCCACACCTACGGCCGACTCGAGCAAGTCAGTGATTTCACCGTCAATGTGCCCCCGAGGGAACTATCAGCAGCCCTGAGCCATTGCGGGACGGTTTCCGGGAGAGATCACGACAAGTTTCACGAGGCGCAATTGACGCCGATTCCAAGCCGAGAGGTGCGCTCACCCATTATCAAGGAGTGTGTCGTTCACTACGAGTGCCGGACGCTGCATCGTAATGATCTGGCGCCCGAGGCGCTGGCGCAGGCGGTGCGCGAGGAATTCTATCCCAGCGGAGATTTTCACCGCGTCTACTTTGGGGAGATCGTAGCTGCCTATGCCGACGAAGATGCCGGCACACGCTTGAGCGCCCGCCAAGAAGGCGCCGGCAAGTCTCTCCGGTAGGCGCCCAAGATAGCCCTTTCGATACGTTCACGGCTTCGGGTTGTGGCCGCCTTGCTTACCGGGTCTGGCTTCCGGGAATGGAGCATGAGTGGGAGTTGGAGGAGGCGGCCAGACGGCGCTTAACGAAAAATTTGAAGGCCTTTTAGTGCGGCCTCGAATTCAAGATCCGATTAGCATGGTCAGGATCGCGCGCGATCAGCGTCAGATAGGCCCGCGTAGGCTGGTCTGGTTCTGCGCGGCCCTGCTCCCAATCCCGCAGCGTGCCCAGCGGGATGTGATAACGGGCGGCAAATTCCTCTTGGGTCAGTTCCAAGGCACGGCGGATGATTTTCGCCTGTGGCGTCCGCTTCATCCGCTTGAGGTCGGCTTCGCTTAGTGGCTGCGCGTCACGATCGGCGCGCGCGGCCTTCTCGATGGCTTCCGGAGTCATCGGTCTAGGCGTCTTGTCGGTAGTAGTCGTCTTGCTCATATTGCGTTACCCTGCGGGCTGAAATGATACGAATGCGGTCCTCGCGTTCCGTATAGGCTACGAACAGCAGGACGTGGCCTTCTGCCATGCCGATAATTACAAAGCGTTCCTCACCGTAGTCTTCACGGTCATCGAGACGCTCGATCGCAAACGGGTCTTTGAAGACCGTCTTCGCCAACTCGAAGCTCACGCCGTGGGTTTGCAAGTTGGCCTCGGCCTTGGCGTCGTGCCATTCAAATTCCAATTTCATGATCCTACGGGATACCAGTAGTTTTGTCAACTGTCCAGAGACAACTTACACTCTTGGGGGCCAACTGCGCGCGCAATGCGGCGGGGACAGAGGAGAGCCTGAGGGAACTGCTGCGGATAAAAGCGGTTCTTCTTCAGGAAAGGCCGCAGACCTCAAACACGGAGGCCTGCGCTACGCTTGCTCCGCCCGTCGGCGCTCGCATACGGCGAATTCGCGAATCGTCGCGAGGCCCAGTCATTTTCTTTCGAATGGCGTTTTCAGTCGCTCCTCGACCCACTGTTTATTGATGACAAGGTTGTACTGGCTGTGCTGCATACCCTGCTCGCCCGGCACCTTGAGCGCTTCCTGGTAACGCGCCACCGCTTCGGCTCGACGCCCCAGCAGATCCAGCAGATGCCCCTGCCACACGAGGGCAACGAAGCGCCAATCGGAATCGCCTTCTGCCGCCCGCGTCATCATCTCGAGGGCTTCCGGATAATATCGACCGTCGTAGAGCAACAATCCCAACTTCGCCCAGAACTGCGCATCCTGGATCTTCATCTCGCGCGCCTGTCGATAGGCTTCCAGGGCTGCTTCTCCCACGCCCGTCCAGGGCATTTGGCTAACTTTCGCCATCAATTCCCGTTGGGCCGGAGGAGGAGCTTCGGCCAAAGCCACCGTACCATCCGGCTCGATCACTGCTTCCTTTAGCGGAGATTTGGCCGGGAACTTTAGCTCCTCCAAGTCGGCCAAGCGATCTGTTTGGACGCGTTGCTCTGAGCCGTCCTCAAATCGGGCAGCGACGGTCACGGGCATTCGCATTGCGCCCAATCGCTCTACGCGCACGGCGCAGTCGAACTCATTGCCCGCCGGCGAGCACCCCTGCCCGGCCACGCGGTATGCTGCATTGGCGGACGAGCGCACCCACTGTTCGAAGAACCAGCCGAGATCCTGTCCGCTTTCGATTTCCGAGACCCGCTGGAATTCCCGCCAGCCGAGTTGCTTCCCGGCGTAGTCTTTCAGACATCGGCGATAAACCTTGGGGAAGGTTTCCGTGCCGATGACGGACTCCAGGGCATTGAGGAATGCCGCGCTCTTGCCGTGCTCCACGATATTGTTGAAGTCCCACTGAATGGCGGCCTCCTGCTCTTCGGTCAGGTCCATGGTCGTGTCCAGTCCCTGCTTCACACCGCTCACGTAACCCTGCTCCAACGCGCCGACGCCGCCTTTGATGTCGCGAGCCCGCCTATACTCGCGATCCGCGTGAATACCCAACCCGACCAGTAGCCACGAAAGCGAATCGGGACCCTGTGCCAGGACATAGTTGGACCAGTACATGTGGCCGATCTCATGGGCCGTGATCCAGCGCCAGAAGGGCTCCGGGCGCTCGGTGAGGCGCTCTTGTCCGTGAATGACGATCAGGCCTGTTGCGGGGGGATACCCTCCCGCCGGGTAATCCATGCCCGGGACGATCGAGAGTGAGCGCTGCGGATAAAAACCGAACTGTTGGCGGTAGAAATCAATCACATCGACCGCCGTTTTCAGCAGCAACTCAGCACAGGGGCGCCCTGCCGCAGTGAAGACGGCGCGAACGTGCACGTCACCGGCATCGGCTTCGGCCCTTTCGTATCCTTTCCCGATAAACAGGCCGAACGCGCGAACGCCATCAGCCCGGTACGCACCCGCCCGGGGGTCGTACCGGCCGCTTGTGGCCACGGCGTAGCCGTCGGGGACCTGGAGATGGACCTCGTAGTCGTCAAGCGTCCCGAAGCCCCACCAAAGGTGCGGACTCAGGAAAGAAGTGATGGCGCTTCCGTTGTGCGGATCGAGCTTCCAAGGGGCGGCAAAAGCGATGGAGAGTTCGACCTCGCCGCCGGGCCTGACATCTTGCGGCAGGTCGAATAGCGCCACGCTGTATTTTCCCGGCGAGGGCTCGGCGGGAACGCCGTTGGCCTTCACACGCAAGACATCCCCGTACCATCGCAGTGCGATACGACCGATGGGCCTCCGCGTGTCATTGCGAAATCCAATCGTCTCCGTACCTTCGAGGCGCGAAGGGTCAGCGATGAATTTCACATCGATGGAGTAATGGGCCCGCGGCGGGACTACGGGGGCCCAGAACTCCGTGCGAGCCGAAGCCAGAGTTGTGAACAGGAGTATGAATCCGAATGTCCGCATCATGCCCTCCTAGAACTTGCTCGCGGCGCCGGGCGTCAGAGCAGCGTTGGTCAGCAGGATAACTGTGGGACTGAACTGCTGCGTTCCCAGGCGATCCTCCGTGGATTCTCCGCCCATTCCGTTGAGCAGTCAACGGGTATGGGGACCATCCTCGGCGGGGACCCGAGTGACCGACAAGCCAAGTGACGCGCTGGCCGAATACATCGACCGTCAGGAAGAGCGGGCAGTTGGTAGCGCTGACCTCCGCTTTTGTGATCTGCGGCTTGACTGGTTATCCTGCCGACGGTGCCGTATTCCAGCGGCGTGTCGTCCCGCGTTGCGGGATCGCCCGTTTCTTTCCGATCGCTTTTTTTTGGTCACGGTGCGCCCGCTCAAGCGGCGGCGCGAATTGGATGACGCAGATTTCGAGCGGCTTGCGCACCGTCACGCGCAACGGCGTCATGTCCGGCCCCGGCAGCATGGACTACGAACACGACATGGGTTCGTACGTGCAGGAAATGGCGGACTGGCTCGACGACGAGGAAAAGATTCACCCCTACAACGGCGAAAGCGTCCTTGCGCTCGATAAGTTCGCTCGTTCCGGGGGCTATGTGTTGATGAGGGAGGGCCGGGACGAGAGCCCGGCCACCGCCCTGTGCTGTGCTTGATTCGAGACCTTCTTCTCCCGAAGCTTAGCGGGTGGAAAACTTATAAAGCGTCGTGGAGTAGTAGGTCTGGCCCGGTCTCAGAATCGTTGACGGGAAACTCGGCTCGTTGGGCGAATCCGGATAATGCTGGGTCTCCAGGCAGAAGCCGTAGCGAAACTTGTAGACATGGCCCTGCGTGCCGGTGAGGGTGCCGTCCAGGAAATTGCCGGAATAGAATTGCACGCCCGGCTCTGTCGTGTAGACCTCCATGAGGCGACCGGTCGTCGGCTCATGGACCCGCGCTGCGAGTGTCAAACCTTTGTCTTTTCGGTTCAGCACGAAGTTGTGATCGTAACCGTGCCCGACAATCAGTTGCTCATCTTTCTGGTCGATCCGGGCTCCGATCACCGCAAGCTTGGTGAAATCGAGGGGCGTCCCTTTCACGCTGACGATTTTGCCCGTGGGGATGAGCGTCTTGTTCACCGGGGTGAAGGTGTCGGCGTTCAGCATGAGCTCGTGGCCGAGGATGTCGCGCTGCCCATCTCCTGCCAGGTTGAAATAAGTGTGGTTCGTGAGGTTGACCGGAGTGGCCTTGTCCGTCGTGGCGTGATACTCGAAGATCAATTCGTTCTTGTCGTTCAACGTGTAGGTGACCGTCACCTTCAGGTTGCCGGGGTAACCTTCGTCCCCGTCCGAGCTCGTGTGCTTGAAGATCACCCCCACCTCATTCGGTTTCTCAAAGGGTTCCGCTTCCCACACGATTTTGTCGAAGCCCTTGTTGCCCCCATGCAAGCTGTTGGGGCCGTCGTTTATCGGCAGCGTGTATTCCTTGCCGTCGAGGGTGAACTTACCCTTGGCGATCCGGTTCCCGTAACGACCGATGATGGCCCCGAAATAGGGAACCTTGGCGGTGTAGTCGTCCGCTTTGTCGAATCCAAGAACTACATCATCAAAGTGGCCTTTCCTATCGGGGACTCGTATTGAAACGATAGCGCCACCATAGGTCATGGCGCGGACTTCCATGCCGTGCTTGTTCTTCAGAGTGTACAAGTCGACGGGTTTGCCGTCGGGTGTTTTTCCAAAGGCTTCTTTTTTGATCATGTCTTTCACCTGTGGAGAAGATGGGACCCCCAAGCCGGTCCAGAAGGGAAATAACGTTAGGCACAACGAGAGCAGAATAGAAATGCGGTGAATCATGGTCGCTCCGTAGAGGTTTGAGTCACGAGGGATGCGTTGGCGAGAATGCCTTGTCATGTCTCTGCGGGTTCGGTAGTGCTCAACACAACCAGCGCAAAGGATTGTTACAGGACTGTGGGCCAGAGTCAAGTGTTCTGCTCGTGATGTCGAGAGGGAAATATTGTCATGTTGTTAGCACATCAAATGTCCGGGTCAATTACGTCCCGGTCACCATCTCGGATTTGGGACCGATCCGGGAACGCGAACCGACATGGAAATCATCGGGGTGGTAAAGGATGTAAAGTACACGAATCTGCGCGACGAAATCCCGGAGCAGGCGTTTGTTCCTCACTACGGGAGTTACTTCCTCGGCGACATGACGGTATACCTGCGAACGACCTTCGATCCAAAGCAGGTGATGACCAGCGTGCGGGCGAAGGTTCGGGAACTGGATCCGACCCTCCCCATCTATGATACGCGGACCACAGAGGCGCAGATCAGCAACTCGCTCACCACCGAACGCATGATCGCCAGCTTGTCTACGGTCTTCGGCTTCCTGGCCACGGTGTTGGCGGCCATCGGGCTGTACGGCGTGATGGCTTACACCGTCGCACAGAGGAGACGCGAGATCGGCATCCGGATGGCGCTGGGGGCGGAGCCGAGAAAGGTGATCTGGATGGTCATGCGCGATGTGTTGTTGCTGGTCGCGCTCGGAGTCGGAGCGGGCGTGCCCGCTTCGTTGGCGCTCATGCGGGCGGTCGAGAGCCAGCTCTACGGCCTGACGGCGCATGACCCATCAACGCTGGCGCTGGCCACGGCCGGACTGGCGCTGGTTGCCTGTGCGGCGGCGTACCTTCCGGCCCTTCGCGCCAGCCGCCTGGATCCCATGGTCGCGTTGCGGCACGAATAGTTGCTAATGCACCGGAACGGTAGTGCAACCTTTCCCAAATCGCCTTCTCACCATCGGCCCAGAACTCGTCCGCTGGATGGCTCTCAATTCCGCCTCTGAAGTCGGCCGAACGTCGAATTGACTGTTGACCCAACTGTGGAGTATACTCCACAGTATGGAAACCATCCAAGTCGTGTTGGATTCGGAATTGCTTCGGGCCGCGAATGGAGCTGCCAAACAGGCGCGAGTAAACCGTTCTGCTCTGATACGCGAGGCCCTTCGCGAACACTTGAAGCGCCTCCGCACGCGCGAGGTCGAGGCTCGCGACCGGCGGGGCTACCGAGAGCATCCGGAGGCCGCGGGCGACGTTGCGGCCTGGGAGCGAGTGGCATCATGGCCGGAGCAATAGCGCGCGGAGAAGTCCGCTTGTACCAGTTCTCTTATCCCGACAAGCAAAGACCGGTGGTAGTGCTTACCAGGGAGAGCGCCATCGGCTACTTATCAGCCGTCACCGTGGCGCCTATAACTTCCACCATCCGTGGTGTGCCGTCCGAGGTCCTGCTGACCGAGGCGGACGGAATGAAAGGTACCTGCGCCGTCAATCTCCACAACGTCGTCACGGTGTCCAAGGCCCATCTAGGGCGCCGGGTGGCGGTGCTCAGTTCCGAGCGATTAAGGGAGATTTGCGGGGCACTAGCCTTCGCTCTCGGTTGTACATGAACAGATACGGCGGTTCCGAACCTCAAAGAATCTCCTAGGAAGCACGGTGTGCGCCACCTGTGGGCAATGAAAGTGGGGAGCCTGGGCTGGGGTCAGGATGTTGTGACGCCAAAATGAAGTCGGGGAGCCAATTCTGGCCCCCCGCTTCGTTAATTCACTTTTTTCTCAGCCGTGGCAGCGTCCGCGGAACGTCGCCAGCGGTACGCACCGCAAGAGCGGTGTGATCATTGGACTTTCATATGCGTGCCCGGTGGAGACATATCTCCTCCCGTCAGCATGCTTTCTTCTTACTCCTCTGCACGATGAATTGCAAGACTTTTCTCTTCTCCACCCGTCGGTCCGCTCGGAGGCCGTATGCGGCGTAGGGCCGGGGCCTGCCCCGCCCTCTCGAGTTTCTACATTCTCCCCTCTCCCCCTTGGGGGAGAGGGGTCGGGGGGTGAGGGGGTGAATGTCCCGAAACCACAAACAACGCAACGCTGTCCTCAAGTTTCTCGAGAGGGTGCTGGATGTCGCGTGGTCGTTGCCCAATGCTTTCAGCGGCGCGGTGTGAACTGCAAACGGACCACCACCCCCTCACCCGGCCCGCCTCCCGATGAAGTGCATCGGGACGGCGGTCCACCCTCTCCCCCAAGGGGGAGAGGGCAAGTCGCGCAAGGCCAGAAAATCTCAGCAAAAATGTAGAAACTCCAGGGGCCGGGGCCTGCCCCGGCCTGGCCGCCCCAAGGCGGCCCTACATTCTAATTGGGACACCACTTTGGAAGCCGCTGGCTTGCCGAAGGGAATGGGTTCGATGTATACTGAGCTTAATCAGGGCAACAATATGGAAATTTCAGCTCAGTGGGGGGAAATATGAGTGCTTCCAGTCAATCTCAGATTACGCCCGAGCGGATCAAGCAGTTAGTGTGGGGCTACGCGCCGCCGCTCATTCTGGAGGCTGCGATTCGCCACCGCGTTTTCGACGTATTGGAAGGCGGCCCGAAAACCGCCGATGAAGTCGAGGACGCGACCGGAGCCTCAGCCCGCGGATTGAGCGCGGTCATGAACGCGCTGGTGGGACTGAACTTCCTCACCAAAGACCCGCAGGGCCGTTACGCACTCACTCCGGAAAGCGCCGCGTTTCTGGTCAGCACGAAGCCAGGTTTCCAGGGCGGCCTGATTCTCCGCTGCAGCGAGCAACTGATTCCGAAGTGGCTGCGCCTCAACGAAATTGTCGCCACCGGCAGGCCGGCGGAGGCGGTCAATCAGGAGGGGCTGGGAGGCGATTTCTTCCATAAGTTCGTCGAGGACATCTTCCCCATGAGTTACGCCTCGGCGCAAAAGCTGGCCGCAGCGCTCCACCTGGACGGCTCCGGGCAACCGCTCAGCGTGCTCGACCTGGCGGCGGGTTCCGGGGTGTGGGGCATCGCCTTGGCGCAGAGCTCGCAACTGGTCCGCGTCACGGCCGTAGACTGGCCCGAGGTGATCCCGGTCACCCGCAAAACCGTGGCCCGCTTCGGACTGATGAAGCGCTTTCAGTTTGTCGCCGGCGACCTGCTGGCAGCCGATTTCGGGCGCAACCACGCCGCCGCCACCCTGGGCCACATTCTTCACAGCGAAGGCGAGGAGCGCAGCCGCGCCTTGCTACGCAAGACCTTCGATGCGCTGGCCTCCGGCGGCACCATCGCCGTCGCCGAGTTCCTGGTGAATGACGAACGAACGGAACCGCTTGTTGGTCTGCTCTTCGCGGTGAACATGTTGGTGAATACGGATTGCGGAGACACCTACTCGTTTGGCGAAATCAGCACTTGGCTGGCCGAGGCGGGCTTTGTAAACCCGCGCACCCTCGAAGTCCCCGGCCCTTCGCCTCTGATCCTGGCGACGAAGCCTTAACTTCTTCAGCGACCTGACTAAGTCGGGCGGGCTTCGCTCGCCTGCCGCTTGTAGCCGTATTCCTTTTTCAGCTTGTAAGTGATGCTGTCCACAAGGGCCCGCCAGCTTGCCTCGATGAGGTTTTCGGAAACCCCCACCGTTCCCCAGGTCTCGTGGCCGTCGGTGGTTTCGATCAGCACCCGAACCTTGGCGTCCGTGGCAGCTTTGGCGTCCAGCACGCGGACCTTATAGTCGGTCAAGCGAATGTTGCGGATGCACGGGAAAAAAGTGGTGAGCGATTTCCTCAGCGCCCTGTCCAAGGCGCTCACCGGGCCAACCCCTTCCGCGGCGGTGTGTTCTTCCGTGCCGTCCACGCGCAACTTAATGACCGCCTCCGAGTAAGGCTGGTTGGCTCCTTTCTTCTCGGTGATGACACGGAAGCCATCCAACTCGAAAAACTCCTTCGCGTGGTGCACGAGTTTGTCAAACAGGATCTCAAAAGACCCTTCGGCTCCTTCAAACTGATAGCCGTAGTGCTCCATCTCTTTGAGTTTGTCCACCACAAGCTTGGCGTCGGGAGAGGACTTGTCGATCTCCAGACCCAGCTCCGCCGCCTTGTAGATCACGTTGCTCTTTCCGGAAAGTTCCGAGACCAAGACCCGGCGTTCGTTGCCCACCACCGCCGGATCCACGTGCTCATAGGAAGATGCCTCTTTCACCACCGCGCTCACATGAATGCCACCTTTGTGGGCAAACGCGCTTTTGCCGACATAGGGCAGATCCTGGCGATGATGCAGGTTGGCCAACTCGCTTACGTAGTGGGACACCTCCGTGAGGCGTTTGAGGCTTTCCCGACCGATGCAGCGCAGGCCCAACTTCAGCTCGACATTGGGGATCACAGAACAAAGGTTGGCATTGCCGCAGCGTTCTCCATACCCGTTGATCGTGCCCTGCACCTGCACCGCCCCCTGCTGCACGGCGGCAATGGAGTTGGCAACCGCCATTTCGCAATCGTTGTGGGTGTGAATCCCCAGGGGCGTCTTGACATGTTTCGAAGCCATCTGGAAGCGCGCGCCAATGTCGGCGGTCAGAGTGCCGCCGTTGGTGTCGCATAACACGATGGTGTCGGCGCCTGCCTCCTCGGCAACCTTGAGGGTAGCCAACGCATAAATCGAGTTGGCTTTGAATCCGTCAAAGAAATGCTCGGAGTCGTAGATCACTTCCTTCCCTTTGGATTTCAGGAACGCGACAGACTCGCGAATCAGCTCGAGGTTTTCCTCCAGAGAGATGCCCAAAGCCACTTTCACGTGCAAATCCCAAGTCTTCCCAAAGATGGTCACCACCGGGGTGTTGGCTTCCAGAAGCGCGTGAAGGTTTCGGTCGTGGGCCAGGCTGTGACGCGGGTGGCGAGTGCTGCCAAACGCCGCCAGCTTGGCATGCTTCAACCTCAGTTCCTGGGCTCGGCGGAAGAAAGCAACGTCCTTGCTGTTCGACCCGGGCCAGCCGCCTTCTACGTAGTCCACCCCCAGCTCGTCCAGCTTCCTCACAATGTGAAGCTTGTCTTCCAAAGAGAATGAGATGTCCTCGCCTTGCGAACCGTCTCGTAAGGTCGTGTCGTAAATCTGGATCTTTTTCATAGTTTCAATTCAACCGTCATTGTGAACTCGACTTGTAGCATGGCCGATGTAGGACAAAAAATCAACATTAGCAACGTGTGCGGTATGCCGCAGACTTGTAAGGGCGGGGAAACTCCTTTGATTCATGGCACTTGCCGCCGTTGCCTGACGGCTGGTTGTTCCCGTCCTCCTATTCTTCCCCTGTGAGGTCAGTTTTCCGGTTCGTTTTGGCCTTTTTGCGTATCTTCAACACGTTTTTCGAGTTCGTTTTGAGTTCGTTTGGGTTCGTTTTTCCGGCACTTTTGTTGATGCTAAAGGACTTATTGGGTTCGTTCCGTATATTTTAACATCTTTTTTGGAGTGCGGCAGCTTGCTGCCGCTCTTGCGTCTCGAGCTTGCTCGAGGCGCTGCCGGAGGCAAGCTTCCGGCCAAGGAAAGCGGCAGCAAGCTGCCGCACTCCAAACCGAATCGTGCCAGCGGCATTTTCTGGCTGAAGTCTCGGAAAATCAGTAGAACATTCGCTGCGGCCCCGCGGGAAAACTCTGTGGCGGGGATTGCCCTTGCCCTGACCAGCCGGGGGTCACGATCAACGTGTATCACTCCTGCCTCCGTGTCTTTCGAGGGCCGGAGAGGGCCGCAACCGCGCAAGATCGAGCAGCCTCTCCACCAAGGTCCATTTCGCTAGGCTATCATTGCGCGGCGCGTTTGTCAAGCCCTCGGCACTAGTACTGCCCTGTTACATTCGCTCAGGTTGGAACGACGCAGCGGGTAGCGCGGACCACCGCTCTTGTGGTCCGCGTCTTTTCGGCCCCCTCATGGAGCGATCAAATTCGTGCGCGCGGGTCGGAGGGCATTCTCACCCGGTCGACGACCAAACCGTCCGTCGGCTGACGGATTCGCCGGCGCTCATGCCGGCGTATTCGTTGTAACTTGATCCCGCAGGGCGGGACCAATCTTCTGGGCGGCTGACCAAACCAGCCCTCACCGGGTTTAGGTGAATGTATTCGACTCGGTCGGAAAGAAAAGGACGCCGGAGTTTCGACACCGCGATAGAAAACGGCACGGTGGCGATAAGGAAAAGACGCGGACCGCAAAATCGGCGGTCCGCGCTACTTGCTTTCCACGTTCGAGGGGATGAGGCGCCTTGATCTTACGATGCACCGGTGTATAATATCCAGCAGATAACAAAGCGTGGCCGAGCAAGAGGTGCGCGGTCGTCCCGGTCACTGACCAAGCCCGCGACCTGATCAGTGGTTCTTTTGAAGAGGCCACTGGACGAAAGGCGAGGTTGGCCCTCGTGGCTAAAAGAGTCATCCGCGATATCCCGACAAGTGATGCCATTCGGCGACTGCTGTTGCAATATTTTTACGACAGGAATAGGAACGCCACGAGCAGCAGGGGAAAGAAGGGATCGGCGGTCAAGATTAGTGACGTCAAAAGGGAGCTGAAGGCCCAGCACGGCTTGACCCAGCAGGAGGTACAGAGCAACCTAACCTACCTTTTGAGCCAGGGCTGGGTCGAAGAGAAGAAGGTTGAAAAACAAGTACGCGCCAGAGGCGGCACAATATTCGCGGCGGTCACCAACTATTACCAAATTACAGCCGCCGGGATCGATAAAATTGAGGGGCCGGGGGAATTCACCATGCCGAAGTTTCAAGGAATAAACATTCAAGCAACCGGACAGAACATTATCACGCTCGGTGATGGGAACCAGATCGACGCGCGCTTCACTGACCTCGGTCATGCCTTGGTGGAACTTCGGAATGCCATCACGCACTCGGACACGCCCGAGGCCAACAAAATGTCGCTAGTCGCTGACATCGACACCATTCAATCCCAACTGGCGAAGCCGGAGCCAAATAAGAGCATCCTTGGAACGGCATGGCAAGCCGTGGAATCGGCCGCTGCTATTGCTGGCTGCGCAGATTTGGTCCACAGGATAGGACACCTGATCCAAGGCCTGCTGGCGTAGGCGCGGTAGTGGTGGGAGAGCAGAAGGGGCGCCCCGATTTCTACGACTTTTCCACACTGGCCCCTAACTCGAGGGCCACAGCGACAATGACCCCGGTTACCTCACCCACCTGTCTGTTTGGATTCTTCGCTTGCATCCCCAGGTTCTGGTAGTCAATCGCGACGTGGTCCACGCCCTTCTTCTCGAAGTACTCGCGCAGGCTCTCTCGGAGAGCCGCCAGCAACTCCATCCGGTCTTTACCTTGGTATCCGCTCTCAACTGTCTTGGTTACCTTGCCGTCGTGGCAGTCCACCCGGTCAGCATACGCATGGCACAACATCCTGGCCTCCTCTCAAAGGTCAACAATCACCCGGCAGATATTTTATACCTCTGCGAGGCGAAGCGCGGACCACCGCCCTGCGGCCCATAGCCTTCGGCCTGCCTGCCGTATGACTCCAGGAGGCAGGGCGACGGGCCGGCAAGCGTTCAGCGGAAACACTTCGGCGGCCGTATTCGGCGCCCTCCTGCACGAAGCCCCAACGCCACCCCTAAGCCTGAAACCTGATTTGCCACCCAAGCTCGAAGAAATCATCCACAAGGCGCTAGAAAAGGACCGCGACCTGCGCTACCAGCTCCGATTTAAGGTTTCGTCGGCGCGCTTGTAACGGTCGCAGTTGCCGACGCAACAGGGGGAAGCCTTTTTAGAGAAGTGAGTTTGGCCACTATTCGCGGCCTGTCGTCATAAAGGTCCTCTAGAATTCGTTGGGCGTAATGATGAGCTAGTTCAAAGTCCTCAATTTTAACTTCCTTCCACTCGTCGTGAAGAATATCGTTTCCAAGTGTTCTTATTTCATCCTGCGCCCGCTGCCGCCGGGCATCAGTGATTATTCCGTCTTGAGCGGCCTGTTCGATCTTGTTATACAGCTTTCCGCTGGTATACCCGCTATCTTTGAGAGCCTTTTCCAGAACAGAGCGCATCATTGCTGATGCTGAACGGTATGCACTGTATGCAGCGCAGAGTTCACCTTCACGGAATTCATTCTGGATTCCAAGGGGAACATCGTTCGGAATCTTGATATATTCAATTCCGACCGGGAGAAACTCTCCAAGTGTTCCTTCGAGTTGCCGCCCGTTATCATGGATTTGGGCGAGTCCGCCCCGGCCACAGCCACCGCATTTCATCAATACGTAGATGTAGCGGTTGTAGCCTTTGCCCTGGAACGAATGGTTCCTATTGACAAGAATTGTGCCGTGTTCGGCATTTTGACCCTTGTGGTCGAAACTCGTTATCGCCTTACAGTCTGGACAGACGGCGGTAACATTTCCTTCGCGGTATATCGGCGCCATAGATTTGCCTCATGGGTGAAAGATTACCATATCCGAGCTTTTTGGCATAACCCACCTAGCGGGCTGCCGCATCTATGAACGGGCGGCCGGCCGCACGAAACCGTCGAGGCTCGCTTGCGGCAGATAGCGCGGAGTTCCGCCGTTCAGACCGGGTACCGCGGAGGTCGTGATGGCGCAGCAAGGTAGCGCGGACCTGTCCTTGAGGTCCGCGGCTTTTGGCTGTGATGGGGAAAGAACTACAGGTCGTGGAACAATCCACATGGCCGTATAACGGCCTTGCCGGAAGCTGACCCGCCACGGTGCTCTCGCCTGGACTCAAGAGAGTAACGCCGGGAAGCTGTGAAGTAATACCGAGGAGCACGGTTTTGTAGAGCGCAAGTCGTGTCACACTGTTAAAATGGCGCTTGCCCAGGTGCTGATTCCCTTCCCCGCTGGGGCGTGCCGCTGCCTGAAGCCAGCACTTGGTCGGAGGACAAACAGCTATGGACGCGATTGAGGTGTTGAAGACACGGCGCTCGGTCCGCGCGTATACTGACGCACCGGTGCCCAGAGAGATCATCGAGGATGTAATTGATTGCGGGCGCTTGGCAGCCACGGCCATCAACATACAGCCCTGGGAATTCGTCGTCGTGACCGGCCGCGAGTTGCTGTGCAGCATTGCTCAGACCACCGACTACGGGAAGTTCATTGCCGCCGCTCCGGTGTGCGTGGTCGTTCTGTGCGAAGACACGAAGTATTACCTCGAAGACGGCAGCGCTGCCACAGAGAATATCCTGCTGGCTGCCCGCGCGCACGGCCTGGGCTCGTGCTGGGTCGCCGGGGACAAGAAGCCCTATGCTTCGGATATCTGCCGCCTGGTGGGAGCGCCCCAAGGCTACAAGTTGGTCAGCCTGATTCCCATGGGCTATCCGGCGGAAAGCCCGGAAAAGCCCAAGCGGCCCCTTTCAGACGTTCTGCACTGGGATAAGTACTGAACCTCTTGATGTGTTCTAAATCTTGCCGCGGATCTTTGCCCACGCCAGGCCCAAATACTCGTAAACCGCTCTTTCCGAGCTGCTGAGTTCTGCGGCGCCATGGAAAACCTCGTCCAGCGCTATTGCTTGGCTATGGCTGGTTCGAAAGTCCACGGGATCTGCAATCGGGTGTGTTCCATGTCTTCTGAACAGGGCCATGGCGCGAGGCATGTGCGAAGCTTCAGTCACCAGGATGAACGGCTGTTGCCCTACGATGGGCGCGACAAGCCTCGCCTCATCATCCGTGTCTCGCGATTGTGTCTCCAGAATCATATCCTGACGACCAACACCAAGGTCCTGGGCGAGTTGGGCCATGGCTTGAGCAGCAGATGAGAAGCGGTCGGCCCCCGGCCCCCCGGAAAGGACGAGCTTGCAACCGTTCAACACTTTGGTCATCCTGACGCCTTCGACAAGGCGCGGGATCGAACTCTCATCGAGTTGGATGGCAATGGGGCGGCCGGCCTCATGGGAAAAACCACCCCCAAGGACAACAATGAACTTCACCGCGCTCAATCCCACGGGGGCAGACGCTTCCGGCGCCGTGAAAAGCGCCGGATATCTGCTCTCCAACGGTGTTAGAAGCATGATGGAAAAAAAGTGGCTGCTGAAAAGGAAGAGCAGCACTCCGGCGAGTGTAACCACTATTCTCCCGGTCTTCTGTTTTCTCGTGAACCAAAGCAGCAACAAACCGGCCAGGAGAACTTCAATGCACAAGGGAATGGGGAAAAGAAGGCGGGAGAAGATCTTTTTGAGTACAAACATTCGTTTTCCAACTCCGCTGATTCAGGTTTAAGAACCAGCCTATCCTATCATTCGGCCTTCTAGATGGCCAAAGGTCAAGGAAGTGGGTAGTGTCCTAATTCGACTGTAGGGACACCTCCTCTCCCCCCATGGCGGGACGGGACGGCCTGGCCGGTCCCGCCTTGCGGGACCCGGCCCTACTTCACTCTGAGCCGCGCGTCGAATAGAATAGCGGATGGGATAGGCGTGCGGCCTTCGGTCGGAACCGAAGACCAACTTTTGATTGTCCCGCCGCGGCGGGGCAATCGAAAACGGGCAATTCGAAAATCCGCGAGATCCTGTCCTTCGCCAGATCCAAGTCAGGGTGCGGCGCTCGATGCTGCTACAGACTCCGAAGCGGGGAGATCCTATAGGGAAGAGCACTCGCAATGTCTCTGTGCAACGCTAGTTCACGGTTGGCGATATTAATGTTGGCGCTCGCGGCGGCCAAAGCAACAGCGGCTGTTCAAGTGAAGGGCAGTATCATCGACGAAAATGGAGTCCCGGTAAGTGGCGTTGAGATTGTGGTGAAGTCTCCAGACGGAAGCGCTCAACACGCCTATTCGGACGACACCGGCCATTTTGAGGTTCTAGTTCCCACGCCGGGCGAGTACCTTGTAAGCCTCAGTAAGCCTGATTATTTCCGCCTTACTGACCAGCCTGTGCCATTGCAGGAAGGAAGCAACGAAGTCTCCTTTACCCTCAGCCACGAATTCGAGGTACACGAAAGTGTCGAGGTCCGTTCCTCGACGAAGCAAATCGAACCCTTGCAGGCCGAGCACCGGGAGACTTTGGATGCCCAAGACATTCTGGATATTCCCGCCTACAGCACGCATAATCTGGCAGCTTACTTGCCAGCGATTGCGGGGGTAGTGCAGGACAACTCCGGGGCAATGCACGTGGCCGGAGGACGATCAGGGGATGCCGAGTATTTGCTGGACGGTTTCGAAATCGGTGATCCGGCAACGGGCCAACTGACCAGCCGGTTAGATGTAGACAGCGTGCGCGAAGTGCAGGTGGCGAGCGGTCGCTATGGCGCGCAGTATGCCCACGCCGCCGGTGCAGTGATGGAACTCAACACGTATGTCGGCGACGACCGATGGAGATTCGGAACCACCGACTTCTTCCCGGCCGTCAATCTCCAGCAAGGTCTGCATCTTGGAAACTGGTACCCGCGATTCAACTTCTCGGGTCCGTTGCACAAGGGCCGGGCCTGGTTCTCCGACGGCATCAGCATTCAGCACAACTTCTCCCTGATTCAAGGACTGCCCCGCAACGCCAACACGCAACAGCAGTGGTCAGGGGACAATCTCTTCCGTGTGCAGATGAACCTGACGCCAACCAACATTCTTCAAGGGAACTTCCTGTACAACGTGACGGCGGATTCCCATCTTGGTCTCAGCCTGTTTACTCCCCTTTCCACGACCACCGATCTGCACGCCCAGCGCACCTTTGTCTCCGCCAAGGACCAAGTTTTCTTTGGCAGGAACATGTTTGAACTGGGTGCGGCCATAGACGATAACACGGACCATCTCGCGCCCCTCGGCTCCGAGCCGTACATCATCCAGCCTCTCACGGCTTCAGGCAATTACTTCGAGGGATTGCAACAGCGCAGCCACCGCCTGCAGTCCATCGGTCAACTGAATCTTTCCTCCCTTCACTGGCACGGCACCCACGAGGTGAAAGCGGGCTTCAACGCCGATGGACTGGCTTTTTCGCAAGGGGCGGTGCGCAATCCGATCGAGACGCTCCGCGCCGACAACACCTTGCTGCTTCGCACCACATTTAGCGGGACGCCCTATTATCGCGTCACCAATACGCAGTTGGGATTTTACCTGCAAGATACCTGGCGAGTCCTTCGCCCTCTGGTCGTAGCGATCGGAGGAAGAGCGGATTGGGATACCTTAGTGGGAAAGACAGTGCTCGGCCCGCGGCTGGCAGCCAATCTCCTGCCCTTCCGCGATGATCGGACCAAAATCTCAGTAGGCTGGGGAATCTACTACCGGCCGATCAACATGGCCCTTTGGGGTGAGGGGCTCGATCAAGAGCGGATTGACACCCTTTATGACCAAACCGGGACGACGCCGGTCCTGGGCCCTGCGATTACGCAATTCTTGTTGCCCTCCAGCGGCCTTCGACAGCCGCGCTTCAACACAAGTAGTGTCGAGTGGGAACAAAAGCTGGGGTCCAATACCTTCACGGGCATTACTCTCCTGCGCCGCGTGGAAGGCGATGGATTCGCTTATGAAGACACCCAACCCGCTCCCCCGGGAGGGCTGGGAGGGGGGTTTCGGTTTCAGGACCACCGGAGCGACCGCTATCGTTCCGGTGAGGCTTGGGCTCGCCATGTCTTTAAGAACAAGGCCGAGATATATGGGGATTATACCCGCTCCAGCGCCCGCAGCAACGAAGCCCTGGATTACTCTCTCACAACTCCCTATTCTGTTCCCCAGGCCCCGGGCCCGCTCTTGTGGGATGCCCCGAATCGCTTGATCTCCTGGGGGCGGTCCCCTGTTCCGCTTTGGGGCTTGTTCCTGACTTATCGGCTGGAATACCGGTCGGGTTTCCCGTTCGATGACGTGAATGAACAGCAGCAACTCATCGGCACCCCAGGCCAATTCCGCTTCCCACACTATTTCGACCTGGACGTTGGCCTGGAAAAGCGGTTCCGGTTCCGCGGCAAGACGTGGGCTCTCCGCGCCAGCGCCATCAATGCCACCAACCACGACAATCCCAATGTGGTCAACACCCTTGTCAGTCCCTTCGCTTTTGCAGGGGGCCAGGGCAGAGCTTTCACAGGACGCCTTCGCTTGGTGGGAAGCAAATAAGCGAGGCACCCTGGGCGGGTTGATGAAGAGGACGCAGCGGCCGCAGCGCAGGGGGTCCGCCGCACCGCTGCCATCACCCCGTCCAAGTTTCCTGGACACAGCCTCGAGACCGCACTCCGAACTTCATTCTGTGCCCGGCAAACTTGTCCCGCGCATTAGATCATGTTCCAGTATAATTGCCAGGGCGCGATGAGTTGGTTTGCACTGCCCCGCAGGCCGGAACTCGAAGTCCAGAACGATGCCGACGGGGGAGGGCGACACCTCGACATCGGCCCGGCTTAGGGCGTCCCGTCTCGTGGACTCCGGGGTTCTCTCACATGAGCGCACGCATCGGGTTTTCATTCGGGTTCGGCGGGCTACGGCGCTGGCAGCACCGCGCCAAGCCTCACTCGCCTATCGCGATGACCGTCGCCATTCTAACCCTCACTTGCCTCGCCGGAGCCGCACCCCTAGTCGCCAAAGAGAAACCGCCGACCATTTACCAAATCCCCCTGCCGCCGAAGCCGGACTTCTCCGAAGTGGACTGGCTGGTGGGGGAATGGATCGGGAGCACCACTGACCGGACAGCCCCAGGTGAAATCCGGTTGTCCGTCAGCTATGAACTAGATAACAGAGTCATGCTCCTACGCGGGAAAGCATCTTTCCAGGCGACCAAAACTTCCCCGGCCATGAAAGAATCGTGGATAGGCGTCCTCACCTCGGACCGGGGAGCAGCCGGCTTCTTGCTGCGCACGTTTTCCAGCACCGGTTTCATCACGCGATACCGGGTAACTGTTGAAGGGCCGGAAACACACATCAATCCAGAGGGAGGCGAGCAGCCTCCGCCGGGATGGCTCTTTCGCACGGTCATCAAGCGCACAGCCCCTAAGGAGTTTGTGGAGACAGTTCAGGCAGCACCACCCAACAAATCCTTTTTTGATTATTACACCGCCAAGTTGAGCCGCGTAACGTTCGAGGAGAAGGCGAAAATATCCCCAGCCACACCGCAATAGAGAGGCTTGGTGCAAAATTACAGGCCGCGGTACCCATTTCCAACGCCAGGCGAGGAGTGATTTCGGGCTCTCATCGAGGTTGAAGAGGGCCCCGGTGGCACATTCGCCTTGGCAAATACAGGGGGAGTTCCATGTCTACACGCAAGAAGGTCATCCTTGGCATCCTGATCTTCCTGGTCGTCTTCCTCGTTGCCCTTGTGGTCATAGTTCCCCTGCTCTTCGATGTGGACCGCTATCGCCCGCAGGTCGCATCTCTAATCGAAGAGCAGACGGGCAAGCCCGCTGAGATTGGGCATCTCGCGCTCACCGTCTTTCCTAGCCTTTCCATCCGCGTGGATGATTTCGCTCTCAAAAACCCCTCGGGATTCCCCCAGGGCTATTTCGTGAAGGCTCAACGGATTTACGCCGTGGTTGACGCCGGTGGGCTTTGGGACCACCAAGTGGTCATCAAGTCGCTGGACCTGGACACGCCTGCAATCAGCCTGCTTTCCGACGTCAAGGGTAACTGGAACTTCCAGAGTAAGCCTTCTTCAGCCAAAGCCGACCCTGACCCGCCGGGGCAAAAGCCCTTGTTTACGCTGGGAGTCATCTCCAACGTCAAGATCACCAAAGGCAAGCTAAGTGTCGCGACCCTTTTGCCCTCCGGGGGTACAGGCCCGGTTATCTTTGAAGCGGACGGCTTTTCGAGCCAACTGCGGCAGGTCGACCTCGACGCCTTCACTGAATCTGCCTCAGTCCACCCCCATGCTGTCCCTGGTAAACCCGAAGCGGTTTCTGAAGCTGGTTGGCTTACCTCTGTCGCCTACGCCGCCGACCAGAGTGGCAAGCTCGCGGCGGAGGGAACGCTCAAGATGGACTCTTTGCATGTCATGAATCTGGTCCTGACCAATGTTAAAACCAAACTCCGTCTTTTCCCCAAACATGTCTTCTTGGACGGCCTGGACTTTAAATGTTATGACGGCCACGCCGTCGGGAACCTTTCCTTTTCGTTGGCGGGCCAGAACCCCCATTACAACACCGAAGCGAAACTGGACGGCGTCAACGTGGCGAAGTTGCTGGATGCATTTCCGGATGCCCGTGGGAAAATGACCGGCACGCTCGAGGGAACTGTGAAACTTGATGGCGAAGTGAGCCACTCACCCGACCCCCTGGCGGGAATTCGCGGCTCTGGGCAAATGACCATCCGCCATGGGAAGTTGCCCAGTTTGCAGTTGAGCAAGAATCTGCTGCAACTGGCCCAGCTTGCGAAGATGGGTCCGGCGTCCGGCGATCCTGGTTCCTTCTCCTCCATCGCCATAGATTTCACCATCGCAAACAACCGGATTAACACCACCAAAGCCACTATCGTTGGCAACGGAGTTGACGTGGACGCCTCCGGGAGCCTTGCTCTGGCCGGGGAGGGCAGCCTCCATTACCAAGGCGTGGCGAAAGTCGCCGCCAGCCAGAACGCCCTCACCAGTATTCTAGGAGGCATTTCAGGCGCAACTGTTGCCGGCGGCAAGATGGCTTTCCCCTTCAATCTGGCTGGGACATTACAGAACCCCAAGTTCACACTGAAGTCAGGCGGCGCCGGCAGCGGGTTGGGCGCGATCACGGGAACGCTGGGGGGCCAAAAGGGTGCTACGGGTCAACAACAGCAGCCTGCGAACGCTGTGCAAGGCATAACCGGGCTCCTTAAGAAGAAGAAAAACCCGTAGACCTTGATGAGCAGTGCTGCTACGCAAGGCATGACCGGGTATCTGTGTGCAAGGAGGAGGAGGACCCAATGACAACCACTCGACCCCTGGGGCTGGTGACGGGGGCTTCGGCCGGTATTGGAGCTGCTTATGCGCGCCGGCTGGCCGCGCAAGGATACGACCTGCTCCTTGTGGCCCGGCGCGTGGGTCGCCTGGAGGAATTGGCCGCAGAACTCACAAGCCGCCACCACGTGCGGGCCGAGCCTTTGCCCGCCGACCTCACGAGCGACGCCGACCTGAAAGCCGTCGAAGACCGAATCGCGCGCGAAGAGCATCTCGAATTTCTGCTCAACAACGCCGGGTTTGGCGCCAGCGGACGGTTCTACGAATCCCCGGTAGAAGTTCAGGACGCCATGCACCGGCTGCACGTGTTGGCCACCCTGCGCCTCTCCCACGCGGCGCTCCGCAAGATGACGGCGCGCGGCAAGGGTGCGGTGGTGAACGTGTCCTCGGTGGCGGCGTTCATCTGCCGGCCTGGCAGCCTCAGCTACTACGCCACCAAGGCGTGGATCAACTGCTTCACCGAGGGGCTCTACCTGGAATTGAAGCAGGCCCGCTCGCCGGTGCGCGTGCAGGCGCTCTGCCCCGGATATACGGTGACGGAGTTTCACGACGTCATGGGATTCGACCGCAAACGTGTTCCCGCAAGATGGTGGACTCCCGTCGAGCAGGTTGTGGACGCTTCCCTTGAGGGCCTCCAGCGCGGCAAGCTGTTCGTGGTGCCCGGCTGGCGCTACAAGTTCTTCGTATGGCTGCTCCGGCTCATGCCACGTCCCTTGCTCCACACCGTAGGTCTGATGGGCGGCGCGCCGGTCAGAAAGCAAGAGTGAAATAAGGCGAGTTCGCGAGCGGTAAGAGACTGGAGGCGGGAAAAATCGATCCTCATACGGTAACCGCGACGACCGGTCGGTCAGAGGCGGTTACGCTCGGAGGGAGAGACTCGCCGTCCTCCAGCAGTGCCTCGATCACCACCTGGGCCACCTCTTGGATATTCTTGAGTGCCTCCTCTTTGGTGTGACCCCACGTTGCGGCGCCCTTCGATTCGAGGTCCCGTACATAGGCACGCCAAACATCCTCATCGGGTTCGATAACCACAGGGAAGAGGTACGATCTCATCCTATTGCCCTCCGTTCTTTTGGCGCTGAGACAAAAGACTCTTCATTGGTCTGGATGATACGCCCCAAACAACGGACTCGTTTCATTGTACAGTTCGGAGAAGGCTTGTCAACCACGGGCGTCGCGGACCCAGGGTCGCGTCAAACTTCCCGAAAGGTAACATCCCAAAGCGGCTCTGCCGCGACTTTGACGCGACCCTGGTCGCGGACCGCAAGGGCATGCCTCTTGCTTGTCCAACTGCCTTCTACTTTCTGCTTTCTGCCTTCGAGACCCGCTACCACCCCCCGCGAGATTCCAACCTCGCGGTTTCTTCGCGAATCCGTTCCCAGGCTCGTTCCACGTGACGAAATTCGGTGTAGGTCTGGCCGACGCAGAAGCGGATGATATAACGCCCGTTCAGCTTGGTGTGGGTCAAATAGAGATCGCCGCTTCGATTGAGGGAATCCAGCAACGCTTCGTTGAAGGCATCCCCCGCGCGGTGGCGAAAGCACACCAGGTTTAATGGAGCGGGGGCGGCCAGCTCGAATCGCCCGTCCCGTTGCACCCAGGAGGCAAACTCCTGGGCCAAGGCCACATGGCGGCGAACGTGGTGACGCAAACCCTCCACGCCGTAGTGCCGAATCACGAACCAGAGCTTCAACGACCGAAAGCGTCTCCCCAGCGGCACCTGCCAGTCTCGATAGTCGATGACCGCGCCCGACTCTGTGGCCTTGTTGCGGAGGTAATCCGGCAGAATGGATAAGGCCTCGATCAGCGCTTTCCGGTTGGCCACGTAGAAGCAGTCGCAATCGAAATTCGTGAACATCCACTTGTGAGGATTGAAGCAGTAGCTATCCGCCAGCTCCAGGCCCTCGTTGATGTACCGGAATTCAGGGCAGAGCGCGGCCGTGCCCGACATGGCAGAATCAACGTGAAGCCAAATGCCTTGCTCCTTCGAGATCCTCCCGATTTCCGGCAAAGGGTCGAGGGCGTTCGAGGAGGTGGTCCCCACGGTGGCGCAGACGATGCAGGGAATCTTCCCGGCTCGCCGGTCTTCGGCGATTTGCCGCGCCAGAGCATCCGGGCGCATGGCCAATCGAGCGTCAACATCAATGAGGCGCAGGTTTTCGTCGCCGAGTCCGGCGATCCTCACGGCTTTTTCGATGGAAGAGTGAGCCTGAGGAGAGGCATAGGCGACCAGTTCGCCTTGACAACCTCGCTTATTGCTGGTGTAGCCTGTGGAGCGCTCGCGGGCAGCTAAAATCGCGCAGAGCGAGGCGCTGGAAGCGCTGTCCTGAATAACGCCTCCGCCTGTTGATGTGGAAAGGAATTTCTCCGGCAAGCCCAGCATCTGGACGAGCCAGTCGAGCACGTGTGTTTCGAGTTCGGTGCAGGCCGGACTGGTAGCCCACAGCATGCCCTGAATTCCAAGCCCGGACGACAGCAGGTCGCCGAGGATCGCGGGAGCTGAAGCGTTGCAGGGAAAGAAGGCAAAAAAATTGGGCGACTGCCAGTGCGTTATGCCCGGCAGGATCAACTTTTCAACATCTCCCAGTAGGGCTGCGAAAGACTCGCCGCTCGCCGGAGGTTCCTGCGGGAGCGAGGCACGGATTTCGCCCGGCTGTAATTGAGCCAACACCGGGAATGACTCGATGCGCTCATAATAATCAGCGATCCAGTCAATGACCGCCCGGCCATTCCGACGAAACTCCTCAGTGGTCATGTGGTAGCTTTTCTCGTTCGACATCCCTGTCTCCTCTTCGGCGCGGGAAGAATAGTTGTCCCTGGTCCGTGATCCGTGGTCCATGGTCAGTAGCCCGTGGTCCGTAGTCCCTTGTCCGTGGTCCATTGTCCCGATCAGGCGGGTCCGTCACCAGGAGACCCGACGCGGCGGAGTCGTGTTCTGCAACGGACGACGGATCACGGACAGCGTCCCCTGCTTTCTGCCTTCTGCCTTCTGCTTTCCCTCACCCCATCTTGACAAAATACTGCCCCGTGGTTTCGAAGACGGAGAGCAAGTTTGTTAATCCGAGCAGTTCCTTGACGCGCTTGGACAAGTTGATCAACTGAAGGTCGCAGCCTGCTTTCTTGGCGGTGACATACACGCCTACCACCGCGCCTAGCCCGGAACTATCCATGTAAGCGACCTCGCTGAGGTCCAGGACGAGCCGCTTGCTTTGCGGAATCAGGGCTTTGACTTCTTCCTTGAAAGTCGCCGCCGCGTCGGCTGTCAACCTGCCGCTCAATCGCACTACCGTGGCGTCTTCCGTGGTGTGGACATCCAGCTTCAAGCGCGAAGCAGGAACCTTAGAGGGATTCGTGGCCATAAAAACTCCTGTTCAGATTTAGATCGCCACCTCTTGATTGTACCGCAGGTGGCGCGCCCACGCCGCTTTGGCATGTGACCAATTCGGGGACGTGGCTTGTCGCGGATTTGTCGGGACCTGTCCCAACCCCGTGGGGAGGACCCATCCCGCCTGGCGGGATGCCATCCCGCCTCGCGGGATCGAACGAGGTGCAACGCGAGTTGACATCAATGTGCTTTGGGCTTATGCTTTTGTGTATGCGCACCACAATCGATTTGGACGACCTTCTGCTTGGCGAACTGAAACAGCAGGCAGCGCACCGCGGCAGTACCTTGCGCGAATTGGTGAACGACCTCCTGCGCCAGGCAATGGCCGCTCCCGAGCCGAATGCCAAGTATCGCTTCAACTGGAAACCCCATCGTGGCGGGCGTATCCAGCCCGGAGTCCGCCTGGACGATCGCAACTCACTGTTCGACCTCATGGACGGCCGCTGATGCGAGGCGTTGACACCAACATTCTGATCTATGCTCATCGTGACGAAACGCCGCAGCACCGCAAGGCCCTCCAGGTTCTCCGCGAGCTCGCCACGGGCTCCGAACCGTGGGTGTTACCCTGGCCCTGTATTTACGAATTCCTGCGGGTCGTGACACATCCCCGGGTGTTCCACCCGCCGACTCCCCTCGACGAGGCGTGGCGAGCCGTGGAATCGTTGCTCGACTCGCCTTCCCGCGTCCGGCTTGCAGAGGGAGAGCGCCACCGGGAGATTCTGGCTGAGCTTCTCCGTACCTCTGCGCCGGAGGGCAACCTGTTGCATGACGCCCACATCGCCGCCTTGTTGATCGAGCACGGAGCCTACGAGATCATCACCGCCGACGAGGCGTTTCGCCGCTTCCGCCGGCTGAAGGTGGTCAATCCCTTCCGTCCCAGTCCGTGAATTCTTCAACGAATTAAGGGGACACAACGCTACTCGCTCGCTTCCTATTTCCTACTCCCTGCTTTGCCATCGTGCTATATTGGGAGTTAGGAAGTACGTGCTTGGGGAGCGTGTTTGCGATGACGCGTGAAGAGCTGCTTTCGCGGATCACCATCAATCCCAACGTTTGTTTCGGCAAGCCCTGCATTCGCGGGCATCGCATCTGGGTATCGCTGATTCTGGATTTCCTGGCCAGCGGCATGAGCACGGAGGAGATCCTGCGCGACTAGCCCGACCTCACGCCCGACGACATCCTCGCCTGTATTGCATACGGCGCCGAAATGGCGCGCGAGCGCTACGTCGACATTCCCGTCGAAGCCCCTCGATGAAGCTCAAGCTGGACGAGAACCTCGGCCGCCTCCGCGAGTACCAGGAACCCCCTAGCGATTAACGCCCCCCACCTCCAATCTGCAATCTTCAACCGTCAATCCCACGGGCCCCTTTTGCTTTTCACGCCTTCTTCGGGCGATAATCGCTGCTGCCATGAAAACCACGCGCTATTTCGAAGAGCAGGTCCTGCGCAAGCGGCCGTACATCCAGCGCGCGTGGTGCGAAAGGGTCGTGGCGAATCCTCTGCGGCGTGAAACCCAGCCGGATGGCAGGATTCGTTACTGGGGAGTCGTGCCCCAACTGGGAGGGCGTGCGCTTCGCGTGGTGACGTTGGAGGACGGGGAGACGATTCACAACGCTTTCCCGGACCGCGATTTCAAGGTACCATAAGGGAGTGGGAGGATAAACAGATGAAGCTGCACTACTATGCGGAAACTGATTCCCTCTACATCGACCTCAACTCGAGGCCCAGCGCCGATTCGCGCGAAATCGCCGACGGCCTGGTCATCGACTTCGACGCCCAAGGCAACATCGTCGGCATCGACATTGACCACGCCTCACAGAAACTCGACCTCGAGACACTCGAAACCGTCTCCTTGCCCGCGCTGACCGCGCGGCTTTCCTGACTGCTGCTTCTGTATTTGCCGGACCTGCAATCGTCAATCATCAATCGGGAATGCTACGGGCCCCCAGTCCCCAGCCCCGAATCCCGAGCCCCTGGGCCCGAACCGGGCCGGGGCTGGTGGAGGCGAAGGGGGAGATGGCGCGCATAGCGGGCAAAATCCTTATCCGTTGTGAAGACCTGCCAGTTGCGGCGTAGGGCGACCGAGCAGATGAGGAAATCAACAGCCGAGCCGCTCACGCCCGCGGCTCGGCAATGATTGCTTGCGAGAGCCGCTTCTTCATAATCCTCAACGCCCAACCGGGGATCCTCAAAGGCTCGAAGGTCCTGCCGCAAGCGCTCGTACTGACTGCGGCTGCGAATTCCACACAGCACCTCCTGCCGCACGGGACCGATCATCTGGGCGCGGCCTTCGCGGATCAGCTCCGCCAATTCGTCCCGGACAAGTTCTTCTTCCGCGCTGAGGCTCCGGGAGCGCCTGCGCAAGGCCAGCGACCACACGGAGGTGTCCACCAAGACCGTCATGAGCGCCGCCGCTCAGCCTTGTAGTCGTAGCCGGGGTCGTAGGTAATGGTGCCGAAGCGTGCCAACAGCCGCAACTGCCGCCGACGTCTTATGTATTCATCGAGCGCGGCCGTTACGGCTTCTTTCTTCGTCTTGTGACGACCCACCCGGCGCGCCCTTTCGATCAAGCGGTCATCAAGAGCGAGATTTGTAGGCATGTCGGCACCTCATCGTTCTCTTTAAATGTTACACACACTGATGTGTAAAAGCAAGTGTGAGCAAACGCAGACATGGTTGGCTGCAACTTCCTTCCTTCGATGCGGGTGTCCTTAGGAGAAGTGACGAGCCAGCGTAGCGCAGACGTGTTTTCTACATCTGCGGCTCTTTGGTGGGGATTCTTGAACGAACCGCGGACCTACAAATCAGGTCCGCGCTACCTTGCTCGATCAACCCCCATTCAGGGTCGATCGCAAAGAATTGAGTGTGACGCGACACTACTCTCCTTTCGCCGACGCGGCCGCCGGGTACCATACGAGACCCACTTCGCGCAAAAAAATCCGGACGGCTACCGGACCAATGAACTTGAACTCCTGCAAGTTGGCGGAAAGTTCTGCGGGCGTTTTTGACTGGGCGAAAAGACTGGTGAGCGAGCCAAAGCGCTCCTTGAGCTCCTTGCAGACGTGAAGGAGTTTGGTGGCCGTGGAGAAGTCATAGCGGACGTAGTGCGCCTCATCCAAGAGCCGCACTAGTTCATCCCACCCGGCGCGGAGGATGGCGTCGGGACTCAGTAGTCGAGCTGCGGCCAACACCATAAAAGCTCGCTCGGCAACCTGCCGCTGAATCGGCTTGCCGAAGAGCAGACAAACCAAAAACCATTTAAATAGCTCTTCCTCCTTTTTCGAGGACAGATGGATGCCTAGCTGTTCCGCAGAATATGTTCGCTTCATCTTCGTCTCTCGCTATAGGCCAGCTACTCGATTGCTCCGGCCGCGAACAAGGCACTCACCCGTTGCAGGTCGGCCTCGGTGTCTACGCCGATCGTGTCATGCGGTGTCTCGGCCACCATGATCGGCACGCCATTCTGCAAAAAGCGCAGTTGGTCCAGCTTTTCAGCTAACTCCAACGAGGATTGCGGTAAGGAGTGAAACAGGGACAGCGCCGCCCGCGTGTAAGCGTAAATGCCCAGGTGCTTGTAGTACTGAATCCCGCCTTGACCATCACGGTCGTAAGGAATGGGGTAGCGAGAGAAGTAAAGCGCGCGGCCTGAGTTGTCGGTCAGGACTTTGACATTGTTCGGATCCAGCGCTGCCACCGGGTCCATGGCGACCTTGAGGGTTGTGACCTGGACGTCTCCCTGCAAGAACGGCGTGAGCAGCAATTCGAAATGCGCCGGCCGCAGCATCGGCTCATCTCCCTGGATGTTCGCATAGACGTCCGCATCCGTCCGCGTCATTACTTCGTGCACACGGTCGGTTGGGGAGGGGTGGCGGCCGGTCAGGGTGACTGGAATGCCCTGCCCTTCACAGAACTGCTTCACTTCTTCGTTCTCCGTTGCCACCACCAGATCGGCAAGCAACGGCGAACGTCGGGAATGGTGATAAACCCAGTAAAGCATCGGCTGGCCCGCAATTTCTCGAAGTACTTTTCCGGGCAGCCGAGTTGACCCCAGCCTTGCCGGGATGACTCCCAGTATCTTCGGACGAGCGCTCATAATCTATCCTCAATTCCCTTCACGACAAGGTGTTTCAGCGCCTCTGATGCCCAATGGCGCTCAGAAGCGCTTGCGCCTGCACAATGCCCCAACACAAAGATGCGCGTGGTTCCGCATATCCTGTTCCTCCTGGCGTGTGTAGATGATCGTCCAAACTGCGAATCCGGTCAATGCGGAACGAAGTTGTCCCGCCGCGGCGGGTCCGTTGCCGGCCATCAGCGCGCGGTTGGGGTACAGTTTGAGTTCTTCCAGGCTTGAACGGAAACGCCAACCATGCCAGACTAAGGCCATGCGGAAGAAGCTACAATCGAATCCGAAACCAAAGCGCGAGCCAGGCAAACAGCGACCGAAAGAGGATTTCAATCAGGCGACGTTCCGCGTTAAGCACGAGGTGATAAGGCGTAGCGAGTTCTAAAACTCCGGCTCCTCAGTCAAAAGAACCGGTAGGGTCCGCAAAACCGTCACCTACGCGCCCTTTTCTTGACACCCCTGAAAAGGGCATGTTACATTTTTTGGTCTTTGACGATAACAGGTATTGCTCTCTGTGAGGGGGCCCTTTAATCATGGGCGAGATTCTTTCCCAGCTCGCGCAACTCTTTATCCAGACGATTCCAACGGTTATTTTCGTATTCGTCCTCTATGTCATTCTCCGCAGGTTCTTTTTTGGGCCGCTGACCGCAGTGTTGAAGAAGCGTGAGGAAGAAACCCAGGGCGCGATGGCGCGTGCCCACGAGCAAGCGGCGGCGGCGGAGGAGAAAGCGCGTCAATACGAAGCTGCTTTCCAGGCTGCGCGGCAGGAAACATACCGCCACCGGGAGGCGGTTGGACGCTCCATCCTTGAAGACCGGAAAGCAACCCTGAAGCGGGCGCACCAGCAGTCGGAAGCATTGCTCAGCGAAGCGCAGGCCAGCCTGGCAGCGGAGGTAGCTCAGCGCAAGAAGGAATTAGAGAGCACCTGCCAGTCTCTAGGCCAGGAGATAGCCGAGAGGATCCTGGGAGGCGCCGCGCGGGATGGCGCAGGAAGGATTCAGCCTTGAGGGTTTCCTTGCGCCGCGCGTTGACTCGATGGCTTTTCGCCGCCTGCCTAGTGGGCCTGGCTGGCTCGCTGGGTTTCGCTCGGACCTTTACCCAGGACCGCAGCCTTGCCTCCGCCCGCGCGGCAGAGGGTAAAGAGGCAGGCAAAAAGGCGGGACGCGAGTTACTTTACAAGTTTATTAACCTCGCGCTGCTCGTGGGAACCCTCGGATTCTTCTTGCGGAAACCCCTGGCTGGTTTCTTTGCCGAACGCTCTGCCTCCATCCGAAAGGGCTTGGAGGAAGGACGAAAGGCCCTGGAAGTATCCCAAGCCCAACTCAAGATCGTGGAGGAGAAGTTACAGCATCTGGAGGAGGAGATTGCGGCCTTCAGGGCTTCCGCGGGGCGGGAAATGGAGGCGGAACGCCAGCGTTTGAAACTGGAGGCGGCCGAAGAGGCGGAGAAAATCCTCCAGTCCGCACGCGCCCAGACCGAAGTCGCGGTTCGGGCCGCCAAGCTGGAATTGAAGAGCTACGCGGCCGAGCAGGCGGTCGAGTTGGCCGAGGAGATTATTCGCCGGCGCCTGGACGAGGCGGGCCGGAAACAACTGGTCAGTGATTTTCTGGCACGAGTCGAATCCGGGGCGCGGCAGAACTGAGAAGAAGTCGAGAAGTCGAGAGTCGAAGGTCGAAAGTAACTGGCCTAGCATCGGAATTAGCTGATACGGCAGGAGCGTGATGCAGCGCTTTACGGAGCTCAAAGTCTGGCAGCGAAGCCATGAGTTGACGCTTGAAGTTTATCGTGTTTCCACCAGTTTCCCTTCGGCCGAGCGCTTCGGTTTGATTTCGCAACTGCGCCGGGCAGCGGCATCCGTGCCCACGAACATTGCCGAGGGGTCGAAGCGTCAGAGCAATCAGGAGTATGCTCGATTTCTGAATATCGCTGAAGGTTCGCTTGTGGAGGCAGAGTACCTGCTGATGCTGAGCCGCGATTTGGGATTCCTAGCGCGCGATTCCTCTGAGGCACTGCTGAAGGAGGTTACTGAAATCGCGCGGATGCTCTACGCTCTCAGAAAGAAGGTCGAGCTCGCTTCGTCAGCCTAGGAAAGTGTTTTTACGTTGAACCTTCGACCCTCGACTTCTCGACTCTCGACTTCTCGACTCAGGTGATTCCCATGCCCATGGTGGTTGCAAATCGGTATGCACGCGCGCTCGCCGAAGTGGTGGCGCCGAGCGGCGATTACCGTAGGGTCCTCCAGGAACTTCAGGACTTCGCGAGCGCTTACCGCGAGAGCCACGAGCTGCGGGAAGTGTTCGCTTCGCCCGCCGTGGCGTTGCCGCAGAAGATGAACGTGCTTGTGGTGATCGGGCAAAAACTGGGCGAATCCCCGGTGACACTGAATTTCTTGCGCGTGCTCCTGGCCAACTACCGGATGCCTTTGCTCGAAGAAGCGGTCCAAGCTTATCGGAAGATAGCAAACGACCGATTGGGAGTAGTGCAAGTTAGCGTCTCTTCGGCCTCGGACCTCTCGGAAACCGAACGGGAAAGCGTGGCCGCGCGATTCAGGGAGTTGACTGGCAAGCAGGTAGAACTCGAGTTCCGAACCGACAGCGAATTGCTGGGTGGAATCCTGGCGCAGATTGGAAGCACGGTTTACGACGGGTCGGTGCGGGGCAACTTGGCGCGGATCCGGGAGCAGTTGACGGCGCAGTGAACAAGTCGAGAGTCGAAAGTCGAGAGCCGAAGGTCGAAAAGTCAACGCGTGAACAAGTCGAAGGTCGAAGAGTTAACTCATCCTGACCCTCGACTCTTGACCCTCGACTTTCGACTCCTTGACTCCCCGGGAGATGCAAGAGCATGCCACAGATTAGAGCAGACGAAATCACCAGGATCATTCGCGAGCAGATTGAACACTTCGACCGCGGTGTCTCGGTCACCGAAGTGGGCACGGTCATTTCCGTCGGTGACGGTGTGGCACGTATCCATGGCCTGGACAACGTCATGGCGGGCGAACTGGTCGAACTGCCCTACGACGTCGCCGGCTTGGCGTTGAACCTGGAAGAAGACCGAGTGAGCGCCGTGCTCTTCGGTGACTACGTTAAGATTCAGGAAGGCGACACCGTCAAGCGCACCAAGCGCATCATGTCCGTGCCTGTGGGCGAGGCCTTGGTGGGGCGCGTGGTGGATGCGCTGGGGCGGCCGACCGACGACAAAGGTCCCATTCTGACTGACAAGTACATTCCCATTGAGAGACTGGCACCAGGCGTGATTGACCGCCAAAAGGTGCGCGAGCCATTACAGACCGGAATCAAAGCCATTGACGCCATGATCCCCATTGGTCGCGGCCAGCGCGAATTGATCATCGGTGACCGCCAAACCGGCAAGACCGCCATCATTCTCGACACCATTTTGAACCAGCGCGGCGGGGACGTGATATGCATTTACGTGGCCATCGGTCAGAAGCGTTCGACCATCGCGCAGGTCATCAAGACCCTGGAAGAACATGAGGCGATGAGGTACAGCATCGTAGTGGAGGCGAGTTCCTCGGACCCGGCCCCCATGCAGTACATCGCCCCTTATGCGGGATGCGCCATGGGGGAGTACTTTCGAGACAGCGGCAGGCACGCGCTGTGTCTTTACGATGATCTTTCCAAGCACGCGGTGGCTTATCGTGAAATCTCGCTGCTGCTGCGCCGGCCTCCCGGCCGGGAGGCTTACCCCGGTGACGTTTTCTACTTGCACTCGCGGTTGCTGGAGCGCGCCGCCAAGCTGAGCGATGCCCTGGGCGGCGGATCGCTCACGGCGCTCCCCATCATCGAAACGCAGGCGGGCGACATTTCCGCCTATATTCCCACCAATGTAATTTCGATAACCGACGGCCAGATCTATCTGCTGACCGACTTGTTCAACAGCGGCGTCCGACCCGCCGTGGACGCGGGCCTTTCGGTCTCGCGGGTGGGCGGCAACGCGCAGATCAAGGCCATGAAGCAAGTGGCCGGCACGCTGCGCCTGGACCTGGCCCAGTACCGTGATGTGGCCGCCTTCGCCCAGTTCGGGAGCGACCTGGACAAAGCCACCCAGGCACAGCTCAACCGCGGGCAGCGCTTGACGGAAATCCTCAAGCAGGGGCAGTACAGTCCGCTTCCGGTTGAAAAGCAAATCCTCATCATCTTCGCGGGCACCAACGGCTACCTCGACAACCTGGAGATCGAAGATTGCCAGCCCTTCGAGCTGGGGCTCTACCAATTCATGGATGCTTCCTACCCTTCGGTGGGGAGCCAACTCATCCAGAAAAAACAGATCGACGAACCCTTGCGAGCGGAGATTCGCAAGATGCTGGATGAGTACAAAGCCAAATTCCTGGCGGAGCGGAAGGCAAAGGTCGCCTGATCAAACGGTATTTGCAACTTGATATTTTGAAGGGCAAGATATGGCGTAAACGAGTCAGTTTTCTACCTCTGGTTTTGTTCCCCGTGAGGGGGGCACTTGAAGAAGTCAGCCCCGACTTGTCGGAGCGAAAGAGGGTAGCCCACGGTCCCGCAGGGCGGGATGGGTCAGCGAGCCCTCCCTCACCCCCGTCCCCTCTCCCGCTCGGGCGGGAGAGGGGTGTCCCACTCTGCGGGACGGGGTGAGGGCTTTCCACCCAGGGCTCACGCCCTGGGCTAAGATCTTGCGCCCCTACGGGGCTGCGGAACGACGGCCCGAAGATGATCTGACCCAATTCGAAGCTAGTCCGCGAAAGACTGCGAAGTTATGGCAACTTTACTTGATATTCGGCGTCGCATTCGCTCGGTCAAGAGCACGCAGCAGCTCACGCGTGCGATGAAGATGGTTGCAGCGGCCCGGCTGCGGCGCGCCCAAGACAGCATCTTTAATGCGCGGCCTTACGCCAACCAGATGCTGACGTTGCTCGCCAGCCTTGCCGCGCGCACCGAGCAGCGCGCCCATCCGCTGCTCGCCGAGCGGCCTATCGAGAAGGTCCTGCTGGTGCTCATCACGGCGGACCGAGGCCTTTGCGGGGCGTTCAACGCTAATCTGATCCGGGCCGCCCAGGATTACCTGGAGAGACGTGGCGATAAGGAAGTCTCAATTATTGCGGTCGGCCGCAAGGGTCGAGATGCCTTCCGCAAGCGGCCCCTTAAGATGGCCTCGGAGCACATTAACCTGTTTGGGGGTCTACAGTTTTCGCATGCCCAGCAGGTTGCAAAGGAGATCATCGACCTCTACACGGAGCAAAAGGTGGACGCGGTTGACTTCCTCTATAACGAGTTCAAGTCCATTTTGGCTCAGCGCGTGATGGTGGAGCGGTACCTGCCTGTCAAGCCGGTGCAGCCTGCGACGGGTGAGGCGCTGATCGACTACATCTACGAGCAGCCCGCGCCGGAAATATTCAACGTCTTGCTTCCGCGCTACGTGGAGATCGAGGTTTACCGCGCCCTGCTCGAATCGCAAGCCGCGGAACTGGCCGCCAAAATGACGGCGATGGATGCAGCCACCAACAACGCCTCCGAATTGATCGACTCGCTCACGCTCCATTTGAATCGCGTGCGGCAGGCGGCCATCACGCGCGAGATCATTGAAGTGGTGAGCGGAGGGGCGGCGACGTAATCAGTGCGGCGGGGTGACGCCGCCAGGAAATAGCTGAAGGTCGTATGGAAGAAGTCGGAAGTGCAATGCTGTTCACTTAAGCTTTGTCAAGGGAGCTGTTCACTGTTCGACCCTAGAACCCCCTCACCCCCTGCCCCTCTCCCCCAAGGGGGCGAGGGGGGGCGCTAATCTGAGTTTACTGCCCTCTCCCCCTCGGGGGAGAGGGTGGTCCCGTCCCGCTCTGCGGGAGGACCGGGTGAGGGGGTCACCCCGGAACGAATTGGGAAGGAGTGTCCTGAAACACCCCTTATGTGAACAGTATTGGTCGTAAGTGGGATCTTCCACTCTTCGACCTTTGACTCTCGACTTCTCGACTGTTTTTCCAAAGAAGGAACTCTCATGGCTGAGCAGCACATTGGCAAAGTGGTGGAAATCACGGGCCCGGTAGTGGTGGTGGCGTTTGAGGGCGGGCAGCTACCGCCCATCTATAACGCCCTGCGGATTACTTCCGAGGGCTTCGATGTTCCGCAACCCATTAAGGTCATCGCGGAGGTCGAACAGCACATGGGTGAAGGTCGTGTGAAATGCGTTGCTATGGAGCCTACAGAGGGCATGGTGCGGGGCATGAAAGCCATCGACCTCGGCGAGCCGATTACCATTCCGGTGGGCAAAGCGACACTCGGCCGCATCATGAACGTCATTGGCGAACCCGTGGACAACCTCGGGCCGATTGTGGCGGAAACGCGCTATCCCATCCACCGCAATCCCCCGGCGCTCGAAGAGCAGAATACGAACCTGGAAATGTTCGAGACGGGGCTCAAGGTGGTGGACTTGCTCGAGCCCTATCTGAAAGGCGGCAAGACGGGATTGTTCGGCGGCGCCGGCGTGGGCAAGACCGTCATCATCATGGAGTTGATCAACAACGTCGCTTTGAAGCACGGCGGCGTTTCGGTGTTCTCCGGTGTGGGCGAGCGCACCCGCGAGGGTAATGACCTGTGGCTGGAAATGCAGGAGTCCGGCGTTATAGTGCCCGGCGACTCGAACAAATCCAAGGCAGCCTTGATCTATGGGCAGATGACCGAGCCTCCGGGGGCCCGACTGCGCGTGGGCTTGACCGGCCTCACGGTGGCTGAATACTTCCGCGACGTGGCGGGCCAGGATGTGCTTCTGTTCATCGACAATATCTTCCGTTTCACCCAGGCGGGCTCAGAAGTCTCGGCCCTGCTGGGGCGCATGCCTTCCGCTGTCGGCTACCAACCGAATCTCTCCACGGAAATGGGCGAGCTTGAGGAGCGCATCACGTCCACCAAGAAGGGCTCCATCACCTCCGTGCAGGCTATTTATGTGCCTGCGGATGACTTGACGGACCCCGCTCCCGCCACTACTTTCTCGCACCTGGACGCAACCACGGTGCTCTCGCGGCAACTGGTCGAAATCGGGATCTATCCGGCCGTGGACCCGTTGGCCTCTACGTCGCGCATTCTGGATCCCCGCATCGTGGGCCAGGAGCATTACCGCGTGGCCCGGGCCGTGAAGGCGATCCTCCAGAAATACAAGGACCTCCAGGACATCATCGCCATCCTCGGCATCGATGAGCTCTCGGAGGAAGATAAACTGACGGTGGCGCGGGCGCGTAAAATCCAGCGCTTCCTTTCCCAGCCCTTCCACGTGGCGCAACAGTTCACCGGCCTTGAGGGCCGTTACGTGAAGCTCGAGGATACCATCCGCGGCTTCAAAGAGCTGGTCGAAGGCAAGTACGATGATATTCCCGAGCAGGCCTTTTACATGATGGGTACCATCGAGGAGGCGCTCGAGAGGGCTGAAAAACTTAAGGCGGCAGCATGAGAGAAAATTGATTCATTGAATCATTGAATCATTTTCGCATTGACTTGCGCTCCGCTTGCGCCTCTCAATGCAATGAATCAATGATTCAATGAATCAATGAATCAATCCCATGAGTGAACCTCTTCCCACCGAATTGCAACTGAACATCGTGAGCCCGGACCGCCTGGTGGTGCGCGACTCCGTAAGCGCGGTGACCGTGCCCGGTAAGAATGGATATATTGGGGTGTTGCCCGGCCACGCTCCCCTGCTCACCGAGCTCGTGCCCGGCGAGCTCACCTACACGCGCCAAGGTGTGAAGCACTACCTTTGCGTAAATTGGGGCTTCGCCGAGGTGCTTCCCGATCGCGTCATCGTCTTGGTCCAGAGCGCCGAGCGCGCCGAAGAAATTGACCTTGAGCGCGCGCAAAAAGCCAAGCAACGAGCGGAGGAACGCCTGAAAAGGTTCTTAGATCCCGAGACTGACATGGAGCGCGCCCGAGAAGCCCTGCGCCGGGCAATGGCAAGGCTCGAGGCGGCACACCACATTCAGACGTGAACATCCGCATCTAAACGACGAGCTGGTGCCCGGACTGCCGCCAAGCCAATCGGTTTCTGGAAGAACACCAGTTGTCCTACGAGGAGTTTGATATCGAGACGGACGTGCGGGCTGCCAGGTTCGTTAAACACGCCAACGACGGCTAGCGGAAAGTTCCGACCTTCCACGTTGACGGTCGCGTGTTCCCTTGTTCACCTTTTAGCGCTCAAGAGCTGAAGCAAAAGCTGGGGTTGTAGTTCGTGGGGGCTCGCTTCCCGCTGCAGGTCGGGCGAGTTCAAGCCGTTGAATGCAATGGATTTGCTCAGCTCGGGCGGTCAGCCGTCAGCTTACAGGGAACAGGGAATAGGGAATAGGAACCCGAAACCTGTTCCCCGCTCCCTGTTGCCTGTCCACTGTGACCTGTTCCCTGTTCCCTATAACCTGACACCTGGCACCTGAGACGCGACACCTGTCGTTCCGCCCCCTTGGTGCGAGTCTTTGCGCAAGCTTCGCCACGCCGACGACGGGTCGCCCGGGGTTGTTACCTATCAGGTGTGTATGACTTTATTTGGTCATCGGTGGTGGGGTCATAATTCCGTGGTAGAACCAGAACACGACCATCACCAACAGCATTATCACCCAGACTGCCCCCAGAGCGCGGATGGGAAGGTCGAGCTTATGGCTCTTCATCTCGGCAACCTTCTGTTTCTCAATGGCTTGCTCTTCCTTCGCGTCACCACTTAGGGGGATCCAGTCCGATTCTTTCTTGGTAATCCGGGAACGGTAGAAAATCAAGCCAAAGAAAAGGATGGTGATCAAACCCCACGCTGCTAAGAGTGCAACCATAGTGTCCATTATTTACCCCCGCAGGAGTCAGGCATCGTGTCGCTGCGTAAAAGCCTGGCTCCCTTAGGCGCAGAGCAACCAGGGTTCCAACGTTGAGTCGTCGGTCCGTTGAATTGCTGATCTGTTGAGAGCTGTCAGCCCTCGGCTTTCAGCTATCAGCAAACGACGAGAGCGACCCGGTCCTGGCTGACTACTGACGGCTGGCCTCTTCTTTCTTTCAGCTCTCAGCTATCAGTCTTCAAGCCGTCTAAGTCCAATTGTCTTTAGTGCTCGCTGCCGACTGCCTACTGCCTGCCTCCTGACTGCTGTCTCCAGGCACCTGACACCTGAGACCTGACACCTGAAACCTGCTTCCCCGTTCCTTGACCGGTAGCGGCAGGCTTCCTATACTCAGTCGCGTAGGCGAACGGCGGGGTTCAGGTGCCTACCTGTCGTGATTGCCCCCAGGAGAAACATGAAGGAGTTTGCGAAGAGCCGCGGACCTCAAATGCGGAGGTCCGCGCTACCTGCCTTAGTGAAGCCTCGCGTTGTCCCGCCGCTTCATGAGCGGTTTTCTCCAGCGGTGCTGGCCAATCACGCTTACCTGAAGGCGGTGCGGGATTGCTCTCATGGGGTTCCACTGACCATCGCGTTGGAACGTCATGAGGGCTTCGTTTCTGTTTACAAGACTGCGTGCTTCGACGACAGCCACGAGGCCTCGCGATTCAACCTCCCCTTTGCGGAGCGACTGGTGAAAATGCTTCTCTGGAAGCACGGCGGATGGAGGATCGTGGTGGGCGGACCGCGGCATGTAGGTGAGCATATCCGTCAGACCTATTCTCCGCAAGGTGCACGCGCTTTCGACGCTGAGTTCATGGGCGGAGTGTACGAACGGCCGTTCACGGTCGAGATTACCAGCCCCGAAAAAACCCTTGAGCCATCGGAGGGTTCCATGGCCCTGGGGAGGCATCTCGACGGCTGCCGCATTGGATTCGACCTAGGCGCCACCGACCGGAAAGTGGCAGCCGTGATCGACGGAGAGCCTGTTTTCACGGAAGAAGTGGTCTGGGATCCCCGCCACGCCGCTGACCCCAGCTATCATTACAACGAGATCATGGCGGGGCTGAAATCTGCCGCCAAGCATCTTCCGCGCGTGGACGCCATTGGCGGCAGCTCGGCTGGAATTTACGTCCATAATCGCCCGCGGGTGGCTTCCCTTTTTCGGGCGGTACCTCGCGAACTTTTTGTGACCAGAGTTGTGAACCTCTTCCTTGACATGAAGCGTGCCTGGGGGGGGATTCCCTTTGAGGTGGTCAACGACGGCGAAGCAACCGCGCTTGCCGGCTCAATGTCACTTCAGGATAACGCCGTGCTGGGCATAGCTCTTGGCTCGAGTGAGGCCGGAGGTTACGTCGCCGAAACCGGTGAGCTTACCACTTGGTTGAACGAACTAGCCTTCTGCCCTGTGGACCATGACCCCGCGGCTCCCGTCGATGAATGGTCGGGTGATCGGGGTTGCGGGGCGCAGTATTTCTCACAGCAGGCGGTCTTTCGGCTGGCTGGCGAGGCTGGGATCAATTTGGACGAGCGCCTCGGTCCCGCGCAGAAACTCAAATCCGTTCAGGAAATGGCCCATAACGGGGAAGCGCGAGCAAAGCAGATCTTCGAGACCATTGGCTGTTATGTGGGATATGGAATCGCACACTATGCCGACTTTTATGAGCTCCGCAATGTATTGATTCTCGGCCGCGTGACGTCGGGTGAGGGTGGGAACATTATTTTGAGCCGCGCCCAGGAAGTGCTGAAGAACGAGTTCCCGGAACTGGCGCAAGGAATCAGGCTCCGGCTCCCTGATGAAGCGACCCGGCGTGTCGGCCAAGCGGTGGCTGCGGCTAGTCTGCCAGCCCTACCGGTTAGGGAATAGGGAACAGGAAACAGGGAATAGGGAATAGGGAACAGGGAATACGGAATGGGAATTAGGGAACAGGGATTAGGAACTAGGGACGAAGGATTACGGAGGAATAGGATGGAGTTACACAATTCTGGAGCGGAAGTCTATGTCCCTGACGGTTCTCCTGTTAATGTGGCACTCTCTCGAACCACGCACCTCTGTGTGTCGGCCCATCAAGATGACATCGAGATTATGGCCTATCACGGCATCCTCGAGTGCTTCGGCAGGTCGGACAAGGGATTCACTGGGGTGACGGTCACCAACGGCAGCGGCAGCCCCCGCGATGGTTTCTACGAAAGTTACACGGACGAGGAAACCAAGTCGTCCGGCGCAAAGAACAGAAGAAAGCTGCTTTCATCGGTGAGTACTCGGCCCACGTCTTCCTTGATTACCCCAGCAGCGCCGTCAAGGATCCTACTAATACTGATGTGGCGGACGACCTTGAGAGAATCCTCGTGGCGTCCAAGCCCCAGGTGATTTATACCCACAACCTCGCCGACAAGCACGACACACACGTTGCCACGGCCCTGCGAGCCATCCGCGCCCTACGCGAGTTGCCACGCGATTCAAGACCCCAGCATCTTTACGGCTGTGAAGTCTGGCGTAATCTCGATTGGCTGAATGACAACGACAAAATCGTCTTCAATGTGGAGGCTCACGAGAACCTTGCCATGGCGCTGGTGGGGGTGTTCGATTCACAGGTATGCGGTGGGAAACGATATGATCTTGCGACAATGGGCCGGAGGCGTGCCAACGCCACGTATCTTGCTTCGCATGGCGTAGATGAGTCCACGTCGCTGATTTTTGGCATCGACTTGACCCCGCTGGTTGAGGACGAACAACTCGACGTGGGGGAATACGTCGATGGTTTCATCCATCGCTTTGCCAAGGAAGTCTCCAGCAGGATCGCAAAGCTGTCCTAAGCTGTAGCGCTGAGCTTTAGCTCAGCACATGCCGACCCCGCAGCGCGGGGTCGGCGCTACTTTGGAGTGCGGCAGCTTGCTGCCGCTTTTTCACCAGTCAGCTTGCTGGCTGGGAATTGTGCACGCCTTCGAAATCCTGCCAGCAAGCTCGCGGGACGGAAAGCGGCAGCAAGCTGCCGCACTCCAAAGCTTCGCTCCGCATGCCCGCACAACAGGCGGCACCCCGCCCTTCCAAACCCGTGGTGAGAAATACGGGCTAGAAGACTCGTTCTGAGTCGAGCAACAGCGTGACAGGCCCGTCGTTGACGAGTTCCACCTCCATCATGGCCTGAAACTGTCCCGTCTCGACAGTGATTCCGCTGGCCCGCATCGATCCCACGAAAGCTTCGTAGAGCCGGCGCGCCATATCCGGCGGAGCGGCCCGGTCGTAGCTAGGGCGGCGGCCCTTGCGGCAGTCGCCGTAAAGCGTGAACTGGGAAACGCAGAGCAGGCCTCCCCTTGTTTCCGATAAGGACCGGTTCATGCGACCTTTCTCGTCGTCAAAGATCCGCAGGTTGACGATCTTATCCGCCAGTGATTCCGCTGCTTCCGGTGTATCCTCTTTGCCGATGCCAAGCAGCACAAGCATCCCCGTGCCAACGGTCCCCACTGCGTGGCCGTTGACTCGTACTTCCGCCCGCTTTACTCTTTGGATGACAGCCCGCATGGTAATACTCTCCTTTTTTGTGTCCCTGCCACTGCGTCAGACCTCGCATCTCCAGGCCCAGTCGAACCTGACCGCCAGAGCGGCTCCATTCGACAGAACACCAGCATTTGCCCAGGATAGCGCCTAGACCAAACGGCGTCGCCCCTTTTTTCCGGATTCCAATGCCTGTCGCAACTGAACCCGAATTCGCAGATTGAGGGGCCCTGGTCCGTTCCAACCCGTTAGATTGAAGTCGCTTCCACCAAACCTGCGCAGGAACAGAACGGTGCGTTTGACGATTGCTTCACTCTGTGGTTCTAGCCTCGCCCAAGTAACCCCTCACCCGGCCCGCTCCGGCTGGTGAAAGCGCCGGCAGCGGGCCACCCTCTCGCCGCGGGAGAGGGCTGGCACCAAGAACACATCAGATAGCGGCCCTCTCCCTCGGGGAGAGGGTGGCGATCCCGCAGTCGCGGGAGAGCCGGGTGAGGGGTCCTTTCTCTTCGAGTGAGGTTAGACTCCCGTCCAACTTACGAATTCGGGCTGAAGTCCCTTCGTCAGCCTGTCCAATGCAACGAGGGTTTCGAACGCCTCGCCCAAACATGCAGAATTTCCTATGTATGTGTCAAAATGCGCCATTTACTGAAGCGCATTTCACAATGTGATAGAAGCGCCTGCCGCTATCACCTTTTGGCTTAGGCAAATAAGAAATTCTTTCACACTCTCTCCACCCTTTCCCACTATTCCATCTCCACGTGCTAGGCTACATTTATGAATCGGCCAATGCCAAGCCAGGCGCAGCAGGACGCGACGAGCACGGGGACAATCCTTTCCAACACTCGGTCGCGCACGGAGGCGCTCGTTCCTCCTTCCACAACCGGAGTTTCGCCGGCTGGTGGCCTTCATTCCGGCGCAGCCGCTCGCACTGAGGCTGAACACAGGCTGGTTCGGAGAGTATTTGCGCGCTGCGACGGGTTCATTCAGGAGGCCTGCGGCTCGTCATCAGTCCGTCCCGAGTTCCTGGGCGCGTTGACCGCCAGCGAGTCCGGTGGAAACCCCGCGGCTGTCCGTTTTGAGCCTTCTGTGTATCGCCACTTGAAAGCGGTAGCGGCCGGGGAGTCTCCCCGTTACGTTGGGATTCGTGCCCAGGCGCTTTGCGAGGAACTCGCCGAGGTCCTCCATCCCAAGACTGGCGAGTTCCACGAGAAGTTCCTCAACTCGCTCTTCACCGCCGGCCAAGCCAGCGAACTTTCCCGGCTGGCGGACGAGGCCCTGCGGGAGCTGGCTTCTTCGTGGGGCTTCGTGCAGATCATGGGTTTCCACGTGATCGGGCGGCACGGCACTGTGCGTGACCTCCTCGAGCCGCGATTTCATTATCACTTAGCAAACCAACTGCTTGCTGAATTTGCCAAGAGCTACCAGCTCGACCTCGCCCGCGAATTTGAGGAGTTGTTCCACTGCTGGAACACTGGCCGGCCCGATGGCAGGACGACGGATCCCGCCTACGTTGAAAACGGCCTGATGCGGATGGAGATCTATCGTGCGTTGATGGCTGGGCAGTCAGCGGCGCGCTTCGGAGATAAGGCCAAGGCGGCGTCGTGATTCTCCCGTCGGGACGGAATTCACACAGGCGAGCATTTTCAAGTCCGCCGATCAAGCGAGTGACGCAAATGAAAGGTCTGCAAGGCGGGAAACAAAGAGAGGAAGGTCACAGAAACGGGTCATGTTGAGATTTCTCCAACAACTCTTTTCCGAATCGGGTGAGGCGAGCTTCAGTCGCCTGGGAGCATTTGTGGCGCTGGGTTTTGCGTGTGGTTGGATTACCTACCTCGTATTCCACACCAAGGTCCTTCCCAGCCTGGAGGGCCTGACGTTCTTTATTGCGGCACTCTATGGGTTGGGCAAGGCCAACGAAACGCTGCAGCGCATTTTGGGGAACAAGTAATGGGAAGCAACCGACCGCTGTCGTTGACAACGTGCTTGGGCAAGATTGGGGCCGCAGGCCGAAAACTCGCGAGCCTCAGCCCAGTGCAGGGGCTCTTGCGGAGCATTCCAGGCCTGCCTACCGCCGCTCTGGCTGGTGTTGTCATCATGTTCTTTGCCTGGTCCTGCGAGCGCCAAGCCCGGCGGCTTGACACGGTGCAGGCCCAGCAGGTGAAGAAGCAAGCAGCGGAGGAGATCTCCCGGCTCCAACAGCAAGCGGCCGGTGCCCTTCGGGATGCCAAGCAGAGCGCCCAGGCCGTCCGTGAGCTTGAAGCCCAGCGGCAACAACTCGCGCGCCAAGCCGAAGGACTGAGTCAAAGTCTTGAGTCACTCCGCAAACAGGAGCTCGCGCGCGCCGACGAGGTGGCCACTCTTCCCACATCGGAACTGGTGAGCCGGGTGGCCTCTCGTCTCCAAGAACCGGTGTCAGGTGTCAGGAACCAGGGGTCGGGGCAGCAGACCCCAAGCCTCCAGATGCTGGCGGCGGGTAATGGCGAGAAACAGCCAGCCCCCGACACCCAACATCTTGTGCCCAACCCCTCTCCCGCCTCCAGTCCCGCCCTCGTGCTCTCTGACCAGGGCGCGCGGAAGGTTGAGACTGCATTCATCGAGCTCGATTCCTGCCTCCAGCAGACCCAGGTTATGGGGGAACAGGTCTCCAACTGCGAGCAGCAGTCGAAGCTCAACTCCGCCATCAGTGACCAACAATCCGGCACGATCGCCAAGCTCAACGCGGCGCTGGCGGACAAGGACAAGATCCTGGCCCAGAGCGAGGAAGCGCACCGGGCGGAACTCAAAGCCGCCCGCGGCACTTGGCGATCGCACTTTTTCCGAGCCGTCGAATACTTTGCCGGCGGATTCATCGCGGGGGTGCTTGTCCGATGAACCCTCTGGACATCCAACGCGTCGCGCTCTGGTGGGGCCCCGGCATTCTGGTCCTCATCATCTTCGGCTACGGTTTTCTCCGTCTGGCGCACTACTGGATTGAGAAGTCCATGGAAATGAAGCGCCAGCAGATGGACGGCGCCTACGCCCTGGTGCGGCATTACATCGAGCAGTTCCTGGGCGCTCAGAGCGGGCAGGCCGACGCGCTATCGCGCCTCGCCAATTCGGTCGAGCATCGCGAGTCCCAAGAGAGCTTCGAGCATCAGGAAATCCTTATCGCCCTGAAGGCCCTGCATCGCGATATGAACAACCTGCGCTGCCGCAGCGAAGAGGATTTCTGCGCGCTTCGCGCCTCGTCGGGATTCTCGGGGCGATGCGACTCCTCTTCCGACTTAAGGCACCTGCTGGAATCCCGCGCGCCGGGGTTCAGCTCATTGTGCCGGCCACCGGAGGCGGCGCCTGATGCAGCAGGAGTGGAATCGGAAAGAGAGCACTTTCCAGGTCAGAGCGCGGCGGCCTCCGAAGGCTCCCCCATCCACAAAACGCCCAGGCCTGATTCTAGTCTAGATAATATGTTCTGAGGAGTTAATCAATTATGGCCGCTACGGTTCGTCATAAGGAAATCATCCGCGGCAAGATCCTCTACTACCTGGGTCTCATCTACCCCCAAGCGGCCACCTTGCCGCTTCTTCAGGGTGAACTGGACATCTTTGGCTACCCCGTGCCCTTGGAGGAATTGAATTTCCACATCGCCTACCTGGCCGAGAAAGGCCTGGTGGCCGTGGAGCGCGTTCGCGGGCCCCGCTCCCGGCGTGAGATTCCGCTGGTGAAGATCACGGCCCAGGGTATCGACTATTTCGACGGCCGCCTTCCGGCCGATGAAGGCATCTACGTGGAGCCCCGGCAATGAAAAAGCGCCTGTCTAGCCAAAACGCTCCGGGCGGCGGGGCAGCGGCGGAAAGCCACTCGAAGTCGGATGCCGTCCCCTCCGCCGCAACGCAGCAGCCTACAGAAGGGTCTGCCGGTACGGAAAAGACCGAAGCTGCAAGCGCCAGGACCTATAGAACCGATGTCGGACAGCTCCATGAGGATCAGCAAAATCTGGTTCGCAAAATGCTCGTTGATGGCGCCACCTTCGAGGATGTGGTGGAGGCAGTCAATGAGCAGGAAGGGGATGGCATCACTCTGAACGCCATCCAGAACTATTTCCAAGAGAGCCTGGAAATACAACAAAAACGGGTTCGCCGCCTGATCGAAAGCGCGGAAACGCTCTTGGCCAGTGTGGACAAAGACCCCAAGTCCGCCGAAGCCCGGCTTGCCAGGGCCACCTTCCTCACCGGCTACTCTCGAGTGCGTCGAAATGCCTCGCTGATCACCCCCAAGGATGCGGAGCGCTCCCGCATGGAGCGCGAGAATCTGTCACTCAAGCACCAGATCCTCACCATCCAGAGGAAAAAGGCCACGCAGGACCTGGATTATTCGCGCGCCCGGACGCGCTTGATCTTGCTGACGCAAGGAAAGCTCCAGGAAGAAATTCTGAAGCTGCAGCGGGAGGTTAAGGCGCACCGTCCCGGTGAGCCGATGGGGCCCGAGATGCTGCAAAGGATCCAGCAGCTCTATGGGCTTGCTTGTCAACCACTCCTTTATGAGGAAAGTGCCGATGCCTCCACGAAGACGTAACAACCCGGAGCCTGCCCTCCGACCTGTCGTGAGCGCGCAGAAAACTACGCGGGCCTCCGAACCTTCCCGCCGGGAAGAGCTTCTTGCGGCATCTGAGATCCCGGATGTCCAATCGCCCATGACGGTTCAGGAATCCAGCAGCGAAGCTCCAAAACCCGTCCTTGAAAGCCTGGGTCCTGCCCTGCAATTACTTCCCTTCCAGCAGCGGTGGGTCGAGGATCATTCACCGCTCAAGATCGTGGTGAAAGCTCGCCAGATCGGCTATTCCTTTGCCGCTTCCATCCGCGCCCTCCTGGAATGCCTGAAAAGAAAGACCACCTGGATTTTCCTTTCCAAGGGCGAGCGGCAGTCGCGTCTGCTGATGGAAAAGGTCCAGGAACACGTTCAGTCCTGCGGGATTCTGGCTCGGGCCTGCGAGTCCACCTTCTTCGAAGGCACGCTGATCAAGCAATTGGAAGTCCGGTTCGCCAACGGGTCCGTCATCTACGGACTTCCCGCCAATCCCGACACTGCCCGCGGCTACTCCGGCAACGTCACACTAGACGAATTCGCTTTCCATTCTGATGCCGACAAAATCTACACGGCGCTCTTTCCCACCATCACGCGCGGCTATTGCCTCGAGGTCATCTCGACGCCCAACGGACAGCAGGGAAAGTTCTATGAGATTGCGAAGGCGGCAGGGCTGGTTGAATCGGGAGATCGGGAGTCCGATTTCAGGTCCGATGCGGATCGGACCATCGGACCCCAGAAATCGGGGATCGAGAGATCGGGAGAACAGGATTCAGGATTCAGGATTCAGGATTCAGGGCTAGGCTCGTCACTCGTCACTCGTCACTCGTCACTGTTATCACCCGATCACCCGATCTGGAGTGCCCACTGCTGCGACATCTACGAGGCCATCCGCCAGGGTCTCAACATCGATCTCCAAGTTCTCCGCGCCGGTTGTGACGACGAAACCACCTGGCAACAGGAGTATTGCTGCCAGTTCATTTCCATCGCGGAGAACTTCATCCCGCCCGCACTCGTCGCCCAGTGCGTAACCGCCGAGGCCGCAAAGGACTGCCCTCCCCAGTTCCTGGCCTCGGCGCCCCGCCGTGATTTGGACTCTCGGCTCCCTGAGCCCCGAGTCCCGAATTCGGAGTTTTACTTGGGCATCGATATCGGCCGCCACCACGACCGCACGGTGTTTTGGCTGGATGAACTCAAGGTCTCAGGTTCCATCCCGCAGAGCGGGAAGGTGTCGGGAAGAGCAGAGATCGCTGACACCGCCCACCCGGCGCCTGACAGCTTGCCCGTCGCCGTGGCGCGCCTGGTTCGCACCTTCTCCAATACCCCCTTCGCCGAGCAACTCGACTTCGCCCGCCAACTGCTTTCCTTGCCCGGCCCTGACGGGCGTCCTCTGGTGCGCCGCGCCTGCATTGACTCGACGGGCATGGGGGCCCCGTTGGCCGAATCCTTGGAGCGTGAGTTCGGACCGCGCGTGGAGCCTGTGACTTTTACCGCGGCCGTCAAAGAAGACATGGCTTACCGCGTCAAGAGACGAATGGAACAGCGGTTGGATCTTATTCCCGAGGCCCCGGAAATCGCCCGCGCCTTTGGAGCTGTCAAGAAGCTCGTGACCGTAGCGGGCAATACCCGCTTCGATGCTGAGCGCACCGACCTCGGCCATGCGGACGAGTTCTGGGCGAAAGCCCTCGCCGACCTTGCAGCGGAGCAGCCCACCTCACACCTGAGTGACGGGGTGATCGTGGGCACGCCCAGAGCGGCGTGGTGGATCCCGCAGGCTTTGCCTGCGGAATTCTGAAAGAAGTGGTCAGTTCTCCCGCCGCGGCGGGTCAGTAACTAGTGTAGTGTCCCCAACGCTTCTTTACATTTGGCGACTTTGGACATGATTCGTTCGACCGAGGCGGTCCATACAAAGACACGAGGATTCTGGTTGTGATTGTCCAAATATTCCTTGATGGCAG
>JBEKHR010000034.1:0-58928 GCA_050012175.1 Terriglobia bacterium | reverse complement strand
GGACCCTGCCACAGACGCGTCGTGAGATCCAACGCCTGTTGTTTACCTGGACCGGAGAGTGCGCGTATTGTGGCAGCGTAATTCGCAAACGAAACCGCCCACCTTAACTTAACGTAGTAGTACTAGTCCCTGTCATTTTAATCCCGGCGACGACTGACTCCCCCCCCGCTGGAGCAGGATCAACGATTGCAGATTCAAGATTTCACAAAATGCGGCGCACAACCCTCCGGCCACATATTGCCTCTCGGGATTCAGCGATCACTCGATGGGGGCGCCTCAAGGGCTTTGATTAACTTAGGCAAGTCATGGCCTACGATCTGCCAGAGAATATCGAAATCGACTTCGTCATAGCCATGGATCAGCCGATTTCGCAAGCCGACAACTTGCGCCCAGGGGACTTCGGGGATGCGGGCGCGCTGATCCTCGGGAACACGGTTTGCCGCCTCCCCAATAATCTCAAGCAAGCGGACAAGTGCGAGGTTGAATCGGCGGTCGGAGTCCAGGTCGGCCCGCATTCGTCCTGCCGCCATCGCAACGGCCTCCTGGGCATAGTCGAGCATGTGGCGGAGATAAACCCCAGGGTCACGGCGCGACGTACTGCACCTCCGCTTCAGCGAGTGCCTGCTCGCGGAAGTACTTGCTCAGAGAGCCGCGAGTGTGCAAATCCACCTTACGCCCGAGAATACCGCTCAGCTCGGCTTCTATCGCGAAGAAGTAAAGCCCAGGAGTGAACCCCGGCTCAAATTCAACGAGGGCATCGACGTCACTTGCGGGGGAGAAATCGTCGCGAAGGACGGACCCAAAAAACGCGAGCTTGTAGATATGATGCTTCCTGCAGAAGGTTGCAATCTCTTCCCTTGGAACGGCGATGTTATCCTTTACATTCATCGTCGGACTCCTGCGCCCATCTTACCCAGGTTGTCAGGGAAAAGCAAAAGGGCGGGCACCAAGCCCGCCCCTACGATTTGCCGTCGACTGTCAACTGTGGACTGTCGACTTTCTATTTAATCCCGGCAACGACCGACTCTCCCATCCCGATCAGATCGGGACAGTTCCATGGGCCCTGGAGGGCTTAAGCCGTCACCGCGTACTCCACCGATCGGGGATTGGCGATTCGCTTCGAGGCCTCCAGGATCTCGAGGCCCACGATGTTGCCATCCTTGTCGTAGTCAAGGATCACTCCGGGCTTATCCTCGTCGCTTTCTTCGATGGGCGCGTCGCTTAGTAGGATTCGGAGCACGTCCACCTCAGGATCGTAGGTCACTTTCACAGCTTCCCCCAGTATTTCTCAATCTTCGTCGTTCGGTAGGCCGTTACAACCACTGCGGGATCCACCGAGTCGTCCACGATAGCTCGCAGCAGGAACATCTTACCACCGATCCCACATTTGGATTGATAGACCTTCGCAGCTCCTCGCTCATGGACAACCTGATCGGGTTTTTCGAGGACCGCCTCGAGCAAGGTCAGGGGAATTCTGCGGCGTTCGATCTCCTGCCGTGCGTGGCCAGACAGTTTGTATTTCATCGGAATTTTCCGATCCAAACGAAGAACGGGCCCGCGAAGCGCGAGCCCGTTTGTGTCTTGCTGGTCGACTGTCAACTGTGGACGGTCGACTGTTTTCATTTAATCCCGGCAACGACCGACTCTCCCACAAGGTTCCCCTTGCAGTACCATGGGCCCTGGAGGGCTTAACTACCGTGTTCGGGATGGGAACGGGTGTGTCCCCTCCGGTATGGTCGCCGGAAAACTGTTGAAGAAGCCGTCAGCGGTCAGCTATCAGCTGTCAGCAAGAAGAGCTGAGACGTCTCTTCGCGTGCTGACAACTGACGGCTGAACGCTGATGGCTGCTTTTCTGAATAGTGTGGCGGCAGAATCTGACAAGCTATCAGCAATCAGCGGTCAGCCGTCAGCAAGGAAATGCGTTTGCTGAAAGCTGAGAGCTGAAGGCTGAAAGCTGGACAATGTGCTGAGCAGAAATTATGGTCAAGCCGAACGGGCGATTAGGACCAGTAAGCTAAGCGAGTTACCCCGCTTACACGCCTGGCCTATAAACGTCGTAGTCTTCGACGGCCCTTCAAAGGGATCATTCCTGTAGCGAACAGGACTTCACCCTTGGGAGATCTAATCTTGGGGCGTGCTTCACGCTTAGATGCTTTCAGCGTTTATCACTTCCAGACTTCGCTACCCAGCCGTGCCACGGGCGTGACAACTGGTACACAAGAGGTCTGTTCATCTCGGTCCTCTCGTACTAGAGACAACCCCCCTCAAATCTCCTATGCCCACACCAGATAGGGACCGAACTGTCTCGCGACGTTCTGAACCCAGCTCACGTACCGCTTTAATGGGCGAACAGCCCAACCCTTGGAACCTTCTACAGCTCCAGGATGCGATGAGCCGACATCGAGGTGCCAAACCGGAGCGTCGATGTGAACTCTTGGCTCCGATCAGCCTGTTATCCCCGGCGTACCTTTTATCCGTTGAGCGATGGCCCTTCCATACAGAACCACCGGATCACTAGGTCCCACTTTCGTGCCTGCTTGACTTGTTGGTCTCGCAGTTAGCCTGGCTTATGCCCTTGCACTCGACGGCTGATTTCCAAACAGCCTGAGCCAAGCTTCGAGCGCCTCCGTTACAATTTAGGAGGCGACCGCCCCAGTCAAACTACCCGCCTAGCCATGTCCCTGGCCCGGATTACGGGTCGAGGTTAGAACCACAGAACCATCAGGGTGGTATCTCACTATTGGCTCCCCAGAGCCCGAAAACCCTGGTTCAAAGCCTCCCACCTATCCTGCGCAGACAGCCCCATAGTTCAGGGCTAGGGTGTAGTAAAGGTGCACGGGGTCTTTCCGTCTAGGTGCGGGAAACCGGCATCTTCACCGGTACTACAAGTTCGCTGAGTCACTCGCCACGACAGTCGCTCTGTCGTTACGCCATTCGTGCAGGTCGGAACTTACCCGACAAGGAATTTCGCTACCTTAGGACCGTTATAGTTACGGCCGCCGTTCACCGGGGCTTCAGTTCAAAGCTGCCGCGGGATTGCTCCCACATGACCTCTCCCTTTAACCTTCCGGCACCGGGCAGGCGTCAGCCCCTATACGTCGTATTCGACTTTGCAGAGACCTGTGTTTTTGTTAAACAGTCGCAGAGCGCGATTCGCTGCGGCCCCCTCGGGCTATGAACCCTAGCGGGGCACTCCTTCTCCCGAAGTTACGGAGCTAATGTGCCTAGTTCCTGAGCGAGTGTTCTCTCAAGCGCCTTTGGATATTCACCTCGTCTACCTGTGTCGGTTTGAGGTACGGTTGCGACAGAGACTCCTTAGCGGCTTTTCTTGGCAGCGTGAAATCACGGACTTTACTCCCGCCAAGCGGGATCGGCTCACCCCTCAGAGTTGGCTTTGAACCGACCCGGTGGATTTGCCTGCCGGATCCTCCTCGAGGCGCGCATCGCCATCCATCAGACGACTCCGCTATCCTCCTGCGTCCCCGCTTCGTAATAACGCCCCCGCCGCAGTGCCGGAATATTAACCGGCTGTCCATCAGCTACGCCTTTCGGCCTCGCCTTAGGGACCGACTGACCCTGAGCGGATTAACCTTTCTCAGGAAACCTTAGACTTTCGGCGCGGAGGGTTCCCACCTCCGTTATCGCTACTTATGCCGGCAGGGTCACTTGAGTACCGTCCACGAGCCCTCGCGGTCCCGCTTCAAACTGTACTCAACGCTCCTCTACCAGACCAGAACCATTGACTCATCGGATCATTGAATCATTGCTGCCTGTCCTTCCACCCAACCTGAACGTCTGGTTCAATGGGTCAATGAACAAATGATTCAATGAATCAATGGTTCTGGAATCCGCAGCTTCGGTAAATGGCTTGAGCCCCGTTGAATTATCGGCGCAAAGACGCTCGACCAGTGAGCTGTTACGCTTTCTTTAAAGGATGGCTGCTTCTAAGCCAACCTCCTGGCTGTCTGAGCGACTTCACTTCCTTTCCCACTTAGCCATTGCTTCGGGACCTTAGCTGACGGTCTGGGCTATTTCCCTCTCGACAACGAAGCTTAGCCCCCGCTGTCTGACTCCCGGACTGCACTTCGCGGCATTCGTAGTTTAGTTGGATTTGGTATCCGTTAACGGATCCTAGTCCATCTAGTTCTCTACCGCCGCGAGGCTAATGTCCGAGGCTAGCCCTAAAGCTATTTCGAGGAGAACGAGCTATCACGGAATTTGATTGGCCTTTCACTCCTACCCTCAGTTCATCCGAGCTGTTTTCAACCAACACCGGTTCGGGCCTCCGGCCGCTGTTACACGGCTTTCACCCTGACCAAGGGTAGATCATCCCGCTTCGCGTCTATTGCCCGCCACTGGTCGCCCTGTTCAGACTCGCTTTCGCTACGGCTCGCTCCCCCTTGCGGGATCATCGCTAAACCTCGCGACGGACAATAACTAGCCGGCTCATTATGCAATAGGCACGACGTCAGGCTTGCCTGGATGTTGCCACCCAAGCGTAGCCCTTCGACTGCTTGTAGGCATACGGTTTCAGGTACTTTTCACTCCCCTCGCCGGGGTTCTTTTCACCTTTCCCTCACGGTACTGGTTCACTATCGGTCGCTAGAACGTATTTAGCCTTACGGGATGGTCCCCGTGGATTCCCGCAGGGTTCCACGTGCCCCGCGGTACTCAGGAACGCGCATGAGAGTCCAGTCAGCTTTAGCCTAAGTGGCTATCACACCCTATGGCCGGCTTTTCCAAGCCGTTCAACTAGCCGCCGGATTGGTAACTCTCTGGCTCTACACCGACGCGCGCCCTACAACCCCCAGCCCTCCTCTGAAATCTCAAATCTCAAATTTCAAATCTCAAATTTGAGACCTCAAAGGAAAGCTGGGTTTGGGCTGTTCCGCTTTCGCTCGCCGCTACTGACGGAATCGCGGTTGCTTTCTCTTCCTCCAGGTACTGAGATGGTTCACTTCCCTGGGTTCGCTCGTACCCACCTATGAATTCAGCGGGCCGTTTCCCGGCTTTACCGGGAAGGGTTTCCCCATTCGGAGATCCCCGGATCAAAGGGTGTTTCCCCCTCCCCGAGGCTTATCGCAGGTAACCACGTCCTTCATCGCCGTCTAGCGCCAAGGCATCCACCGTACGCCCTTAGTAGCTTGACCATAAAATCTGCTCAACACACCAAGAACAGGTCACAGTTTTCAGTTTCAGTTCACAGTGAAAGACCCGAAAAAGAAGCCCTTGCTGTTGACTATCGACTGTCAACCGTTGACTGCCCTTCTCGCAGATTCACCTTTCAATCTCCGCCCGAGTCCAATCCCGAGCGGAGCGCAGCCGCCCGCCTTCAGCCTCCAGGACTCGGTACTGAGAACTGACGACTGATGACTGACAACTGCTACTACCAGGTAAACGCCACACCATTCAGTTTTCAAAGATCGTTGAGTATCCACAGGCGACTCTCGTCTCTCTGGATCTCATTCCAGCTTGGCTGCCGACTCGACTGGCAGGCTTAGGTTGCTGGGGTTGGTCCTTTCCCGCTTCGCAGAAAACACCAACCTCAACAACCATAACGATACGCTTCACGCCGCAAAGCGACTCGCGCATCTTTGCGTTGGCCAGTTCCAATACTCTCAGGTCAGGGGGTTGAAAACAGGCGGGAGGATTCCTTGCGGAGGGCCCACTTGCTTCGCGCCCCTATGCAGAAGCCTTTACCGTACCGACCTCCTGGTTCATCCTACCGAGACGATGAGAAGCCTTGCTGGCAACCTCGAATCACAGCCATGAGGTCACCTTAACACTAGCTTCACCTTCGTTCCGACAATCATTGATATTACTCCGCGCAAAAATGAAATGCAAGAGAAATTTTTGCCAGTCCCAAAGAAAGTTTATGCGGCCCCAACGCCATCTGCTCGCGATGGTCGACTGAAACCAAATTGCAGTACAATCCATGCGCCATTTAATCCTTTTGAGAGGGGACGGTACCATAATGTCCGATCGACTTGGAGTGGTTTCAGTATTGTTGATTTGCATTGCGACTCTTTCAACCCCGTCACACATCGCCGCCCAAGCCAGGACGCGCCTTGCCATCGTGGGACTCGATCACGATCACGTTTGGGGACTGCTCAAGATCATCGCCAATGAGCCAGATGCCGAACTGGTGGCTATTGCCGATCTGCATACCGAGCTTGTAGAGAAAGCAAAGGCAACGGTGCCTGCCGGCGTGAAGTTCTTTTCGGACTACATCCAAATGCTCGATGAGGTAAAGCCCGATGCCGTTATCGTGACCACCGCCAACAACCGCCATCTCGAAATCCTGAACGCCTGCGCGAAACGCAAGATCCACTTCTTCACCGAGAAGCCCATGGCTGCCAGCGGCGCGGACGCCCGTGAGATGGAACGCCTGGCTCGCCAAGCGGGCATCAAGCTCATGGTGAACTACGGCAACGCCTGGTCGGAGGCCACGCAGGAAGCCGTCACGCGCATCAAGGCCGGAGAGATCGGAAACGTCCAGAAGATCATCGTCCAATTCGGTCACGAAGGGCCCAAAGAAATCGGCACTTCCAAATACTTCGCGGATTGGCTTTATGATCCCGCGAAGAACGGTGCTGGAGCACTCATGGATTTCGGTTGCTATGGGGCGGATTGGGCGATGGTGTTGAAAGGACGTCCCAAGCGAGTCTATGCAACTTCCCTGAAACTCAAAACGGAGCAGCACAACGCTGTGGAGGATGACGCCACTGTAATCCTTGAGTACCCCGACGCCACGGCAATTCTGATGCCCTCTTGGGATTGGTCATACGGAAAGGGGCAGGCGGAGATATTCGGTTCCAAAGGCAGCTTCCTGGTGAGGGGAGATGGGCTGCTGTTTCAGCCGGCCAAGGGCCAAACAAGCGTACAAAACCCGGACGGCAAGCCGATAGAAACCCAACCAGCTCCTCCTGAAAAACGCAACGGCGTGGCCTACTTCTTGTCCTGTATCCGGAACAACAAACCCATTGAAGGCCCTGTCTCGCCTGGAATCAACGTGGGCGTCAATGAAATCATTGACGCCGCGAAGGAGTCGATCCGGACCAACCGGGCGGTGGCGATGCCAGCGCAATAGGGGCGCTTCGCGCAGCGTGCGTTCACTGATGCCTCGGCCGGATTGGCGCTTTTTCGGAGTCTCGCCTCCGCCATTTCTTCCAAACAACACGCTGACCCTTATTTTCTAGGGGGTTGATGAAAAACATGGTAGCGCCGACCCCGGCCTGCGGGGTCGGCACGTGCTGAGCTAAAGCTCAGCGCCTGGAGTTTCTATATTTTTGCTGAGATTTTCTGGCCTCGCGCGACTTGCCCTCTCCCCCTTGGGGGAGAGGGTGGACCGCCGTCCCGATGCACTTCATCGGGAGGCGGGCCGGGTGAGGGGGTGGTGGGCCTGCACCCGTCCATTTGCAGTTCATATCGCGCCGCTGAAAGCATTGGGCAGCGCCCACGCGACGTCCAGCACCTTCTCGAGAGACCTGGGGACAGCGTTGCGTTGTTTGTGGTATCAGGGCATTGACCCCCTCACCCCCCGGCCCCTCTCCCCCAAGGAGGAGAGGGGAGAATGTAGAAACTCGAGGTGCTGAGCTAAAGCTCAGCGCTACAACACGCCATCAACCTGGTCGGAGGCCGCGAGGACATTCTTCATCAACCTGCTAGGGATTGGTACTGCCACATTGTTTTTGGCATAAGCGCATTTCTTACTGCTTTATGCACTCCCCCGAAAAATATTCGGGGTGTAGTGTGAGGAGGCCTTGTTCCTGCGCTGCGTCAAGGCCGCCAGGAGCCAGCAAGAATCGCTCTGCTTGGTGAAGTGGTTTTGTCAACCTGGTTTGGCCCCTTTTGATTGTCTGATTTGGCCCTCGCCTTCTAGCCAGGAAGGCTCCAGCCCTTGGCTCCCCGGTTATCGGCGGCGAGAACGTACGGTTGGGCCTCGACGCCGCGTTGCGCGAGGGTTTGCCGGATAAGTTCGCCGACTGTGGCAGCATTGGCGCGCACAAAAGCCAGGATGGAAGGTCCCGCGCCACTGAGGCATATCCCCAGAACGTCAGCGTGCTTAGTGCTGAGCACCTCCGTCAAGCCGGGCACTAAAGCCGCCCGGTAGGGTTGATGCCAGCGATCTTCAAAGAACCCCGCGTGCAAATCCGTCTTGCCGGAAAAGAACTGTGCGGCCAGGACGGTGGCGCGCTGCAAGTTATAAACCGCATCCGCGCGCGAGTATTGGCTGGGCAAGACCGCTCGAGCCTCTTTCGTCGCAAGCGCGTAGTTCGGTACGACCAGGACAAGCTGAAGGTCTTCGGGGACCGGGCACGAATAGGCGAGCACTCGCTCCCCTTCGTTGACCGCCAGCGTGAACCCACCGTGCCAAGCCGCTGCGACGTTGTCGGGATGCCCTTCGCGCAGGCTTGCGAGGGTCACCAGCTCTTCATCAAAGAGCGGTCGGCCCACGAGCCAGTGGCAGGCCACAAGGGCGCCCACGATTGCCGCGGCGCTCGAACCGAGGCCCACACCCACCGGAATCTGGTTGTGAATCTCCAGGTCAAAGCCGCGCCTTTTGCCCCAGCTTTCGAAAGTCTCCTCGATGACGCGGGCAACGAGGTTGTTGGAGTCGCCAGGAATCCGCTCGGGATTTACCCCTGCGTAGTGGAGGGAAACGTTCCCGTCGCTGCGCGGTGTGATGTGCAGATCGAGGTAAAGGCTCAATGCCAGCGCGGCACAATCGAAAAGGCAGCCCAGGTTCGCGCAAGTTGCCGGCACTCGTACGGAGAATCGCTCACTCATAGCCAGGTCCGCTCAGCGAGCGGTAGGAGTCATCATACTAGAGGGCTTCGCCTGCCATCAAATCTTCCAATCTCTCACGCGGCCGGATCAATTCTGCCTTGCGGCCGTGCACGAGGACTTCGGAAGGCCGCGGGCGGGTGTTGTAATTGGAAGAGAGCACGAAGCCGTAAGCGCCGGTGGCGAGGATGGCAAGCAACTCACCCGGTTCGACGTCCGGCATTTCCCGATCCTGGGCGAGAAAATCGCCCGTCTCGCAAAGCGGGCCCACCACGTCGGCTTGAAGCCTATCCCCCTGATGGTCGCGAACAGGAATAATCTCGTGATAGGAACCGTAGAGCGCGGGACGCATCAAGTCGTTCATTCCGGCATCCACCACGATGAAGTTCTTCTGGCGGTTTCGCTTCACGTAAAGCACGCGGGTCAGCAGGATGCCCGCGTTGCCCACCAAGGCGCGGCCCGGCTCGAGGATCAGCCGGTACTTGGTGGCTCGCAGGCGGTCCGCGAGCCCTTGCCCCATCGCGTCGAAGTCGAGGGGTTGCTCATCAGCATACCTGATTCCATATCCGCCGCCCATGTCGAGGTATTCGACGCCCATGCCCTCGGTCTGAAGTTGCGCCGCCACACCCAGGATTTCGTCCAAGGCCTTAAGGAAGGGCTCTACTTCGAGGATTTGTGATCCGATGTGGCAAGCCACGCCGTAAATCTCCAAGTGGCTCGAGCGGGCGGCACGGCGGTATAGATCCAGGGCTTCGTCCTTCGGGACGCCAAACTTGTGAATGATCTGGCCGGTGGAAATGTAAGGGTGCGTTCGCGCCTCGACCTCCGGGTTAACACGGATGGCGATGCGGGCGGGCCTCCCAAGAGAGCGGGCACGGCTGTCGATCAGTTCGAGTTCGCCCGCTGACTCGACGTTGAACATCCCGATGCCCGCCGAAAGCCCGGCGTCAATTTCCTCCTTGGTCTTGCCCACGCCGGAAAAAACGATGTGGTCGGCGAGTGCCCCGGCACGTAAAGCACGCGCCAGTTCCCCACCCGAAACAACGTCAAAACCAGCTCCCGCCTGGCGGAGCAGGTTCAGAATCCTCAGATTGGAATTAGCCTTTACGGAATAACAGATGAGGTTCGGTACCGACGCCAGGCTTTGCTTCAGACTTGAGAAATTGCCCAAGATGGCGGCCTGGCTGTAAACATAGGCCGGCGTCCCAAAGCGGTCGGCAAGCGACTCGACGGGAACGTTTTCACACAGTAATTGCCCGGATTCGTAGCGAAAGGCCTCCATGCGTTGCTTCACCGTTATCAGTAGTCAGTAATCAGTTGTCAGTTGTCAGTAGTCAGTTGCCGGTGCTCAGGGCTCGGCTTTCAGCCCTTGGGAACAAGGGGCCAGGGACTAGAGCGATTCGATCCGAGTCTTGAATTGCTCTGCTTCCTCTGCCTACGACCGATCACCGAATGCCCACTGTCTTCTGCTTTCTGCCTTCTGCTTTCCGCCTTCCGTCCTCGGGCTGCTAGCGGACCCTGAGAAGGACAATCGTCTGGTCGTCGCGCGGCGGGCGACCTTGCTCAAACTCCCGCACTTCTTCAAAAAGAGTATCGATGATTTCCTGAGGGGAGCGATGGAAATTCTGGCGCAGTACGTTCTCCAGGCGTCGCGGCCCGAATTCCTCGTACTTGGTGTTCGCGGCCTCGACGATGCCATCCGAAAACATCGCGAACAAATCCCCTGACTCCAGCCCCACCGATACTTCCTGGTACTGGGCGTGTTCCAGCAGCCCCAAGGGGATGCCCTCGGCGCGAATGGGCCGGCATTGACCTTTTCTCACCAGTAGGGGTAAAGGCATTCCCGCATTCGCAAGGCGTAGCGTCTTCATGCGCGGCTCCCAGATGGCGTAAGTCAGCGTAATGAAGTGACCTTCGATCTTGCGTTCGAGAAGAATCAGGCTGAGCCTCCTCAATAAATCAGGAGGGGAGAGCTTTTGGGGGGCCAGACTGCGCAGGATACCGCTGGCCATAGCTCCGTACAAGGCAGCAGGAGCGCCTTTGCCGCTCACATCGCCGACCGCCAGCACAAGGCGGTCTTTTCCATAAGTCAGAAAATCGTAAAGGTCGCCCCCCAATTCCCGCGCGGGCTGGAAGCGCAACGCCACTTCCATGCCAGGGATGGACGGCGCAGTCCCCGGCATGAGATGCATCTGGATTTCCTGGGCGCGCTGCAGGTCGCGTTCGAGGCGTGCCTCGCTTCGTGCCACTCGTTCGTAAAGCCGGGCGTTTTCAATGGCAATGGCAATTTGCGGAGCGAGCGTGGAGAAGATGCGAACGTGCTCTTCCGTAAAGTAGCTCAATTGCGGGCTCTCGAGGTCCACGACGCCGATGACGCGGCCACGGTAGATGAGAGGGATCGCCATTTCCGAGCGTGTTTCAGGGTTGACGAGGACATACCGGGGGTCTTTGGAGACATCGGGGACTACCACAGTCTGACGGAGGTCGGCAGCAGCACCCACAATTCCCTGACCAAAACGGACCATGCCCCTCTCAGGTTCGTGCTCATCCTGTTTCAGAGAGATCACGGCATTGAAAGCCTGGGCTTGCTCGTCGGCCAGCAGGATGCTGAACCGGTGATAATCAATCAGTCTTTTGGTCAGCGTCCCGATCTTCCGCAACAGCTCGTTCAAGACCAGGACGGAGCTCATTTCCCGGCTGATCTCATTGAGCAACTGGAGAGCCCGTGCCTGCCGCACGCTGCGGCGATAGAGGCGGGCATTGTCCAGCGCCATGGCCATACGGCTGGCGAGGAGTTCCAAAAGGTTGAGGTGCGAATCGTTGAAGAAATCCGGCCAGGGCGCTTCCAGATCGATCACGCCAATAAGGCGGTTCTTTGTAATCAGCGGGACTGCCAACTCCGACCGGATGGGGGACAAGGACTGAATATAGCTGGGGTCCTTGAGCACGTCATTGACCAGGATTGAGCGGCGGGTCCGCGCCACGCGCCCCACGATCCCTTCACCGACCTTGATTCGCAGGTTCCGCACCAACTCGTCCGGGTGGCCGATGCTGAAGCGAATGTGCAACTCCTGGGTTTTTTCGTTAAGTAGAAGGATGGCGAAGACCTCATAGTCGATGGCGCGTTTGACGATCTCTGCGATGCGCTGCATCAACTCGTCCAGGTCAAGCGTGGAGTTAATCCGCTCGCTGACCTCCACCATCAGGGTAAGGAGTTCTGTCAGCTCGAGAGGCCGGGAAGCGGATTTGGTTGCATCAGCCATTGAGGGGAAAAGCAGTAAGTGGTAGATGGTAGGTGGGGAAAAACACCCGCGCCCGCCTACAACATGTTGCCGACCACTTAGCCAATAGTATTTGAAATTCCCAGCGTTGCCTTGCAATTCAAGACCGGAAGGCAATTGTAGCATACGCTTTCGCCCCGCCGTTCGTTTCCAGCCGCACTCGGCCCTACCATCAGCCTTACAGCCCTCGTTTTCTGGGAGGGAAACGGCAGTTGGTGCGGTTATGACCGAAAAACCCGGCCATAGGAGACTTGGGGGGAAGGAGCTTCGCGGCCACTCGAGCGGACACAGCTTTTACCCACACCGGCCGCTCGGCCAACGTATAATAGCTCGCGATGTTGATTCTGGCGTTTGATACCACAAGCGAAGTCGGAGGCGTGGGCATCTTTCGTGACCATGAATGTCTGGCGCGTGTCGCGAATGACGGTCCGGCGAACCGCTACTCCGTCAGCCTGTTCTACATGGTGGACCAGGCAATCGAAGAAGCTAAGGTGCGCCATGGCGCGCCCATCCGAGGTCTGGCCGACATGGGACTGATCGCGGTCGCTACCGGGCCGGGATCCTTCACAGGAATCCGCGTGGGTCTGGCCGCAGCACAGGGTTGGGCGAAGGCATTCGGGTTGCCAGTTCGCGGGGTCTCGGTATTGGAAGCCCTCGTCGAAGCAGCTCAAATACGCACGGACTGGGCCACGTCCATCCTAGATGCGCGCCGGGGAGAGTTTTTTGTGGGGCTCTTCCATCGCCTACCCGAGGGGGACACAGACTACCAACCCTGTTACGTGCCCGCTGATGAAGGCAGGTTGCTGAAACCCGAAGAGCTGGACCCCTTCCTCACCAGTCGCCTGCCCGAAGGGGTGAGGGCAACGGGCGTGGTCAGGGGGCACGATCGGGCAGCTCTCGCCCTTCGTGAAAACCTTTCCAGCTCGTTCCAGTGGCAGGCGGTTACGGGGACGCTGGTCGACTCTGTCGCGCGCCTTGGTTTCCGGGACTACCGGACAGGAAAACAGCAGGCGGCCAGCGACCTTGATGCCCATTATATTCGGCGGCCCGATGCAGAATTGAATTGGAAGGGGTAAAACAGGATTCAGGATTCGGGATTCAGGAGTTTCGATGCGAATTCGTAAGCTCTGCAAAGAGGATCTTGCAGCAATCATCGGCATCCAGAACAAGACCCCTCAAGCCTCCCGATGGACTCAAGCAGACTACGCAAACCTGGCAGGCGACCCTTTGGGATTAATCCTGGTCGCCGAGCTCGATACGGTGACTCCACCCAAGATTGTGGGATTCGTGGCTTTCCACCGCGTCATCGACGAGGCAGAGCTCAGGAACATGGCCGTCGATCCGGCTCATCAGCGGCAAGGCGCGGGATGGGAACTTCTCGCCGAAGGGCGCAGACGACTGTTGGAGCAGGGTGCAAAGCAGATTTACCTGGAAGTACGTGCCTCAAACATGCCGGCACAACGGCTCTATTATTCCGCAGGGTTCGGCCTGTGCTCCCGGCGAAGGGATTACTACAACGATCCACGAGAAGATGGGTTGGTCCTATCTCTGAAGCTCTCCCCGCCTGTCGAGGTTTCAGCTAACGAATAGGCGACACGAATTATGGGAAACTTGCCTGCTGTAGCGCCGCCACCTGCCCCCGTCCCGCGAGGCGGGATGGGTGTTGCCACCCCCAAAGAGTGCCCCGACAGTCGGGGCGCGACGAACACAACAAAGTCCGTACCTTAGACGGAAGTCATCACTCGGCTTTCTCATTTGAGCGTCAGGGTCGCGTCAAAGTCCCCGAAAGGTAACATCCCAAAGCGGCTCTGCCGCCTGCTGTGCGGAAAGGCTTCGCCTTTCCGAGGGGGAGAAGGGAGGCTGTCTGCGCCGGAAAGCCAGAGGCTTTCCGCACAGCAGGCGGCAGAGCCGCTTTTTCCGCGACTTTGACGCGACCCTGATTTGAGCGTTTTTCGGCTTGAATGGACCTGTTTGGTGTGCTAGCCTGACTACGGTATCAAATCAAATGGGGAGGTGGCACGCCCGTGAGCACTCCTGCCGAGGCCATCCGGGAGGAATTGATGGCCAACAACCCAGAATATCGACACCTTCGTGAAGAGCACACCCGCTACGCTTCCCAGCTTGACCAACTTAAGGCAAAGATCTTCCTTACGGAAGAGGAAAAACTCGAAGAAGTGCGGCTGAAGAAGCTGAAACTGCGGGTGAAGGACCAGATGGAATTGCTGGTACGGCAAGCCCAGACAGTGCACTAGCCGCCCCCGGCCAGCCCGCGAGTTCGCGGGGGGAGATTCTGCGCCGGGCTGGCAAAGCCAACACCCTTTGAAGTATGCGCAGAGGCGGCTCGATGAGGAAGCGAAAAGCTCCGGGGCTGACACGCAAAGATACATGCTGCAGGAGGGATATTGGTACGGTCTTCCGCCGGTGCTCATCTCCGGCGGTCTTCTCGGATTCTGGCTCCGGGAGCGAAGCCCTTTCCTGCTAGTCTGCGCCATCTTCTTTCTGGTCCTTGCCTTCCTGCTACTCAACTTCTTTCGTGATCCTGAGCGCCCGATTCCTACCCAAGCTCAAGCCATCATTTCTCCCGCCGACGGTCGCATCGTGCAAGTCGTCCAGGAGAGCTACGAAGGCCGCCCGGTGTGCCGCGTCAGCATTTTCATGTCCCCTCTGGACGTGCACGTCAATCGGGCCCCCATTGCAGGCGTCGTTAGAGAGGTTTCCTATCGAAAAGGGGCGTTTCGGGTGGCCTCACGGGAAGTCGCTTCGGTTGAAAACGAGCAGAACGTTTTCACCCTCGAGGGTGAGCAAGGTCAGATCGTGGTCAAGCAAATTGCTGGAATACTCGCGCGCCGAATAGTATTCTGGAAACGTGCCGGCGACTCTCTGGAGCGCGGAGAGCGCGTTGGCCTGATCAAGTTCGGATCGCGTGTTGATGTTCTCATGGAACCGGATGTGGCATTGAGCATCAAGGTCGGAGATCACGTCCGGGCAGGGAGCAGCATCCTTGGAACCAGCCACACCAAATCTCAAATTCAATAAGAAGGGCGGAATGCGGCGGGGCGTCTATATTCTGCCCAGCCTGTTCACGGTAGGCACATTGGTCTGCGGCTATTACGCCATCCTGGCAGCGTTGCGAGGCTCTCTAGCAATGACGGCAGGCGGGGGTGAGGGACTGAGCGCGGTGGCGTTCGATAACGCCGCAAGGGCCATCGGGTGGGCGATTCTATTCGACGGGCTGGACGGTCGAATTGCGCGGCTGACCAATGCCACATCCGCTTTTGGCCGGGAGCTCGATTCTCTGGCCGATGTCATAGCTTTCGGTGTTGCCCCAGCCATCCTGGCCTATGCCTGGGGCATCCGCGCGACAGGCGAGATTTTCGGACCGCCGCTGATCCAGCACCTACCTCAAGCGGGTTGGATTGTGACCTTCGCTTATGTGATATGCGGGGCTGCGCGCCTGGGGCGATTCAACATCGAGAGCGTCAAACCCACTGCTGACCGCCGGTATTTTGTGGGCATGCCGATCCCGGCCGCGGCGGGAACGATTGCGGCCATCGTCCACTGGGAAAAGACACCACTCAACCACTGGGTTTACAGCTTGGTCTGGATGGGGGTGGTAGCCATTCTGGCCTTCTTGATGGTGAGTAGGATGCGTTATTACAGCTTTAAAACGCTGGACTTGAGAAGGCGTCGCTCTTACATCGCCATCATATTCCTGGGGCTCATCATCTGGGCCATTTGGGTATATTCTGAACCCGTCCTCCTGATTATCGCCCTTACTTACGCCCTTTCCGGCATCATTCTTCGGATCACCTCGAAGTTCCGCCCCCATCCTCCCGCGCCGCAAGAGGTTCACGCAGCATGAAAACCTCCCAACAGGGATACCGGATCGCGGTCGTGGGTGCATCTTCCCTTCTTGGCAAAGAGCTTCTGAATGTGCTGGAGGAATACCACTTTCCTTTTTCCCGCCTGGTTACGTTCTCGGACGAAGAAAATGAACTCGAATTGCCAATCCTGGATTTGCGTGAGGGATCGAAAACCTCGGTTCTTGACGAGCATGTTACCGCATCTGAGCTTGATTTTGCCTTTATTGCGGCGCGGTCTCGTCAAATGCCTTCCTTCCTGGATCCTGCCCAAGCCTCGGGCCAAGGGCGGCCCGCTTGTTTCATCATCGACCTCAGCACCGCAGCGCCCGGCGAAGAGGCGGCGGAACCGCAGATCCCCCTCCCCCGGAAAGTGGTGAGCGTGCCGTTCCTCGACCGGTGTTTTCCGCTAGGGGAAAAAGAGGAAGGCGGCGAAAGCCGGGTTTATGTTTCTGCTCGCCCCGCCACGATTGTAATCAGCAGTTTACTGCTGCGCCTGGCAGCACGCTTCCCTTTGAAGAGCGCCGTCGCCAATATCTTCACTTCGGTCTCCGAGATCGGGTCGCACGGGATTGAAGAGCTTCAGAAGCAGACCGTAAGCCTGCTCAGCTTCCAGAAGATTCCGCGCAAGGTTTTTGGCGCGCAGTTGGCCTTTAACTTGTTGTCGCGTCCGGGCGGGACGGGTGGAAGTGAACTGCTGGCTCTCGAAAATCGTCTCCGGAAGCAGCTCAAGGAATACTTGCAGGGGAGGGTTCCGCTCCCCGCTTTGCGCCTCTTTCAGGTTCCTGTGTTTTATTCGCTGGCGGTTTCCCTTTTCATCGAGACGGGTCAGCCCGTGGCAGCAGAAAAGGCCGGAGAGGCTTTGCAGGGAGAGCGAGTCCAAGTGCGGCGTCGCTCACAGGACTCGCCCACCCAAGTCGAGGTCGCTGGTTCGGACAAAATCCTGGTGGATAGTGTAACGGCTGATCCGGACCACCCGACCGGCCTCTGGATTTGGGCCGTCGCTGATAATCTTCGTCTTGCGGCCCTGAACGCGGTCGAGGTCGCGGAAAGTCTTCGCCACCGAATCGCCTTGTAGAATGCCCATGAGCACTGGTCATGAACAGTTCGGGCGTCGTTGGTTTTTCCTTCTTGGCCTTGGTGTTTTGCCTTTCCTTCTTTCCTGCGGGTATCAGGTTGCCGGACGCGGAGACCGCTTACCCCCCGACATTAAAACCATCGCCGTCCCCATCTTCGTCAACCAATCTTCCACCTTTCGCATCGAAGAGAAGCTCGCTGCCGCCATCACGCACGAGTTCATCGAGCGAACGAAATTCCGGATTACGCCAAATCCAACCGGGGCCGATGCTGTCTTGAAGGGAACCGTCAAGGACGTACGTTCAGGCGTTATCACCTTTGACCTGAGTACAGGGCGCGCCTCGTCGCTCCAGATTCAGGTCACAGCCGACGTAAAGCTCGAGGACTTGCACAGCAAGAAAGTGGTTTATGCAAATCCGAATTTTGTCTTCAGGGAAGAGTATCAGGTGAGCCAAACTACCTCCGGACTCTTCCAAGAAGACCAAGCTGCGCTCGACCGCCTCTCCCGCGATGTCGCCCGCACCCTCGTCACAGAAGTCCTGGAGAACTTTTAGCCCGCGTCCGGGTACCTATCATTCCGCCTGGAAAGTTCGGTTCGACGCATTTCTGATAAGGGAACAGAAAGTGCCCCACACCTCTACGGCGGTCCAGGCGCGTTAGACGAAGGCCCTCGAGCGAAGAGTTGGCTTTTGTGCTAAATGCATAATAAACTCAGCCTCGCGTCTTATCCCGAATCTATCTGCAAGAACGAATTCCCCTTTTGGAGGGACTGCCATGAGAATTGATACGGCACTTCGACCACTCGCTTTGTTTTCTATTTGTCTGATTATTTTCCTAACTGCCGTTTCAGGAAAAGAAGCCGTGTCAAAGCCCGCGCCAGCAGAAAAGGCGAAGGTCACCGTCAACTGGGACAAGGTCCTGACCGTTTCCAAAACGACGCCCACACTTCAAGTCGTCGTCAACCCTCCCTTGCGTCGGGGCACCAAGATTCACGATCGGGTCTTTCAAGCTTTGCACGAGCTTGGTGCAGATTATGTGCGCTACGTGCCCTGGCTGCCCTACCCCAAGCTGGGCGTCGCCGAACTCGAACCTCCCCAAGACGGGAAGACTTCCTGGGACTTTTCCCTTATCGACCCCGTGACGGACGATTTCATGAACGCCACGGCGGGGCACTCCGTGATCCTCAACTTCAGCACAATCCCCCAGTGGATGTTCAAGACGGAGAAGCCGGTGCCTTATCCTGCCGATCCGGACCAAGTGACCTGGGACTACGAGAAAGGAACAGAGTTCCGGGATGCGAGCTTAAAAGAAGTGGGGGACTACTACGCAAGACTGGTGAGTTGGTACACGCAGGGGGGATTCACAGATGAATACGGGAAGCGCCATGAGTCCGGTCATCATTACAAAATCGAGTACTGGGAGGTGTTGAACGAGGTCGATTTTGAGCACCAGATGTCGCCTGAAACATATACCCGGGTCTACGACGCTATAGTGAGTTCAATTCGACACGTGGAACCGCAAATGAAGTTTGTGGGCGTGGCTCTGGCAGGGACCTCTCCCAACACATTCCTTGAAGAGAATATACCGGGCTACTTCGAATATTTCCTTAACCCAAAGAACCACAAGCCTGGGATTCCGGTGGATATGATTTCCTACCACTTCTACGCTAATCCGACGGCTGACCAGAGTCCGGAGGTGCAGCAGTATACTTTTTTCGATCAGGCTGCCGGCTTTCTCAATTCCGTCCGGTATTTAGAGTCAATTCGGCAGCGCCTGTCCCCGAAGACACAGACCGACCTCGACGAACTGGGATGCATTCCGGCTGATGATAATGCAGTGCCTCGCAAAGCGATCCCCGATTCCTACTGGAACCTCTGCGGAGCAGTTTATGGCGCCCTGTATGGGGAGCTGGCACGCTTCGGGATTGACGTGGCGGGTGAATCTCAAATGGTTGGTTACCCCTCCCAGTTTCCCGGTGTATCCATGGTGGATTGGAACACAGGGCAACCCAACGCCCGTTACTGGGTGTTGAAGCTGCTCCATGACAACTTCGGCCCTGGAGACAAGCTGGTGGACACGACTTCTGCAATTCCCCACGTCTACGCCCAGGGCTTTGTGACTCGCGACGGCAAGCGCAAGCTGTTGCTGGTCAACGAGCGAGACCGGGATTTTGATTTGTCGATTGCGGGGAGCAACGGGGCAGAGGTCGTGTATGTCGATCAGACAACAGGCTTCCAGCCGCCGGCAACGGCTCACCTGAATGCCGACCAGATTACGTTGCGAGGGCTGGCCGTCGCCGTGGTGACTCTTCCCCAGTGACTAACCATTTTCCGACGTAACTGATCTTCCTACATTCCGTAAAGCGTCTCCGTATTCACGGGCAGGCCGAGCAGCTTCAAGTAGGTGAACAGTTGCATCTTGTGATTGGTGAAGTGCTCGAGGAAGTGGATGGCCATACGCTCCACCTTGGCCTTCCAGCCCCACGGCACGGAGAGGACTTTGTTGGTAAAGTCCTCCTCGCTCATGCTATCCAGGACCTTGCGCAGAATCTTCTTGTCCTTTTCGAGCTTGTCCAAAGCCTCCTGGGGACTACAGGAAGGAAGGTTCTCCAACTTCATGCCCTCGGCCATTTCTTCCATCGGGGGCCACTGGCCGCCGAGCAGCATCTCCAGTCCGACGCCCAGACCATCGCTCAGGTGGCGAATCACCTGGCCAACGCTCATGAACGTCGGACCGGGCCTCCAGTCGAGTTTGTCCCCTGGAACCATGCCGATCAGCTTTTCCGTCGGCCGGTAGTTTTCCATTACAACTTCGTAAAACTCGTTCTTGGTCATAATTCCTCCTCTCCTTGGCTCTTCACGCTCTGCCTGTCTGTGTACCCGCCCCGTGTTTTTGTGGGTGGCATAGATAGCCGCCGGGCTTGCGCGCCTCTGCCTGTCTTTCTGTACAGCCTCACCCCACAAGAGTTTACCTCACAATTTATTACAAGGAAATTACGAAACCTCATGCTCCAGAGTAACTGCAGTCCCCGCGGCTTTTGCGCCGTCAACAGTGAGTGGTCGTCAATTGGCTTTGTTCAGCTTCCGCAACGGCACCCGAACCAAGATGTAGGCGATGATTGCGAACGCCACGAGGGAAATCCGACCGCCCCAGTGGGCCAGGAACGGCAGTTCATCGAGGCCGGTGATGACCTTGGTGATGGAGGAGACGCCGGTGAGGAACAGCGCGGCGAGCAGAATTCCCGTGATGGCCTCGCCGGCGATGAATCCGGAAGCCAGGAGCGTTCCACGTTCATCGAATTTCGCCTTTTCTTCTGCCGCGAGCTTCTTGCGCGCCGCCCACTGGTCAGCGACCCACTTCAAGGCGCCACCCACAAATATCGCCCCGGTGGTTTCGAGGGGCAGGTACATGCCCACTGCGATGAGCATAGGCGAAGGCGCGCCAATCATCACCAGCGCCAGGCCGAAGAAGCATCCCATCAGGAGCAAGCCCCAAGCCATTTGCCCTCCCACGATGCCCTGCGCGAGCTGGGCCATGAGGCCGGCTTGTGGCGCGGGCAGCAACTTGCCGCCGATGCCGCCGGTGGCGAGGTTCGCTTCGTGCAGCGCGATGATGGGCAGCAACAGGAAAAAGGAAACGGCGGTGACGCTCAGCACCTCGACGATTTCCATCTTCCAGGGCGTCCCGCCGAGCAGATATCCGGCCTTGAGATCCTGAATCAGGCTGCCGGAAACACAGCACGCGCAGCACACCACGGAGGCCACACCCAGCACAGCGGCGACTCCGCCCAAGCCCTTCACTCCGATGGCCACCATCATCAACGCGGCGATAACCAGGGCGGCAAGGGTCAGACCGCTGACAGGCTGATTCGAGGAGCCCACCAACCCCACCAGGTAACCGCCTACGGCGGAAAGAAAGAAGCCGGTCAGGGTCATCACAATCGCCGCCGTGATGGCCGCAGCCCAGCTCTGCGCGAAGTATTTGTAGATAATCGTAATTGGGATGATGAGGCCGCCAATGGCAATGAGGATCCACTTGATGGGGATGTCGATATCCAGCCGCGTGCGTGCTGCCGCCTGTTCGCCGGTCACTGCGGAAGCATGAAAAGCCCCGCGGATGGAGGTAAGAATCGACTCCCGCATGCTATAGAGCGTGTAAACCGCCCCCACCAGCATCGCTCCTACGGCGATAGGACGGACCACGTTGTACCAGACGGTGTAGCTCGCGAGGTCCCAGGGCGCCGTGCCTCCGGTTGTCGCCCCTATGCGGTGTGGCAGGTCGGGATCGATGAACAGAACCAGCGGAATCAGCACCAGCCAGGCGATGACGCCCCCTGAGAAATTGATCGCCGACAAGCGCGGGCCGATGATGTATCCAATGCCGATGAGCGCCGGGGAAACGGAAGGGGTCGAGTAGGCAATGCCTCCGGTGTAAGGCACGCGGCCCAGGAGTTCTTTCTGATATCCGAAATAGTTGACAACCGATTTGGGGAACTTCCAGAAACCACTGACCGAATCCCGAAAAACCTGGAAGCCTTTGTCGTCCTTGAGCAACTGGAGGAAGGCGCCCAATCCCATGGCGCCGAAAATGTATTTGGGAGCATCGGTGGCGCCCTTCTGACCGGCTTTCACAATCTCGGCGCTGGCCGTGCTTTCAGGAAAAGGTAGGTCAGGTGAATCAACGCACAGGGGGCGTCGCAGGATGATGATGAAGAATACTCCCAGCAAGCCGCCCGCAAAGAGAATGAACGTGCCGGTCCAGTAATGACCTCGCAAATCAGTCCAGAGCCGCTGCCCGCCCACGTTGACCATCATGAAGGCAGGGATGGTGAAAATCGCCCCGGCCACCAGAGCCTCACCCACCGAGGCGGCGGTGCGCGTCAGGTTCTGCTCCAGCACGCCGCCTCGAAAAAAGGGCAAACGAAATAGCGCGATGGCAATCACCGCCGCCGGAATCGTGGCGGCTACGGTCTGGCCGGCCTTCATGCCCAAGTAGGCGTTTGCCGCGCCGAAAATGGCGGCCATGAAGATACCGGCCAGAACGGCTTTAATTGTGAACTCAGGCTCTTTGGAATCGTAGGGAACGAAGGGTTTGAATTCAGGCATGGGTTAATCTCGATGATATGTCGTAACTGGATATGTGACCTTGCTATTCTGCAAGCCAGTTCTCAATGGCGATATCTTCCAGCAGGGAGAGGCGGACGAAATCGCTGTCAGCGGTAACGAGGGTTAATCCATGACGCTGGGCAACAGCGGCGATCCATAAATCATTTTCCTGAAAACCCAGCTCAGCAAGATGCGTTCGTCTACGTTTCGCCTTCTCTTTTGGACCAAACCTCTCAATGATAGCCGCCTTAAGTCTGCCATAACGATCGGCCGTTTCCGCGTCGAGCGGTAAGACTTCAATGCCTCTCAAGAAATGCTGTACACGCGCTTCGTTGGCGGATGGATGGTCAGATCTGTGGGCCATGAACATGAGTTCGCCCTGAACGATGACGCACGTAACCGTGTGAACATCCCCGAGCTCGTCCATCTTCCGGACCAGTCCCGGGTGTCCTTTCAAAAGAGCGCTACAGTGGTTTGTATCAAGGAGGAAGGTGGTCAAAACTCAGCCTGCCCCCGCCAGGCATAGGCCTCACGAAGCCGTTCCTCCAGATCGTCGCCGACCCATGTGCCGGCGTATTTGAGTAAGGAACGGGCGGAGGAAAGCCGTGGGCGCTGGCCGGCCTGCCCGCCAGGGGGAACTTGTGATCGAGGGTTGCGCTTCGCTACAAGGGGCAGGTTGGTGACCGCTTCCCGCTGCAAGGCGCCGCGCGGCTTCGCCTCACCCCGCTCCCATCGCGCCCAAGTGTTGGGGCTTACCCGCACCAAGGCAGCGGCCGCCGCTTGCGTGAGCTTAAGACGCAGGCGAAGTTGCTTAAGGGATCGTGGGCTCATTGTGGTTTTACACCTCGCGGCCATTCATCTTGCAGAGACGAGCGCGCAAAGCACAAGGGCGCAGACCCAACTATACATACGTATGGGCGCCGAGTCAACCATTGCGGTTCAAAGTCGAAGGGTGAGCGAGTCAAGGAGTCGAAAAGTTGAAGAGTCTAGGAGTCCAAAGACCATTACCGAGAGTCTGGGTGGAAACCGCTAACGATAACTGGGGCAGCGTGAAACACGCTTCGTGCCGATCTTTCAACTTTTCAACTCTTCGACTCTTTAACTGCCCTTCCTCACTGCCCCAACAGCTCCAAATACCTCCCTACCGCGTCAATCCCGCGATAGAAATTGGGCAGGTGGAACTTCTCATTGGGAGCGTGCAGGTTGTCGTCCGGCAAACCGAAGCCCATCATCACGCTGGGTATTTTCAGATTTTTCTGGAAAACACCCACGATGGGGATGGAGCCGCCCGAGCGGATGTAGACCGTCTTGTTCTTGAAGACCTGTTCCATGGCCTCGGCAGCGGCAGCGATCCAACGGCTCTCCGTGCTCACCACGGAAGCGGGAGCCGAACTGATCACCCGCACCGACGTCTTGATGCCCTTGGGCGTAATCTTCTTCACGTAGGCAGTGTATTGCCGGATCACTTCTTTGGGGTCCATGTCCGGAACCAGCCGCATACTGATTTTGGCCACACCATAAGCCGGAATAACCGTCTTGGCGCCTTCGCCCGAGAAGCCACCTCGGAAGCCGTGGACTTCGAGTGTCGGCCTGGCCCAAATACGTTCCAGCACCGAGTAGCCTTTCTCTCCGATCAAGGCGCTGGCGCCGACCTCCTTTCGCAGGAACTCCTTCTCTTTGAAGGGTAACCGCGCCCATGCCGCCAATTCCTTAGCGCTGGGTTTTTTCACGCGCTGGTAAAAGCCCGGAATTCGGATCTTTCCATCCGGCCCCTTGAGTTTGTTGACCATCTCCGCCAGGGCCTGGAACGGGTTGGGAGCAGCTCCGCCATACGACCCGGAATGCAGGTCGTGGGCGGCCCCGCGCGCTTCCAGTTCGGTGTAAACAAGGCCGCGCAGGCCGGTGGTGATCGTGGGCAGTTCCGGCGCGAACATTTCCGTGTCGCAGACCAGTGCCGCGTCAGCTTTCAGCCGATCCGCGTGGGCTGGCACGAATTCCTCGATGTGCTCGCCGCCCACTTCCTCTTCGCCCTCGAGCAGGAACTTGATGTTGATGGGCAGCTTGCCTTCGGTCTTCAGGAATCCTTCCACCGCTTTGACCAAAAGATAGGTCTGCCCTTTGTCATCGACGGCGCCACGGGCATAGAGGTTGTCATTGCGAATGGCAGGTTCGAACGGCGGCGACACCCATTCCTCAAGGGGATCGGGTGGTTGCACGTCGTAGTGCCCGTAAAGCAGCAATGTCGGCCTGCCGGGCGCCTCCAACCATTCCGCATAAAGAAGCGGATGCTGGCTCTCCTTGCCTTCGATGATTTCGACGTTCTTCATGCCCATTTCCCGAAGCTCGTTCGCCAGAAACTCGACGGCGCGCCGGATATCCGGCTTGTGTTCAGAAAGAGTGCTGATGCTTGGAATCTTCAACAGGCTCGTTAAGCCTTGCAGAAACCGCTCGCGATTCTCGTGATAGTATTCAAATATAGTGGTTGCCATGGTTCATACCCCCATCTTCAGATCTTGGATCGTTCGAGGAACAAGAAACTCCCCTGGGAAGGCTGGAAACCGGCCCAGAGCAGCAAGCAAGGCAGTCTACACCGCCCTCGGTGTCCCGTCAATTTAACAACACCCAGTCCAGTCGTTTCGGCATCCTTTGTCGTGTTCTCGTTGTTGCGTCGACTGGGAATGGCGTGTGCGTTGAACCACCGGCGAAAACTGGTTTCAGTGCGTTTCACGCCGCGGGCGATTCACTTTATCTCCCCGACCTGCTCTGAAGCATGCTGCTCATAGCGTTTGCGGACCACAATCCCATAATGAATGCCGGAGACGACGGTCAGGGCGGCCGCAAGGTAGACGCAGATTTGAATCAAGCCCTCTGGCACGAAGGGCACATGGGCCTGGAAGCTGACCGCTGCAAACACGGTCGCCACCTGGGCGGCCGTGGATGCCTTTCCCAAAATAGTCGGTCGAAAAGGGTGATACCCGGCCACCAGGCTAATCAGTAGGGCCGTAATGATGATGCCGACGTCGCGGCCGATCACCAGAATCGTCAACCACCAGGGTAGCGCGTCCCGGAAGGCCAGCGTCAGGTAAGCTGTGGTCATCAGGAGTTTATCGGCGATCGGGTCGAGCGCCACGCCCAAGGGAGTCTCCTGCTTCAGCAGGCGCGCTAGAGTCCCGTCCACCACGTCAGAGAGTGCAGCGGCAGTCAGCACCGCGAGCGCGCCGCGGTATTTTTGAGCCACGACCAGTATGGCGAAGAAGGGAATAAAAGCCAGTCGAAGGATGGTGATTTGGTTGGCGGGTGTCAGGATACGAGAAGCCATGGTTTCCAGACAATATAGTCAGGTCGTTTTAGCAATGTCAAATTCTAGCCGAGCATACTTGAAATTCTCAATCCTAAGACGAGCCCGACTTCTTCAGGTTTTCAATCTTCGCTGCACCGCAGGGCTCTCGAGCTCCCGCAGCGCATCCGAGGCAATCCAGCGGGCGCTGGGTGAATTCAATCCGTGGAGCTCCTGCGCGGCCTTGACAGCCGCTTGGTTGAGCTTTCGGTTGCGTTTACCGATTTGGCGGAGCGCCCAGTCTAGGGCCTTTTTAACGTAATTCCGCTCGTCAACGGCTTGCCTCTTGATGAGCGGCAGGAAACGAAGGAACACGCGGTCGTTTGTCGCCTTATCACTCACGGTCAAGCACGCCATGAGCGCGAACGCCGCCCTTTTCACGAACTCCTCTTGCCGCTCGCTCCACTCCCAACATTTCTTGTAAGCAAAAGGGGTGTACCGGAAAAGGTTCAGGCAAGTCCCATCGCACACTGCCCAGGAATCGAAATCCTTCGCCCAATCTTCCATCTGCCGCTCCGTTACCTTTTCCTTCTCGTCGATCAAACCGGCGAGAGCCCGTGCTTCGAGAATCCCCGTGGACCACAACCGCAGAGCCAAATCATGGTCTTTGCCGATCTCTCGGGCAAACTTCTTCAATGCCGGAGCGGACCAGCCGTAGGCCTTGGCAGCAGTGATACCGAACCTTGCCATGCCGCGAACCGCCGCCGGGTTAGATTTCGACTTGAGCCTTTTCAGCACTTGGTTGAAGGTCATAGACAATTGTTATCCGCGGCATGCGCTTCGGAAACAGCGTGAGAATCCTAGACAGGCGCTGGCCCTAACTGTTGACTGTCCCGCCGCGGCGGGTCGACTGTCAACTGCCTTATCAGACCTGTGGTGTCTCGATTCCGAGGTATTCCTGAAGGCTCAATCCGACCAAGCTATGGAATCGTTCAGAAAGCGAAGGAATGGAGCCGCAGGATTCATCGAGGGCGACCCGCTCCACACGGTACATGGGATAGAAGACCTGGGTCATTCCCACGGTGCATTCCTCGCGGCTGACGATCTGGCGCACGAAATCATCGAAGGAGTTGAGTTCGATCCCGCGCACTGTCACGCCTTGGGTGTCGAGCTGGAGCAGTTGGCCCCAGATTTTTTCCTTTGGGGAAGCCAGGCTTACGATCACAATGTTATTGAGTTCCATACCCCGCACCTTCGAGGCGATCGAGGGATGACCGTGGCGATGTCTTACCCAGCCCCCATACAGAGCGCGGTCAATCCAAGGTGAAGAATACGCCGTTGCAGTATATAAAGCCAGCCCAACATATTTGAGACCTAGTGCCCGTACCGCAACTCTCCCGCCTCAACTCGCACTGGAAGGTAATTCTGCTGGGGCGGCAGGGGGCATGTGGCAAAGGGAGTGAACGCGCAGGGAGGGTTCACCGCCTTGTTGAAGTCAAGAATGACCTCGCCGTTCTTGGGCTTTGGCGCGTAAAGGAATCGGCCGGGGGGATAAGTTTCCTTGCCGGAAGTCAGGTCTTTGAAGATGAAGAACAAGCCGTCGCCTTCATCAAGGGGATCCAGCCGACATGGGTGGCCGTCGAGCGTGAACTCCACGTAGCCGGGGCTGGCCTCCTCCTCGGTGTCGCCCAGAATGTTAGGTACGGAGAGCCTCTTGGGCGGATTGTAGGACACGAATTTGGCGGTAATGCGAAAGCGCTCGTTCACTGGGAAATATTTCAATCCCGTAAACGCCTTCCTGGCTTCGCGGTTTTTATCCTTCAGGCGGATACCGAAGCGACTGCCTCGCTTGATAACGAACATCGTCAAATCGTTAACTCGCAGCACATCGGGCTCTCCCGAAGCGTCAGGCTTCAGCATCGCCGAGCTCGTCGGCTTGCCGTTCACCGTTGCATGAACGCCGGGCGCGGGCTGAAAAGTCGTATGGCCGTTTTGAAAATCGAAACCCCCCACCTTGCCAGGGGCGGAACCCTTGGGTAAGACAATGTTGCTGGATAGGTCGGCGCCTACCGTGTTTTTGCCGTCCTTGAGCCAGAACAGACCGGCGACGGTAAGCCATCCGTCGTCGGCCTTCAGAGCCGCCTCTCGATGCTGCCGCCATTGTTCAATCTCAGCCTGATAGGAGGATTCACTCGAAGGCACGCTTGAGAGCAAAAGAGGCAGGATCAGTAACTTCGAAAAGGTCATCACGCTTTGCTCCTTGATGGGGTGCAGCCTCTAAACACCTATTGACGAATCGGACGCGGCCATGAAGACTCCGTCCAATGACTCCGCCCCCTGAATTCTGTCTCCTGTTCTCTAGCTCAGCTTATGAAACGCCCTCATGTTCCCTATGCGCGGATAAAGCGTATAGCGTTTGATTTCGAGGATCTGTTTGACGTGCCCCAGGTCGTGGAAAGCCCACTCCGTCACCAATTCTTCGACGGAGATCTCGCCCACCTTTTGATGTCTTCCTCCGCGCTTCAATTGGGCGGGCCTGAGTTCGTTGAGCCACTTCACATTCGCTCGACGTTGCCGGGCAAAGCTGGCCAGGCTTTTCAAAGGGTTTTTCCGGTTGTATTTCATCTCCCCCGCTCGCTTCTCTTGGTCGATCGAAGGGAGGATGGGATTGTCCCTCTCGATCATCGCCGCCACGCGCGCCCGCATTCCGATCTCTTCGATGTCATCCAGGTGAGCAAGAACTTCCTGGACCGACCACTTGTCTGCCGCAGGACGTGTCTTCATTTCCTGCAAAGACATTGAGGCGATTTCTCGCTTCAGCTTTTCCGCCGTGGAAGCGAGAATGGCAACAACATCGCGGAGCATGTGCACCTCCGAGGTTCTGTTCGAAAGATTATATGCCGCTCCGCAGGGCGCGGCTGCAAGCCTCAACCCGCTCCCCGTAGTTTTTCTCGCAGCTTCAAAGCTTGCTGGAACTCGCGCTCCAATTCGTGGTCGCTCAAGTGCTGCTTGATGAACTCAAGTTTTTCAACCAGGGCTTCAAGCGCTTGCTGGATATTCTCGAGGTTGGTAAGGCAAATGTCACGCCAAACGGAGTAAGGGCTTTCCGCCAGCCGCGTCACATCCCGGAAGCCGGAGGCCGCAAGTTCCAACGGGAGTCGCGATTCGAGGCTTTCTTCTGCAATCAGGCTGGCCAGTGCGGAGGAAAGAAGCTGCGGAAGGTGGCTGAGGAAGGCAAGGGCGCGGTCATGGCTGGCGGGATCCATGATATGCGGGCGCGCGCCAATCGCTGTGACCAGGGAGACGAAAGCCTTGATGCGCGTGTCCTCAAGGTGGCGATCTTCAAGCGGTGTCAAAACATAGCGAGCATTGGTGAAGAGCGTGGCCTCGGCATTTTCAACGCCAGACCGTTCTTTCCCCGCCAGGGGATGCCCTCCCAGAAACAATGGGGCATCGCCCATAGTCTCCCGCGCGCGCGCGCAAATGAGCCGCTTGGTGCTGCCGACATCAGTCACCAGCGCTTTCGATGAGGCCATCTCCTTCAGTCGGGGAATACAATCCAGGATTGCGCCCACCGGCGCGGCGAGGATGATCAAGTCGGCATCCCGGACGGCCTTGCCGAGGTCGTCCGTCCCTTCGTCCACGGCATCCGCGGCAAGCGCGCGTCCGACTGTCGAGGCGCGCCCGTAGCCAATGCGGCGGACTGCCAAGCCATACTTCTTCAGCGCCAGTCCCCAGGACCCGCCAAGCAGGCCCAGTCCGACAATCGCAACTTTGTCAAAAATCGTATCCACGGGAAATTATGAATAGTGAATAGTAAATGGTGAATAGTAAAGAGTGAATTACAAAGTGCATCGTTATCAGTCCCTTGCCAAGCCAGACGCCTGTTTACTGCACGTCGGCCGCCTTCCGTCTCGCGAAGAGAGGAGCAAATGACGTTAAGCGGGAGAAAGCCTGTCATTCACAATTCACTATTCACCATTTACTATTTGACGCTCGAAATTTCCCTCAGCCACTACTCGCGGTCAAACCGTCCTTCCCACCGCCGGCGCAATCATGCGCAATTCCTTCATCAACTGCTCAAACTGCGCGGGGTAAAGCGACTGGGCGCCGTCGCTCAAAGCTTTCTCGGGATCATCGTGGACTTCGATCAACAATCCATCCCCGCCCGCTGCCACTGTCGCGCGCGCCATGGGCGGGACTTTATCGCGTCGGCCGGTGCCGTGCGACGGATCGACAATAATCGGAAGGTGCGAGAGTTTCTTGATGACGGGAATTGCGGAGATATCCAAGGTGTTTCGCGTGTAGCTCTCGAAGGTGCGGATGCCCCGTTCGCAGAGAATGACGTCGTAATTTCCTCCCGCCATGATGTATTCGGCAGAAAGCAGAAGCTCTTCGAGGGTGGCGGAAATGCCGCGTTTCAATAGCACGGGTTTTGAGATCTTCCCCACCTCCGTGAGCAAGTTATAGTTCTGCATGTTGCGAGCGCCCACCTGAAGCACGTCAACAAACTCCATCATCAGGGGGATTTGGGTATGGTCCATTACTTCCGAGACGACCAGCAGGTCGTGCCTGTCGGCGGCGGCCCGCATAAGTTGCAGCCCTTTCTTCCCCAATCCCTGGAAACTGTAAGGTGAGGTCCGCGGCTTGAACGCGCCGCCGCGCAGCACGCGTACCCCCTCCTTCGCCACCAACGCGGCGATGGTTTCAATCTGTTCGGCACTCTCCACGCTGCACGGGCCGGCCATCATCACCACTTGCTCGCCCCCCACGGCCACGCCTTTCCCTAGTTGAATGACAGAGCCCTCCGGGCGGAAATGGCGGCTGGCCAGTTTGTAGGGCGCGGAGATGCGCACCACCTCCTCCACGCCTTCCTGGAGCTCGATGTCGCGGGTGTCAAAATCGACTAATGCGCCGACCGCGCCCAGGACCGTTTGACGTGCTCCGGTGGAGCGGTGAATATCGAACCCCATCTCCATCAGCTTGTTGATGGCGCGCTGGATCTGATCTTCCGTCGCGCCCTCTTGCATTACCACCACCATGGTCCTTTACTCCTTCTCCAGAAGACTACCGCTGTCCATTGCATGGCGCTCCAGCGACCGGGCTTCGTCAATGATGCGCTCGAAGAGGCGGCGGATAGCCGCGTCGTCAAGCGGCCCCGGATTGGATTTCACGACGTTGCGCAGTATCTCTACCTCGCGCTGCGGATGCCAGGCCGGCAGCTTCATCTCCTTCTTGATGTGACCTATCTCCACCGCGCACTGCGAGCGCGCATTCAGCAGCTTCAGGAGCTGTTGGTCGATCTCGTCAATCCGCTTGCGCCAAGCGTCGAGATCGCTCATGCAGTCCTCTCCCCTGTTCCCTCTTTGAGCCAGCGGGCGAACCGCTCAATCGCCCCCGCCCCTTCTCTAGCGTACCGCTCTTCGATGGCATGCACTACCGCGCTGCCTACCACTGCCGCATCCGCCACCGACTGCACCTCGCGTACTTGGGCAGGATTGGAAATGCCGAAACCCACCGCCAAGGGCAGCAAAGTGTGCTGCCGAGCCCGCTCCACCAGCGGCCGTACGCTCGAAGAAATCTCGCCGCGCTCGCCCGTCACGCCGGTGCGGGAAACCAAATAAAGAAAACCTGTGGAAAGCTTCGACGCCTGCTCAAGCCGAGCGTCCGTTGAGGTGGGCGAGGCCAGGAAAACTGTATCCAGGTTCCGCGCGCGCAGGACGCTCACGTAAGGCGCCGCCTCTTCAGGGCTAAGGTCCACCGCCAGTGCCCCGTCCACGCCGGCTTGCGCAGCATCTCGCGCAAATCTCTCCAGTCCGTACTGCAAGATAGGATTGTAGTAGCTGAATAGAATGATGGGCGCTTGCACGGATTCGCGCCAGCGTGGAAACCGCTCCAGGATTCGCCGCAGCGTCGTCCCGGCTTTCAGCGCGCGCTCGGAAGCCCGCTGGATCACGGGGCCATCGGCGAGTGGGTCTGAAAAGGGAACACCCAGCTCAATCACGTCCACACCCGCGCGGTCCAAGGCAGCTAGCAGGTCAATTGTGGCCTCGAGCGTGGGGTCGCCGGCCGTGAAGTACACCACCAGCCCTTTCGCCTGCCGCTCGCGCAGCTCGCGAAAACGACTTTCTATTCGAGACACGAGTACCTTAGACATTCACACAAGGCAAGCTGGGAATCTTGCTCACAACTCGATCTCTTCGACCAGAGCGTGCTCCGATGAAACCAGGTCATCCTCGGTGGGCTCGAGATAGAGCCCAATAGCCTCGTAGATGTTTGCCGGGGCCTCCTTGACGTCTTCGCCTTCGCTGATGCATCCCGGCAGAGACGGAACGTATGCGGTGTAGCCACCCTCGTCACTCGGCTCGAGGACAACCTTGATCTTCATGATTTGGCGAACCTCGCTCTCCAGTGTAGCACGCTAGCTGGGCAGGCGATCACAGCACCCCCCTAGACTGAAAAATTCCTAGATCTTTGTCCCCCCGGCCGGAAAGGTTGACGATGACCGCCTCCTCGCGGCTCATCTTCGGCGCACGCTTCATGACCTCCGCCAGCGCATGAGCGGATTCCAGCGCCGGAATAATGCCTTCCTTGACCGAAAGAAGTCGAGCGGCCTCGAGCGCTTCCTCATCACTCACCTGGGTGTATTCCACGCGGCCTTGCTGGTAGAGCGCGGCGTGTTCCGGGCCAACGGCAGCGTAATCGAGACCCGCAGACACGGAATGCGTATTCGAGATCAGTCCATCCTCAGTCTGGAGCACGTAGGTGTAAGTACCGTGAAGGACTCCCGGCCTCCCGCCCGCAAACCGCGCCGCGTGCTCACCGAGACTGGGCCCACGACCGCCGGCTTCCACTCCCACCATCTTCACCTCGCGGTCCGGAATGAAGTCGTAGAATAGGCCGATGGAGTTGCTGCCGCCGCCCACGCAGGCGAAAAGCGCGTCTGGCAGTCTGCCGATTTCCGCCAGCATCTGGCGGCGAGCTTCCTGCCCGATCACCCGCTGAAACTCGCGCACCATGAGCGGGTAAGGATGCGGCCCCAGCACCGAGCCCAGCAGGTAATGGGTGTTTTGAACGTTGGTCACCCAGTCGCGCATGGCTTCGTTGATGGCATCCTTGAGCGTCTTGCTGCCGGAGGAAACTCCAACCACGCTCGCACCCAGCAGGCGCATGCGGAAGACATTGGGAGCTTGCCGCGCCATGTCCTCTTCGCCCATGTAGACGACGCATTCAAGGCCCAAAAGTGCCGCCACGCTGGCTGTGGCCACGCCGTGCTGCCCGGCGCCGGTTTCCGCAACCACTCGCGTCTTGCCCATTCTCCGGGCGAGCAAGCCTTGACCGAGGCAGTTATTGATCTTGTGGGCGCCCGTGTGCAGTAGGTCTTCGCGCTTCAGGTAAATCTGTGCTGCGCCCAGATGCTCAGTCAGCCGCCGGGCGTGAAAGAGCGGCGTCGGCCTTCCCGCGAAATACTTTAACAGGTGAGCAAGCTCAGCCTGGAACTTCGGATCGCTGCGCGTAGCCTGATACGCCTGTTCGAGCTCCTCGACGGGGTGCATGAGCGTTTCAGGCACATAGCGCCCGCCGAATTCCCCGAAGCGCCCGCGCGCATCCGGCCATGAATGCTGCCGCGAGGGCAGCGCTACTGCGTGGGACTGTCGCTGTTCCAATTCCATTGATTTCGAACCCGTCATCACCCGCTATTCCGGGTCTACCGCCGGCAACCTGCCCCGACCTGTCGGGGTGTTGCCGGCACCGAATAATGCCGCCCAACCCCGCGATGAGGCGGGGCAGGCGGCGCAACCATCACTGCTTGTCCGCCTCCGCCACGGCGGTAAAGAAAGCCCGCAGCTTGGCGGCGTCCTTGATTCCCGGAGCCGACTCCACGCCGCTTGCCACGTCCACGGCGAAAGGGCGGACCTCTCGAACAGCCTGAGCAACGTTCTCAGGGGTCAGCCCGCCGGCCAGGATGATCGGCCCATATTGCTTTGCTTCCCGCGCGGCACTCCAGTCGAATGTTCTTCCCGTGCCGCCGAGCCGGTCTGGATCAAAGGCATCGAGCAAGTAGGCGCTCGGTTTGATTTTGCGGAGCACCTCCGGTTTGAAACCTTCGCCGACCGCCACCGCAACCACCAGCGTGAAAACGGCAAGCAATTCATCCAGAGCCGGAAACCTGGGGCCGTGCACCTGGACGGTTGTTGCGCCTGCCTCTCGCGCCTGTGAAATCACCTGCCCGGCATCCGTTTCATTCGCAAAGACGCCCACGGTGGCGACAAAGGGCGGCAATCGCCGGATGATCGCTCGCGCCGCCGCCGGCTCAATGTACCTGGGGGAAAGCGGGTAAAAGTTGAATCCGAGTGCCGCTGCTCCCAGATCGACCGCCCGTTGCGCATCCTCGAGTCGCGTGAGCCCGCAGATTTTGATGCGCGTCGGCATGCTTCACGTCCGCAAAGCGGAGTGCGCCTTCATTTCTTCCAGCATTTCCCGCAATGCCGCTCCAGGATCAGCCGTCGTCATGAATCTCTCTCCGATGAGGGCCGCGTGATAGCCTGCTTCAGCAATGCGGCGCAAATCTTGCGAGGTTTTGATTCCGCTCTCGCTTACCGTGATACTCCCCGCTGGAATTCCGGGGCGCAAGCGAAGCGAAGTTTCCAAATCCACCTCGAGTGTTTTGAGGTTGCGATTGTTAACGCCGATGATTCTGGCGCCGGCCGCAAGAGCGCGCTCGAGTTCGGACTCGTCATGAACCTCTACCAACGGGGCAATTTGCAGGCCATGGCAAAGCTCGACGGAGCTTCGCAGGTCTTCATCGGAAAGCGCCGCCACGATGAGCAACAGCGCATCCGCCCCCGCCGCCACAGTTTCGTAGATCTGGTAATCCTCGAGGATGAAGTCCTTTCGCAATACCGGCAAACGGACGGCAGCGCGAACCGTTTCCAGGTCATCCAGCGAGCCGAGGAAGTAGCGCTCTTCGGTCAAGACGGAAAGAGCTGAAGCGCCTGCGGCTTCGTAGCTTTGGGCGATTGCGTCAGGCCGGTATTGCTGCCGGAGTATTCCCCGCGAAGGTGAGGCGCGCTTCAGTTCTGCGATAAGTCGCAGAGGCCCCCCTGAGAGAGCGGCGGCAAAGTCGCGCCTCTCCGCTCTCGCCTGGGCAGCGTGCTTCAGGGTTTCGAGCGGCGTGCGCGCTCGCGCTTCCCCGATCTGCTGCCGACGCGCGGCGACGATTTCACCCAGGCAGGTTCCCGATAGATTCACCAACAGCAGAGCCCGTCCCCTCGAAGTCCTTCGCCCCCAAAGGATTAATCAGTAACTCTAAACTCCAATTCAGAGCAAAGTCAAGGCTAGGACGGCACTGCAGCCTTCAACTATCAGCCTTCAGCTTTCAGTTACAACATTGGGGTTTTCTTGCTGATGGCTGAAGGCTTCACTCCTGACTTCTGCTCCTCACCCGTCCCTGCTCCTTTTAGTACTGGTGCGCGTTGATCACGGAGTCCCCGTCGAAGGTAACAAAGAGCACGTGAGGGGGCAACCCGTAGATCCAATCCTCCTGTTCGACGCCTTCGCGCACTTCGCGCACCTTGCGGTCCGGCGGACCCTTGGAGGAAAGGACGGCGTCGCGGTTCATGCCGACGATCACCTGATGATTCTTGATGGCCTCTTTGAACTGGGGAGGCACCTCCGGCGAATAGAGGACGGTAGGCGAGTGGCGGCTGAAATCGAGCACATTTCCTAAAGCCTGCTTTACCTGATCGACGCTCAGTTTGGGAACCTTGCCGGGAAACACGAGCGTGACCCACGAGCCATAGGCCAGCACAGGCGGTTGCTGGGCAATGGGAGTGGGCGCCCCTCCCAGCCCTATCTCGATGTGCTGGTACCACTTGCTGGACTTTTTCCCGCCGCCGTTAATCTCAAACACAATCTCCTTGGGCTTGAAGGTGATCTTGCTGATTTCCACCGGCATGCCGGCCTTGATCGCCATGCCTTGGGCACTGAGCTGGGAATCAGCGTCGGCCTTGTCCAGCTTGCCTTGCGGGTCCACGCGCACCCCCTTCTTACCTCGCGGCAAGGGCACTTTGCTTACCCCAACTTCTCGCAGCAGCCCACGGATAAGCTGAATGTGAGTGTCGCCTTGGGATTGCTCCTTGGGGAAAACAGCGGACGGTAGCGCAAACGTGAGACAGAGCCCTGCAAGGCAGCGAAGCCAGAACCCCGCCGCGCCTTCCCCCGTTATCCAGGAGCACAAGCCGCGCATTTAAGTCGCTCCATCCTCCCCAGGATCGGGTCCCGGCGAAACAGGAATGGCCGCGTTGGTGGCCGCATCCAGGGAGGGGCCGAGGACCAGTTCCCTCATTCTCTCATTCATTCGGATGGGTGCGGAAAAAAAGTAAATCCCCGCGCCCACTACTACGATTGTAGAGAGTAGCCCCCCCTCCGGCCCGTATTCAGAGCCGGTCAACCAAGCGGCGCCATGAACCTGGGCATTGAGCAGGGAGGTGGGAAATGTGTAGCCGCTCACCGGAAGTCCAAAGACGAAACCCTGTACGTAGTTCCATGTGAAGTGCATTCCCACCGGCATCCACAGCGAACGCGTACGAAGATAGGCGAGGGAGAGAGGAATGCCTACCAGCATGGTATTGAGAGTCGAAATCCAGGTGTGATGAGAATTTCCGAGATGCGCCAAGCCAAAGAACGCCGAACTCACGGCGACGGCTCCGGGTGGCCCCAATGACTCCACAAGCTTCTGGAAGGGATAGCCTCGAAAAACCAGCTCCTCGTTCGTGGCGGTGATTAACAAAATCAGGAACAAACAGCTTCCGTAGGCAAGCTCAGCCCTTGCCGGAAGCGTGTTACGGGCAAAGCGTGCCAGACCCAGCAACGCTTCGGCTCCCCCCAACGAGACCATCATGATCCCGCCGATTCCCAGGCCCACGCACAGTTCTTTCACCCAGCAAGGATGAAATGCCAGGCCAACCACACCGAGCGGCTTATGCTCGAAGAGCCGAGTCATTACCTTGAAAGAGCCCAGGAGGGCCAAGAGTTCGAAAAGAAAGGAGAACCCGTACCACGCGCCGGCTCGCGGGATGAGATCCCGAACCTCTCGTGCCAGGAGATGAGCAAGCGAATAGGCGAGGAAGACCAGCACGACGGACAAGAAGAACCGCCAAACGGGCCGGAGGTTCCCATCCAGAAGGAAGAAGTCTTCAAGCGTCATGGCAGGTTTATCTCCGGGTTTTCCCCAGTTCGGCCGGGCTGGTCCGCCCAGACTTCCAGGCCGGTGCGCGAGACGGCGAAGTTGATAATCTGCCCGCCGAGTTGGGTCAGAGCATCCTCGACTGCAGGCTTCGTTCCGGGCTCTACCATGAAGACCACGCAGCCTCCGCCCCCAGCCCCACAGACTTTGGCGGCGACCGTTCCTTGTTTTCGCGTTTGCTCTATCATGTTGTCGATGGTGGGTGTGGAAATGCCTTTGAAATTCTGTTTGCGGTTTTCCCACTCCAAAGCCAACAACTCCGCCACATCTTTCCAGTCTCCGGTCAGAAGGGCTTCCCGCATCTGGCTGGCAATGGTCGTAATTTGGTCGAAATTGCGACGCACTTGCTCCTCGCCGTCAATGTGCGACTTCATCACTTCCCAGTTGTTGATGGCTGAATCGCGCGGCTGGCCCGTGTAACAAAGGACAAAGCGCTTTTCCAGGTCGGAAACAAAAACCGGAAGCTTTTCGCGCTTCACGCCGTCGCGCTGCAAGTGGACCACGTTCGCCCCACCGTAAAGCGCCGGGAAATAGTCCTGCCAGCCGGTGGGAACGCGGATCACGATAGCCTCCACATTCTTCGCGATTTCGAGGATTTGAGTGCGGGTGACGCGCTTGCCGGTGACGCGCGCCAGGCCTCCGCAGAGCGCGATGTTAAGGGCCGAGGAACCGCCCAGGCCAGCGCCCGCCGGAACCTGCGAACTGGTCTCAATGTTTAATCCCCGGTGCGGCTCGAAAAAAACTACCAACTCTCGAACCAAAGGTAGCCGGGACTTGCCGCGTGCCAGATCAGCAAGGTCTTCGAAAGTCTCCTGAATTTCCTGGTCCTGGGAAACCAGAACGATATGCCGATCCGGCCGCGTCTCAATCACGCAGGAGGCGTAACAGCGGATGGCGATGTTAACCGTCTGGGCTCCCGGATGAAAAAGGTAGAGCGGCCAGATGTCAACTGTGCCGCCCGCCAGATCTACTCTTGCCGGCGCTCGAGCTCCTACTCGCATGGGAACCTCGTTCTACTCTTGTGTCACTTCCATATTCTCATCTATCGACAGCGTCGGCCAGCCTATCTTGGCGGGATCGGAAGGCGCCGCCGTGATCCTGAAATGCTGGCCGTCGTTGACGTCAGCGGTGTAATTGTAACCCCAACGGTTGGCGCCGGAGAAACTGAGCGCTCCGTCCTGCTGGAGTTGGTCGATGCTGGCGTAGGACCCGTGGCTGGCCAGGTAAAAGCGCTCCGCTTGCGCGATCGCCAACAGATCAGTTTTCACACCCACCACGTCGATCTTCTGCTTGGGCGGGGCTCCGCCTGTCGGACCCTGCGTAAACTGCGTCTTGATCACCATCCAGACAATGGCCAGCACAATGACCAAACCCAAAACACTTGCTGCTGCCTTCATGCCGCCCCCTTGTAACGCAACGCGCGCCTTTCAGCGTTGCGCCTCCTCGACATTTGACTTTCAGCTTTTGGCGCGCCACCCATGTTCGGGCGGGCTCTCCGTTCCCCTCATCGGAGAACCCGCAGGCAGAACTCCTGGCGGCACTATTCTGGCTTGAGCCGGTGCGGGATGCAACAAGCAAGCGGACTTTACCAGATGTTCTGGCAGCCCGCAGCTATTCGTGCGGCTCCGCTTCGCGGGGCACTCAACGGTCAAACCTCTTCGAGTCGCACTGGTTGAACCAGTGGCTTACCATGAATCAATTACAGGGAACGAGACGAAGAACGGGAGTCAGGAAACAGAAGGTAGACAGTAGCAGAAGGCCGTGGGGAGGTGGAAAAGAGCAATTCAAAATTCAGAATTCCAAATCGCCCTATCCCCCAGCCCCCAGTCCCTAGTCCCATTTTTCCAAAGGCTGGAAGCTGAGGGCTGATAGCTGAGCGCAGATGGCTGGCCATGAATCAGTCACCCGGCAGGAAGCCAACTCGGTTTCGGATTTTCCCATCCAAGCGGAGAGGGAACAATTATTCGCAAAAGGCACTGGGCACCGCAGTGAGGTAAGTAGCGCCATTCTTGGGTGGAGGTTAAACCTATGAAGAAGATCTTGCTCGTACTGCTGACGCTCGCGTTCTGTTCGACGATTGTACAGGCGAAGGAACCGTTGAAGCCGACAAACTTTTCAGGCAACTGGGTCTTGAATTTCGGCCAGACGAAGAACCCACCCGCGGGTTTACAACAATACAGCATGGTTGTAAACCAGGATGAGCAGCAACTCAAAGTGGATACATCGCTGCAAGGCGATTTGCAAGCCACTCCGAACACCCCCAATTCGGGCGGCAATCCGGGAGGCACTTCGGGCGGCTATCCCGGCGGCAGGAGAGGGGGCATGGGAGGTGGCATGGGCATGCCTGGGGGTATTGGCGTTGGCATGCCGGGCGGCGGAATGGGAATGCCGCGCGGCGGGGGTGGAAGGCCTCGCGCCGAGGGACCTTTGCAAGGAAATGTTGCTGCTTACAAGCTTTATCCCCAAAGCGCTGTCTACAAGCTGGATGGCAGTGAATCAACCGTGCAGCTTGGTGACCCGGAGCAGACCAACGCGACTTCGAAAGCAGAGCGAGAGAAGAACGGCGAGCTGCTGAAGCTCTCCCTGGTGGGAAACGGAGACTCTGGCCAGGGAGGCGGCAAGATTCAGGTAAAAGAGCAGTGGAAACTTTCCGAAGATGGGAAATCGCTGAAGGTTGACCGGACTATCAAGTCACCTGAAGGTTCAGGCACGGTGCACCTCGTCTTTTCCAAGAGAGAAGCTGACACGACCAGCGGTGCTGCCCCAGAACCCCAATGATTGTATGATGCGGCGAGGAGTGAAGATGGGAACTAAATCTCGCGATGGCGTCTCAAGACGCGGGGCAGGTGGCTGGCTAAGACTCTGCCTTATGCTCTACATGCTTTCCCTGCTACTGCCAGGTTGGGCGCTGCGGAGCCAGCAGCCGCCGACCATTTCCGTCAACGTCAAAGTGGTCAATGTGCTGGCCACGGTGCGCAATAAGAACGGGGAAATCGTCCGCAACCTAACCAAGGATGATTTCACGTTAGAGGAAGACGACCGTCCGCAAACCATTCGCTATTTCGCGCGCGAGACTGATCTTCCCCTGACGCTAGGTCTTCTCGTGGATACGAGCATGAGCCAGAGGCGCGTTCTCGACCAGGAGCGCAGCGCCAGCTCCACCTTTCTGGATCAAGTGCTGCGCGTTAGCAAGGACATGGCATTCGTGATTCACTTCGACCGGGAAGTAGAACTCCTCCAGGATCTCACTTCTTCCCGGCAGAAGTTGGAGTCGGCGCTGGGGTTGCTCCAGACGCCGCAGCCGACCCAAGAGGGCGGAAGCAATTCGCCCGGCTCGTATCCTGGCTCGCGCCGGAGGGCCGGTGGGGGTGGCGGCGGGACTTTGCTCTATGATGCGGTCTACCTGGCGTCGAACGAACTGATGAAGAAGCAGCAGGGCCGCAAAGCGCTCATTGTCCTCTCCGACGGAGTGGATCGCGGCAGCAAAGAAACTCTGGCTAGCGCCGTCGAGGCGGCCCAGCGCGCCGACACGCTGGTCTATTCCATCCTATTCGCTGATGAGCAAGGCTACGGGAGCGGAGGAGGGTACGGTGGCCGCGGCATGGGCGGCATGGGGGGAATGGGTCGGCACGGTGGTGGGCGCGGGGGATACCCCCAACAAATGCGTCCGGATGGCAAGAAAATTCTCGAGCGGATTTCGAAAGAGACCGGCGCCCGTCTCTTTGAAGTCTCCAAGAAGCAGCCGATCGAGCAAATCTACGACCGGATTCAAGAGGAACTGCGCAATCAGTACAGCCTGGGCTACACCCCCGACAGAGCGGACGCCGGAGCGGGTTATCACAAGATCCACCTTATGACCAAACAGAAAGATCTGACCGTGCAGGCAAGAGACGGATATTATGCGGAGCGCTAGAATTCTGCCGGCCGGGACGCGCCACTCCTGCACATGCTAAAGCGCGCTCAGAGAGCTCCTCCCCTCCTCGCGCGGTAGGCGATAATGCCAAGTTACGCTGTTACGCGCACATACTGATACAGGAAACCGGAGCTGAGAGCCGGGCCCCGAGGGTTGCTACGGGAGGGGCCGGGGTATATATTTCAAAGTGTCGTGAAAACGAAAATGGATACCCTGGTCTGCGCGCTTTTATGGCTCACCCTTGCTCTGTCCGCTGCCTGTGTATCAGCCGTCGCCTCGGAAGACCGCAAATCGCCTTCCCAGCAGCCTGATCCGCTCACCCTCGCGGCGGAAGAATTTAAAGTTCTGACCCGCGATTGGGGCATGCGCCCGGGTAGCCCGCCAACCGCGCAAGAGCATCATGGCCCGAAAATGCTCTGGCACGGCCGTGTCTATGAAAACTTCCGTAACGACATTCTCGATGCCATACCACACCAAGTGAAGCAAAACGGCGAGAGCATATCCCCGCTGCGGCGCAATCAGTTCGGTTTCAATGTCTCCGGCCCTGTGCTGATCCCGCACCTGCTCAAGAATCCCAAGAACACGTTCTTCGCGCTGTCCTATGAGGGCGTTCGCGAGCGCATCTCACGCGCCTCTCTGCACACCATCCCCACCGTCCCCGAACGCAGCGGCGACTTCTCGCAAACCGTGGACCAGGCCGGCAACCTGCTGCCCATCTACGATCCGGCCACTACCTCCCCCAATCCCGCTTACAATCCCGGCCTGCCGGTCTCCACCAGCAATCTTCAGTACCTGCGCTCTCCCTTTCCTGGAAACCGCATTTCTGTAGACCGCCTGGCCCCGAACGTTCAACAAGCCCTATCCCTTTATCCTGCACCCAACGCGAATATCGGCCCCTTTTTCCAGAACAACTACTTCGTCAACGCGCCGGAGACCGACACCGCAGACGGAATCATTGCCAAGCTTGAACACCAATTCGGCGAGCGGCATCGGGTTACCTTCGTCACCACCATTTCCAGGGGGTTCCTTAGCTCCGCAAAATACTTCCCCAACCTCGCCAGCCCGACCGCGCCCGATCAGCATTTCTCCACTCGGCGCACGGAGCTCGATTACGTTTTTACCGCCAACCCCAAGACCGTCAACTCGGCCAGTTTTACCGCGGTCTCCGACGCAGCACAGGCTGGCGATGCTTCTCAGTCCCCCTTCCCTAGCTATCAGCTCCTCGGCAACTATCTCTCGATGGGCACCGCTTATCCCAACTCGCGCAACGCTCGCAACACCTTTGAGGTTCGCGATGGGGTGTCGACTCGAAAGGGCAAACATTCTCTCGGGCTAACGTTTCAGGCCGATCACTATCAAGTAAATTCGTTCAATCTGGCGTATCCCTCCGGCGATTTCCAGTTTTCCGCGGATATCACCAGCCTGCCGGGGATTATCGACACGGGCGATCCGTTCGCAAGCTTCCTTCTCGGCCTGCCGCAGTACGCGGAACGCACCATCACCACTGCGCCATCCTATTTCCGCGACTCCTACCAATCCATCGCCGGGAGTGACAAGTACGAATTCTCGAAAGACCTGACCATCAGCGCCGGTCTCAATCTTAGCCGCCGTACGCCGCGGGTGGAGAAGTACAATCGCCAGAGCACGATTGATCCGCCCGTAATCGACCCCTCGAACGGCCTCCCTGGTGCGCTCGTGTTTGCCGGTCTCAACGGGATCCCTCGCAGCCTGCGTGCCAACAATATCGATCTCGACTCCAGCGCGGGCATTGCCTGGAACCCGCTCGGCGACGCCAAAACCGTAGTCCGCGGTTCCTTTAGCCGCTCGCACGGCCAGATTCCGATTTACAACGGCCAGTGGGGCACGCAGGGATTCAATGCCCGCCAGACTTTCATTTCACCGAACACACAACTGAGTCCAGCGCTCGACCTGACTGCCGGCATACCGGCGTTCACCACACCGCTGCCGGACCTCAGCCCATCGGCGGCCGATAATACGGTGGCGGATTTCGTCGATCTGAGCGGGCGGGAGCCCGTCTATCAATCGGCTTCGCTCTCCGTGGAGCGCGAGATGCCGTTCTCCATTGTGCTTTCCGTGGGCACGAATTACAGTGCCGGCCGGGCTATCCTGGTGGGCGACGGCGCCGCCAATCCCAACGCGATCAACCCCAGCTTCCTGAGCTATGGCGATGCGCTTTACAACCTGGCGTTCCGAAACACGCTGCAACCCTACCCGCAATACCAGGGCTTCGAGCTTTACGGTCTCTACCCTTGGGGCCGGTACCAGCGAAACTCCGGCTTCGTGCGAGTGGAGAAACGCGCGTCCTTCGGCCTTTCGTTCATTGCCTACTACGAATTTTCCAAGCAACTCGACGATTACTCGGGGCCTTACGGAAACCAGGACTTCTTCAACCCTCGCAACGACTGGGGGCTCACGTCTTATAATACGCCGCAGTATTTGCAGCTCAGCTACATCTATGAGCTGCCGTTCGGTTCCGGCGAGCCGCCGTTCCAATTCTTGGGCTGGGGGAGGCGGCTGGTCAGTGACTGGTCGATCAGCGGCACGGCCTACTGGAATGACGGCACACCGCTGGCACTTCATCCCGAATTCAACAACACCGGAAGCGTGCTTTCCACACTCAATGTAAACGTAGTGCCCGGCGTGGACCCGCGCGTGGCCAATCCAGGGCCGTCTCTGTGGTTCAACCCGGCCGCCTTCGATCAGCCGGCGGACTTCACCCTGGGGGACGGGCCCCGGACCGAGCCGGACCTGTTGGGCCCAGGTTATAATTCAATGGACCTCAGCTTGAACAAGCGCTTCCCCGTCGGCGGCGACCGCGCGCTCGAGTTCAGCGCTACCGCGATTGACATGCTCAATCATGCGAACTGGAACTATCCCGATCCCAACATCGGTCCAGCCAGCGCGCCCAATGTGGACGCTGGCAAGATCATCGGCTCCCATGGCGGACGCGTAATCCAGCTTGGGCTGAAGTTCAGCTTCTGATGCCGCGACCCTGCTCCGCACTCCCGGCTGTTCTTTTCGCCGTTTGCACCTTCACCACCCTTCATGCGCAAACGGCCAGCGTCTCGATTCCCGCCTGGATTGAGACGAACAACTGCGCGCTCGCTCCCAAGTTCGAAGCTGCGCTCAACGGCAAAGCGGTGGCCGTCACCGCGCAGTTGGGTCCAAGCAGCGACCAGGTCATCCTGGTCGTGCTGGACCTAACTGGGGATCTGTCGCTCATCGAGGCCGCCAAGCAGGCACTGATTGCCGAAATCTCCAAGCTGCCCCACAACGCGTGGGTGGGGCTGCTGCGCACCCAGGACGGTCTGCATGTACTGGCCGACCCCGGCACAGACCGCCAACCGCTGATCGACGCAATCCGGTCCCTGTCCAACAGCAGCGAACCGGGTTTGCTCGAGACCGTTCATTCGGCTCTTTCGCTGGCGGATGCCATCCTGCGCAAGTCCCCGGTGCGCGTCTCGGTCCTGTATATTACCGACGGCAGCATCTACAGTTACCGCGAGGACTACTCGAACCCCGTCATTAACGGGAGCGATCCACACGATCTCAGCCGGCGCTTTCCCGAGGCGCTGATTACGGAGAAGATTTCCAAACTGGTGGAGGACAGCGGCTCGCTGCAGGCGCCCCTGTTTGTCGTTCATCTCAATCACCGCAGGGACCGGCTCAACGTAGCCTATGAGAATAGCCTTGAGACTCTCGCCGATGCCACGGGTGGCAAGAGTGATGTTTGCCGCTCGGTGGCGGAGATCCCGGAAGCGGTCGCCGCTATGATGGCACGCATTTCGAGCGCCTGGAGGCTTACGCTGGCGGTCCCGGCCAAGATTCACAACCACTTCCAAATTCATTTGACTGCTCCGTGCGGCGACGGAGACCTGCGCATCTCGTGGCGCACTCGCTTCCACGCCAAGGAGGGATAAGATGACGCGGCTGGGACGTCTGGAATTCGCTCTCCTGCTGACTCTTGGCGTTGCCCTGGTTGCCTCGGTGGGTATCATCCTTCGCCAGTCCTGGCGACTCGGCGCCCTCGAGCGGCAGCAGGCCGCCGAACAGCAATCTCTGCGCGCGCTTCGGGAGGCTCTCCGCCAACCCGAGCTCCAGAAGACTCCTGCCGAAGCCGAGATCACGACTCCGCCGGGCGCTTATCAAGCCACACTCGCCACGCGCGATGCGACCATCGAGCGGCTCAACCGCGAGCTGGGCGAAGCGCAGGCTAACGTCAAGGAGCTCCAGGCGCAACTTTCGAATTCCAGCGACGAACGCGAGAAGGCACTCGCCAGCGCCAACGAACTCCATCAAAAAGAGCGAGAGGATTGGCAGAGCCAGCTCGACGCCTTGAAACAGGAACTCGACTCCGCGCAGGCCGAGTCACAAGCCTCCCGCCAACGCCTCGCCGCTCTGGAAGCGGATAACGCCAAGTTGAAGAGCGATAACGGCGAGGGCTCCGCCCGCGCTGCCGAATTCGGGCGCGTGGTAGCCAATCTGCAAGACTTGGATCGCCGCCGCGATGCTTACCTGACTTCCATCATGCGCCGCTACCGTGACATCACCAGCCAATTCCGGGCCACGAGCGGCATGCTGGATTCCAGCCGCGACTCAAACTCCAGCGCTCTCAGCGCCGCGGCACTGACCCGCATCCAAAACGCCGTTTCCCTCGCCGACGATGACCTCCGCCAGTTGAGCGAGCTGAACGCCCAAGTACGCCAACTGGAAAAGAAGCTGGTGAAAAAGTAGCCGGCCCAGCGCGCCAGCTCGCTCGTCAACGGGTCTTGACTCGTCGCCTCCCTCGAAGGCGGCTCGGCACGCCGATGCATGCCCGGCTTTAATGTGCATTTGACGCCTGCTCATACCTGATGCATAATTGAGCTGAAAAAGAGGACTTATGAGTAGCTCTAGAATCCAACCTGTTCTGACCAAAGGCGAGTTGGAGCTTGTCGACCAAGTGGCGGAACTCACCCACACCAAGCGGACCGAAGTCATCAAGAATGCGCTGGCGGTCTATCACTGGTTCGTGCGTCAGTTGGTAACCGGGGCGCGGATCGTGGCCCGTGAACCCACCGGCGAGGAGACAGAGCTCGAGACGCCTGAGCTCGCCGCGCTTGAGTCGAAGGGCCATCGCCTAAGTCCGGAAGAACTCGGTTTACTGGCCAAGCGGCTGGCTGCCAGCAAGGACCCGAAAGAGGCTGCGCGCCTGCGCCAGCGCATCACTCGTGGCTTTTATGGGATTTAGCTCCCCGGCCGCGCTCCGCGCCAGCGCGCATGGGGGCAACTCCAAGGATTAGCAGGATGCTGAAAAACCATTGTGAACGTTGTCATTCCGAGCGAAGCGAGGAATCTCGCTCTGGAAACAAAGGGCTTGCGAGATTCCTCGTCGCCTGCAGCTCCTCGGAATGACAAGCTGGACGGGTTCTTCGGCATCCTGTTAGAAATATGGACGCTGCTGCTCCTGTCTTCCCTCCATCGCCCACGCAAGTCGCGCGGGGCTTTGTTGATGGGTGAAGCGTTCTGCCATGCCGCGAATTCGGCGTCATCATCTCCCGCCCGCACTCTTTCGACACTTGCTTGACCGCATTCAGCAGCGCAAGATTCCTGCTTCTCAGCTTGAACTACTCGCTCGCTGGCTCGACACCGAGCCGGAAGTCCCGGAAGGCGAATGGTTCAAACGCTTTTCAGGCATGACGGTTTGCGGTGAAGGCGAGTTCATCAAGACTTTCCTCCTGCCCGGCCAACGCCCGAAGGGCGAGCGGGTCCAGTAGCGGATAGCCACGGCGGGCGTTTGGTCTCGCCGTGGGCTTTTTGTTTTGCTACCCTGGCAACGCGGGATGTACACGCCACCCGCGCTACCTCAGGCGGACGGAGAGGGGCCGGAGAGTCGTGAGAAGTCAACCCGCAACAGGAAGTCCTGGTCCGGACATTGCATTTCAAGGTACATCGCATCCGCGCTCACGCGCCGGAAGATTTGCGTGCAGTGGATGTCCTGCCATTCCAGAGCGAGGGTGTGATCATCGCGGAGGATGCCCGTGGCTTGCAGGAAGTTACCGGAGCTTTCAAACCAGTAATACCGATACTGCCCGAGTTTCTTGTCCCAGGCGAAGATGGCGTGCGCCTCTCCGATCATCTCCCCGGTAGCCTTCTGGAGCATCTGGTAGTCGAAGGTGAGGTAGGTGGCGTTGAAAAGATAGCGCAGCGATCCAATTCCCCGGATCGTCTTTGTGGTGTGGCCGTGTTGAGTTACTGTGTAGTCCAGCCCCCACTCACCCGCCATGAAGCTCAAGGCGCGCATCGGCCCGCCTGTTTCAGTTGCCAAGATTGCCCTCCTCTCGGTTCCCGCCTGTGGGCGCATCCCGCCAATGCTGAGCCCTTCGATGGGAAAGCCGACCGGCGAGGGCGGGGAAGCAGGCTCAGTCGTCTTGCCATCGGAAAGACGCATGACTTGGAATGCCGCGGCATCGCTTCCCGGGAGGTGGCGGATTATGAGCGTGCTTGGCAAGACGCGCGGGTGCACAGCGGGGGATATTATACGCCAAGATAGTCCCCATCGCTGGTAACTAACGTGGCTTTACGGTCTTGGGCGAGGGCGGCGGGGAAGCAGTCCGCGTAAGGGAGGTTGTGCGCGGCCTTGAGGCTCGCGGCCAGCCGGGTGAGCTCCATATCCACCCACCAGTTCTGGCGACCGAAGAACGCCTGGAATCAGCTCTCCAGGCCAGAAATAGTTAGAAATCGGACCGACAACTGAGGACTCGTTGCGGCTACTCATTGTAAGTCATTGAAAAAAAGGAGAAAATAATTCTTGACAACGAGTAACTCAAGTTATATGATGTGCATCTACTAAGGTTGGAGAAAGAAAACTCAAGGAGGTAAGTGACAATGGCTATCGTGAGATTTGAACCCTTCCGAGATCTTCTGACGAGTCAGAGGGAATATGTCCGTCTGCTCAAAGAAGCTTTTTCGCCCATGTCTGGTGAGACGGAAGTCTCGACTCGCGCGTGGGCTCCTCCGGTCGACATTTACGAGACCGAGGACGCCATCGTCCTGAAGGCGGAACTGCCCGGGATCGATCCGAAGGACGTGGAAGTCCGGGTTGAGGACAACACGCTCTATCTGAAAGGCGAACGCAATTACGAAAAAGAGGTCAATGAGCAGAACTACCACCGCATTGAGCGGTCGTATGGATCCTTTGCTCGGAGCTTCTCGCTCCCCAATTCGATCAGCGCCGAGAAAGTGAAGGCTGAGTACAAGGATGGCTTGTTGACCTTGACGATGCCGAAGCGCGAAGAGGCGAAGCCGAAGACCATCAAGATCGACGTGACCAAGAGCTAAAGTGGTCCGGTTGGAGCGGTCAGGGTCCACCGAAGACCCCGGCAACGACCTTCCCACGCAGGATTCTTGAACCGCGCTAGGGTCGCCAAGGCGGCCCGGCGCGGTTTGCTTTTCTGAACCGTTGGCCCTATTAAACTGTATAGTGGCGCTTGGTACATTCGGCGGGCGGTTTTCGATTTTCCAGTTTCTATTTTCGAGTTTCGATTTTCCAGTTCCGATTTTCCATTTTCGAGTTTCCAATATGGCGACACGTTTTGACAAATTCACGGTAAAAGCCCAGGAAGCCTTACAGGGGACGCAGGATGTTGCCAGCCGTTTTGGCAACCAACAACTGGAACCTCTGCACCTGCTATTGGCTTTGATCGACCAGAAGGAGGGCATCGTCCCAAGCCTTCTGGCCCGGCTCGGGGTACCACCCGCTTCGGTCGCAAGGGAAGCTGAGCAGGCCATCGAGAATCTCCCCAAGGTCGGGGGGACCACGGACCATTATCTCTCCCCGGCGCTCAAAGAAGTCCTGGACCAAGCTTCCAAAGAGACCGAGCAATTCAAGGACGAGTTCGTCTCGACCGAGCACCTCCTGCTCGCCCTGTCGAGGAAGTCGAAGGACGCTGCGGGCCGCGTTCTGGCTCATCTCGGAGTGACCCACGACGCCATCCTGAAGGCGCTGGTTTCCGTCCGGGGGACGCAGCGCGTGACCGACCAGAACCCCGAGGACAAATACCAGGCCCTGGAACGTTACGCGCGCGACCTTACGGAACTGGCGCGGCGCGGCAAGCTCGACCCCGTCATTGGCCGCGATGATGAGGTGCGGCGGGTTATCCAGGTGCTTTCGCGGCGCACCAAGAACAATCCCGTGCTGATCGGCGAGCCGGGTGTGGGTAAGACGGCCATCGTGGAGGGCATCGCGCAGCGCGTGGTGGCAGGCGATGTGCCTGAGTCGCTCAAGTCCAAGCGGCTGGTGCAACTTGACCTGGGGGCACTGGTTGCCGGCTCGAAGTACCGGGGAGAGTTTGAGGACCGCCTGAAGGCCGTGCTCAAGGAGATCGAGGAGTCAAGCGGCCAAGTCATCCTCTTCATCGACGAACTCCACACGCTGGTGGGGGCGGGCGCGGCGGAAGGCTCCATTGACGCCTCGAACATGCTCAAGCCTGCCCTGGCGCGCGGCGAATTGCGCTGCATCGGCGCCACCACGCTCAACGAGTACAAGAAATACATTGAAAAGGATGCTGCGCTCGAGCGCCGCTTCCAGCCGGTTTACGTGGGCCAGCCGAGCGTCGAGGACACCATCGCAATTCTCCGTGGGCTCAAGGAGCGCTACGAGGTTCATCACGGCGTGCGCATCAAGGATTCCGCTATCGTCGCCGCCGCGGTCCTTTCGAACCGTTACATCTCTGACCGGTTCCTCCCCGATAAGGCCATCGACCTGATTGACGAGGCCGCGTCAGGCCTGCGCATTGAAATCGATTCTATGCCGGCGGTGATTGACCAGATTGAGCGCCGCGTCACCCAACTCGAGATCGAGCGGCAGGCGCTGCGCAAGGAGGATGACCCAGCCTCGCGTGAACGCCTCGGGGCGCTTGAAAAGGAATTGGCCGAGCTTAAAGAGGAGTCGTCCAAGCTCAAGTTGCGCTGGAAATCTGAAAAGGAAGTCATCACGCAAATCCGGCGGCTCAAGCAGGAAATCGAGCAGGCCAAGGTCGACGAACAGCGTGTAACGCGCGAAGGCGACCTGAACAAGGCGGCGGAAATCCGTTACGGCAAACTGGTGACACTGGAGAAGCATTTGGCCTCCGTGAACGCGAAACTCGAGGGCATGGAGAAAGCGGGCCGGATGCTGAAAGAAGAAGTGGACGAAGAGGACGTGGCCCGCGTGGTGTCCAAGTGGACAGGCATCCCGGTGTCGAAGATGCTCGAGGGCGACGTCGCCAAGCTCGTTCAGATGGAAGACCGCCTGCGATTCCGGGTGGTGGGGCAGGACGAGGCGCTGAAGCTCGTTTCGAACGCGGTGCGACGCAGCCGCGCCGGGCTTTCCGACCCCAAGCGGCCTATCGGCTCTTTCCTCTTCCTCGGCCCCACAGGCGTGGGCAAGACCGAGTTGGCGCGGGCGCTGGCGGAATTCCTGTTCGACGACGAGCGCGCCATGCTACGCATTGACATGTCGGAATACATGGAGAAGCACGCGGTGGCGCGGCTGATCGGCGCGCCTCCGGGCTACGTAGGGTATGAGGAAGGCGGGCAACTCACCGAGCAGGTGCGGCGCCGGCCTTATTCCGTCCTGCTTTTCGACGAAATCGAAAAGGCGCACCCGGAGGTCTTCAACATCTTCCTCCAGATCCTCGACGAAGGCCGCCTGACAGATGGCAAGGGGCGCACCGTGGACTTCAAGAACACGGTCATCATCATGACCTCCAACATCGCCAGCACCTACATTCACGAGGCGATGAACGGGCGCGGCGGCGATGAACCCCCAGCTATTTCCGAAGTCCTCAGGAAGCGAATTCACGAGGCGCTGCTCGAGCAGTTCCGTCCCGAGTTCTTGAACCGCGTGGACGAGATTGTGATCTTCAACCCACTGGGCAAGGAAAACATCAAGAAGATCATCGAACTGCAACTCGGTTATCTGAAGAACCTTCTGGCGGAGCGCAAGATTCAGATCGAATTGACGCCCAGGGCGAACGAGCTGCTCTTCCGCGAAGGCTACGACCCGCAGTTCGGCGCTCGTCCACTCAAGCGCGCCATCCAACGCCTCATCCAGGACCCGTTGGCCATGAAGCTCCTGGACGGCGAGGTGCTGCCCGGCGAAACGGTGGAAGTTGACGGCGACCTGAAGAAGGGCACGATGACCTTCGGGCGCGCCCCGGCGAAGGTGGCACGAAAATGAGGCGCAATCGAAAGTGAGAGGCGGGCCTGTGTATTGTACCAAGCCGCAGTTTGATTCTTGCTACCTGATGCTCTAGGATCAAACCATGCGAAGACCAAATGGGCCTGCGAAGACAAAACACCACGACACGCAAGTCCCGGTTTTCATTGAAAAGGACGAGGATGGATTCTACGTGGTGGAGTGTCCTCTTTTTGAGGGCTGCTATAGCCAAGGGAAGACTGTTGACGAGGCGCTGCGGAACATCCGAGAAGTCATCCATTTGATCGTTGAAGAGAAAAAGAATCTGGACATGTTGAAGACTTACCACCCGAAAGAATTGAGTCTGCACACCATCACCCTATAACCGTGACCCGACTACCTGGGAAGAACTGATGGAGAACGTCCACGAGGCGATCGAGGCCTGCCTCTCCGCGCATGTTGATCAGCCGGAGTCCACGGGCAAGGACAAAGTATTGGAATGATTCCACCCCGCTCCGTCTGGCGCGCGTCCGTTCATGCTCGGCGGCGCGGCAAGGCTCGTAGGTGCGGTCCGTAAACCGCCCCCCGCTGCTTGGCCCCTCCGCAGGGCCATTTGAAAAATGATATCAAAATGATATCATTATGATGATGGGGGGACGATGGCCAATCTGACGGTGCGCAACATCCCAGAGAAAGACTGCGCCGAACTCCAACAGGATGCGAAGCAAAATCGGCGCAGTATCAACGCCGAGATCCTGAGGCTTCTCGCCGACAAGGCTGGCATGAACCGGCGGCGGCGGCATGCGGCCAGGGTGATGAAAAGGATCGATAAGATACGAGAAGAGATCGCCAGGAAGTATCCCAACCAGCCGGATAGTGTCGACCTGATTCGTGAAGACCGGGACAGCCGGTAGCGTCCGGGCTCTAAGAAAAGAGGAAACATGCCAGACTTTGTAGTGCGGAATATTCCCGAAGAGACTTACAAGCGCCTACAGGAAAACGCGAGACAGCATAAGCGAAGCCTGAACGCGGAATTTCTTGAACTCCTGAACGACCGTGACGCCTGGGCGCTCCGGCGGTTTCGAATCCGATCTGCTATTCCTAAGCTCCGTCGGCTGCGCAAGGAGATCGCCAAGAAGTTTCCCGTGAAATACGAGATGCTTGAACTGATCCGCGAGGATAGGGAAAGCCGATGAATCTCGTCGTGGGTGCGAGCGTCGCCGTCAAATGGCTGTTCGAAGAACCGGACTCGGATCGGGCCGAGGCGTTGCTGACCTCGGCAGGGGAAAACAGGCTGAAGCTCGTAGCGCCTACGATTCTTCCCGCCGAAATTGCCAATGCGCTCTGGAAAAGGATGCGGCGGGGCGACATGGACCGGCAAAAGACTCTCGAAACAGGGGAGCGTTTCAAAGAGATCTGTCCGTTACTGCTTCCAATCGAGGATCTTGTTGAGCGCGCTTTGGAGCTTGCTATCGATTCCCAGCACCCGGTGTACGACTGCCTTTATGTGGCCCTTGCCGAAGAACTGGCGGGTGAGCTTGTAACTGCGGACGAAAGACTGTACAGGGCGTTCGCACAAGATTTTCCTCGGGTTCATCTGCTCCGGAACTTGAGTTGATATTGGTCATTTGCGGTTGGCATAGCATCTAATGTAGTGGAGTACGGCGATGATGACGATGGGAGCCTGAAGCCATGTGGAATAATTTGAAGACAACGATACTGCTTGCGGCGATGACCGGCCTGCTGCTGGCCATTGGGCAGCTCTGGGGCGGGCAGCGGGGGCTGGTCTTCGCCCTGGTGCTGGCGGCCGTGATGAACCTGGGCAGCTACTTCTTCTCTGACAAGATTGCGCTGAAGATGAGTGGCGCGAAGCCGATTGCGCCCGAGGAGAACCCGCGCCTTTACCAGATCGTGGAGCGCCTGGCGGCGAAGGCCAGCATTCCGGTGCCGAAAATCTATTACATCCCCACTGATTCGCCGAACGCGTTTGCCACCGGCCGCAATCCCAGCCACGCTTCGGTGGCAGTCACGGGCGGCATCCTGGATATTTGCGACGATGAGGAAATTGAAGGTGTACTGGCGCACGAACTCGGCCACGTGAAAAACCGCGACATCCTGATCAGCGCGGTTGTGGCCACGCTTGCCGGCGCGATCACCCTGATTGCTCGAATGGTTTATTGGGGCGAGCTGTTTGGGGGCTTTGGCGGCTCGCGCAGTAACAACCGGCGCGGTGGAGGCATGTTCTCCGCGCTCGCTATGATGATTGTCGCGCCCCTTGCGGCCATGCTCATTCAGCTTGCCATTTCCCGCTCGCGCGAGTACGAGGCCGACGCCACCGGCGCGCGCATTACCGGCAATCCCCAAGGTCTGGCGCGGGCGCTCGCCAAGATTGACAAGGGGTCGAGGCGAATACCCATGCAGGCTTCGCCCTCCATGGCGCACATGTACATCTGTCAACCGCTCACCAGCGGCGAGGTTTTCTCCAGCCTGTTTTCCACCCACCCGCCCATCCGCAAGCGCATTGAGCGGCTGATCGGGCGGGATTTTAGCTAGTCGTCACTTGTCAGTCGTCAGTTGTCAGTAGTCCCGCCACGGCGGGTCAGTTGAAAGGACGGGGCGGAGAGCACTTCTGAATTATGAAGTCTAAAGTGTGAATTGCTTTCCTTAGTGGTGCTTGCTGCCCACTGCCTCCTGCTTGTCGCCAAGCGCCTCCCTTCCGTCGGCTGGGAACTGGGGAAGCACGCAAGGCAATTCGCTTACAATTCATCCCAGACTGGGAAGCTGGAGCTGCGCAAACACGGTGCACACCCTAGGAATGTCATCCTGAGGAGTCCCGATCTGATCGGGACGACGAAGGATCTCCGCAGTTCTCGAGGAACACTCACTGGCTTGCCGTTCAAAGAAACTGCAGGGATTCTTCGGCCCCCAAAGAACGGGGACCTCAGAATGACACGGGCTGAGGCTCATTTAGCCTATAATCCTTTATCATGCCCTCCGATTCCGGCAGCGATTTTGAAAGGCACGTCGCGAGCTTGGGAGACATTATCATGCGCATCGGAAAAAGGATTGAAGGCTTCTGGCAACGAGTGACCGAAGGCATCGCGGTGCAAGTCCTCTGGTCGCAATTCATGTCGGAAGCGCGGGAGAGCTACAGCCTTTACTCACGGGAGATTGACTGGGAGGCGTTGCGCAAGGAAACCCGAGGCCGGCGATTCAGGAAGATCACCAGTGCGCTTTTTTGGGCGATGCTGATGAAGCTTTCGCCGGCACGCCGGGTCTTCCTGCTCATTGCCTTGTTCTTTGCAATCCTTGCCTTGACCAGGAGCCAGGTCATAATTTCGATTTCCAAAAACAGGTACGAGGCACCCCTGCCCAACAATTTCCTGCCCGTCCTGCTGGCCGTCGCGGCCCTGCTTTTTCTGCTGGCGCTCGAACTCGCCGACCGCGTCACCATGAAGCGCGACCTTGAAATTGCCCGCGAGATCCAGCGCTGGCTGGTGCCTGAGTCGCCGCCCGAGGTACCGGGAGTTGAGATTGCGTTTGTTTCGCGGCCTGCCAACACCGTGGGCGGGGATTACTACGACGCGTTCTTGCGCGGCGCTCCGAGCTCCACATCCACCTCGAAGCGTTTGCTGCTGGTTGTGGCGGATGTGGCGGGAAAGAGCGTTCCCGCTGCATTGCTGATGGCCACGTTTCAAGCCAGCCTGCGAACCCTGGCAGAAGCAAATACTTCTCTCCTCGAGTTGGTCGAGGGGTTAAACCGCTACGCTTGCGCCCACAGCCTGGGTGGCCGCCGGTTCACGACGGCGTTCTTTGGAGAATTGGAACCCGAGACCCGCGTACTCTCCTACGTCCGCGCGGGGCACAATGCGCCCTTCATTCGCCGCGCCTCCGGGAGCCTCGAGCGGCTGGAGACCGGAGACCTGCCGCTGGGAATCGACGCCGGCGTGCGTTTTACCTGCGGCGCTTCAACCATGGCCCCCCGCGACCTCCTGGTGATCTTTACGGATGGATTGATTGAAGCGGTGAACGATGCCGACCACGAATTCGGAGAATCCCGCCTCCTGGAGGTGCTGAAATCAAGCGACGCCGCGGGTGCGCAAGCCACGCTGAAAAATCTGCTTTCCGCGGTTGACGCCTTCGTGGGTCACACCCGCCAGCACGACGACATCACTTGCCTCCTCTTGCGCACCGACTGACAATGACCGGTGTCGCCACCGGCACCTTCCGTCCCTCGCGGTGGCGTAATCTTTAGCCCGAGCGCACCACCTGCCTCCGGTTGTGGCCTGCGACGGGGCCGGACGTGATATATTTCGTCGGGTTCAAGAATGTGAGCACTTCCTTTCGGAGTCATTCCCAAATGCAGGTGTACAAGAAACTCGCCTGGGTTCTTCTGACCGCGCTGGGTGCCCTGGCGCTCGGCGTGATTGCCGTTTCGCGAGGAGAGCCGATCAATGCCGTTTGGCTCATGCTCGCCGCGGGCTGCGTTTTTGCTTTGGGCTACCGATTCTACAGTCGCTATCTGGCCTATCGAGTCCTGGAACTGAACGATCGGCGCGCCACGCCCGCCGAACGGTTGGAAGATGGCCGCGACTTCGTCGTCACAAACAAATGGGTGGTTTTAGGACAACACTTCGCGGCCATCGCAGGGCCTGGCCCGCTGGTGGGGCCAATCCTGGCGGCGCAGTTCGGATACCTGCCGGGAACGCTCTGGATAGTGATTGGGGGCGTGCTGGGCGGGGCGGTACACGATTTCGTCACCCTGTTCTGCTCCGTCCGCCGCGATGGCAAATCGCTGGGTGAGATGGCGAAGGATGAGCTCGGCGCGCTGGGCGGCTATTGCGCCTTGTTTGGCGTGCTCGGCATCATGGTCATTCTTCTCGCGGCGGCGGGGCTAGTGGTTGTCAACGCCCTGAAAGCCAGTCCCTGGGGGCTCTCCACCATTGCCATGACCGTCCCCATCGCTCTCCTCATCGGAGTCTACCTGCGCTATTGGCGCCCCGGCAGGGTCCTCGAAACGTCAATTTGGGGATTCGTTCTGATCGTGGGCGCGGTGGTGGGCGGTCGTTACGTGGCTGCTTCGCCCATGCTTGCGCCTCTTTTCACTTACAATGCCCCGACTCTAGCCTTGATTGTAATCGGCTTCGGTTTTGTAGCTTCCGTACTGCCGGTCTGGCTGCTGCTCGCGCCGCGGAATTACTTGAGCACTTTCGTGAAGCTGGGGACGATTGTGGCGTTGACTCTGGGCATCCTGGCGGCGCGTCCGACCTTGTTGCTCCCGCCATTAACTCGCTTTACCGACGGAACAGGACCCATCTTCACTGGGAGGGTATTCCCCTTCTGCTTCATTACTATAGCCTGCGGCGCCATTTCGGGATTTCATTCGCTCATCTCCTCGGGGACTACACCAAAGTTGATTGCCAAGGAGAGTCATGCGCGCATAGTGGGTTATGGCAGCATGCTGATGGAGTCGCTGGTGGCTTTGACCGCCATGGTGGCGGCCGCCGGACTCGAGCCCGGCGTCTACTTCGCGATCAACAGTCCTGCGGGTGTTGTTGGGAGCGCTCCCGAGCACGCCGCGGCGCTCATCTCCTCTTGGGGCTTCCCTGTCACCGCCCAGCACATGGCGGACCTGGCATTGAGAATCGGAGAAAAGACCCTCTTTAATCGGACTGGCGGCGCGCCATCCCTGGCTGTTGGCATGGCCCACATCTTCTCCCGTATTTTGGGAGGGTCCCGGTTGATGGCCCTCTGGTACCACTATGCCATCATGTTTGAAGCCTTATTCATCTTGGCCCTTCTCGATGCCGGAACGCGCGTGGGGCGCTTCATGGTGCAGGAAGTTTGTGGGCATTTTTGGAAGCCCCTGGGGAGGACGGGATGGTACCCGGGAGTTATCTTGACCAGCGCGGCAATCGTAGGCGCCTGGGGTTACTTCCTTTACGAAGGCGTCGTTGATCCTCTCGGCGGCATCAACAGCCTGTGGCCGCTGTTTGGAATCTCGAATCAGCTCTTGGCCACTATAGCCCTTTGCGTTTGCACAACCGTTCTCATCAAGATGGGAAAATGGGAGCACGTGTGGGTGACTCTGCTCCCTCTCACTTGGCTGGCTACCGTGACCCTGACGGCGAGCGCGCAGAAAGTATTCCATCCCGACCCGAGCATTGGGTTCCTGTCCCATGCTCGCCACTTGGGGAAGCAGCTCGCCGAAGCGAAAATCCCCGCCGCTCAGATCGCCGAGTCGCAGCGCCAAATCTTCAATGACCGGTTGGACGCCGTCGTCACGGGGATATTCGCGAGCCTCGTGCTACTGATCCTTGCCGAGGCCGGTCGTCAATGGTGGCTCTACGCTCGGCGGCGAAGAAAGCCGGTTTTGAGCGAGGCGCCCATGGTGGTTTCGAGAATTACAGCTTAGGGGGCCATCGTCGGTTGCCCATGGTCAGCCATCGACGATCAGGTCATAGGCCGTAAGCGTAGGTAGTAGGTGGTAGATGGTAGGTGGTGGGTGGGGAAAAACTCCAACTCAGATTTGAAGGGCGGCGGTCGATAACTTGTGTCTCAAGGCACTAAGCCCTCCGGAGGGACGATGAGCAAAGTTCGAAACAAATTACGCACGCTTTGGGAGTACTTGCGTGAGGTGGCCGGAGAAAACGACTACCTGCGCTACCGGAACAACACCCTCGCGAGGGGTGAAGAGCCGCTGTCGCCGCAGGAATTTTATTTGCGGCAACTGCAGCGGAGGTATTCCCGGGTTAACCATTGTTGTTGAGAGGAGATAAGGCAAAGGAATCAAGCTTTCGCTCCCTCAAGGCACATTCATCAGGCAGGCGGTCATATCTTCCTGCAATTGGTCCCACCAGCGTCCTCGCTCTTAGACGACCGCCGTGACCCTTCAAAACTTCATCGGCAATTGCGGGTTCGCGGGCTGGGCATCCCACTTCGACGGCTGTTTGTTGAAGGGGAGTGATTCCGCCCCTTCACGCTCCTTCTCAGGCGCGCCTCGGACCAGGGATTGTCGTCTTCCGAAACGGCTGCAGCGGGCTGGGAGGCGACAAGCCGCAGCTAAGGTGAGGGCACGGTCGCTGAAACTTGATTCGAGTCCGCACTCTGGGTGACATCATCCGACGCCACGGCTGTGACCACATAGTAGTACGTCTGCCCTGCCTGCACAGTCGCGTCGGTATACGTGGTTCCGTTAACAGGCGTGGAATTCAGTTCCGTCGGGTACGGCCCACCCGAGGTAGTGCCACGGTAAACATCGTACCCAACTACGCCGGGAGTCGTGCTGGCGGTCCAGGATAGAATCACGTCGTGCGTTCCCGCGCCAGACAGGGATACCGTCTGCGGGCTGCCGCTGGAATTGTCCGCGATGCTCAGCGAGGCCGCCTCGGTCCCGGTGACGGAAGGCGTGAACATCACGGCAATCGTGCAGTTGGCGCCGGCCGCCACCGAGCTGCCGCACGTGTTGGTCTGAGCAAAGTCGCTGGCATTGGTACCCGTCAGCGCGAGGCCGGTAATGCTCAAGGCGGCGTTGCCCGTGTTGCTCAGGGTGACGGTCTGCGCCGTACTGGTCACATCGATGGGTTCGTTGCCGAAGGCAAGGCTGGTGGCTGAAAGGCTGGCCAGGGCAGCCGTGCCCGTGCCGGAGAGGCTCACCGTCTGCGGGCTGCCACTGGCATTGTCCGTGATGATCACCGAGGCCGTGCGGCTGCCACTGGCCGCAGGCCTGAACGTCACGCTGATCGTGCAGTTGGCGCTGGCCGCCACCGAACTGCCGCACGTGTTGGTCTGCGCAAAGTCGCTGGCATTGGTACCCGTCAGGGCGAGGCCGGTAATGCTCAAGGCGCCGTTGCCCGTGTTGCTCAGGGTGAGGGTCTGAACTGTACTGGTCGTACCTACGGACTGGTTGGCGAAGGCAAGGCTGGTGGGTGAGAGGCTGGCCACGGGAGCCGTGCCCGTGCCGGAGAGGCTCACCGTCTGCGGGCTGCCACTGGCATTGTCCGTGATGCTCACCGAGGCCGTGCGGCTGCCACTGGCCGCAGGCGTGAACGTCACGCGGATCGTGCAGTTGGTGCTGGCCGCCACCGAACTGCCGCACGTGTTGCTCTGCGCAAAGTCGCTGGCATTAGTACCCGTCAGCGCGAGGCTGGTAATGCTCAAGGCGGCGTTGCCCGTGTTGCTCAGGGTGACGGCCTGCGCC
>JBEKHR010000033.1:0-59888 GCA_050012175.1 Terriglobia bacterium | reverse complement strand
ATTACTCCCATAATCACCACGAACCACTTCGCCTTGATCGGGATGATGAGATAGAGGTAAATTGGCCGATCAGGGAAAAGCATGCCATAGGCCAGCAAAAGGCCATAAATAGCCCCGGAGGCGCCGATTGTGGCGGTGTGGTTGCTGCTAAAGAAAATCCCGTTCAGCAAGACATCACAGATCCCAGCCCCGATCCCAGTTAGGAAGTAATAAGAAAGGAACTTGCGGGGGCCCCACAGGCTCTCGAGGTCTGACCCGAACATCCAGAGCGCAAACATGTTGAATAGGATGTGAAAAAAGCCCCCGTGGAGAAACAAGTAGGTGACGAGTTCCCAGACATACAAGCGGTGGAGGACATCATCGGGTCGGAGCGCCAACCAGGCATAGGGTGTGCTCCAACCAAAAATCTGCTGGGGAATGTAGGTGACCGCAAAGACCGCCGTCGTAATGATGATCAATTGCTTGACCACCGGCGTGAGCGGCGGACCGAACGAGTATGCGACTTGCCGATAACGGGGCATGTGTAGAAGCGTACCACAAGAGCGGGCCGGAAGTGCAGGTGACAGGTGACAGGTGTCGAAAGGTTAAAGGACAAAGGGTAAAAGCTAAAAACTTAAGGGTGGAAGGTAAAGGCTAAACGATAAAAAAGGCCAAGGGGTGTCCTTTACCCTTTATCCTTTACCCTTCACCCTTCACCCTTTACTCCAGTTTTTTCCGGCCCACGGCGAACAACGCTCCGGCCATCCCCAGGAAAATCAGCAAGCCGAAAACGCTGGAGCCTGCGAGCCCGGGCCAAAACTTGCTTCCGATGGCGACTTTTTGGTCTAGCTCGAATCCCACCAGCGCGGCCAGGATCAAGCCCCCGATGGAGCCGCCGGCGATGAGCCCCGCAGCAAACAAGGCGCCGCTGGAGACTTCGCCTTCCTGGCGCTTCGTAATCATCTGGAGCAGCCCACTCACCACGCCTCCCATAAAGATGGGCGCGGTGGTGGCAATCGGCAAATACGAACCCACTGCGAACGCCAGCGAGCGCACGCCGCAGAGCTCCATGACCACCACGATGAACACGCCCAGCAGCACCAGTCCCCAAGGCAGGCTGTGGCGCAGGATGCCGTTGATGACGGTGCTCATCAGCACGGCCTGGGGCGCGGGAAGGCGCTCGGAGCCGATGCCCACGCGCTCCTGGAAGTCAATCTGCTTGCCGGCGGGATCGTAGTAGTAGCGGCCGTCCGGGATGGCATGCGAGCCGATGATGTTGATCACCTGATAGCTTTTCCCGTTCCGCGAAGCCTCGCCCACCACGCGCATCTCCGCTGTTATCTCGACATTCTGCAAGGCGAGCGGCTCGACCCGCGTGTAGGCCCGGTTGAGCAGAACCAAAGTGAATCCAATCACCAGAACGGAGGTGAGCGCGCCGACGATCATGGCAATTTCCGCGCTGCGGGGAGTCGCACCCACCAGGAAACCTGACTTTAGCGATTGTGAAGTCGCTCCACCCACCGCCAAGGCGATGCACACGATGCCGCCGACATAAATCGCCACGGCAGGGTAAGCGCCGGAAGTCCAACCCGCGGCGACAAAGAGCAGGGCCGTCACCATCAGGGTTGCAATGGTCATGCCGGAAATTGGATTGGCGGAGGCTCCGATCAGTCCCACGATGCGTGCCGACACGGTCACGAAAAGGAAACCAAAAACCACCACCAGGATGGACGCCACCAGGTTTCCGCTGGCCCCGGGATTGATCCGGAAAGCGAGCACGGCCCACACGATCAGGATCATCGCCAGCGAGCCACCAAAGATCACGGTGCCCGGCAGTTCTCTTTCCGTACGGATGGCGGCAACGGGCTCCGCCCCGCCTTGGTCTTTTCGCAACTGTTGGAGGGTCGAGCGCAAGGCGCGCACGATGGTAGGCAGCGTGCGGCCCAAAGTGAAAAGCCCCGCCGTAGCCACGGCGCCGGCCCCGATGGGGCGGATGTAGGCGCGCCAAATGGCGAAGGAATCCATGTCGCGGATCAGGACGGTGCCGGGGAAAATGGCGTGCTCGAGCCCCGCTCCAAAGAACTTGATCATGGGAATGGTGACCAGCCAGGAGAGCACCCCGCCGGCAAAAATCACCCCCGCCGTGCGCGGGCCGATGATGTAACCCACGCCCAGGTATTCCGGCGTGACGTCCGCCGCCAGAGTAGCCCCGGGAAACCACCCCGGCTGGTAGATCGGCCGTGGCCGCCAGAACAGCAAGGCTTCATTCAGAAACTTGTAAGCAAGCCCCAGACCGAAACCGGCAAAGACCTTTCCAGCGAAGCTGCCGCCCTTTTCGCCCGCGATGAGCACGTCCGCGCAAGCGGTGCCTTCGGGATACGTCAGCGTGCCGTGCTCCACCACGTTCAACTGGTGTCGCAAGGGAATCACAAAAAGGACGCCCAGCACGCTGCCCACGAGTGCCAGCAGCAGAACGCGGGGGATATCCGAAACACCGAGCGAATAGCCGAGGAAGATCAGCGCCGGCAAGGTGAAAACCACACCGGCAGCGATGGATTCGCCCGCCGAACCCGCCGTCTGCACGATGTTGTTTTCGAGGATAGTCGATCGCCCCAGCCACTTGAAGATGCTGATGGAAAGCACCGCGACGGGAATTGAGGCGCTCACCGTCAGCCCGGCGCGCAGCGCCAGGTAGACAGTGACCGCCCCGAAGACGATGCCCAGCAAGGCGCCCAGGATGACTGCGCGCAGTGTGAACTCGGGGATTATCTTCTCGGGTGGTACGTAGGGACGAAACATAGCTTGTTGGCTTTCTTGTGGCGATTGAGTGGCCATGAGTCTCCTCGAAGCGGCAATCGAAGCTAACCCGCAGGGCGCGACCTCCGCCCTTTGGATGTGGCGGCGGAGCGGAACACGCCGCGTCTATTTGCCTTTAGTCGGGCGTTAGGAAAAATGACGCTCAGCAATGGATTACTGATAGCTGAAAGCTGACGGCTGAAAGCTGTCGTCACGCGCCGAGTTTGGCGCGAGCTTTCTCATTCACATGCTTGCCGTCCACGCTCTTACCCGCCAGCTTCACCATCGCAGCCTTCATCACCTTGCCCAGGTCCTTGGCGCTAGTGGCGCCTGTCTCCTGGAGGGCAGCAGCCACCGCAGCGTCAATTTCTTCCTCGCTTGCGCCCGCCGGCAAGTAACCCTCAATGAACTTGATCTCGGCTTCTTCCTTGTCCGCCAGGTCGTCGCGCCCCCCCTTGCGGAACTGCTCCACGGAATCACGCCGCTGCTTTATGAGCGTGCGGAGAACCGCCAGGGCCTCGGGATCTCCCACGGGCTTGCCGAGTTCAACCTTCTTATTCATGAGGGCTGCTTTCGCCATGCGGAGGACGGAGAGCCTTAGCTCTTCCCTCGCTTTCATGGCGGCAACCAAGTCCTTTTCAATCTGCTCCGCGATTGGCATGGTGATTCATCCCCTCCGGATTCTTGCCGACTATACCACAACCCTCGGAGCAATAGTGCCGTGTTTAGCAGGATGCGGAAAAGTCCTTTGCCGCCCTGTGTAGCGGCCGGCTCTAACCGGGCAGTTCTGTGTAGGCAGTTGGTAGTGTCCGAATATGGGATGTAGGGCCGGGGTTTGCCCCGGCCCTGGAGTTTCTACATTTTTGCTGAGATTTTCTGGCCTTGCGCGACTCGCCCTCTCCCCCTTGGGGGAGAGGGTGGACCGCTGCCGGCGTTCTCTTCAGCCGGGGCGGGCCGGGTGAGGGGGTGGTGGTGGGCCCTACAGTCGAATTGTCGAAAAACGCGCGGCGCCGAGGCGGCAGGGTGGCGCGGAACCGGTCCTGAGGCTCTTGATCGGGGACGGTGCTCCTCTTCGGGTTCTCCGGTATCCCCGGTTGGGGCTAATCCTGGATTGACACGGCGACAGCCTCATTGCACAATGGACACAGGTGAAGGTGTGTTTGGAGGGTTGTTGACATTGACCCGCTATTTGAGACGCTGCAACCCTCCCATCACCTGCCCTGTGCGCCCGTAGCTCAGCTGGATAGAGCACTTGCCTACGAAGCAAGGGGTCGGGTGTTCGAATCACCCCGGGCGTACCATTTCTTTCATTACTTTAACCGATCTCCATACTTTCCGGGATGGCGAGGCGTCAGCCGTGAGCCATCAGCCATCAGCGAGCGGCCGGCGACTTCTCCCGTAGCTGACCGCTGACGCCTGATAGCTGACACCTGGCACCCGACACCTGACACCTATTCATACCGCAGCGCCACCATGGGATCGACCTTCGCGGCGCGGCGGGCGGGGATGTAGCTGGCCAGCAGCGCCACCGCCGCCAGCAGTGTCGAGATGCCCGCGAAGGTCACGAGATCGGTCGGCCTGACGCCAAAAAGTAGGCTAGAAAGAACTTGGGTCGCTCCCAACGCGCCGGCTAGCCCAATTGCCGTGCCAATTAACGTGAGAACCATTCCGTGCCCAACCACCAATCTCAGCACGTCGCGCCGCTCGGCCCCCATCGCCATGCGAATACCGATCTCGTGGGTCCGCTCAAGCCGCAACTCGAAGTGCACTATCAAGGCGACAACGGCGAAGGACACGAGGGCAAGACGCCCGTGCTACGCGTCCCAACTTGCATTGGAAAGCCCGCCGATACGAAAGCAGCTCAGAGCAGGGTCACGGTATAGAATCTGACTGGCGCCTCAGGCGGAGACGTGAGGACCTTCTTGACTCCGCCCAGCTCAACTTCTGCCTGCACGTAATAATCCATCAAAGGGCCTGCCTCTTGCCATTTGATCTCGCTGGCATAGGTCCGCCTGCGCGCCAAGCTCATGGGGGAAGGGCGCCAGTTGTCCGGGTCTTTCGAGCGAGTAAAAAGGGTAACGCGGGCCACATGCCCCGCTCCCGGAACTACGGCTGAGATGCGCGCCTGTTCCCCTTTGCGGAGCACGGTTGGACGAGTGGGGACAAAGGCTCGAGGCATTGCCTTTGCGTCGGGCTGCCGCACTTCTGCAAACAATCGCTCCGTGTCGGGTGGTAGCTCGCCGAGGAACTCCTTCATCGAGGCCCGCAAGCGATACAACGCCAGCCGCTCGTACTTGTTGTGCATCGAAGCCAGTTGTCCAAGATCATTCCTGGTGCTCACAATCTCCTGGTAATCGAGCAAGACCTCTCTCACCAGAGGCGCCATTTTGAGCCAGAGCGGCACACCTTCCGTCATCATCAAGTGGCGCGCTTCCTCCGCCTTGTTTTGCTTCTTCAAATCACTCGCCTTCTGAAGTTTCTGATTCAGACGGAGCGCCAGTGACCACGATTCGGAATAAGGACTGGGGAACTCGACGAAGCGTGTAAGGTAATTGAGCCGCTCGCGCTCCGCCGGACTGGAAGCCGAATCGGTGAGCGCGCGAAGCTGCTGTGCCACCTCGGCCTGCGATTTCTTTACACTATCGGGGGGTTCGTAACCGTTCCAGAACTGGAATGCCTCATCATAGTCACCCGTGTATTCGTGGATTTCGCTGTGACCATTTTTGACCTCGCCGGTCCACGAGCACAGAATCAGCCGGTCGCGGTCCGTGTCGTCCAAGACCTTTGCCAATTTGCCGGCGCGTGGTTCCCGGGCCTGGGCCGCGGCAAAAGCCTGGAAGAATCTGGTTGGGGTCAGCTCTTTGTTCCACGAATAGCCAGCCTGAAAACCAGCGTCGATATCCATGATCCGATGCCGCCAGTGGATCCCCAACAAGCCCTGGCACCCATATTGTTCTGCCAGATCCATATCCCGTACGAAGCGAGACACATGGAACTGGGGCAGCCACATGGCCGGATCATCTTCCAGCCAGGGGATCGGCCAGCGCTCACGAGCTTCGAGTTTTCCATACTCCTCGCTCACGGGGTCCCAACCCAGGTTGTCGTTCAGCGAAGAAAAGATGATCTCTTCCGGCAGCGCCTTATGGAAGTAGGCGAAATGCCGGACCACGCCGCCCCAGCCGGAAATCACCAGGTGCTTTTCGGGGGCGTGGCGCTTCAGGAAATCAAAGGCTTGCTTGAAAGGAGTGACAGAAAGTGGAACGTTTTGCTTTTGGCTAGCCCAGCTCATCCCCTCGTCTTCCCACAACCAGACGTAATCCACGGTGGGATAAGCTTCCAGAAGTCGCCCTAGTCGTGCTTCCAGGATGTCCTTCGCCGCTACCGACTCGGGATCGATGCGCGGCCCCGGGATCTTTGCGTCGCTCGAAGCATAGTACGCTTCCGGAGGAGTGGCGCGGTAAATCTCATCGGGGACCTGATAAGGCTCGAACCCGACGCCGACGCGGATGCCAAGCTGCTTGGCGTACTGAAAGGCCTCCTTCCATAGTTGCTGCGCAAGTTCTTCGGCCTCCCAGCAACTCCTGGCATTGGTGGTGGCTTCCGCACCGAAGACTTCATCCACGAAAAAGTCGGGAGCCCCCATGCCAAAACGCGAAGTGCGCTCCGGCAGATAGCCCCAGCGGTTCGTCGCGCTCGTGTCGGTATAGGCCAGATGACCGGCCCCGGCATACTCAAAGGAAAGGAACGACTCGGCCCACTGGTTCGCGCCGGAGTACACGTGTACACCCAGGGTGTTGAAGCGCATCCGGACCATGGCCTCGAGGTAGGCGCGCCAGTCTTCGCGGTTGTACACCGTCACACAATTGAGGAAGTCCGGCCAGGGTACAAGCCCGCGCACGTTGAAGCGTGGCTGCGCTTGCCAGGGGTGACCGACGGGCGGCAGATTGAGGGCGCGTGCAGGCTCCAAGGGGTAGACTTCGCCGTCCAACCCAAAGAAGGCTCCCTGACGCTCCAGGAAGTCAAACACTGCGTAAAGAACCGCCTGAGGTGTGGCGCCGGTAAGCCGGATTCGGGGAGGTTTGCCCTCTCTGTGTTCGTGGGAGATTTCGTACGCTTCAGGATGCTTGAGGTTTCGCCGATCCAGGGAAATAAAGAATGCCAAGCTCGACGACGGTAATTCCCCTCCACCAACAACAGCCTGCACGGGCTCGTGGGCGAGCCCCAGATTTCGCAAGCCGCGCGCCAACTCGCGCGACGCCAACTGCTCCTGGAAGCCCGCTTGCGGCTCGCGAATGATCCATACCGAGTCTGTTGATCCGAATCTGGCCTGCATCTTCAGGCCATTGGAATTTGGTGTTGGACCGCTCTGCGTTAAACCTGGATGGGCCGGAGCCTCTCCCGTTGCGGGTAAGGCTGCACTGGTAATTAACGGCGCTGCTCCCAAGCCGAGAGCGGAGTCATGAAGGAATTGACGCCGTCCGATGCGTTGAAATGGTTTCATGATGGCACCCCCAATTTAAGAATGTTTGAGAATCTCACTTCCTGGATTGCTGGCTGAGTTCTGTCAAACGAAGCATGTCGTGGTCAGCCTCTGAAGCAGACAGGATCGCAAACTCGCGCTTTGCCATGCCGCTCTCGCGGGGCTCATGCAATGGTAGCCTGTAAGCCAGTCGCTCACAAACACTAGGAATAAACTGCTGCAACAGGAAAGCGCAGATTTCAGTGGTAGTTGGCCAGCGGATACCTTCCAACCTCACAGGCGCTATCGAACAATGCAACAACGTTGGCTGGAGGCACATCGGCTTGAAGGTTGTGGCCGCCAGAAAAGACATAGCCGCCCCCAGGGGGGCGGGATTTCCATTTGCCGCATGCGTCTCATTTTTTGAAGCGTTCTGCCCCCGCGACATGCTATTCCCGTGTGTTTTCAATGGGTTAGAAGAATGCTGGGAGGATGCAGGCGAGCGTATAAATGTGGCATTTTGGCACACTGGGCGGCCGGCTCGCTTGATAGTACGCTATATGCCTAGCCTATACGGAGCCCCTCTCGCGCTACCACGTGCCGCTTTCCACTCCTTCTTGTTGCCAGCGCCTGGGAGCGAAGCCCTCCGCCGGCCGCGGGAAAGCGCAGGCGAACCTGGAACGGACGAGAGGCGCTCGGTGCGAGCAACAGCTCAAAATCGCCCCCGACCCCTCGGGACGTGAGCCTGGCGCCAGCCAATGTAGAAATATGGTTTGACTTATATGCACAGAATATGCATACTACTGCATATGAGAACAACACTTATCCTCGATGAGAACTTGCTCGAACGCGCTCGACAACTGACCGGTATCCGGAAGAAGACCGCCTTGGTGCGTGCCGGCTTAGAGGCTTTGATTGCACGCGAAGCCGCTCGGCGCTTGGCCGCTCTTGCCGGTGCGGAGCCGGCGTTGCGCTCTGTTCCGAGACGCCGGAGCGGGGCGACGCGATGATTCTCGTTGACACTTCGGTTTGGATCGCGCACTTCCGCAAAGCCGGTTCGAGGCTCGGCGAACTCCTGAGCGAAGGCTTGGTCATGGTGCATCCATTCGTCCTGGGTGAACTGGCATGCGGCAATCTGAAGAATCGCGTCCGCATTTTGAGCGATCTCGAAGCACTCCCGTGCGCCGTTTCCGCAGCCCACGAGGAGGTTATGCGATTGATTGAAGCCCAGAAGCTTTGGGGCCTCGGCATCGGCTGGATCGACGCGCACCTGCTGGCTTCGGCGCTGCTTTCGGACTGCCAGTTTTGGACGCTGGATGGAAGACTTCTTCGCGCCGCGGCCGCCGCAGGGGTCAAGCTCTATCGCCGCGCATGAAGTCGGCTCCCCAGTGGGGTGTGGGGGAAGCCCTGCAAATCCCTGACATTCCTGATTCAGTCGTAACTCCCTTCGGGAGATCGCCCCGACAAGTCGGCGCTCAGAATGACAGGCGTCGCAGGCGTGGCGGCGATCCCGCGCCTGCGGGACCGTCGCCTCGTAGGGTGTTCCGTTGCCGAGGCCAAAAACGGGCGCATACATACAAGACAATGTACGCGCCACCCGCCGCGGTCCTCCAGGCGTTGTGAAACTTCTTCTTGACAACCAATTGCCCGTCGCCCTGGCGCGGCATTTGTGAAGCTTCAGCGGGGCGCGCAGACTTGGGGAAGCAGGTCTGTCCTACATTCGCTGACCACCGAAAACGCGCCCGCGCCGGTTGCATCCGGAGGCGGTCAGGTGTATGTTTTGGTTAGAAGGGATTTGAAAGCGGACATCCTAGGTTGAATGACCGGCAGTTTCAGTTCGAATGGGACGAGATCAAGGCAGCCACCAACGTGCGTAAGCACGGCGTGGCGTTCGAGCTTGCGTCGACGGTTTTCAACGACCCTCGACTCCTCACAGTTGCGGACCTGGAGCACAGCGAAGCCGAGGAACGCTGGTTCTCAGTTGGCTGCGCAAGCGACGGCGCATTGCTGTCGATCGTTTACCTTTGGTCGGAGTCCGACCCTGGAACCACAAAGATCCGCCTTATCATGGCCCGCCAGGCCACGCGGAACGAGATTCGCCACTACGAGGAGAGTCTATGAGTGACCAAGCATTCGAAGATGAAAGGATGCCGTCAGAGATCGACTTCAGCAAAGGAGTCCGAGGTCTCCATTACATCCCGCCTGGCGCAAAGGTCTTCTTGCCGGCTTCGATTGAGCGAAGCGTCTGGGAATACTTCTCCGGTAAGGCCGAACAGAAAGGCATTGATCTGTCGGAGCTCCTGACCGACGTACTGAAGCGTGATATCGAGATTAACGAGACATTGAAGTAATACAGGGGTGGCGGCGACATCGTTTTCCCATCTCGCCGCCTCGTAGGGTGTTCCGCTGCCGAGGCCAAAAACGGGCGCATTCATACAAGTGAATGCATGCGCCACCCGTGCTTGCCCAGGCCCGTCAGGGCCGATCCCGCCTTGCGGGATGGCCCACGGCGACAGCCGTGGGGAAGCGGCAGTTGTTAACAGTTCAGCCCGCGTCAGCGGGCGACAGAGTCGCTTACAGCCGCCGATTATTTATATCGCCCCTGCCGGGGCTCGTCTCTTGTACTGCCGCTTCTTCCCCACCCGCGAGAGTCCACGGCAGGCGCCCGAGGCGAGCAGGCCGCCGCCGGCGCTTCATGGCCCGCTTCATCGCCCTTGCCATTTCAGCGCCAAGCAAGTAATCTTGGAGGTATGAATAACGAGTGGCTGAAGCGGATTACGGTAGAAGAAGGGAAATGCGGCGGGCGGCCGTGCATTCGTGGCCTGCGCATTCGTGTGTCCGACATCCTTGAGCTTTTGGCGGCGGGCGCTTCCTTCCAAGAAATCCTTTCGGATTACGCGGCGCTTGAGAGGGAAGACATCATCGCCGCGATCGAATACGCCGCACACCAGACTGACCACGCAGTCCTCCAGGCGTCGTGAAACTTCTTGTTGACAACCAGTTGCCCGTCGCCCTGGCGCGGCACCTATCTTCCCTCGGCCATGACTGCGAGCACGTGGAAGCCGTTAATTTGGACGCAGCCTCCGACGCGGAGATATGGCAGTACGCCAGCCAGCGAGGCTCCGTAGTGGTGTCCAAAGATGAGGACTTCCTCTACCTCGCCAGCCGCGCCGAAAGCGCCGCGCGTTTGCTCTGGGTGCGTCTGGGCAATTGCCGCACCAGCGCTTTGGTCGAGGCCTTCGACCGACTGTGGCCGCGCATCGAGCAGGCTCTCCTGAGCGGGGAACGCGTGGTTGAGATTCGATAAAGCGGCTGGGTCGTCCGGGTGGCAGCGAGAAGCGCAACAGCGGCGGGTGGGTGCTTGCCCGGCAAACGCAGAGCCGAGGCTCTGCGCCAGCCACGGACCCCTATAGTGAGTGTTGGTGCAGTTTGAAGAATCTTTGGCACGAGGAATGCCTGGAATAAGGGTGCTTATGGATTCTTTGGTTAGAAAGAACTAAACCGAAAGTCCTTGACAAAAGTTTGGGGCGGTTTATACTGTCCTTAGAGCGACTGGCAGCCGGACGAACGAGTTACCCGGTGAGTCGTTCAGGTTCTGCTAAGGGCCATTCCGCAGTGGAGTGGCCCTTGTCTTTTGTGGCTTGATCAAGTCTCCTCTAGGGATAACCGAAAATAATTCAGGGCGTGGGTGACGGGCCGTGCATTCGAAAACGACTCTGTCTCTGACTTTATTGCCGTAGCGATCTGCTCTCGGGTCGGGGTTTTCCATGGCTGTCATCTTGCCTGTGTCAAGAACCAACGAGTCCGAGTGCATGGCATTTGAGATTTGATCAATTACGTCTTCGATTGTATACCCGTCTTTTGCGATGCGGCTTTGGTAGATATGCTTCCCAATAAACACCACTTCTGCAATAACTGGAGCGAGGCCCTGAGCAGCGCGGTGTTTGTTGATGTCCGCAAGCTGCTCTTGGGTCAATGCGCCTATTTCGACCAGGGGAGCCTTATGGCCTGCCTCAATCTGTTCGAGATTTGCTCGTATGAGAGCGGCGGCTTCCGCACGGAGCGGCATTTGGATCAGTTAAAGGACTGTATCGTCGAGTAAGGGTGGCATTATATCCCGATCACCGTCAACATTTCTTCAATTGTCCAGAGGTGATCGCTAAGCTGGCTTGATGCCGAAGGCCGGTCAATTCGGGACGGGGAGGGTCACTGAATCCTGAGGAGGTCGAGACACACCATCTGGCTCTCACGGCGAATGCCGCAGGCCGAGTCTCGCTGTCACCCATCGGCGACGGCCCCGGAGTCCTCCAGGCGTCGTGAAGCTTCTTGTTGACAACCAATTGCCCGTCGCCCTGGCGCGGCATTTGTGAAGCTTCAGCGGGGCGCGCAGACTTGGGGAAGCAGGTCTGTCCTACATTCGCTGACCACCGAAAACGCGCCCGCGCCGGTTGCATCCGGAGGCGGTCAGGTGTATGTTTTGGTTAGAAGGGATTTGAAAGCGGACATCCTAGGTTGAATGACCGGCAGTTTCAGTTCGAATGGGACGAGATCAAGGCAGCCACCAACGTGCGTAAGCACGGCGTGGCGTTCGAGCTTGCGTCGACGGTTTTCAACGACCCTCGACTCCTCACAGTTGCGGACCTGGAGCACAGCGAAGCCGAGGAACGCTGGTTCTCAGTTGGCTGCGCAAGCGACGGCGCATTGCTGTCGATCGTTTACCTTTGGTCGGAGTCCGACCCTGGAACCACAAAGATCCGCCTTATCATGGCCCGCCAGGCCACGCGGAACGAGATTCGCCACTACGAGGAGAGTCTATGAGTGACCAAGCATTCGAAGATGAAAGGATGCCGTCAGAGATCGACTTCAGCAAAGGAGTCCGAGGTCTCCATTACATCCCGCCTGGCGCAAAGGTCTTCTTGCCGGCTTCGATTGAGCGAAGCGTCTGGGAATACTTCTCCGGTAAGGCCGAACAGAAAGGCATTGATCTGTCGGAGCTCCTGACCGACGTACTGAAGCGTGATATCGAGATTAACGAGACATTGAAGTAATACAAGGGTGGCGGCGACACTGTTTTCCCATGTCGCCGTCCCGCAGTGTCCTGCTGCGGATGGCAAAGACAGGGCGCGTACATACAAGACCATGTATGCGCCACCCGCGCTTGCCCAGGCCCGTCAGGGCCGATCCCGCCTTGCGGGATGGCCCACGGCGGCAGCCGTGGGGAAGCGGCAGTTGTTAACAGTTCAGCCCGCGTCAGCGGGCGACAGAGTCGCTTACAGCCGCCGATTATTTATGTCGGCCCTGCCGGGGTTCGTCTCTTGTACTGCCTCTTCTTCCCATGGCGCGCTACGCTTGCTGCCGTATGGCGCCGCGACGCGCTCGTTACAAGCCACGCAATACACGGTAGGCGACCTGAGGTTCAGGTATACCAATGAACTTAAGCAGGTGAAGAGTGAGCAATGCTCGGAGCTTTTGGTGGACGTGGTAGTATTCCTCTAGCCCCTCTCCGCCGGAGAAGCCGCTTAGCGCCTTATCTTTCAGGCACTCATCGCCATGGGTCAGGTAATTTCTGGTGTCAACCACTTTGTTGACGAACGTTTTGAGATTCTTGGCTATCCTCTGCCTGGAGTAGGCCTCCAGAGAGTCGATCAGAGCCCGAAGGGCATCTCGGAGTGTGCACTGGTTTCCGTAGCGCAACGTTGTTTCGAGCTTGTCCCTCAACCGTCTTGGAACCTCCGCCGGAATTGCGGCTTCAAGGGCTTGGCGGTATCTCTCATATTCCTCGTCGGGGACGTAAATCCTCGGTCGCGTTACTCGGTGAAAAACTTCGAGCGCTTGCGTGTAGTTCAGGAACTTTGACTCGGCGTACATCTGGGGGTTGTACTGCGCTCCGAAAAACAGCTCACAGACTAGCCGGAGCCTTTGCGCGTTCGAGAACCAAGCCTGGAACACTTCACCCGCGCGCTCTCGAATCGACTCAAACCTCACTGGCATGTCGTTTGGGCTTGCCGGATCCGTTTTGGGCCGCGGCATCATGTTGAAGTATATACTTACATCTTCTGGACGTTTGACATCTGGAGCGTACTCCACTTGGTCACCAAATCCTGTCATCGTCTCGATGTAGACCGGTGACCCAATAAGCAGTGTGAAAAGGTTTCTGGCATCGAACAAGTAATCCAAAAACCACTCAAGGGTGCTTGGGGCCGAGGGGGTGACTCGTAGGTACACTTTATAATCCGCTCCGAACTCACTGAGGGAAATCGTCGCAGATACCCTCGACCATATCGAGAGCGTAGCCGATCGGGCTGAATCGACGAAATCCAGTACGCTTCGACACAGATCGGGCTGTTCGATTCTCAATTCGATACCGCTGGCCGGGAAGAATCCCTTAAAAGGCCCCCATCCAACCCACCTCTCAAGGTTAGTGAATCCTACGTCCACCGACGTGAACCGCACGTCGCTGGCAGCCGGAAAGTGTTTACCGATGTAAAGTCGGTTCGTGCTCAACTCCGTTGTTGGAACCGTTTGGCGACTTGGCTCCGCAGAGCGACCCATCTCACAGGTGTTGGCCAATGTGCATGGTTCCTCCCGGTCGGAGATGCCCAGAATAATCGGAAACCTGCGGAGGCCACTCGAAGAGTTGGGGATCGGATCGCCAAGCACGCCGAATAGTTTGAGGCGAGTGTCGCGACCACCCTCCACTAAGAGAGTGCCGGGCACCTTGACTGACGGCCTCTCGGGCAGCCACCACACCCCATCGACCGTAAATTTCGCGTCCAAATCTGGCTCCCGCATACGAACCTTCCTATTTCCGGCCTCACATGACTATTGGATTTTGCTGAGGTGTTACACCGCCCCGGAGAACAAGCGCGCAGTTGGCCCATTCTTCTGCGGCTCTTACACAATTCCCAGTTTCCAAACCGCAGGGTTTGAAAGCCGTGAACTCCGCGCTGCGACCACTACGCAGCTAGAACATCTCCTCCTGCTCGTGTTTCGTCTTCCTCTCGGCCTTGGCGAAGGTTTCGACGCGGTGGGTCGGGTATTCGAGTTTCTTTCCCGCCAGCAATTCGGCGATGGTGAGGATTTGGAGGCGGGGATAGCGGCCTGGAAAATCTTTTGACTCGTAGAAACCCGTGGCCGCGGCTTCCGTGAGCATCGGTTTGGTCGGCTCGCGCAGGGTGATGAGTGCACCGATGGCCGCTTTCTCCCGCTCCAGCAGGCCTTCCAGGTCGCGGACTTGGTTTACATTTACATGCCCACTCTTCATCAGGATGTGGGCGCCTTACCGGGCTCCTCCAGTTGGGCCAGCCAAGTATCAAAATGATGACATTCTTGGCGGAGCTTTGCCAAGCCTATCTGCTTCGCGATCAATGGGCCGGACACAGGCTTATCATACTCAGGCAGTATTCTGAGGATTTGCTTCGATGGTGCATGATCCTCTCTTTCATCAATGTGCTCTGGTGTTTCGAATGCGCGTCGGATAGCCTGCAATTTTGCCACTTTGGCGCCGATGCTGGGAAACGCGATGGAGAAGCTTTGCGGATCGGAAAACAGAAGCGCCTCGAATTCGTGGAGTTGAACATAAGCTACAAAACGCGGGTGGTTTATATTAGACGCGAAGCTTTGTTCAAGAAGCTCAACCTTCTTCATCGGGTCAACGATGTGGCGAGATTCAGCAATCGACGGAAAATCCGATGGCAACCTGTATAAGTCAACCATGGTCGTGAACCATGAGTCCGAAGCATTGTCCTGTTTAATCCAAAGTTCGAGATCCCTTCGCAAATGTGCGAAAGAAACCAAGCCGCCGCGGTATACCTTTCCGCTCCTTCTCCCGGTCGTCACGCGGTGGGCGTAGCAGTAGATTCCCTTTGCGCCCAACTCTGGTGCAAGCAAGTTGCGAACAAAGGTTTCCTCGGTTTGCCCCTCGACTACAAAGTGTAGCCGCATTATTACGAGGGCCTCCCGCCGATGACGTTCTTCTCCCACAATTCGGAAAACGTGTATTCCTCAAGCCATGCATGGAGCTCGGCTTCCGTGTACCGTTGCAACGTCGACTCTCGGGCCGTTCGGTTTACCACCACAATATCCTCCGGGGTAAAGCGATCAACCAGGGAAACGGACTGTGTGGCGAGAATCACCTGAGCATGCTGCGACGCGGACCGTATCAACCCGGCAAGGACTTCGATGGCATACGGATGGAGTCCCAATTCTGGCTCGTCCAGGATGACCACATCGGGAAGGTCGGATTCGGGCTGTTCGAGGAGTGCCACGAGCGCCATAATCCGCAGCATGCCGTCTGCAGCTTGGCTGGCCGTAAATACCCGGTCAGTGCCCCTTTCGCGCCAGGCAAGCAGCACTTTTCCGAATTCAGGCTTTAGTTCGAATTCAGCGAAAAACGGCAGGATGAGCCGAATGGTTTCCAAAATGCGAGCGTAGTACTTAGGAAACTGTTGCTGCAGCCGGTAGAGAAACGGCGCCAGATTCCCTGCGTCCTCTTTGAGCCACCGGCTATCGTCAATGCTCCACTTCTGCCGGAGGCGCGAACCCTCCGAGGTGTCGTGGAATTGATGAACGATCAACTTTTGGAGCAACGCGAGTATAGTCCTTGCCGTATCTCTCGCGCGACCGATCTCAGCAACTCGTCTCACAAAGCCTTTCGTCTTTGTTGGTACGGTGCTTGGGATCGTGGCCCCGACCTCCGCCGCCTTGATCAGCTCCGGCTCTCTATTGCCCGCGGTGAAAATTGTCCAGGGAGCCTCCGTTTGCCCGCCGCTCCGTGAAGATCGGTATTTCTCCTCCGTGTATATCAATGTATCTCCGGCGGCGTATGCTAAATGAAAAGAATATTCGTTCTCTTCAGGCGCGCCCAGGATCGGATCAGCGTCTGTAGTTAGCACAAGATGAGCCTCGATGCCGCGGGTTTGCTCTGGACCGTCGTACAATATGGCGCTTGCTCCTCCCAATTTCGCGACGTGCTCCTGCAATTGACCGGGGGGTACTAGAGCCCAGGAAAGTAAGCGGAAGAATGAAATGAAATTTGACTTCCCAGCCCCGTTCGGTCCAATGAGCACGGTGATAGCACGGGGCTGGAAATCCTTAAGCTCTCTAATGGTCTTGAAGCCGCGCAACGTGATGCTTTTCAAGCGTTGTGCCATTCGATCCACCCTCCTCATCTTACAGCTTCGGTCACATGCGAACTCATCAACTTTCCACCATAGCCCCGCAATCGGGCAAACTCCGACCCTCCGCGTGTGACCCAAATTGAATCCAAGTCCCGAGTTTGCGCGGGCCACTCGTGACGATTTCCTTGTACACCGCCTCCGACTCCAGGCCCCACTGCCAGGTGTCCTCGAAGGCCGTGATCTGGGCGGCGGATTCTTCGCCGCTCCTTTCCTTGAAGAGCACGTTGTAGGTGGCGTTGGAGTTGAAGGGCGGGTCGAGGTAGATCAGGTCAACGCTTGCGTCCGGCACGTCGCGCCGCAGAATGCTCAGGTTATCGCCGAAGCAGAGCTTGTTCTTCCAGTCCATTGAAGGGGAGAATACCACAACCCAGGCCGCATTGCACCCTGGCGCCCACACTAGGCCGAACGGCGCGCACAATTCGGCTGGAAGGCGGCAATGATCTTGTGTATCAGCCCCTGATACGCGCGCGGCTACGGTACCGTCTCGAGTCGACGTAAAGAGTTTGAAAACCGATTGGCGGATCTTACCCGGTGGGAGTCAGGTTTCATCCTACTTTCGGGTCTGTCATGCTGAGCGCAGCGAAGCATCTCGCCCTGCTGTTTGTCGGCGGAAAAGTCCAGAGCAAGATTCTTCGCTCCGCTCCGCTGCGCTCAGAATGACAGTTCTCACGCTCAGCGTCTGGCGCCGAACCGGTGCCCGCCTGGGCGGGCGAAATCTGCGCCTGCCTCCTCAAGCTCGCTGGAGCTTATGTTGCAGGTGGGCTTTCAGAGTCGGCCGCTCGGAATCGACGATGCTGTAATAGACCGAATGGCGGACGCGGCCAGTCCAGGTGATGACGTGGTTGCGAAAGATGCCCTCCTCCTTTGCACCGATTCGCAGCAGGGCGGCGCGTGACCGCACATTGAGAGAGTCCGTCTTGAACTCCACCCGCAGGCAGCGCCAGGTTTCGAAGGCGTGACGGAGCATCAGGTATTTCGCTTCCGTATTGGCGGCCGTCCGCTGCCACTTCTTTCCCAGCCATGTCCAGCCGATTTCCACGTGACGGTTGGCCCGATCGATGTTTGCGAAGCGGGTGCTGCCGATGGCCCGGCCCGTAGCCCTCGCGATGGTAACGAACGGAAGCGCGGTCCCCGCCGCCTGCCCCTCGAGCGCCGTCTCGATATAGGCGCGCATTTCATCGGGCGTCCCCACGGCCTGGGGAATCCATCGCCACAGTTCGTCGTCCAGGCCCACCTCGCACAACTGCGCATGATGATGAAGGGAGAGCGGCTCCAGCCGAATGTCCTGCCCCTCGAGCGTCACCGGCTCAACAACCATCGGCAGAAGGTTGCGATCCACCATCCGCGGAGCTTTGGTCGACATGCGATCTCCAATGCAAAACGGGAGCTCGCTACTCGCTGTCATCCTGAGCGCAGCGAAGGATCTCGGCAGTTCGCAAGCAGAATCACCTGGCCAGCGGTGCAGGGAAACTGCAGGGATGCTTCGTCCGCCAAAGAACGGCGTCCTCAGCATGACAGGGGAAGTCCCCACTGCCTTCTGCTTTCTACTTTCTGCTTTCTGCCTATTCCCTGCTCCCTATTCCCTATTCCCTAGCGCCTACGGTCTCCCCAGGCCCGTATGGTAATCCCACACAGCGTGGTAATAGCTCATGAAGCGCAAGGGTTCGCAACTCGGCTCAGCAACCTCGGCAAACGTGTAGCGGTCGAAGTTGATGGAACGCAGCAAGGCGAAGAGTTCGTGCCAGGGATAAGCTTTATCGTCGAGGTTGTTGATGTGGCAACTGCGAATCCACGGTTTCAGCAGCTCGAAGCCGTTGCGGACGGAGCCGTTCTCCACGTCCGTCGGATTGGAGTTCCAGCAGGCGCCCACCAAAGGGTGATTTGCGACCGAGAGGATTTGATGAGCGTTGACGGGAATCTGCGTACCCCCTCCGTGAACTTCCATCCAGATTTCTACGCCATGGTCGCGCGCCACGTCTCCACACTTGGCGAGAGCGCGGCCGATCTGCTCGAGGGTCTGCTCGTGCGCAATGCTCCCCGGGAACCCGTTGGGGCGGACCTTCACGCCCAGGCAGCCCAGGTCCTGCGCCAACTCGCACCAGCGGCGCGTTTCTTCGATGTTCTTTTCCACCACCGCAGCGTCCGGCGACTGGTATTCGCATGTCGTTCCCAGGCTCACCAGCCGTACGCCCGAATCGGCAAAGCGCTTCTTCACTTCCGCGCGGCGCGACCTGCTAATCGAGGGTTCCACCCCGTGTTTATGCGTAGTGCGCAGTTCTGCCCCTTCAAAGCCCGTTTTCTCGCAATTCTTGATGATGGTCTCGATATCCCAATTGACAGCTAGATTGTAAGTAACCAAGCCGAGATGAAATGGAGGCGGTGTTCCTGCCGCCTCAGTCGGCCCCGGTGGGCGTGGAGCAGCAAAGGCCGTGCCGTTTTTCCGCAGCCCCAAAGAGGTCAAGCCGGCGGCCGAAAAGAGGCCTGCCTTCAGAAACTCGCGTCGCTTGCTTCCTCGCATTTTCTCCTCCGTAAACTCTGGCAAGACGCTGGTATTTGCCCGTTTGTTCTTGTGTCTCGTGGGCCATTCTACCCTTTCAGGCTCGCCCTGGGAAAACAGTTTGGAGTGCGGCAGCTTGCTGCCGCTTTTGCGTCTCGAGCTTGCTCGAGGCGCTGTCGGAAGCAAGCTTCCGGCGAAGGAAAGCGGCAGCAAGCTGCCGCTTTTGCGTCTCGAGCTTGCTCGAGGCGCTGTCGGAAGCAAGCTTCCGGCAAAGGAAAGCGGCAGCAAGCTGCCGCTTTTGCGTCTCGAGCTTGCTCGAGGCGCTGTCGGAAGCAAGCTTCCGGCAAAGGAAAGCGGCAGCAAGCTGCCGCACTCCAAAGCGCTTCGCGCCAGAGTTAACGTCTCGCTTCTTTTGCTCTATAATGGCTTTGAAAGGGCCCGGAGAAAGCAAGACAGTATGATCCTCGTAATCGACAACTACGATTCCTTCACCTACAACCTGGTCCAATATCTGGGAGAATTGGGCGCCCAAATGCGAGTGGTCCGAAACGATCAGACCACTGTGGACGAAATCGAGAAGAAACTGCCCAATGCGATTGTCATCTCCCCCGGGCCGAAAACTCCCAACGAAGCAGGGATCTGCCTGCAGGTGATTGATAAGCTGGCCGGACGTGTACCCATCTTGGGAGTGTGCCTCGGCCATCAAGCCATCGGGCAAGCTTTCGGCGGCAGGGTCATCCGGGCGCCGGAACTGATGCATGGCAAGACCAGCCAGATCCATCACGACGGCAGGACCATCTTCGAAGGCCTGCCCAATCCTTTCGAGGCCACTCGTTACCATTCTCTGATCGTGGAACGCGAGAGCCTGCCCGCCTGCCTCGAAATCTCCGCCACCTCGCCCGACGGCCTTATCATGGGCCTGCGCCACCGGGAAATGAAGGTCGAGGGCGTTCAGTTTCATCCCGAATCCATCCTCACCCCATCGGGAAAACAGTTACTCGCAAATTTCCTCAAGATGTAGGGTTGGAACTGGCTGTCAGTTGTCCGTGGTCCGTAGTCAGTTGTCCGTGGCCCGTTGTCCGTGGTCAGTTGTCCGTTGTCCGTGGCCAGTTGTCCGTGGTCCGTTGCTTGCGGCGGAAAGGAAAGTGAAGCTGACCGACTCTCGCTGAGGACGAAGCACTCTCTTCAATGAACCAATGAATCAATGGTTCAATGAGTCAATTCCTTCGCTCCTGTTCCGTTGCGTAAAATCCACCAGGTCTTTGAGCGTCTGAAGTGCGGCGCCGGAGTCAATGACTTCTGCGGCCCTCGCGACTCCCTCGGTGAAGCTTTGAGCCTTCCCCGCTACGACAAAACCTGCCGCAGCGTTGGCGAGCACCACATTGCGGTGTGGACCGCGCTCGCCTTCGAGGACGCTTCGCAACAACCGCGCGTTGGTCTCCGCATCCCCGCCACGAAGCTCTTCAAGCGAAGCCCGTGCCAGACCGAACTCCTCCGGTGTCACGTCGCGCGTCCTTACGGCGCCACTCTCGTTCCATGAGAGACGTGTGGGGCCGGATAGAGTGACCTCGTCGATGCCGTCTGAGCCTGTCACGACGAATGCCCGCTCGGTGCCGACCGCACCCAGCGCGCGCGCCATCATCTCGGTTCGTGAAGCGTCGTAAACACCGGCCAACTGAACCGATGCTCGCAGGGGATTGGTAAGCGGGCCCAGCAGGTTGAAAACGGATTTTGTTTTCAGGGTACGCCGCGCGTTCATCACGTGCTTCATGGCCAGGTGCAGGCTCGGGGCGAAGAGAAAAACCATCCCCACTTCTTCCAGGCACGCGGGAATGCGCGCGTGCGGCAGATCGATGGCAACCCCGAGAGATTCCAGCACATCCGCGCTGCCGCAGCGGCTGGAAATGGAGCGGTTCCCGTGCTTCGCTACGCGGATTCCGCCGCCCGCAGCCACCAGCGCCGCCGCCGTGGACACGTTGAAGGTGCCGTGGCCGTCGCCGCCGGTTCCGCAGGTGTCCAGCAGAGGCTCTCCACTCCGCCATGCTTCCAGATCGACTCCCGCCTGCCGCAACCCTTCACTGGCGTGGGCACGCATGACCTCCGCGAACCCGACCAATTCCTCCGGCTGCTCGCCCTTGTCCCGCAAAGCCGCCAGGAAGGCCACGATCTCCGCGTCCGGTACGGAGCCCGATAACAACTGCTCCATCACCGCCCGCGCTTCTGCACGGCTGAGGTGCTGGCGAGATTCAAGTTTTTGGACGGTCTCGAGGATTTGCATGGCTTCAAAAGTCCGTTGTCAGTCGTCAGTTGTCAGTTGTCAGTTGCCAGTCGTCAATTGCAAAAGAGACTCGGAAAAGCTTTGGCGACCCGATAGCAACCGGCCGCGGCGCACCCCCCTGCACCCCCTTCTGTTGCAAACGAACCTGACCCATTGCCAACAGGCGATGTTCGTTGCAATTGCGATGCGCATTTCTTATACTGCCAGATTACAGCGTAATTGCAACCTCACAACGTCGCGAACGGGTTGTGTCAGGGGATACCGTCTCGCCGAAGGGTGTCAGAGCTTATTCAGCAACTGACCACTGACCCGCCGTGGCGGGACAACTGACAACTGATAACTGACCACCGACCACTTCTACAATGAAGATTCACGAATACCAGGCCAAGCAAACACTTGCGAAGTTCGGAGTCGCCACCCCGCGCGGCGAAGTCGCCTACAGCCCCGAAGAAGCACGTTCCGTGGCGGAGCGCCTGGGCGGCGCCGTGGTGGTGAAGGCGCAGATTCATGCCGGAGGCCGTGGCAAAGCCGGCGGCGTGAAGCTGGCCCGCAGCGCGAATGAAGCCGAGCGCATTGCGAACGAGATGCTCGGAAAGAAGCTGGTCACCATCCAGACGGGGCCTGAGGGACGCGTGGTGAAGCGCGTTCTGATTGAGGAAGGTCTGGAGGCGGCGCGCGAGCTTTACCTGGGCTTGGTGATTGACCGCACCAGCGCGCGCCCCGTGTTCATGGCCTCGAGTGAGGGCGGCGTGGAAATCGAAGTGGTGGCCGCCGAGCACCCGGAGAGGATTTTGAAGGAGTTCATTGATCCTGGTCTCGGCCTGCAGCCTTTCCAGGCGCGAAAGCTGGCCTTCGGACTTGAACTGGACGCGAAACTGGTGAATGAGGCGGTGCGCTTCTTTTCCAGCCTCTACCAGGCAATGATCGCCACGGACGCTTCACTGGTGGAGATCAATCCTTTCGTATTGACGCGCGACAGTCGCTTGCTGGCGCTGGACGCCAAGATGAACTTCGATGATAACGCCCTTTACCGCCACAAGGACATCCGCGAGCTGCGCGACCTGGATGAGGAAGACCCGCTCGAGGTGAAAGCCTCGAGTTACAGCTTGAACTACATCCGCCTGGACGGCAACGTGGGCTGCATGGTGAACGGCGCAGGCCTCGCCATGGCCACCATGGACATCATTCAGTACGCCGGTGGACGCCCGGCCAACTTCCTGGATGTGGGTGGCGGCGCCAACGAAGAACAGGTTCGCCGGGGTTTCGAGATTATCCTGAGCGATGCCAACGTCCGCGCCGTGCTCATCAACATCTTCGGCGGCATCATGCGCTGCGATATCGTCGCGAACGGCGTGGTGGCGGCGGTGAAAAGCCTGGGCATTAAGACGCCGGTGGTGATTCGCCTGGAAGGCACCAACGTCGAATTGGGCCAGAAGATTCTGCGCGAATCGGGACTGAACTTCACCATCGCCAGCGATATGAAGGACGCAGCGGAGAAGGTTGTCGCGCTGGCCGTGAAATAGACCATTGGTGATTCGCGATTGGTGATTTCTGATTGGCAGTGGCGAAGAATTGAATCATTGATCCATTGTTTCATTGAATCATTGAAAGACGGAGCGGTGCAGACTCAGAAAACGTACCAAGCAGAAGAGCTAAAGAAGAGGACGAGGCAATTTGCAATCCGTATCGTGAGGCTTTACCAGGCTTTACCGAAGAGGGATGAAGCGCGCGTTATCGGAAAGCAAGCGCTCCGGTCGGGGACGTCCGTGGCGGCGAATTACCGCGCCGCGTGCCGCGCACGATCCAAGGCCGAGTTTGTCGCCAAGATCGGTGTCGTTGTGGAAGAGATCGACGAAGCCGTCTTCTGGCTGGAGCGTTTGATTGAGACAGGCATTGTCGCACAATCTAGAATGGCGAGTTTGCAGAAGGAAGCGACCGAGCTGCTGGCGATCTTCGCCCCGTCTCAGCATACGGCAAGAAGCCGATGATCGTGCCGATGGATCAATGAGCCGATGGAGCAATGAATCAATTCTATGGCGATCTTAGTCGACGAAAGTACGCGACTCTTGGTGCAGGGAATCACGGGACGTGAAGGTACGTTCCACACGCAGCAAGCTATTGCTTACGGTACCAAGGTCGTGGCTGGCGTGACGCCGGGAAAGGGCGGCAGCACGGTTGATGGCGTGCCGGTATTCAACACCGTCCACGAAGCGAAGGAGAAGACCGGCGCCAACGCTTCTGTGATCTTCGTGCCATCCGCATTCGCAGCAGACGCAATCCTCGAGGCTGCTGATGCCGGGTTGCCGCTGGTGGTTTGCATCACGGAAGGCATTCCCACGCTCGACATGGTGCGCGTGATGCGCTATCTCGCGGGAACCAAGACCCGACTGATCGGGCCCAACTGCCCGGGTATTATCTCACCGGGAAAATGTAAGATTGGCATCATGCCGGGACACATCCACCGGCAAGGAGACGTAGGTGTGGTTTCCCGAAGCGGGACCCTGACGTATGAGGCGGTGGGCCAGCTTTCCGCTCTTGGCATCGGCCAGTCCACTTGCATCGGCATCGGCGGCGACCCCATCATCGGGACTACGTTCGTGGATGTCCTGCGGCTCTTCAACGAAGATCCGGAAACTCACGGAATTGTCATGATCGGCGAGATCGGCGGCACGGGCGAGGAGGAAGCCGCCGCGTTCATCAAGGCGAATGTCAAGAAACCCGTGGTCGGATTCATCGCCGGCCGCAGCGCGCCGCCGGGTCGTCGGATGGGCCACGCCGGGGCCATCATTTCGGGCGGCAAAGGCACTGCTGCAGACAAGATCGCTGCACTCCAGGCGGCCGGAATCGCGGTTGCGGAGATCCCAGCGCTGATCGGCGAGACGCTCAAACAAATTATGAATAGTGAATTATGAATGGTGAATTGAGAAATCGCGACTGTGACCTATGGAGTCCGTAACCTAGCGCCTGTCTAGGCATTCATCATTCACCATTCACAATTCACTATTCCGACGCGCAACGACTCTAGCGTCCAACGGGAGGGACATGGGAATAGAACGCACCCTTACCATCATCAAGCCCGACGCTGTTGAAGCGGGACACATCGGTGACATTATCAAAATGTTCGAGGCCAATAAGTTCAAAATCGTCGCCGCGCGCCTCGTGAGCCTTTCCAAGAAAGAAGCTGAGGGTTTTTACGCCGTGCATCGCGGCAAGCCGTTTTTCGAGAGTCTCACTACGTTCATGAGCTCCGGCCGCGCGCTGGTAATGGTTTTGGAAGGCGAAAACGTAATCTCCCGCCTGCGTGAGGTCATGGGCGCCACCAACCCCGCCAACGCCGCCCCCGGGACTGTCCGCAAGCTCTACGCCACCGACATCGAGCACAACGCCGTCCACGGCTCGGACGCCCCCGAGACCGCCGCCTACGAAATCGGCTATTTCTTCCCTACGGTGGGCTTGGTCGGATGAGTAGCTGAGCCCAGAAAATGGCGACGAACCCCGTAGCGCTGACCCCGCAAGGCGGGGTCAGCAGGGCGGGAAAGCGAGAAGATGCCGCCCTAAAGGTCGGCGCTACAAAGTGGGAGCCAGTTTCAAGTACAATATTCATATGATTGCTTCGCAGCTTGGCAAGTTTCTGGTCATCGTCGGCGTGCTGCTCGTCGCTGCCGGCCTGTTGCTGATGGCAGGCGCGAAGTTCTCCTTTTTCGGTCTGGGAAGGCTGCCGGGTGACATCGCCTACAAAGGTAAGAACGTGCAGTTCTACTTCCCGGTGGTCACGTGTCTGTTACTTAGTGCCGTGTTGACACTGGTGTTTTGGGTGATTTCGCTTCTGACGAGGCGGTAGAGCAAGCTTTCAGCCGTCAGCCATCAGCTATCAGCAGGCTCGCTGAAAGCTGATGGCTGAGAGCTGACAGCTTCAAAGGATTCGTCTTGGAACAAGCCTTCCTCAGTTTCGGCCCCACAAGGAAGATCTTCAGCGTCTCCGAGCTGAGCCAGGGAATCAAGACCCTGTTAGAGCGGGAATACCCGGACGTATGGGTGACCGGTGAAGTCTCCAATTTCCGTGGCGCCGCCTCCGGCCATCTCTACTTCACCCTTAAAGATGCGACCGCCCAGCTCCGCGCCGTCTGCTTTCGCAACCAGGCGCGATACCTGAAATTCAAACCTCAGGACGGCATTTCGGTGATCGCGCGCGGCCACTTGAGCGTTTACGAGGCGCGGGGCGAGTATCAGCTTTACGTTGAATATCTGGAGCCTGCCGGCCTGGGCGCGCTTCAACTTGCCTTCGAACAGCTCAAGCAGAAGCTTGCCGCTGAGGGTTTGTTCGATATTGCCCGCAAGAAACCTCTTCCGCTGCTTCCGCGGGCCATCGGCGTGGTCACATCGCCCACCGGCGCCGTGATCCGCGACATCCTCCGCATCCTTCGTCGCCGATTCCGCAATATGAACGTACTGATTTACCCCGTTAAAGTGCAAGGCGAAGGCGCGGCAGGGGAGATCGTTGAGGGTGTCAAGTACTTTAACCGCGAGCCAAACGTTGATGTAGTAATTGTGGCGCGCGGTGGAGGCTCGCTCGAAGACCTCTGGGCTTTCAACGAAGAAGTGGTGGCGCGGGCCATTGCCGCTTCCGGGATTCCGGTGATATCCGCCGTGGGCCACGAAACGGATTTCACCATCGCGGATTTTGTCGCCGACCTTCGCGCGCCTACCCCTTCCGCCGCCGCCGAGCTTGTGGTTCACCGCAAGCAGGACTTCCTCACCGAGCTTGAGGACCGCGCCCGCCGCATGACCCAGATCGTCCGTCTGCAACTCTCGGAGGCTCGGCAACGGCTGACGGAATTGCGCATGCACCACGCCTTCCAGACGCTTGCCACCAGGCTGGCCGAAAGAGCTCAGCGCGTGGATGACGCCGTTGCTTCTCTTGAGCGCTCGATGCGCTCCCTTTTGAATAGGGCGGGGCAGGAGTGGCTGCGGGCTTCGGCGGGAGTAGTGCGATACGACTTCCGGCGGCTGCTGGGTTTGAAGCGTGCCGAGCTCGACGACCGGCTGGGGCGATTTGATGCCGCGCTCCGTCGCTTCCTGACGGAGAGACATAACCGCCTGGTACATGTGGAAGCTATTTTGAAGGAGCGCGGCCCGCTGACCATTCTTCTGCGGGGATACTCCATCACCCGCGACGCCGCCGGCAAGATCGTTCGTGACACTGAGGCAGTCGTACTCGGCAGCGATATTTCGGTGCGCCTGGCGCGAGGAGAACTGCGGGCCATCGTTCGGGATAAGAAGGTGTAGATCCGCGCTACCGGAGCTTCTGGAAGTCCTCGTAGGTGACACCAAGTTGTCGGAGGATCTTGAAAAAAAGAGGGGGACCAATTTCTCGCCCGCCGTGGAGAGGGATGGTCACGCCGCGACCGTCAGGGTGGTTCCAGCGCTCGTGGCTTCCCGTCTGTCGTGTTCTTGTGAAGCCGAGTCTGCGCGCCGTTCTCTGAAGCTCACGAGCTGTGGCCTAGGCATGGACGATTTCGGTGGTGTCGGCGGGAAGTGGGATGCCCCTTTCGCGATATTCTTCGGCGATCATCTCAAAGACGTTGCCGAGTTCAGCGAGCGCGGTTTCGCGAGTAGGCATCAGCGCGTAACAGCCAGTGAGGGCGGGGACCTCCGCGACCCAGGAACCATCATCCTGGCGGTAAAGAACCGTTTTGTAGTCGTGCAGCGTCATCGGAGTTACCCAGGCCTTTCGCTGGCAGTATAACAGCGACCGATAGGCACGTGCAATGCGAGCTGGGCGCCGACGCAGGGTCGCGTCAAAGTCCCCGAAAGGTAACATCCCAAAGCGGCTCTGCCGCCTGCTGTGCGGAAAGGCTTCGCCTTTCCGAGGGGCTCCGCCCTGACTAACTCCCTCGGCTCGGCTGGAAGGCTGAGCCTTCCAGCCGAGCCGAGGGGAAGAAGGGAGGCTGTCTGCGCCAGAAAACCAGAGGCTTTCCGCACAGCAGGCGGCAGAGCCGCTTTTTCCGCGACTTTGACGCAACCCAGGGCCCCGACGTGCGTAACGCTGATCAGACCGCAGCCAGTCATTCGTAAGGAGCGCGAAGCGAACCTTTGAAGAACAGTATCCGTCGGAGGAGCGGGGGGTCATGGAGGTTTGAGACCGACGACCGCGGTGCGCTACTCATACCGGAGGGCCGCGATGGGATCGAGGCGCGCGGCCTTCAAGGCCGGCCAGAGGCCGAAAAACAGGCCGACGCTTGTCGCGACGAGGAAACCCGCCACGACGGACCAGAGTGGGACGGTTGAAGGCAGGCTTGGCACAAAAACTCGGATGAGGAAGCTCAGCAACCAGCCCACGGCGATTCCCATGAGGCCGCCCGAGGCGGTGAGCACAATCGCTTCAAGCAGGAACTGCCAAACGATGTCGCGCCGGCGCGCGCCTATAGCCTTACGCACACCAATCTCCCGCGTGCGCTCCGTGACCGAGAGCAGCATGATATTCATCACCCCGATGCCACCGACCAGCAGACCAATGGAGGAGATCACCACCATGACGAGCGCCACTGAGCTGATAATTCCGCGAAACTCGGTGATGATGGACTCCGCTGTCGCGAGCCCGAAGTTGTCCGGCTCCGAAAGCTTCACGTGGCGGCGACGACGAAGCAAGCCGCGGACTTCGTCCTCCACATCTTCCAGCCTTCCGTGGTACGCCAGAACGCTGAGGAAGTGGTCTTTAGCGTCGGGATAAAGCTTCTTGTAGGTCCAGTACGGTACGAAGATGTCCCGATCATCGGGATTGTCTCCCAGGAATCCCTTGAACTTGTTGAGCGTGCCGACGACTTCGAGCGTGTGTCCATCTACCACGATACTCTTGCCGACCGGGTCCTCGAGCTGGAACAAGCGTTCCACCACGTTGGCGCCGATCACGGTAACGTCGCGGCGGTGAAGATCGTCCGCCGGCGTGAAGAAGCGACCGTCTGAGAGCGACGAGTTCGCCATAGCCAGATAGTTGGCATCCACGCCCATGAACTGGGCGCCCGACATCTCGTGGCCCTTGTAGCGCGCCGTGGAGGGTGGCGGGCCAAACTCACTCATCTCCCTGAGTATGCCCACCGACACATCCACGACGTCCGGGCATTGCTCCTTGATGGCCTTGGCGTCTTCGAGGTTGAGCGGTTTACGTAGCCGCTCCTCGCGGGTCAGGCGGTGCGGCGTGCCCATCTGCAGCTTGTAGACCCATAGAACATCTGTGCCATACTGCTCGGCCAGTTGCACCAACTGAGTATCCAGACCCGCAATGATGGAAGCCACCGCGATCACCGTGGTGGTGCCGATGAGTACGCCCAATACGGTGAGGAACGACCGGAACTTGTGCGTGCGCAGGGTGTCGAGCGCTAACCGCAGGTTTTCGCCGACACTACGCCAGTAAGTCATCATGCTACTTCTCCGCGCGCAGCGCTTGGATGGGATCAAGAGCAGCCGCCCTCATCGCCGGGTAGATCCCGAAGAAGAGCCCGACCAGGGTTGAAAGCGTAATCCCCACAATGACCGCGCTCAGCGGCACGGCGGCGGTGAAGACCAACGCCACCACCCACGCGATAAGATAGGCAAGGAGCACTCCCACGACCCCCCCGGCGCAGGCTAGCGCCGCGGCCTCAAATACGAACTGCCAGAGGATGTCGCGGCGCCGCGCCCCCACCGATTTGCGAATCCCTATCTCGTGCGTGCGCTCGGTGACTGTAGCCAGCATGATGTTCATGATCACAATGCCGCCCACCACCATGAACACAGCCACCACGCCGATGGTGACGGCAAAGATGCTGCCGGTAAGGTTTTTCCAGGCGGCCATCAGCGTTTCGGAGGCGTTGATGCCGAAGGTGTCGTCTTCGTGGTAGGGCACGTGGCGGCGCGCCCGCATGAGGACACGAACTTCGTCTTCGAGCTCCATCATGTGTTTGGAGTCGGGCGCCTTGATAAAAACAAAGAGCTCCAGGCGCGGCATGTAGAGGTTCCGGAAAGTGCCGAGCGGAATAAAGACGAAGTTATCCTCGCTCATGCCGAAAGCGGAGCCCACCTTCTCCGCCACGCCGACAATGCGGAAGCTCTGTCCCCCCACCAGCAATTCCTTGTCAATCGGATCGACCTGCGGAAAGAGCTTGTCCACGATGTCCTGGCCAATAAAACAGACCCGCTCGTTGTGGCGGTAGTCCTGGTCTGTAATGTAGCGGCCATAGCGCACCTTTTCCCGGCCGATGTCCACGTGGCTCGGGGTGATTCCTATCAGAGTCACTTCATCGATCGAGTGACCCCTGTACCGCGCCTCTGGGCCGGGCTCCAACTGCGCGATGGCGCTGATCGCCTCGTAGCCGACCAGCGTGTCCCCCAGATACTCATAGTCTTCCAAACGGATGGGCCTGTTGCGTCGCAGCGCTTTCAAATACTCGTCGAACCCCTGTGCCCACTTAAACTGATGAAGCACGAAGGTGTTGGTGCCGAGATTGGCGATCTTGGTCGCAATGTAGAGGTTCATGCCGTTCACCACCGACATCACGACAATCAGCGTGGTGGTAGCGATGACGACCCCGAGCAGGGTGAGGAAAGATCGCAGCTTGTGGCTGCGGAGTTCCCCGAGGGCGTTCCAGAAAGCTTCCCGAACCGGGAGCCAGAAACCGGTCTGCTGCCGGAGCTTTGCTCGCGACTTAGCGATGGTAGTTCGGGCCTGACTGAAAACGGCCATGTTGGCTACTTCCTGCTCGTGACGGAGCGTCAGTATGGTCGGACGGGCGCTCCGCCGTGGCGGCTCATGACGTGCTCTAAACGGCTTTTACGAAGCATCCGCTGGAATAATGGCTACGGTTCGGCTTGCCATCATCCCCCTGGGCAATCGAGGGCCTCCAGGAGTTCGCGTAATGACGTAGTATTAATCCCATTTTGTATCACGAAATGGAGGGAATAACAAGCTGGAGTTACCCGAGTCCGAATTGACAGTTCTCCCTTGCTGTCCTACTCTCTCAGTGTCCCGGTCACATGGAGGTGAGTTTCCGTGAACAAGGAAAACCTTGCGAGCCTCGCGGTTTTGGCCATCGCTTGCTTGCTGGTCTGCGCGCCACGGATTTATAACGCGGGGCGAAAGGCTGAAGGCTTAGGCATGCTGAATCACCCGACCATGCCTCAAGCTTCCAACGCGCCAATGGGCCCGATAGGATTGTTCGAGAGTCATGCTGACATTGGCTCCGTTCTTCATCCCGGCTCGGTTGAATACGACGCAACGAGAAAGAGCTACACGGTCACCGGGAGCGGAGAGAACATGTGGTTCAAGGAAGACGCTTTCCACTTCGTCTGGAAAAAGGTTTCGGGCGAGCGCGTCAGCCTCGCGGCCAACATCAGCTTCATCGGCCGGGGCGGAAATCCGCATCGAAAAGCGGTTTTGATGATCCGCCAAAGCCTGGATGCAGACTCCGCTTACGTTGACGTCGCCTTGCACGGCAACGGACTGACGTCGCTCCAATACCGCGAGGACAAAGGAACTGCGACGCATGAGATCGAATCGAACATTTCCGCTCCCAAACGCGTGCGTCTCGAAACGAAAGGTCAATTCGCCTATCTGCTGCTCTCGGCCGGCGGCGAGGCGCTCCACTTGGCCGGCGCCTCGATTCGAGTTCCGTTCGTGGCGCCCTTCTATGTAGGCATCGGTGTGTGCTCGCACGACAAAAACGCGATCGAGAAGGCTGTGTTCTCCGATGTCGAACTCGAGGCGCAGCCCACCGGCGCGGCCGGCTCGCTTGCCCTTTACAGCACGCTCGAAACAGTCGCCATCGCCTCGACGGACCAGCGCGTGGCCTACGTCACGGTGGGGCGCATCGAGGCTCCCAATTGGACACCCGACGGGCGGCAGTTGATTTTCAATAGCGGCGGGCGCCTCTATCGAGTGGCTGTCACCGGAGGTGAGCCGGAAATCATCGACACCGGGTTTGCTACGCGCTGTAACAACGATCACGGCATTTCGCCCGACGGCTCATGGCTCGCTATCAGCGACAGCTCGCAAGAGAAGGGCGCTTCCGTCATTTATGTCTTACCGCTTGCCGGTGGCACGCCCCGTCGCGTCACCCAGCAGTCGCCCTCTTACTGGCACGGCTGCTCGCCAGACGGGAAGACTCTCTGCTTTTGCGGCGAGCGGAATGGCGCGTTCGACGTCTACACGGTTCCCGTGGCGGGCGGCGAAGAAATCCAACTGACGCGGAGCGCGGGCCACAACGATGGCCCCGAATATTCTCCCGACGGCAAGTACATCTACTTTAATTCCGATCGCAGCGGCAGCATGCAGATCTGGCGCATGCGTTCCGACGGGTCCGAGCAAGTGCAGGTAACCGCCGACGAATTCAACAATTGGTTCCCGCACATTTCGCCCGATGGAAAGCAGATGGTGTTTCTCACCTATGAAAAAGGCGTTGCGGGCCATCCGCCGGACAAAAACGTGATGCTGCGCCTGATGTCGATGAGTGACAGAAATGTCAGCGTGCTTGCCAAACTCCTCGGCGGCCAAGGCACCATCAACGTTTCCTCGTGGTCTCCTGACAGCCGACAGTTGGCGTTCGTGAGCTACCAGTATTTCTGAGTTGCCTTGATGACCGCGAATTCTTCAGCAGCCTTCTAGTACACCAAAAATGATTTTCTCAAGCGTGTCCCAGCGTTAACTTGAGCGACCGCCCGCGACGCGGCTATCATAGAAGCGATGAAGCCAACCCTTGTGAAAGGCATTCAATTCGCCTTCTTAACCGCCCTAGCTTCTCTGCCGCTCTTTGCGCAAGGCAACTACGAGATTCAGGTCTACGGATCCGACACGGTGGCGCCCGGCGGCACCATGATCGAGTTGCACAGTAACTTCACATTTGAAGGTTTCAAGACCCTTGACCTGGGTGTTCTTCCGGATGAACATCAAACCCACGAAACGGTTGAGATTACTCAGGGTTGGAATGACTGGTTTGAAACGGGATTGTACATCTTCACGAGCTACGGTCCCCACCAGGGCTACAAGTGGGTTGGTGATCACATCCGTCCCCGGGTTCGCGTTCCGGAGAAATGGCATTGGCCGGTCGGGGTGAGCCTTTCGACGGAATTCGGCTACCAGCGGGCCATCTTTTCCGCGGATACCTGGACCTGGGAAATTCGCCCCATCGTCGACAAACAGTGGAAGTCTTGGTATCTGGCCTTCAATCCCGCTCTCGAGCGGTCGTTTCACGGGCCCAGTGTCTCTCGAGGCATCGAGTTTTCTCCGAACTTCAAGGCCGCTTATTCCGTCACGCGGAAACTCAGTGCGGGGCTCGAATACTACGGCTCGCTGGGACCTGTGACGGGTTTTGACCCCCTATATCTGCAGCAACAACAGATCGTACCCACGATCGATTATGACTTCGGTCCGAACTGGGAATTCAACCTCGGCGTGGGCATGGGCGTAACGCGCAGCACCGATCATCTGCTGGTCAAGATGATCATCGGCCGGCGCTTCCGGTTCATCACGCCGCGCCTTCCCCACTTCTTGAAACCGAATCCGGCAGGCGGGGAGGGGTGATTGCCGCCGTTATTGAGTTTCGCGAGTAGGGCAGCGCTTCTGGCACTGATCCTCCTCCCCGCCTCCGTGCCCCCGGAAAGCGTTCAACCCAAATCAGCGGATTTCCCGGTTCCTTTAGGTCTCCCGCCCATTCCCTGGCCGGAAGACAATCCTTACTCACCCGCGCGCGCCGAGCTTGGCAAGCTGCTGTTTTTCGATGGCCGTCTCTCTGCCAATGGTGTGTTGTCTTGCGCCTTCTGTCATGAGCCGGCGCATGCCTTCGCAGCCAGCACGCCGCTTTCAAGGGGCGTGAATGGAAAGCCGGGAGTGCGCCATCCACCCACGCTCGTCAATCGCGCCTGGGGCAAATCGCAATTCTGGGATGGGCGGGCGGCCGCGCTGGAGGCACAAGTTATTGTTCCCGTGACCGATCCCGATGAGATGGGCATGACTGCGGACCAAGTGGTCCAACGGCTTCGCGGCATCGAAGGCTACGCTCCACTCTTAGCTGCCGCCTTCGGCGACAGCGCGATCACCTTCGAGCGAATCGCCAAAGCCATTGCGACCTTCGAGCGCACGATCCTGTCGGGTAATTCTGCCTACGACCGCTACCTTGCCGGCGACAAGTCCGCGCTGACCAAACAGCAGAAGGATGGTCTGGATTTCTTCAACAAGAAAGGTGAATGCGCCGAATGCCACTCCGGGCCGAATTTCACCACGGAGAAATTTGCGAACCTGGGAATCGGCATGGATCAAGTCAACCCCGATCCGGGCCGCAAAATCATAACGAAAAAGCGTGGCGATTTCGGGAAATTCAAAGTGCCGACTCTGCGCGACCTTGCCTATCGCGCCCCCTACATGCACGACGGCAGCATCAAAACTCTCGGGGATGTCCTGGATTTATACGCGAAGGGAGGGTTGCCTAATCCCCACCTGGACACTCGCCTCACACCCTTTTATATGGATGAGCAAACCAAGCAGGATCTGCTGGCTTTTCTCGCTGCACTCAACGGAGAAGGCTGGCAGAAAATCACCCCGCCTACCGCGTTCCCGCAATAGCGAGTAGCCCTGCGCGGCTTTTAGCCACGGCGCTCGCCGGAGGTCTAAGGTCTTTTCCCGGTGCAACCTTGACCCAGCCGGGAGTGGTATTCGCCCAACGATGGACGTAAGGGACCTTCAAATATGGGCTGGCGATTTCGTCATTCATTTAAGAGCAAGTATTCTTTATCAGGAATGACCCACCCCAAAACGCGCAAGCGCAGCGCGGACGGGCGGGGGACACCCGTTCCTACATCACTGTTGCAGCACGAAGTAGCCGAGGGTCAATTGGATGTTGTCTGTCTCGATGAACACGGCCCGAGTCTTGTCCACTAGGTAATAGGTGAAATTGTCCGGCGTCGAGGGGGACAAGAGTTTCAGGCCGCTGATTTGGCCGGTGAACACTCCATTCGCGTTGGCGACGAGGTTGCCGGAGAGCGAAAGATCGTTCCCTCCGATTCCGGAGATGGGGTTGAAATCGGCGAACCCCGTGAGATCGCCAGCCCCGTCCGCGGCAATCGGACCGGCAGCATGCTGCTCAGACTCGCCGCTGGCCGATGGCAGAACTTGTGCAACGTTCATCCCGTAGGATCCGCTGAACGAGTCAAGCCCAAATGAGCCGGGCCCGGTTTGCTGGAATCCCAGGCCAGCGATGACTTCGGCCTTGTCCATGGAGATGAGAACCCCGTGTCCGTCGCCGGTCAAATAGAGTTGCAGGTCGTAATTGAACCTCGGGCTGGTGGAGCCGTCCGTCAGCCCTGTCAGAGTCACTCGGCCGGTTGGGTCAACAGTGTAGCCTCCGGCGGACAGCGTGCTCCCGCCTTGCGGGCTTTGCGCCGTAAGGTCATTGAAGTTGAGGGTGCCGCTTACGCTCCCGCTCGAGCCTGCGCTCAGCAACCCAGCGACCTGAAGCGCGCCATTGGCATCCGTGCCCGCCGCGCCGAAGACATAGCTGGAACCGGAGATGGAGCTAGCGTTGAAGGTTCCGGTGCTGCTCCCTTGGCCCAGAGCCGTTCCGCCGGTGAAGCCGCCATAGGCGTCGGTGGTCTCAACCAGGCAGATGTGGCTCGCGTCCACGATGTAACCCACCAGATTGATTTGTCCGATCGCTGAACCGGCGCCTGTGACTGGAACCAGGTTAAACACAACCCGTCCCATGGAGTCCGGAGCGGAAACCGTGCTGGCCGCGAAAGCTTGTTTCGGCAAAGGCGCAGGCAGGCCGGAGTCGTTGATGTCGAAAGCGCTGCCGGTGCCCGAGATGGTGCCCGAGCCGTCAACGTTGATCACGCCTCCGATCGCAGTGGGGGACTTGCCCGAGTCTTCGCCAACCGTGAAAAATGCGTACCCGCCCGAGGGCGCGGCTTTGCTGGTTTGCAAATCCAATGTGCCGCTGGAAGTCGCTGAAGAGTCGAACTCGATCAGTTGGGCCTTCGAACTAGAGACCAGGGTGGCATCCAGGGTTTCAACCCCGCTTACGCCGATGCTGGTGTCCGCGGTTTTGAGTGTGACCCACAGGTTACCGTCGTCGACGGCGTAGTAGCTGCCGCTGGTAATGCTGTCTTTCTTGGTCACGGCGGAATCGATGAAGTCCTGCTCGCCGCTGGTGATGGCACCATTGCTGAGGACGAAGGCCCCTGCGACAGAGTAAGGCCCGTTCTTGTCGGTTCCCGCCAACGAAAAGACGTAGGTACCGTTGGCCAGCGTAGTGGGTTCGGCGGAGATGAAAACCGGAATCGAGCAGGAATCGCCGGGATTGGTCACTGAGGAGGCCATCACGGTCACGGTCCTGCCGAAAGGCAAGAGCCCCGGCGCGGTGTAGGTGGTGGAGACCCCGCTGGGCGTGGTAGCAGGATTAAACGAGCCGCAGTCACCCGCCGGTGTGCACGACCAGCTGACGCCCTGATTGGTGGTATCGCCGGCCACAATCGCGGCGATGGCAGCCGATCCGCCCACCTCCACGGCATTGGGCGGATAGGCGGTCTTACTGAATGCGACGCTAATGCCCGGCGTAATGATGGTGATCGCTGGCGAGGAGACGGATATGGTGGAATCGGCCACCGAGGTCGCGGTCACGGTCACCGTATTGCCGGTGGGAAGGGCCAAGGGTGCGGTGTAGGTGGTCGCAAAGCCGCTGACGGTGGTGGCCCGGCTGAACGAACCGCAAGCGCCCGTGCCCGTGCTGCCGCAGGTCACCGACCACGCTACGCCCTCGTTCGCGGCGTCGTTGGTAACGACTGCGGTGAGGGACAACGTGGCGCCGACCATCAGAGAAGCGGGCGGCGTGCCGATGAACGTAATAGAAATTGGAAGAACTGGGATCGTCTGGTAGCTGGGGCCGCCACACGCGACCAGCGCGGCCATCATGCTTGTAGAGATGAGTAGGAGAATGCCTTGGCGAAGCGTCATAGGGTTCTTTTCCTGGACGCTCGCATGTCTTGTGAGATTCTAACACGGATTTCCGTTCGCATTTTCCGACTCACCGGTAATGTACACCCGACCGCCTCTGAATGCAATGTCCAGTCGAGTTTTCAGCGCTGGGTGCTTCCACGGACCACGGAAGGGGTCAGTTTTACGTCTCCGGAGAATCCCAAAGCCGGGAAGTGCCGCTTCCCGCAAAATGGCCCCTGGCTAAGATAGATCTCGCAAAACGCCGCGGCGTTTAGCTGGAGTGATTGCTCGAACTGATCCACTGCCTCCCGCTAAATCCCATCCTGCAAGGCGAAATGGACGGAATAATAAGCTGGAGCTACCCGAGCTGTGGGGGAGAGACAGGGGCAGGGCACGGCCAAGATGGCCGTGCCCGATGACGGGGACGCCGTGATGCAGCGATGTAGAATCACCCCTACAAAGAGGGCGCATCGCGGTTCGCCTGTGTGCCGGCAAGATGCCGGCGCTACACGGCGATTTGAAATCGCCGCTACAGTTTGTATCCGATCTTGCGCAGGAAATCTTTGCGGAATTTGATGTCGGCTTCGGTTTCGATGCCTTTAGTTTTCAAGCCGTCGATTACGCCGAGGATACCGCGCCCCTGTTCGGTCTCGGCGACAACGACCTCGACGGGATTCGCCGTGGCGCAGAAAACCCGGCACACTTCCGGGACGTTCTTGATGGTGTTCAGGATGTTGATAGGAAAGCCGCTGTCCATAAAGATGATGAAGCAATGGCCGCACGCGAGCGCCAGGGCGTTCTTCTGCGCGAGTTCGATCAGCCGCTGGTCATTGCCAGCGTAACGCACGAGCGCAGGGCCAGACGATTCGCAGAATCCAATCCCGAATTTCATTCCGGGAACGGTTTGGACAATAGCCTCATGCAGGTCCTCGACGGTCTTGATGAAATGCGACTGGCCGAGGATGAAATTCATGTCGGCAGGCTTTTCAATGGTGACGGTTTTAAGTTCCATGTGTGACTCCATCCACAGATTACGCAGATTACGCAGATCTTAGTCTTCAGAAACTTTGAGGACAGCCAGGAAAGCTTCCTGGGGGATATCGACGCGCCCCACGCGCTTCATGCGCTTTTTGCCTTCCTTCTGCTTTTCGAGCAGCTTGCGCTTGCGCGTGATGTCGCCTCCGTAACACTTGGCCAGAACGTTCTTCCGCATGGGCGGGACGTTTTCGCGGGCAATCACTCTTGATCCGATGGAAGCCTGAAGCGCGACTTCGAAGAGCTGGCGTGGAATGAGCTTGCGCATTTTTCCGCACAGCACGCGGCCGCGCCCAAATGCCTGATCGCGGTGGCTGATGAACGAAAGAGCATCGACTGGCTCTCCGGCCACCAGGAAGTCCACCTTCACCAGGTCCGAGTCCCGGAAGCCTGCAAAGTGATAATCGAGCGAGGCATAGCCACGCGAGACGGACTTCAGCCGGTCGTAGAAATCCAGAACGATTTCGTTAAGCGGAAGCTCGTAAGTGAGCAGCACGCGCTTTTGCGAGACGTATTCGAAACCCTTCTGCACGCCCCGCTTCTCTTCCAGCAGTTTCAGGATGCCGCCCAGGTATTCATCCTGGGTGAAGATTCGCGCAAGAATAATGGGTTCTTCAACTTTCTCAATGTCACCCGCAGGCGGAAACTTGGTGGGCGTGTGCACCTCCAGAACCTCACCCGACTTCGCGGTGACGCGGTAGCGGACGCTTGGGGCAGTGGTGATCAGGTCGAGATTGAATTCGCGCTCCAGGCGCTCTTGGACGATTTCCATGTGCAGCAGCCCGAGGAAACCGCAGCGGAAGCCGAAGCCCAAAGCCTGGGAGTTCTCCGGCTCGTAGAAAAGCGAGGAGTCATTGAGGCGCAGCTTCTCGAGCGCGTCGCGCAGGGGTTCGTAACCGCTGGCGTCCACGGGATAAAGCCCCGCGAAAACCATGGACTTGATTTCCTCGAAGCCGGGAAACGGCGCGGCAGCGGGTCGCATGTCGTCCGTGATGGTATCGCCGATGCGCGTGTCCGAGATGCGCTTGATATTGGCGATGACGAAACCGACTTCTCCCGCCTCGAGGCGTTCCACGCGAACGGGCTTCGGCGTTAGCACGCCCAGTTCCTCAACCGTGTAGACCTGGTTGTTGGACCAAAGGCGAATCCGCATACCCACCGTCAAAGCGCCCTCGAAGATGCGGCTGAGCACCACCACGCCGCGATAGCTATCGAACCAGGAATCAAAGATCAGCGCCCGGAGAGGCTCTTCCGGCAAACCGCGCGGCGCCGGGACGCGCGCCACGATTGCCTCCAGCACCTCATCCACGCCCAGGCCCTGTTTGGCGCTGATCAGCAGTGACTCGCTCGGATCGAGCGCCAGAGCGTGTTCGATTTGCTGTTTGGTGGCCTCAACGTCCGCGCCCGGAAGGTCGATCTTGTTGATGACGGGAATGATCGCTAGGTTGTTGTTCAGGGCAAGCTGGGCATTGGCAAGAGTCTGCGCCTCGACTCCCTGCGAGGCATCGATCACCAGGACTGCGCCCTCGCAGGCGGAAAGGCTCCGCGAAACCTCGTAAGAGAAATCGACATGGCCGGGAGTATCGATCAGGTTCAACTGGTATTGGTTCCCATCGCGAGCGCGGTAGTGAAGGCGGACGGCGTGCGCCTTGATCGTAATACCCCGCTCGCGCTCGAGGTCCATGGAGTCGAGCACCTGGTCGGCCATTTCCCGTTTCGAAAGCGCACCCGTGATTTCCAGCACACGGTCGGCCAGGGTGGACTTGCCGTGGTCAATATGGGCGACAATCGAAAAGTTGCGAATGTAACGCGCGTCCGTCATAAGCAAACCACTTCCGTGGTCCGAGGTAGGTTCCGAACCAAGGCGAGACTCGCCTTGCAGCGACAGCGGCGCTGATTTTGGATTTTAGATTTTGGATTAAAAACCCTGTGTGGCCCCCTCTCTCTTCAATCCAAAATCCAAAATCCAAAATGTTTTGCCCTTTGAAAATCTAACAAAAGGGCGGTACCCTGTCAAACTTGGAGTTGGCGCCGGCGTTGGTGACGTTGGGATGGAATCCCTTTGGAAACGCCGGCGCGACTTGCAACGCGCGTGTCACGTAAATGACACCAGTTCGATGTGGCCGGTCGGGCTGCCGCCTACAATCACGCACAAGGGTTTCGAGTTTGAGATTCTGATTGCTGGACTTTGTGGGGATTGAGACCACATACTATATCGCAGGGTCAGACTCCTCAAGATCACAGGAGGATGACCTTTCTCCGGATCGCGTCACGGGGGCTCAATATGGCGTTCGAGACCTTATTCTATGAAAAGCGCGACGGCATCGCTTATGTGACCATCAACCGTCCCGACAAGCTAAACGCCCTGAACCAGAAAGTAATGCAAGAGTTGCAGGAGTGTTTCCAGGACATCGAAAAGGACAATGAGGTCCGCGTTGTCATCCTCACGGGGGCGGGTGAAAAAGCCTTTGTGGGAGGCGCGGACATCAACGAACTGGCGGTTCAAACGCCTGTGGAAGGCAAAGAGACGTCGGTTCGCGGCCAGGAGATTCTGGACTTTATCGAGCACCTGGGCAAGCCGGTGATTGCGGCCATCAACGGATTTGCTCTGGGTGGAGGCTGCGAACTCGCCATGGCGTGCACATTAAGAATCGCTTCCGAGAATGCGCGCCTCGGACAACCGGAAGTAAAGCTGGGACTTATCCCGGGCTATGCCGGAACACAACGCTTGCCGCGCCTGGTAGGCAAAGGACGCGCCCTCGAGATGCTGCTGAGCGGCGACCCCATCAGCGCCTCCGAGGCCTATCGCATGGGGCTGGTAAACCAAGTGGTCCCAGCGCAAGACCTCATCGCCACCGCAGAAAAGCTTGCGCAAAGAATCATGGCCAATGCGCCGCTGGCCGTGAAGTTCGCGCTCGAAGCCGTAAACCACGGCTTGGAAATGCCCGAAGCCGAGGGCCAGTTCCTGGAGGCCACGCTTTTCGGTCTATGCTGTACGACGGCCGACATGAAGGAAGGAACCCGAGCGTTCTTGGAGAAACGGCCGGCAAAATTCACCGGCAAGTAGTCCCGCTTCGAAATTCGAAACTCGAAAAGCGAAAATCGAACTCGATACTCATGTCGAATTTCGAGTTTCGAATTTCGAAGCTCGCATGTCACTCGTCACTCGTCACTGCAACATGGGTTCACGCAGAAAATCCCGCGAATTTGCAATGCAGATGCTCTATCAATGGGAGATCTGCGGGTACACTCCCGCCCAGGTGGAGGCGACCTTCTTCGCCAACAATAGGGCGGATGCCGACGTGGAGGGTTTTGCCCGCGACCTCTTCGAAGGCGCAGTAAGCGATATTGACCGGCTCGACCGCCTGGTTCGCGAACGTGCTGACAACTGGCGTCTGGAGCGCATGGCAGCCGTAGACCGCAACATCCTGCGCGTGGCTCTGTACGAACTCCTCTGCCACCCGGAAACTCCCGCCGCTGCCGTGATCAACGAGGCGCTGGAGATCGCGGGGCGCTTTTCGGGAGAGGGTTCTGTCGAGTTCGTCAACGGTGTGCTCGATGGCATTCGCAAGACCCTTCTACCGCATGAGCCGCAGTCGAAGTGAGAAGGAAACCAGCATGACAACCTGGTGGCAGAGCTATCCAGGATTTCTCACCGCGCTCTGCCGTTTTGAGTCGGGCGCAAGGCTCGCGACCCCCTCACCCGGCTCGCCCCGGCTGAAGAAAACGCCGGCGGCGGGCCACCCTCTCCCCCAAGGGGGAGAGGGCTGGAAGCTGCACGTGGCCAGAAGAATCTCAGCCCAAATGTGGAAACTCCAGGGCGGGGGCTTAAACCCCGCCCTTCCCTGTTCGTGGTGAGAAATCCGGATTACAACTGTTTCCGGGAAAACGCTTCTATTTCGGCGAGCAAAGCTTTTACCTGCTCGGCGGAGGGGGCCTCGGCATAGAGACGCAGGATGTTCTCGGTACCGGATGCGCGCACCAGGAGCCATGCGGAGTTACTGAAGCGCATCTTGGCTCCGTCCAGGCCGTCAACGGAAGTCACCTTCAATCCAGCAATGCGTTTGATCTTCTTCTGCCCCACCAAGCGAACAATGCGCCGGGCAACGTCCTTATCAATTTCCAGGTCGACACGCCCGTAAAAGTGGGGGCCGAACTCCTGAGTCAGCTCCTGGACCAACTCCCCGAGAGTGCGGCCTCGGTCCGCCATCACCTCCGCCAGGAGCAAGGAGTTCAAGATTCCATCGCGCTCAGGCAAGTGCCCCTTGATAGCGATTCCCCCGCTTTCTTCGCCGCCGATCAGCACGTCGCGGGTGAGCATCAACTCGCAGATGTACTTGAATCCGATGGGCGTGACGTGCAAAGGAAGACCGTATTTCTGGGCGAGCTTGGTCACCATCTCGGTGGTAGAAAACGTTTTCACCACCTCTCCGCGCAGCCCCAGGTCTTCTACCAGGTGCTTGAGCAGGATGGAAAAGATCTTGTGGGAATCAATAAAAGCACCACTGCGGTCCACGGCTCCCAGCCGGTCGGCGTCACCGTCAGTGGCGAACCCGGCATCGTAGCAGCCCTCCAGCACAGCCTGCCGAAGCTGCTCGACGTGAGGTTCAATGGGCTCCGGATTCATGCCTGGGAAAAGCGGGTTGTGCTCTCCGTGGATCTCGCGATAAGAAATTCCTGCCTCGTCAAAAAGCCGGGCCAGGCAGCCGCGAGCGGCCCCATACATCGGGTCGATCACAAACCGCCGGCCCGAGGATCGGATTCGATCGAGATGAACAAAGCTCTTGAGCCGCTCCAGGTAAGGGCCTACCAAATCCACGGTCTGGATGGAGGCCGGGCGCCTTTTCCGTGGATGTGTCCCTGAACGATCCAGGCGGTGAAGATGGATTTCAATCCTTCGCATGATGGAGGAAGCCGCAGAACCTCCATAGGGCGCCTTGAACTTTACCCCATTCCAGCGATAGGGATTGTGGCTGGCCGTGAGCATGATGGCGCCGGCCGTCTGCCGCCCCACCACCGCATAGCTTACTGCGGGCGTGGGCGTGGCGCGGTCAGCCAGGGTCACCGGAATGCCGGCAGCCGCCACCACTTCACTCGCGTGCTTGGCAAACTCTGGGGAAAGAAAGCGAGTGTCGTAACCCACCACGAGGCCCTTTGCCGGGTCACCCTCCTCGCGGACGTACTGCGCGATTGCTTCGGCCACGCGTTGCACGTTCGCAAAGGTAAAATCTTCCGCGATTACACCGCGCCATCCATCGGTGCCGAACTTAATCTTATCCAACATACGCTACAACAGATCGTGTCGACCCAGCCGATCAAGCTCCAGGACTGCTTTTCCAACTTCCTGAGACCGCGCACGTGCGCAAACCAGCAACGCGTCGTCGGTCTCGACGACGATCAGGTCTTGTACCCCAACCGTAACCACATACTTCTTGGGCGAAACCACCATATTGCCGTGCGAATCAAGGCTCAAGCTGGCGCTGGGCCGGACGTTCTTCTCCGAGTCCTGAGTGCCCAGCTCGTACACGACGGCCCAACTACCCACGTCGTTCCATCCGATGTCAGCGGGCAGCGCATAAATATTCGAGATTTTCTCCATGAGCGCGTAGTCAATGGATATCTTCTGGAACTTGGCGTAAAGCTGGCGAAAAGCGCGCGCCCGGACTCCGCCTGCGTCAGCGATTTGCCTCAACTGACTCGCCATTTCTGGCTGGAAGCGCTGCAAGTTCTCAATCAGCGTTGAAGCCTTCCAGATAAACATACCGCCGTTCCAGAGATATCGTCCCGAAGATACGTGACGACGCGCGACAGCCATCGTCGGTTTCTCTTTGAAACTGGCCACGTGAAACACTTCATGCCCCGCCACTTTCCCTTCGCGGCGGCCCAGGCGAATATATCCGAAGCCGGTATCGGGTCGCGTGGGCTTCAGCCCCAGAACCACAGAACGCCCAGCCGTAGAAGCCACTCGGCACGCCGCACCCAGGACCTGCCGAAAAACCACAGGCTTTGCGATGATATGATCGGAGGGCAACACCACCATGAGCCCTTGGGGGTCACGCCGGGCGATTTCATGTGCGGCGACTCCCAGGGTGGGGGCGGTATTCCGCGATGCCGGCTCGCCCACAATCTGATGGGAAGGAATACGCGGCAGAAGCTGGCGAACCTTCCTCAATATCACCTCGCTGGTGAAGATGTAGATGTGGCCCAACGGGATGACAGGCTGGATGCGCGCTACGGTTTGTTCCAGCAACGAGTCCTGGCCGAACAATGTCAACAGTTGTTTTGGGTGTTTGCGGCGGCTAAGGGGCCAAAAACGTGTCCCGCTGCCACCGGCCATGATTACGGCGTAAGTGTGTTTGAATACGGGATCTGTAGCCATGCTTATAAATCAAACACAACTTTCTCCACGTGTTCGGGGGGAACGTTGCGAGCCGCCAGCGGTCGCCGGAAGTCCTCAAGGAGGTTAGGAACATAGAACTTCAGCAAGCGGGTTTGCTCTTGGGGAACGAACCTATAGGCGCCCGCCGCCGGGGGTATTATCCAGGTCTCTCCGGTCCGATAGCCCAGCCAGCCCGATGTGTTCTCAACGCGACCCTCACCTTTAAGAACGGAATAAACCTCCACGCGCTGCGGCGAACTCTTGAAGGTGGCCATCTTGCGCAGGAATATCTCCTCGACCGCGAAGTAACGGCAAGCCATAATATACCGCCTTGTGCCGAAGGGCTCCTGAAATTCCCACCGCGGGAGGTGGCGGCGAGGGAGCAAGTCTTCCTGGATAACGTCCAATCCTTTCGCCAAATGGAGGGGGCGGGGTTTCCCGTCCAGTCCGACTCTGCCAAAGTCATCCAGGCGATAGGTCAGGTCGGAATTTTGCTCGACCTCGAACAGAACCAGCCCTGGGCCTAGCGCATGTACCGTGCCGGGCGGAACGAAGATGGCCTCGCCGGCCTTGGGGTAATGGCGCTCGAGGAGTTCCTTCGACGTTCCATTTTCGAAAGCTGCTTTTAGCGCCTCCTTTGTGACCCCCGGCTTTATAGCCAGAAGGAATTCCGCATTTGTGTCGGCCTGGAGGATATACCACATTTCGCACTTGCCGACATTGCCCGGGTCGTGGACGCGCGCGTACTCATCGTCCGGATGAACCTGGACTGATAGCCAGTCGCTCGTGAAGATGTATTTGGCGAGCAGCGGAAAACGAGTGCCATGCCACGACCGCCCATGGAGTGCGGGCCCGTACTTTTCGGATGCCTCGCCCAGAGTAAGACCTGCTACGGGGCCGTTCAGAAACCGGGAAGTATCGTCGATGACCCAGACTTCTCCGATCAATTCGCCAGGTTTCCCCGCGCTCCCTGAGATCTCAGCTTTCCTGGAGGCCGGGGAGTCAGTTTCCTCCGGGGCCGAGTATATGGGTGAGAGATCCTCCCGGCCCCAGATTTTTGGTTTGAAGGCAGTTGAAAGTTGAAGAGGAATGTTCAAAGTGGACATAATTCAGTCAGAACTTGGAGAAGAACGCTGCCATACGTCGTAACCCCTCATTAATATGTTCAAGAGAGGTTGCGTATGAAATGCGGATGTGTTCTTGAGTTCCAAAGGCGGACCCGGGCACTACGGCAACGTGCGCTTCCTCCAATAGCCGCTGCGCCAGCGTGGATGTATCCCCCAATCCGTCTTTCTTCAGGTAATACCCGACATTCGGGTAGGCGTAAAAGGCGCCATGCGGAGGAACGCAACGTATGCCGGGTATAGATTGCAATCCTTCGATGACACGATCCCGGCGCCGCCGGTACTCGGCCAGCATCATTTGCACGGGGGCCTGCGGCCCATGAACTGCTGCCAGCGCAGCCTTCTGGGCGATGGAATTGGGGTTGGAGGTCGAGTGGCTCTGGAGCTTCAGCATGTTTGCCAGAAGTCTTGTCGAACCAAGGGCAAATCCAACTCGCCATCCCGTCATGGCATACGTTTTGGAAAAAGAGTCGACAATCAGCAGGTGCTCCCGCTCTTTCGAGGAACCAAGCGAAAAAGGTTTGCGGCCGTCATACAAGAAATGGGAATAGCATTCGTCGGACAGCAGAAGCAGATTGTGCCGGATCGCCAGCGCCAGGAGTTTTTCCATTTCCCCCGGGGGAACCACTGCGCCGGTGGGGTTGTGCGGAGAGTTGACGACCACGAGCTTGGTCTTCGGAGTGATCAGTTTTTCGACGCCCCTGGCGTGCACCGCAAAATTCTCGCTCTCGAGCGTCTCGAGCAGGACGGGCTTGCCCCCTGCGTATTTGATGATCTCCAGGAAGGTAACCCAGTAGGGGGTAGGCAGGATCACCTCGTCGCCATCGTTCAGGGCAGCGGACATCGCCTCAAAGATGGCCTGCTTCCCTCCCACGGTCACCAGGCACTCCTCGACCGTGTAGTTCGATCCATGGTCCTTCGCGTGCTTCTCCACCAGGGCTTGCCTCAGCTCCCTGATCCCGCCCGTGGCAGTGTACTTGGTGAAATCTTCCTCAATCGCTTGGATGGCAGCTTTCTTGATGTGGTCAGGAGTGGGGAAATCCGGCTCACCGGCGCCAAAGTCCGCCAGCTTCGTATCCCTAACCTTCAGCTTTTCCGCCTTTTGCAGGACGGTGGCGATAGTGGAAACCGAAATCCGTGAAATGCGCTCCGAAAGCTGCACTCCAACCTCCCTTAAACTTTATTCTGAAAAACCTTTTGATGAAGTCGATCCTCGACCAAAGGGGGAACCAAGCCCTTCACTGATCCCCCGTTCTGGAAAATCTCCCTGACCAGGCGTGAACTGAGGTAGGTGTAGGACTCTGCGGGAACCAGGAAGACAGTTTCAAGGCTGGGCTCGAGTTTGCGGTTCATGATCGCCATCTGGAGTTCGTACTCGTAGTCTGTAAATGCGCGTATGCCGCGCAGGATGATCCCTGCCCCTTTTTGCTTGGCGTATTCAACCAGCAGCCCGCCAAACGTGTCCACTGCGACGTTGGGCATTCCCCGAGTGGCCTCCTGGAGCATCTCCACGCGCTCCATAACGGTGAAAAGTGGGAGCTTGTCGGGGTTCGTCAAAACCGCAACAATCAAACGCCCAAAGATCCACCGGGCACGCTCGATGAGATCGAGATGACCGTTGGTGATCGGATCGAAAGACCCGGGATAAATGGCTAGACTTTCAGACATAAACTGTCTGCTAAACCGCGCCCGCAAGGATTGGACCCGGGAACGAATATTCTAACGTTCACCGTGGAATTTTGCAAACGATAATGTGGTGATGACAGCGATTCCGCCTCCGAACGAAGAAGTGCTTGAAGGATCGGTTCTGAAATCCCCGGGGATGTCGAAGGGGCAGTTAAGATCTTGGCGCAGGGGGGAGCCCCAAGCGTTCCTCTCCGCAGTAGCAAACAAATCGCCTGCCACGCAGGAAGCCGACCAGTGTAAGTCCGCACTCGCGAGCCAATTGGACCGCTAGATCGGAGGCAGCGGAGACCGAGGCCAGCAGCGGAACTCCCGCTACCAGCGATTTTTGAATGATCTCGAAGCCCCCTCGGCCACTCGCCAACAACGCACAGCCCGCTAAAGGAATGCGACCTTGTAGCAAAGCCCAGCCGATGAGCTTATCCACCGCGTTATGCCGCCCCACGTCTTCTTTTACAGCAATCAGCTTTCCGGAGGCTTCGAATAACGCGGCGGCATGTAGCCCTCCGGTTCGGTCAAACAGCACTTGGGCAGACCGGAGAGTTTCGGGAAAACTACAAAGGATTTCGGGATCAAGTCGGAAGCGGGGATTGGGCCGCTTGATCCCTTGCAGGCGACACCCCTCAATAAATGCCTTGCCACATAATCCACAACTGGAGTTTGCGGGGAAATTACGTTTAGTCCGCATCGAGTCGAGAGTTTTGCGGTGGTTGAGCTCAACATGAACAGTATTCCGATCGGACCCTGATCCATTGCCATAACGGAGGCTGGCGACCTCTTTTGCCGAACGGATGATTCCCTCAGTGAAAAGGAAGCCTGCCGCTAATTCAAAGTCGTCCCCGGGAGTTCGCATGGTCACACTAAGGGGACGCTTCCCAAGTCGGATTTGGAGTGGCTCCTCACCCACCAGAGAATCGCGTAGACGCCGGACCTTCCTGTCGTTCCATTCCGACACGGTGGAGAAGTTCACCGAACGCGGACCAGACTCCATTCCTTCGCGCTCCTTTAGTTAACAGCCGAGACTTCCATTGTAGGCTCCCCAGCAGCGCGGAGTCCACCCCTGACCGCCTCCCCTTGGAACCTTCCACATGAGCTATGCATCCCGGCAGTTCCGGAACCTCAGCAATGAACGCTTGGTCCTCATTGCTTCAATAGAGGATGACTCCATATTTGTGCATTGTTGTGGGTCGTCGCAAGGCCTCTTTAAGATGAAGGACTGGCTGATGTTTCTGACGTACCACTAAGACGCAACTTGGCGCTGCGCCAGGTCTTTGGCTGTCAACTGTTGACTGTTGACTGTGGACTGTTAACTGGTTTTCTGGCGGAGAGGGTGGGATTCGAACCCACGTGCCCGCTTTTGGCAGGCAAGACGCTTTCGAGGCGCCCCCGTTATGACCGCTTCGGTACCTCTCCGGGAAAGTCGAGTAGTCGAGAGTCGAAGGTCAACAGTTAAAGCTACGAACTGCCGAGATCCTTCGTCGTCCCGATCAGATCGGGACTCCTCAGGATGACAGTAGGATAGCTTTCTTGCGCAATCCCCTAAGTCTTTCTTCTCCTGCAACGGAAAAAGTCGCGCAGAATCACTGCGCATTCTTGGGCCAGAACGCCGGAGACAACCTCAACCTGATGGTTCACTTTGGGGTGGTTGAGGACCGCCAGGGCTGACCCACACGCGCCCGCTTTAGGATCCGGCGTTCCGTAAACGAGTCGTCGCAGGCGTGCCTGGATAATCGCGCCGGCGCACATTGCGCAAGGCTCAATTGTAACATAGAGGTCGCAGCCTTTCAGCCGGTAGTTCCCGAGCTTCTTTGCCGCGCGCCGCAGCGCCAGGACCTCCGCATGGGCTGACGGGTCCGACAGGCCGAGGGGACGATTGTGCGCCCGAGCGATAATCTTCCCATCCTGGACCACTACGGCGCCGACGGGAACTTCCCCCTCCGAATCGGCCTTTTGTGCTTCCCGAAGTGCGCGCCGCATGAAATTCGCGTCCACCTCTGGGGAAGTGGCAGGTGACAATCGCCGGCTCATTGGGTTATCGTAGCAACGAAGAATGAAAGTTGAAACTAGAAATCAGAAAGCAGAAATCAGAAACTGGAAAGTAAAGCAGAAAGCAGAAATTAGAAATCAGAAAGCAGTGCTTTCTGCTATCTGGTTTCTAGCTTCTACCTTCACCTGTGAGGCGACTGGTTTCTGATTTCTAATTTCTGCTTTCTGCTTTATCTCGTCTTTACGCCTCTGCGGTAACATTCGCAGGTGGGGAATGAAATCACATAGAAGGGGGTTTCTAATTTGATGATTAACCGAAGAGATTTTATACGGAGTACTGCCGTAGGCGCTGCAACAATTGTTGGAGGGTCTGGGTTAACGCGCAATCTTTTTGCAAATCCTTACGGCAAACCCATTGGGCTACAGCTCTACACGGTGCGTGATGAACTTCAGAAGGACGTGCCGGGCACCATCAAGAAAGTGGCGGCCATCGGCTACAAAGAGGTCGAGCCTTACGACCTCTATGGGATGCCAGCGAACCAATTCGCAAAGCTGCTGAAAGACAACGGCCTTACCGCGCCCAGCGGCCACTACAACTTGAAAGATATAAACCCGGATTTCCGCTATGAGTTTCGGCCACTAGATCTTTAATGGAAATTCCGGATCAAAAAGGAGGAAACAACGATGCTTACAAAACAGACCTATACAATGAAATGCCGGGAGACCGGATATACGGCCAGGGTGAACGTCATTGAGGTCGACGACGTGCCCGGCCACATCATCGGCGTGGGGGAGTTCCCAGGCGTGCTGTCCTGCGATGACGGCAGTGTTGCCACCACCTCGACCAAGGACATGTTTGACTACATCAAAGGGAGTGGCAAGTTCCATGGATATAACGTGGCCACTTTTGAGGACGGGTCCACCTTACGCATAAGGTATCAAGGCACCGCAACACCCGAGGCAAACGGGAAGACCAGCAGGTGGGAGGCCACGTGTGAATTCATCAAGGGGACTGGCCGGTTCGAAGGAATCCAGGGGGGCGGATCGTTTACCGGCAAGCGCCTTGCGTCCACGCCAGGTGCCGGTGCTCAATATTACATCGATTACGATCTCACCTACACTCTGCCTTCCAAGTGATTTTTGAGGTCAGGGGTAAGAGCAAGAGAAAAGCCCGCTAATAGTCTCAATAGTTCCTGCTTCTCTGTCACTTGCCACCCACCTTCCGCCGTGTGTCATCTCACCTAAACCTTTTTAAGGATAAAGTCCCATTGGGAAAAGTCGATCGCCGAAGCCAGAGATTTGGGCCTTAAGTACATGGTGAATGCCATCCTGCAACCTGAGGAACGAAAGTCCTTTGACGACTATAAGCAACTGGTGGACTTGTTCAATAAAGCCGCTGAGCAGACGCACCAGGCCGGCATACGGTTCTGCTACCACAACCATAATTTTGAATTCAAGAAATATGGTGAGACTACTGCTTATGATTACCTTCTCAAGCAATTGGATCCCAACCTCGTGCAGTTCGAAATGGACTGCTTCTGGGTTACGCACGCCGGCCAGGACCCGGTGACTTTCTTCAAGAAACACCCGGGCCGTTTCCCCTTGCTGCACATTAAGGACCTGAAGGCCGGGAATCCACCCGCAACAGAGTATGACGCCAGGATGGGATTATTTGCCGAGGTGGGGAAGGGAACTATTGACTGGAAGCGGATCTTTGCGGCAGCGCGCCAGGGCGGCATGAGGCACTTCTACGTGGAGCAGGATTTTTGCGAGGTCCCGCCGCTGGAGAGCATCAAAATCAGTTACGAATACCTGCATAAGCTGACTCTTTAGATCCGAAATCGCAAGTTGGAGTAGCCCCTTTGGTTCGAGGGCAGGGCAGGCCTCCAAGTTTGGCGTCCTGAGCTGAGCGAACAATCCCGGTAGTTTGTCAGACACCCTCCGGAAAGCGGGTGGCTTGATGAGTGGGACCGCCCCGAAGGCGGTCACCCGTATTCCTCGCTTGCCTTCCCTCCCGCTTGCTGTCGGGACCCCGGAGGGGTTCAAATTGAGTAGCCGTGGGCAAGGGCACGGCTTTTGTGCCCGCCGCCCACGGGCCGCGCCGCCATCAGATCTAGCGACCCCGCAGGGGTCGAACAGTTCGGCCCCTCCAGGGCCGACAGGTTTTAAGATGCACCTTTACCGTGGGCTTCGCCCACGGCTACTCATGTAGTCCCGATCAATCGGGACATGGAATGGCCAAACCTCTTCGAGTCGCTCAGGATGACAGACTGGCTATTGGCCCAGAGGGAGAAGTTGCCCTTTCTCCAGGTGGCGCGTCACGGTGGCGTGGCGTGCGGCGCGCGGGTCGTGTGTTACCAGGATGATGGTTTTCGAAAAATCTCGGTTCAGTCGGGAGAGTATATCGAGAATCTCTTCGGCAGAGTGCGCGTCCAGGTCGCCCGTGGGTTCATCGGCCATGAGCAGCGTGGGGTCGGTAACAATGGCGCGCGCAATCGCCACCCGTTGTTCCTGACCGCCGGAGAGTTGGCGAGGAAAGTGGTGGATGCGCTCTTCCAAACCGACAAGTTTCAAGGCGGCGCTAACATGCTCTCTTCGTGCTTGCGAAGAGAGCTTCGTGAGCAGCAAGGGTAATTCGACGTTCTCGAAGGCAGTAAGAACCGGAATCAGGTTAAAAGTCTGGAACACAAAACCAACGTGCACGTTTCGCCATGCCGCCAACCGGTCCTCGCTCATGCTCGCCACGTCTTCGCCCAGGACGCGCAGTTGGCCCTGGGTGGGGCGATCGATTCCGGCGATGATATTCAGAAGGGTTGTTTTTCCGGATCCCGAGGGGCCCATCAGGCAGAGAAACTCGCCCTCCACAACGGTCAGATTCACGTCTTCCAGCGCTGCGACCTCGAAAGAATCTCGCCGGAAAATCTTGGAAAGCCCTTTAGTTTCCACTACAGCATTAGACATGGCCTGTCCTTTGGCGGAGTTGTCAGTGGTCAGTAGTCAGTCGCCAGTAGTCAGTTCAAGGGCTTCAGCGATCAGCTTTAAGGTTTCGCTGTGTGCCTTCGACTGCTTTCTGCCTTCTACCCGCAACCCCCTCACCCGGCCCGCCCCGGCTGAAGAAAACGCCGGCGGCGGGCCACCCTCTCCCCCAAGGGGGAGAGGGCGAAGTCGGCTTGGCGGTGGCCTTCGGCGATCGACTAGACGTCTCTTCTGCCTTGTGCTTTCTGCCTTCTGCTTTCTGCCTTCTGTTCTTCCCCAGTCCCGAACCCCCAGCCCCCAGCACCTAGCCCCCGCTCTTCACCCTAACCCGCTGGCCGGGAGTCAAAGCATCAGCTCCTCGCACGACAATCCGCTCGTTGGGTGAAAGCCCATCAAGAACTTCGACGCGGTCGCCGAGGTCCCGTCCCACCTGGATCTCGCGAAGCCTGGCATGCGAACCATCGATGACGAACACAACCGTCTTACCGTCCTTTTGAGTCATGGCAGGGCGGGGAATAGTGATGATCTCGCGGACGGATTGCTTCTGATTTTCCGCCGGCGCCAGGAACGACACGTGGGCGTTCATCTCCGGGCGCAAGTAAGCGTCAGGGTGCAGGATTTTGACCCGGACTTCGATAGTGGCTTTCTGCCGGTTGGCCTCGGGTGCAATTTCCGCCACCACTCCCTGGTACACCCGGTCGGGGTAAGCGTCTGCCGTTACGCTGCATTGCTGGGCTGGCGAAATGCGGGAAAAGTCGTTCTGATTGATGTCGAGTTGGGCCTGGAGGTCATTCAAATCCGCAACCGAGGCGACCGAAGCCTTGACCCCGCCGGTTCCGCCAAAGGTCATGGTGGAGACCATTTCACCCTTCTCGACCAGGCGCTCCAGCACCGTGCCGGTGACGGGCGCCCGGATGAGGGTGGAATCAAGCATGGTTTGCGCGTACTCGACGGCGGCCTGGGCTTGAGCGACCTGGGCTCGAGCATATTCAATCTCTTCGATGCGCGGGCCGATTTTCACCAGTTCGTAGTTCTTGCGAGCGCTTTCAAGCTGATTCCGGGTCACATCGTATTGCATCTGTGCGGCATCGAGCTGAGACTGCGAGGTGATCTCTTGCCGGAACATTTCTTTGGCGCGTTTGAGGGTGATGTCGGCGTTCTGGAAATTGGCCTGTGCCTGCTCCATGGCGGCCTTGGAAGCGTCGATCTCCTGCGGGCGGGAACCGGTCTCCAGTTGCCTGAGCCGGGCCTTCAAAACCGCCACGTTGGCCTGTGCCTGCTTGAGTTGAGCGACGAACTCAGCGTCTTCCAGGCGCACGATCACCTGGTCCTCGCGAACCCGGTCCCCCTTTTCAACGCCCACCCAGGCCACTTTTCCCACCACCTTGGAGCTGACATCGATGGGATGATGAGCCACGATGTATCCGCCAGCGGTCAAAACCACGTTCCCCGTGGCGGCGCCCTGTTCCAGCGCCGGCCGCTCGACCTCAACCTCAGCCGCGTTGCCCAAGAGGCGCGAGACCGCCAGCCCTGCGCCTGCCAGCAATACCACCGCCGCCACGGCGTACAGGAGCGGACCGCGGTTTCCTTTGTCTTTCTGGTCGAGCGCGTCCTTCTGGGACCGGTCGATTTGCAAGACGCGCAAGTCCTTTGTTGCCGGCTCGACTGGGGCCATATTCTTGTTTGCTCCTGTGGGGCGGTCAGTACGTCACATTTAACGCTTTCAATGTTACGACCCCCTCACTCGGCCCGCCCCGGCTGAAGAAAACGCCGGTGCGGTCCACCCTCTCCCCCAAGGGGGAGAGGGGAGAATAGGTCAAACAGACCGTAACGCGGTTACGATGTTTTCATGCGCGGCCCGCCAGGCGGGGAAAAAGCCGCCCAGAAAGCCCATGAAGACCGCGAAGATCATACCGCTCAGCAGCAATGATGGAGTAACACGAAAGTTGAACGCCACTTCACTGAAGGTTGCAAAATTGGTGGTTCCCGTGGTCAGGCCGTTGACTGGCAGGGCCAGCACGCAGCCCAGCGCGCCACCCACCGCCGCGATGAGCACCGACTCGAGGACGAAGGAGAAGAGAATGCTTCCCCGCGAGTACCCCAGCACCCGAAGCGTACCGATTTCCTTGGTGCGGCGCGCCACCGCAGCGTACATGGTATTCATGGCTGCGAAGGACGCCCCCACCGCCATCAAAACTGCAATGAACAATCCCAGGGCTTTGATGGGAGCCGCAAAGCGGGTCTGGCTTTCATAGTACTCGCGCTCGGTCTGAGGTTTCAGGTGCAGGCGGCGATCGTTGGCGATTTGGTCGCGCAGGCTGGCGATGCTGCTCGAGTCGGCGGCCCCCACCATCACGCTTGAATACCCGTCACGGTCAAAGTCTGTACCCAGGTCATTCACATCCGTCCAGATTTCTGAGTCGTAAGCGGTGTTGCCCGCATCGAAAATGCCCACCACGGTCCAATAGCCCTTGGCGAATTTTACTTTGTCCCCCAGGCCGCAGTTCTGAAACCGGCCGGCAATCTTCTTACTGGCGATGACTTCCCTGAGCCCGGACCTGAAGAAACGACCCTCCACCATCTTAAACTCCGGGCGAAGTGAGGGGCCCTCCGGGCCAAGGCCGCGAATCGTCACGTTGGACCCTTGTGTCTCGCCGCGGCGTGGAAGATTGATGAGGATAATCAACTCCGGGGAGACCCACGGCTCTCCCTTATCAGTTTTGGCGATGCCGTGGAGGTACTTGATCACCTGGAGCGAGTCGCGGGTGACGGAACTGGTGGATTCTGATTGCGCCCCTTCCCGCATGATGAGGACGTTCAAGGGTTGTCCCGTAGCTGACAGGGAAGTCTGAAGTCCCTGGGCAAGCGCCATGAGCACCACAAACACGGCGACCGTGAGGGTGATGCTGAAAGCCGTCATGAGCGTAGTAGTCCTGCGAACGATCAGATTCCGCGCGTTGTATTTCAGCGGGATCGCCATAAATCGTTTCCCTTATCAGCCCGTAAAACGAAGCGCCTCGGCGATGTTGATTCTCGCCGCCCGGTAGGCCGGCCAGCTCGAGGAGAGAAAGGCCAAGACGACGGAAAGCGCCATACAGAATAGGAAAGTCTCCGGCCTCATTCTCATGTCGGCCCAGACCAATGACCCGATCTTTCTGAGGGCCATCGCATCATAGAGCAATTTGGCTCCTCCCACCCCAACCAGCGCCCCGCCCACCGTCAGTATCAATGATTCTCCCACGAAGAGAGCCAAAATATGACGGGAAGTGAATCCCAGGCTGCGCATTACGGCCGCTTCTGTCACTCGTTCCCGGACGGACATCGCCACGGAGTTGGCCACAATGAGCAGGACAGCGAACGTGACGGCCGCCCCGATCATGAGAATGATGCCGCGAACGTTTCCGAGCATCGAGATGAATCCGAGAAGAAAGGTTCCCTCCGCTTCGGTCTTGGTTTCTGAATCAGTATCCCGGAAGGTCTGGTCAATGGCCTGCCCGACTCGCGCGGCGATCTCGGGACGCTCAACCCGAATCCAGTAGAGACCAACCTGGTTGAATTCTCTCATGGCTTCGTTCAAGTAGTCATAATGAAAATAGAACTGGTCGTCGGGCCCGCCCGTGAACGTTCCGCGCAAGACAAGTTCAGGAGCGATTCCGTAAGGACTCCCCATCAAAGTAATCCGGTCCCCAATTTTCCAGTGGAACTTCTCGATCAACTGACGACCGGCCACCGCCGCCACTCGCTCGCGTTTGAAGGCCTCCAGTTGGTCGGGAGCGATCCGGGCCATATCCAGCACGTCGAACACCGTGTTGGCGTCGATGGCGAAATTCGCGAAGGTATTAGCGGGGTCTTTCCAATATCCTCCAAACCAGTTCATCGGAGTGACGGCCACCACCCCAGGCACAGCCTTGATTCTCTGCCCGTAACTCGCCGGCATCATGAAGGTGATGCCGCTCAGCCGGCGTACCATCATTCGAGGGCTCCTTTCCTCGCCCTCAAAGGGTTTTCCGAGCGCGGTGTAAACAATGGCCAGCGACGATAACAGGAAAAGGGAAACGGCCACACTCGAGGCGGTGAGTATGGTCCGGCGCTTGTTGCGGAGCAGGTTTCTCAGTCCTAGTCGCCACATATTCAGTTCACTCCAGCGATCCTGTCGCGTCCTGGGCCGAGCGAGCTAAGCCGGCGTTCAGGCAGCACCGATCGCACGGAACAAGAATCGCCTGCGATGCGTCCGCGATGCCCCCCATGTTCAGCCGGACTGCAAATGATATCGCACACTCAAACACTTCTATCATAACATGCGAGTCACCACGAATGGGTTGCACGGGAAGACAGGGGTGCGCGATAAGGATTCAGGAGTCACGGAAAGCCTTTGCTGAAACCTGACACCTGAAACCTGACACCCGGCGCCTGCCCTCTTCACCCCGTATACCGGAGCGCATCTGCGATGCTCATGCGGGAAGCGCGGTAAGCAGGAACCAGGGTGCTGGACAGGCCGATACCAATGGCCACACTCAGGACCACTCCCACCGTGACCACATCCACCTGGATGTAAATGGGCATGGCTCCCCCAACTCGATATCCCCCGATGAGAGCGAAGGCGGTTGCCGCCAACAGGCAGCCGACGAGCGCGCCGGCCACGGAAACCGTCAAAGCCTCAGCAGCCAGTAGCGCCAGCAACTGCTTTGGCTGGAATCCCAGAACTCGTAGGATCGCTAACTCGGCGGTGCGTTCACGGATCGACATCCCCATGGTGTTTGCCACCACCAGCAGGACTGCAAAGACCATGGCCGCCGAAACGCTCAGCACGATCAGCTTGACGTTGCCGATCATGGCCAGCATGTCGAGCATCCACTGTGCCATGGGTTGCGTGCGTGTTTCCATTTCGCCGTTTCGAAATTGATTGTCGATGGTCTGCATCAGGCGTGGGACGTCCGCCTCCGTCCGGGCACGCACCCAAAAGCCTCCAGGCTTGTCCGGGCGGCCCAGCGCTTCGTTCAGATAATCCCAATGGAACGCCAGCAAGGATTCGTCTTCAGCGGTATAAATGCCGCGCAGAATCAAGTCCAGATCGACGTGGTAACCGGGGCTTCGTAAGTGAATTCGGTCACCCAGTTTCCAAGCGTATTTGAGGGCTGTTCGGCGTCCAGCCAGAGCCGCCGTCTTTTCTCGAATGTACGCGGCGCGCTGATCCTCAGGCAAATGCCAGTCCGTGTAAACCTTGAGAAAAGTGGCGGGATCGCTGGCCAGCGCGAACATAAAGTCGTCCCGGCCGCCATATAGGCCGTCCACCATGTTAATGGGCGTCGTGGCCACCACTCCAGGGAGCCGTGCGATGCGCTCACCGTAGCTCAGCGGCAGGGGGACCATCAACGAGGCACGCGGCGCAACCATCAACAGCAGACGGAAGTCGCTGGGCATGAGCGGATTGCCAAAATAACGATAAGTAGCGCAGAACGCCGTCAACAGAGTGATCGAGGTGGCGATGCTCAGAAACGTCAGGATCGTCCGGCGACGATTGCGAAGGAGGTTCTTGATGACCAACTGGCGGCGTGTCATGGCTCTCGGTTGATTCTACGCGCAAAGCCAGGGGAAAGTTCAGAGAGAAGTTAACCGAAGGGACCTTCTGGCCTTATCCCGTGTAGCGCAGCGCCTCAGCAATGCTCATGCGCGAAGCGCGCAAGGCGGGGAGCGTAGCGCTCGCAATCCCCACCCCGGCCGAGATTCCGAGGCCCAGCGCCACGGTTCCGTAGTTCACGCCGAAATCCGCGAGGAAGCCGCCCTGATTCATAACGTAACCCGTGGCCATGTAAAACCCAAAACCTGCGGCCAAACCGAGGAGTCCCCCCAGAAAAGTCACCACCATGCGCGTCACCTTCATCCATGGGCGCGAAGCTGAAGAGCCGGCGAAGAGCATCCAGGTTCCGTATCCCGCCAGCAGCGCGACGCCAACCGCGTAGAACAAGCCGAACGTTTTGCCCTTCGTCGAGGTGATATGGATGAAGCCATAAGTCGTCTTGGCGCCGACGGCGCCGAGAATCCCTCCCAGCAGCGCGATGGCCACCGACTCGCCCACCAGCAAATAAAGGATCGAGCTCTGGCGGAAACCCAGGGTCTTCAAAATGGCCACTTCTCCGGTGCGTTCGCGAATTGACATCGCCATGGTATTTCCCGCCACCAGCAGGATGGTGAAAACCACGATCAGACAGATGGCGTTCAACAGCAATTTGATGTTTCCCAGCATGGACACGAAACTGAGGTTGAAGGCCTTCTCCGTTTCTGTCTTGGTCTCGGCGTCGGTGTTTCGGAACATGCCGTCAATCTTCTCCGCCAAGCGAGGAATATCCTCCGCAGTGGCGGCCTTCACATAGAACGACCCCGTGCGCCCCGGGCGGCCCAGGGACTCATCGAAGTAATCCCAGTGGAAATAAACCGCGCGTTCCACTGAGACGTCTTCGGGGTCGGTATAGACGGCGCGAATGATAAACTCCAAATCCACCGGGTATATCGTTCCCTTTAGAGTTATACGGTCGCCCAATTTCCAACCGTACTTTTCCATGAGCTTCTTGCCCACCAGAGCCGCCATCCGCTCTTGCTTCCATGCGGTGAGCTGGTCAGGAGGGATCACGAGTTCGTCGGCGATCTTTTCAAAGTCTTCAACATCCGTGGGAAAGTTCGCGAAGAAGTTGCTGGGGTCGGCATAGTATCCGCCGAACCAATCCATCGACTCGACGTATTTCACTCCCGGCAGGGCCGCGATGCGCTGTTTGTAGGCGACGGGCATGGACTCGGTCAAAGCAGTGGCGCGATGGACCACCAAGCGAAGATTCGAACTGTTTGACTGGCCTGTGGTCTCGAGGTTGTGTAAGACAGCTCGCAGGGTGCTAACCAGAAAGATGGAGACGGTGATGCTCAGGATGGTCAGCGCCGTCCGGCGCGGGTTCCGGACTGTATTCTTCAAGATGAGCCGGACAATCTTCATCGCGGTTCTCCTGTTGGACAAATCCCGCCTCAAGCCTTCCCAACGCTTAGGCAATCCTCAGCGCTGCTCAGTGTCTATGCGGAAAAAAGTTGAGGCGAATCCACCCTGTAAAGACACAATTGTATCATGGAAACCAAGCCTACGGATTGGGCTGGGGAGTGTGAGACAATAACAGGTTTTCATTGCCCCGCCGCGGCGGGTCGATTGAAGAACTGGTAAGGTCCGCTCCTCGTTGAGGCCTACCAGGAGCCGCAGAAGCTCGGAACGGGTCGGGTGGCGCATCGCTGGTCAATCTCGGCGACTTGGGCATGAAGGGCTCACGGCTTCCAGCTAACGTGCTTGTTTTCAACAATATTCCCGCTTTCAACGCGTAAGTGCCTTTGTTTTCTATAACATTCCCGCTTTGCCCCCGCCCGTATTAGGCCGACCCTTTGTTTTCATAGACATTCCCGCATCGTTCCTTCAATTTTGAAGAATCCTTTTTCTGTTTTTCCTCCGAGAGCTGACTGTTTGTCCGCATCAAACCAGGAATTCTTCCGGGCTTTTCGCCTCGCTTGGGACACCTTCGAGAATGGATTGGGGGATCGGGGTAGCATAGCAGCCAAATGTTCCCGGCAGGCCGTGACCGCCTCCTTGGCTTCAACTTACAACTCTAGCCTATGTTCTCCCACGTGTCAAGAGCGGGTATCGCAGACTTGTTCTTGAAGTCTGCGGCTTTTCTGGAGATCAATGATTTCGAGCCGCAGAGTTTGAAGAGCGCAAACTCTGCGCTACTTTCTCCGTTGGCGGGGTCCTTGGGCACTACGCGTCGGTTGTGTAACCTCATTCTTTATTCAGCCACCCTAACGGCACTAGCTTGTTCTCACCCCTCCACTCCTCCACATAGTTAATGTTTGGAATTCCCCTCCAGACATCCTCGGGGGCGTGATCGAGCACGATCACTTGGAGGGCATGCTTACTTTCTTCAATCCCGGATGACAAAACTTCGAAGACCTTCCGCACCGCTTCTACATCTTCATCCCTGAAGGAGGGATCGTCGGGGTCAGCCTCTCTCTCAACAAGCCTGCGTGGGAAGTATACTTGACTGGGTTGGTCATAAACGAGGATCTGGGGCACTGGCGATTCAGCAAGACTCGAGAAGAACAGCTGCAAAGAAAGCGTAATCGAGACATGATAGGAGAGCCAGTTGGATCCGCTTCCAATTTCCCAGAGGTAATCCTCTCGGTCGGTGGATTTGACCTTTACAGTTAGGTCATTGACCGATAACTCTACCGCGTCATGAGGGCGTTCAACATCAAGTTTCGGCAGCAAGCGCGCCACAATTGCAGAGACATTACCGAGGGCTCGAGCGAGGCGCGCTCGCAAAGCCTTACTATCTACTTCCTTCTCAAGCTGTCCGACTTGGCGCTCCAAGCGGGCGACATCGCCTTGAAGTTCACTGTCTTGCCCGGCCTGCTGATTCCGATGAAGGTGGTCACTGATTCCGATTTGATCCCGGTCAGTGATTCCGATGTGATGCCGGTCGCGATCGGAGCGAAGCGACGCTGGCCAGACCATAGTGGCTGAAGTGACCGGCATC
>JBEKHR010000032.1:0-60223 GCA_050012175.1 Terriglobia bacterium | reverse complement strand
GATGCCGGTCACTTCAGCCACTATGGTCTGGCCAGCGTCGCTTCGCTCCGATCGCGACCGGCATCACATCGGAATCACTGACCGGGATCAAATCGGAATCAGTGACCACCTTCATCGGAATCAGCACAAAAGAGTTATCACCCCAAATGGCGCTTGACGTTGGGTACACGTCGGCGTTACACTCGATTCCGGGAGCGTGTATGCCAACGAGTAAGCCCGAGTCTACACTCATAATCTCGACAGTTCAATGTTATGTGGGACCAATGGGACTATCTTTACCGTGCTTAGTGGAGTCAAGTGCCGTCGAATCAATGATTTACACTACCGTGTCAAGGTAGCGCTCTAACCGGGCTGAGCTACGGGCCTGCAGCACAGAACCAATCAGTCACAGGAATTCTACCACGGTTGTTGCTCCCACACACTCGCGGCAATCAAATCTGTGGCGATGGCCTTTTCAACCCGAATTCGCAGATTGAGGGGCCCTGGTCCGTTCCAACCCGTTACATTGAAGTCGCTTCCACCAAACCTGCGCAGGAACAGAACGGTGCGTTTGACGATTGCTTCACTCTGTGGTTCTGGCCTCGCCCAAGCAACCCCTCACCCGGCCCGCTTCCCGATGAAGTGCATCGGGACAGCGGGCCACCCTCTCCCCTCGGGAGAGGGCTGACAGCAAGAACACATAGAATAGCGGCCCTCTCCCTTGGGGAGAGGGTGGCGAGCGTAGCGAGCCGGGTGAGGGGTCCTTTCTCTTGGAGTGAGGTTAGACTCCCGTCCAACTTAGGGATTCGGGTTCAATTGATGGCTAGGCCCGCTTAAAAGAGGCGGGTCAATTAAGGGGCAGGTAAACGAGACGGCCCTCATCGATGATTCTGAAGAAGCCTGGGCAGGCTCTGGCTGAGCAGATTACCGGCGCGTAACCGAAGTATTGAGCGGCAGAGATTAACGCTTGGTTCCCACACAGGGGGCAAGCAAGGATAGCGTGAAAGGCCGGTTCGGAATTCAGGTCAGCGGCCTCCAGTTCCTCAATTAGAAATATATCTCCAGGGGCCATTGCCGAAATAGATAATTCATCCACACGACAGAGTTCCGTGGGAGGTGAGATTGTCCCTGCTTGGGTCTGCGAACGTCGTTTTTCTACGTTCTCTCCCTTGTTTCTGCTGAATTTTGCTCTCTCTCGGTCCCGCATGCTAATCGCCCTTGCGGCAGCCACTGCGAACGGTCTCGTCGCTCCCCATGGGTCGGTGGTAGAAGACCCGTCTGCCGCTCTTCGTAGCGGTCCCGGCCCCGTGGGGGTCTCGGCGAAGAGTTTGTGCCCAGTTTAAGCCCGCCGCTGCGAAAGGGTGCCGGGCAGACCGCTCCTGACCCGTCCCGACCCATCCCGATGGTTTTCTTTTGGGAGGGCGGTCCCATTGGCGTTCTTCGGCATGCTGATACGCCGGAGCTTGCAGAGTTGGGCAGGACTTTTGACGGGAAGCGGACAACAGGAGCTTTCGATGGGCTGGGGCAAAGATTCGGAAGCAGACAAGAACCTGGGCAGAGAGGGAAACCACCCCGGCTTTTGCAAATCGGGACTCGCTTCCCATTCTGGAACCAGCCGCAGCGGCCTTCGAGGTCCACCCAAGAAGTCCGAAAAGGCTCCCGGCGAAAGTCCCCTAGATGTTCCCGGTTGGTCTTGTGGGAGTTCCAGCCTGAACACCAGGTTGACATCCTCCCTGCGGATTTTGCTGTTCCGAGTCACAGCACCGAAGTCGCGCGGATTCTCGTGAATGCGTGCTGCCAGCGTGGCTTCGGATGCTCGCTCCCTGCCAGCCCGCCCACTGACTATTATCGGCAGGGTCCCGCGAGGGCTTGAGAGAAGGCGTTGCCACTTGCGCAAGTGCGAGGTTCCTCGCCTAATTCCGGAGCAAACCATCTGCTAAGCCAAGGTTGCATTTGCCTAATCCAATACCCTTCCAATTTGGAACTGAAGGCCAGCCTGGCGCGAATTTCTACGGCGTCTCGGAAAGGGACCTGGGGCGTCAAACTGCTGCCCCCTGGTACGGCGTCATAGCGTGCCAGGGTAGGTCCAGGCCCACCCCTTCCTTCCCTTCGTCGACTCCTCCTAGCCGGTCATCCCATTGAAACGCAGTCGGTTAATAAAGGTCGCCGATCCGAAACCGGCGATTATACTAGGCTACCTGTAAGCCTACCACTGTAGACACGCTGACCCCATCTTGCTCCGCCAGGCTCGAGAACAGAATTCGCCAGGCGGATTTATCTCTGGCCGCAAAAGGCTGGCACTAGATTTGCAATTCCTAATCGCAGCGCCACGAACTCACGAACAAAGAAAGCGTGAGGGTTGCGAAGGGCCTAGGGCTCTACGCCTGTGGTGGGGTGTCGGTCAAGACCAAAAGCTGCCTTGGGAATCCGCCGCAAGACGCAACCCAGGCCAAGGCAGTCCTCCCGTGGCGCGAGGCGGAGCGAAAGGGGTCTCACATGGCAACGCAAGTGGGAGTGGTGGAAAGCGCCAATCGGCTGCAACGCCAACACAGAGTTCAAATTTCGCCAGGGAGTGCCCTGCGCACCTCATGGATACGCCCACACCCGCCGGGTGTGCAAAGTGGAGAAACCTGCGGAAAACAGGAACCGGAAGGTCGCAACTTGTTACTGGCGATGGCGCCGCTGGTCAAGCGAGTGGCGTTCGAGGTGCGGCAACACTTGCCCGCTCATGTGGAGATGGATGATCTTGTGGGGGCGGGGACCTTAGGCCTGGTTGATGCGCTGCGGAAATTCGATCCTTCAAGGAAGGTGAAGATTGAAAGTTACGCCCGACACCGGATTCGTGGGGGTATGCTGGACGCCCTGCGAACTCTCGACCCTGCCAGCCGCGACATGCGGAGGCGGGCGAGAAAAGTGGAGAGGACATATCGCGAGTTGGGAGCAATTCTGGGTCGCCCGGTGAAAGATGAAGAAATTGCGCAAGCATTAGGCATTAGCCTCCAGGTATGGCACCGCTGGGCACGAGAAATCCATGCCCTGGGCTTTGACGGATGGCCGCGCCGTGAGACAGCGGCAATGGCAGCTAAGCTGCCTGTGGGAGAAGAGGGTAGGATAGCGGCGCCACCACAAGATCCCTTCGAGCTCTGTTATCGCCGCGAGCAGCGCGATCTCCTGAACTGTGCCCTGGCCCATCTCCCCGACCGTGAAAGGCTGATTGTGACCCTCTACTATCAGCAGGATCTTACTATGAGACAGATTGCCGCCCGGCTCGATGTGGATGAATCGCGTGTTTCACAACTTCACGCGGAAGCCCTGCAACGGCTCAAGGCGCGCGTGCAGGCCTCTCTCTATCCGCCGAAACGGGTGACGTTGGCTGTTGCGAGTCCGGCTGGCCTCGCCGCCTGACCCTGCCCACTGGTCATGCGTGAACGGGGGGAGAAAGGGAACGGCTTGGCTCGAGCTTCGTCGCAGCACGGCCAACATCGCCGTGCTACGAAAGAACGTGGGCAGGAATGGAACGTCTTCTCAGGAGGTTCAGCGCTTCTCTGGCGTACTGACCTGAGATGGCGCCGTACAACGTTAATCGTGAGCTTGCGGCAACGGCAAGGTAGTGGTAGCCTCGTTCTCTGATGACTCGACACGAAAACAAGCTCTTCGAAAACCAGCACCTGCTTCTTGACGACGGGGTCTTCGTCAACTGCACCTTCAAGAATTGCAGCCTGGAGTACTCCGGCGGCGACGTCTACGTACAGAACTGCCAGGGCGACGGTTGCCAACTCGTCTGGCGTGCAGCGGCGCAACGTACGGTCATGCTGCTTCAGGGTCTGGGCTTGATGGTTGCGCCACCTCCGCCGCCTACTGGTGATCAGGCTCGCCGGGTGCAGTAAGCGCATCCCGACTTCTGTCCCCGTACCGCTTTCAGTGGTGGCAACGGGCTCTGGTCTGCTTGTCAAGCCGGGGTGCGACAGAGGAGGCTTGACCCAAAAGTGTGACCTCCGAATCCAGCCTCCGCTTCCCTCTGCTAGCTTGCCTCTTTGACAGAGTCCCGCTGTGCATCAGTGTGACTTGCCGGTGTAACTCGAAGTCAGGTAGCAGGGTGAGTGACGCGGCTTGGTGTAGGCGGTCGCGTTACGCGTCTTCGATGGCGGGCGTTGCAGATATGCCGGGGTTTGCGATGTCCCGCAGTGCAGGATCAGCCATGCGGACTGCATGTCAAGGATTCAGGATTCGGGCGAATGAAGCGCATCATGGGGCGGGGGCTTAGAAGAAGAAGGAACAGGCTGCTTTGCAGATCGCGCACATCAAAAAGCGGTTTTTGCGTAAGGGGCAGCTAGGTTACACTTCAATGAGGTGCGAAATGACGACCGCAACGGGGCACGCGTACGTCGTGAATGACGATCAGATCCTGGGTGGCGAGCCGATCATCCGTGGGACCCGTACACCAGTCCGGGCCATCGTCGAGACTTGGCGGCTGGGCGTGGCCGCAGAAGAGATTCCCAATTGCCTGCCTCATCTGACCCTGGCGCAGGTCTTTGATGCCCTGAGTTACTACAGCGACCACCAGGATGAAATCAACGCCCACATCGAGCGAAACCGCATCCCCGACGACCGTATTGGCGCCCTGCCCGGCTTCAGTGTGGCGCTGTCGGCGATCTTTGGATCATAAAACCCCGAAGTCAGGATTCAGGAGTCAGGATTCAGGGAAAGAACAACCAAGACTACCACCAACCTTTCCTGAATCCCGAATCCTGACTCCTGAATCCTGCCCTTTTTGCTCTTGACAAGAGGCTGCAACTGTGATAGCCTACTATAGTTGACCTATGAGGAACCCCGCCACAGAGCGCGTGAGGGAGCTTCGAAATCGCGACGCCGGGGGCGGAAGAAGGGCACGAAATGCAAAAAAGATACTATTTAGATGGAACGAACCGAAGACTCTATTGAAAATAAAGTAGTTAGCCTTTTCAGGCGCTCAAAACGAACTGCCTTTTCAGGGCAAAAACCCCCCATCAAAGCCAATAACACGGCGAAAAATCCACCACTTGTGGGGCATTTCCCTGTCTGCGCGCGCCCTGATGGGCAGGCACATCCTTGAGGGCTACTCCCCATCAAGGTGCGGGTTGGGCGCTAGGAGCCTGCAATCATTCCCAAAATGTCCGCTCAGTCAGCAGCGGCGCAGGTCGGGGTTGGGTTGGCATCATGCATGCTCTAGAACAGGCTGCGGGGGAGCATGTACAGCAAGGCGCGGGGCCCTAAGGGGCAACACCATGCAGGACCTCACTTCTAGGGCGCGCGCTCCCGTGCAAAAGCAGCTTGACCGAGCCGCTTGTTAAGGCATACAGTGTGCGGCTCGGTGGGCTTCCGGGCAAGACGCGTTTGTTCGGAGCCTCTGACCAGGAGAGGGGAAATGGCTCTTCACGACCGGATCGCGCTGCAAGCTGGTTCCATCGGTAACCGAGCCGAATTGAACGCCGCGGAAGTCTTTGCGGACTACGTCGGCGGGCTCCGCAAGCGTTTGTTACGACAGGAAAGTGAGCTGCTTGCCAAGGAGGAAATGCGCTCGAAGGGCATCCCCGAGGGTGTGTACCGGAAGCAGTTCCCTCATGTTCCGCGAGCTGCTCTCCCACCTTCTCAGTTCCCTCACGAGACTTCGTGCCAAGCAGATCATAAGCGACCTTCCGTTAGCGGAGTTTTCTTGGGCGTCATTGAGGGCCACTGCAAGGCGTGTGAGTTTTGCTAGGAGGATGAGGTGAGCCGGACCCCAGAACGGTTGGCTGAATCCTTAGCAGGGGCAGGTAGCGTGCGGTTGGTGTTACTGAGTCCACCCGGGGAGGCGCGATGGAACGTCTGTTTTGTGACCCGCGAAAGTGTGTAGGTTGCCATGCCTGCGAGTTCGCTTGCGCTATCGAACATTCCCATTCGAAACAGCTTTGGTCGGTGATCTTGAACGGGGAGTCCGTCCGCCCGCGACGCGCCGTGCACGTGGTTGGAAGGGAGCCGTTCCGCGCAAGCATAGCGGGGCGGGCCGTCTCGCTCGGGTGCCACCACTGCAATCCGGCCCCCTGCGTTGATGCCTGTATCAGCGGAGCGATGCACAAGGAAAGTGGCGAGACCATCTGCACGGTTTCTCGTTGCGTGGGGTGTTGGATGTGTGTGATGGCCTGCCCCTATGGGGCCATCACGCCCCTGGAGACGGCCCTCAAGTGCGATCTTTGTCCCGATCGAGCCGACCGTCAAGGACGAGCCCGTTATGCCTGCGTGGAGGCTTGTCCGACCGCAGCGCTGGTGGTGGGGACGTTTGAGGAATTCCGGCTGGTATTGACTCAGCCGGTGGAGCGGCCCTTCGCGCAGGAGACAGTAACCCTCGGGTAGTGTGAGGCAGGGTGAAGCTGAGACACTGCCTGGTTTGGCCACCGCGCGTGTGTGCCAAGTGGATGACGCTTCCAGGCATGAAGGGCTGCCGGCAGCGCCGGGCTTCTTCTGGTAAGGTGGGCAGCCCTGGCGGAGAATCACTCTTCTGCTGAACCAGGTGAGGAGGTGCAATGCGATACGTGATTGTTGGCGCGTCAGCAGCCGGGGTAAGCGCCGCTGAGACCATCCGACAGCGCGACCCCGCCGCGGAAATCGTGGTGATCTCCGACGAGAGACTTGTATACTCTCGCCCCCTGCTGTCCTATTACCTGGCCGGTCACCTGACCGAGGAGGGTCTTCTTTATCGTCCTCGGGATTTCTTCGAGCGGATGAATATTCCGCTGGTGTTTGACAGAGCCTTGGCGCTCGATCTCGAGAAGTGCCAGGTTGAGGTCGAGCACGGTCCGCCCGTCCCTTATGACAAGCTGCTCCTGGCAACCGGCGCTTCGGCGCGTTTTCCGAGGGCCGAAGGGATGAAAAAGGACGGCGTTTTCGGTCTCCGCCATCTTTCTGACGTGGAAGGAATTCTTCCGAAGCTAGCGGAGGTCAAGAAGGCGGTGGTACTTGGCGCGGGGCTCGTTGGTCTGAAGGCTGCTGCCGGCCTGCGGGAGCGAGGAGTGGAAGTGACAATGTTGGTCAGCTCCCGCCACGTGCTTTCGCAAATGCTGGACGCGAGTTCGGCGCAGGTCTTCCAGGACCTGTTCGAGCAGCATGGGGTGCCAACCGTCACCGGAGTCAAGCCCGCCGCCATTCTCGGAAAGGATCGAGTTGAAGGTGTGGAAACTGCTTCCGGCGAGGTCTTCCCCTGCCAACTGGTGATGGTGGGCAAAGGAGTCGATCCCAACCTCGAACTGACCGAGGGCACGCCCATCCGGGTGGAGTACGGAGTGGTGGTCGACAAATACCTCACGACGAGTGTCGAGAATGTCTACGCTGCCGGCGATGTCGTGCAGGCCATGGATGTCGTACGCGGGGAGCTGTGGATCAATGCGCTGTGGCCCTGCGCGGTGGAACAGGGCCGCCTCGCCGCCTTGAACATGCTGGGTGAGAGGGTTCCCTATCGAGGTTCCACGCGCATGAATTCGGTTCAGTTCTTCCGCCTGCCCGTGATTTCCGCAGGCTTGGCGGTCCTTACCCCAGGTCCGCTGGGCGGTCGATCCGGAGAACATGATTCAACCATTGAAGATCGGCCTTCCCCGACTGTCTACTGGAAGGTCTTCCTCAAAGACGACACCATTGTGGGATTTGTAGTGATGGGGGACATCGAGCGAGCGGGGCTGCTCAAAATCCTGATGGAGAAGCGCGTGAACGTTTCCGCCATCCGGGATGATCTGCTCGGACCCCGACTCGATCTCGGTTTCCTTCTTCCCTTTATTGCAGAAAACCGTGAGCGGTTCGATGAGCCCGAAATGCAAGAGTTGGTTGAAACGGTGGGGGTGTGAAACATGTCCAAGATTATTGCCACAGCCGCCATTCGTGGCGCGCACTACTACATGACACTGGCACAGCAGCGATTGAGTGGGGCCATTGCGCAGCACGGCCCGGAAGCACGCGTCGCGTATCCCAATACGGGCTACTTTCTGCCGCTGATCCTGGCCATGCTGGGGAAGAAGGTCGAAAGGTTGAAAGACTGCCAGGAGGCACTGGAGGAGATGCAGATCCTGCTCCCCGAGGTGCCGAGCGAAAGCCTCTGGCTTCCTTATCTGGGATCGGCCCTTGATGCGGGAATCGCCACGTTGGTCGCCGAAGAGATCATCGAGGCGCTCAAGTATCTCGATCCTCAATACCGTCCAACGCCCCCGTTCATCGGGTTTACGGACGACTCCATATTGCGTACTCAAGGCATCAAGCTGGTAGACGGTCGCATGCCGGGATTTGCCGCCTGTGTGGGGGCTTTGCCCACCAATCAGCAAGCCGTGGCCCTGGCGCGTGAACTCCAGGAGAAGAGCATCCTGGTTTTCATGGCCGGAAGCAGCAACGGCAGATCGATGGCGGAGCAGTTGGCGGAAGAGGGCGTCGAGATGGGCTGGGACACTTACCTCGTCCCTTACGGCAAGGAGATGAGCGCTGCCGTGTATGCCCTTAACTTTGCCTCGCGTGCCGCCATGACTTTCGGCGGGGTCAAGCCGGGCGATATTGAGGGGGCGCGCCAGATCCTTCTCTACAACAAGGAGCGCGTCTTTGCCTTTGTGCTGGCGCTGGGCACCGACCCGGAGGCTCCAGCGGAGCAGTTGCTCACGGATCAGAAATACGCCACCGCTGCGGGCGCTATCAACTTTGGCTTCCCGGTGATTGCCGACTCTGCCATCCCGCAAATCCTGCCGCGCGGCATTTGCACTTACGAGCATGTGGTCTCCAACGTAGCGCTGGAGCGCATCGTGCCCAAAGCTATCGAAGTGCGAGGACTCAAGCTCAAAATCTCTAAGATCCCCATCCCCATCGCCTATGGCGCCGCGTTTGAGGGCGAGCGAGTGCGCAAGGAGAACCTCCAGGTGGAATTCGGAGGTAAATACTCCACGGCCTTTGAATACTTGCGTAAAAGACCCATGGACCAAGTCGAGGACGGAAAAGTGGTGCTGATCGGTCCTGACATCGATCAGGCTGAGCCGGGCAAGGCCATGCCGTTGGGAGTCGTCATGGAAGTAGCCGGTCGCAGCTTCCACGAAGACTTCGAGAGCGTGCTGGAGCGCCGCATCCACAAGTTTGTCAGTTGCGCTAGCGGTATCATGCACATCGGCCAGCGCGACATCCCCTGGGTCCGTGTCAGCAAAGAAGCCTACCAGAAGGGGTTCCGGTTGAAACACTTGGGCGAGTTGCTGATTCACAAATACAAGGATGAGTTCTCCGGCATTGTGGACAAAGTGCAGGCCACGATCTTTACCGATGAGGAACAAATGCAGGAACTGCTGCGGGAGGCTCGGCAGGCCTATGGCAAGCGCGATGAGCGGATGGCCGGCATGAAAGACGAAGATGTGGACCGTTTCTACAGTTGCATCCTGTGCCAGAGTTATGCGCCCAACCATGTCTGCGTCGTCTCACCGCAGCGCCTCGGTTTGTGTGGCGCCTATACCTGGTTGGACTGCCGGGCGGCATTCGAGATGGATTCGCACGGTCCCAACCAGCCCATTGTGAAAGGGAGCTGTCTGGATCCGTCGCTGGGAATTTGGGCGGGAGTCAACCAATACGTGGCCAAGGCTTCCAATGGGCACCTTCAGAAAGTGACGATGTACTCGATCATGGAAGATCCGCAGACCAGTTGCGGGTGTTTCGAGTGCATCGTCGCGGTCCTGCCAGAGACCAACGGGGTCATGGTGGTCAACCGTGAATTCCAGGGGATGACCCCCATAGGCATGACCTTCTCGACCATGGCCGGCGAGGTGGGTGGTGGAGTGCAAACCCCTGGCTTCTTGGGTGTGGGCAGGATGTATCTGGTCAGCGAGAAGTTCATCTCCGCTGAAGGCGGGATGCAACGTGTGGTTTGGATGCCCCAGGAACTGAAGGATGAAATGCGGGACCGCTTTGAGAAGCGGCTCGAGGAAATGGGGCAAGCCGACCTGCTGGATAAGATTGCTACCGAGAAGGACGCAGTCGCGGTTGACGAATTGGTGGAGTTTCTGCAAAAAGTGGAGCACCCGGCCTTGGCGATGGCATCTGTCCTGGGCTGATAAGCGTAGAGGCCGGCTTTAGCCGGGCAATTCTTGCTTAGGCAATGGCGAGGCGCCGCGCTGAAGCGCGCCTCTACGTAGAGCCGAAAAGGAAGGAGTGGCAAGCATGGCGAAGCTCACAGGAATCGGCGTTTACAAACTGTTGCCTAAGACGAACTGTGGAGAGTGCAATTTTCCCACCTGCATGGCGTTCGCCATGCAGGTTGCGGCGAAGAAGGTAGCCTTGGAGGCATGCCCGTACGTGTCCGAGGATGCTAAGCGGGAACTGGCCGAATCGGCTGCGCCTCCTATGCGCACGGTGACGCTCGGCGCAGGTCCCCGGGCGGTTCAGATGGGAGGCGAGACGGTGCTGTTCCGCCACGAAGAAAAGTTCCACCATCCTACCGCCCTGGCTATTCGGATCCGGGACACGGACGACGTTGCGGCAGAAATCAACTCAATCCACAATTTGAAATTTATACGTAGTGGAAAGCCCGTCAATGTCGAGCTGATCGCCCTCGAGCAGGCGGGTGATGGCAAGTCTTTCCTGGCTGCGGCGAAGCTGATCCGCGAGTCTACGGAACTGCCGGCGGTCCTGATGAGCAGCGATCTCCCGGCAATGGCTGACGCGCTGGAAGTCCTGGCCGACCGCCGACCGCTCGTCTATGCAGCGGATAAAAGCAACTACCAGCAACTGGCGCAGCTCAGCGCCCAGTACCGGGTACCGCTGGCTGTCAAGGGGGAAACCCTGGAGGAATTAGCGGACCTGACCACTAAGGTCAAACAAGCCGGTGTGGGAGACTTGGTCTTGGCGCCCGCCGTTGGACGCGTGGGAGAAGGTCTGACCTGCCTGACCCAGTTGCGACGTCTGGCTCTGGAAAAGAACTTCCGGCCGCTCGGTTACCCCGTGATGGTCCTTACCACAGCGCAGGACGCGGTCCAAGAAGCCCTCCAGGCCATTATTTATGAGTGCAAGTACGCCTCCATCGTGGTCATGCGCGGCAAGCAAGCCTGGCAGCTCCTTCCCGTGCTTACGGCCCGGTACAACATCTTCACGGATCCGCAGGTGCCCAATGCCGTCGAGGCAAAGGTGTACAAGGTGGGTGAGCCTACTCCGGATTCCCCGGTGCTGGTCACGACCAACTTCGCACTCACGTACTTCACTGTGGAAGGCGAGGTGGAGAATAGCAAGATACCTGCCTACATCACCGCCGTGGAAACCGGCGGACTGGGAGTTCTGAATTCCTACGCCGATGACAAGCTGACGGGTGAGACGATCGCCAAGGCGGTCAAGGCTTCGGGGATACTGACTCAGGTGCGGCACAATAAGTTGATTATCCCGGGGCTGGTGGCGGTGCTGAAAGGTGAACTCGAGGATGAGGTGGGCTGCGAGGTGGTCGTCGGCCCAGAAGAGGCGGCGGGAATTCCTAACTTCCTGAAGACCGAGTGGAGATCGCAGGTGGGCGGATGAGTACAGGATCAGGCGCGATCCAAAAGGAGGGAAAAGTACAGGTCACCTTCTGGCCCGAAGGTGAGCGCGTACGTGTGCCTCTGGAGACGACCCTCCTGGACGCGGCCAAAACTGCCGGTGTAGATCTGGCGAGCTCCTGCGGGGGCGACGGGCTGTGCGGAAAATGCCGGGTGGTCGTCAGGCAGGGGAACGTGACCGCCCAGCCCACCAGCCTGCTCAGCCGGGAGGAGATCCGGCGCGGCTACGTCCTGGCTTGCCAAACCAAGGTGGCCGGCGACGTGGAGTTGGAAATACCTCCCGAATCCCGTGCCGAGGCTGCCCAGATCCTCATCGATGTTGACGCCCAGCGGTTTCGCGCCCTGCACCCGGTAGGAGGGGAAATCGAGGTCCGTCCTGCCCCCCTGACGCGCAAGCTCTACCTCGAACTGCCACGTCCCAGCCTGGACGACAGCCTCTCCGATCAGTCCAGGCTGTTTCGGGGGATTCGCCGCCGGCGCCCCGCGCCCATCATGCAACTGGGGCTCAAAGTGCTGAGAACTTTGCCCAGACTGCTGCGCGAGGCGGACTGGAAAGTGACCGTCACGCTAGGCTGGCGTGGAGGTACTTTGGAAGTGCTCCAGGTGGAGCCGGGTGACGCCGCGCGCCGAAATCTGGGCATTGCGGTGGATGTGGGAACATCGACAGTCGTGGCCCACCTGCTCGATCTGGATACGACCGAGAGAATGGATGCCGAGGCGGTGTACAACTCCCAGCGCGCCTGGGGTGACGAGGTGACGCGACGCATCATCCATGCCGGCACCCCGGGGGGATTAGATGAACTGCAAAAGGCGGTGGTAGGTGACATCAACGGGTTGATTTCGGTCCTGGCGCAACGCAATAACATTGCCCTGATCGACATAGCGGCCATTAACTGTGCCGGCAACACCACCATGACGCACCTGTTACTGGGCTTGGATCCGACCGCGATTCACAAAACGCCCTATATACCCGCATCCGCCGCCACACCACCCGTTCGAGCCGTAGAAGTCGGTATCCATATCAATCCCCGGGGGCTGCTGTACACGATCCCAAGCATTGGAGGATGGGTTGGGGGCGATGTCACGGCGGGCATATTCGCAGTGGGGTTGCGACGTTCGAAAAAGGTGCAGATGCTGATCGATGTCGGCACCAACGGTGAGATCGCGGTAGGGAATAGTGAATGGACCATTGCTTGTTCCGCCTCGGCGGGTCCCGCCTTTGAAGGTTCGGGTGTGAAACATGGGATGAAGGCCATGCACGGGGCCATCGAACGGGTGGAGATCAGTCCCGAGGGAGCGGTTCATTACCGGACAGTTGGCAACGGCCGTCCGCGCGGTATCTGTGGGTCCGGGCTGATTGACCTGATCGCTGACTTGTACAAGGTGGGATTCATTGACCGCTCGGGGCATCTGGCGCCCCGCAAAACCGAGCGCGTGCGCGAGCGGGACGGCATGTTGGAGTTCGTTCTGGTACCCGCCTCCCGTTCGGGGACCGGCCAGGATATCGTGATAACCCAGGCCGACCTTTCCAACCTGCTGAGCGCCAAGGCGGCTATTTACGCCGGCACCGAGGTCCTGGCGCGGGCCATTGGGCTCGACTTTCGTGAGGTCGAGCGAGTCTACATCGCGGGCGGATTTGGAAATTACCTGGACCGGGAGAAGGCGCTCGCCATTGGGATGATACCGGACTTGCCGTTGGAGAAGATTCGGTTTGCCGGGAATACATCGATTCTGGGCGCTGACCTGGGCCTGCTGTCCGAGGATGCATGGCAAGAACTGCACGCAATTGCTGAGGCGGTTACGTACTACGATCTTATCAATTACCCAAATTATTACGACGAGTTTCTGGCGGCGCGGTTCATTCCGCACACTGATCTGAGTAGGTTTAAGTCCGTGAAGCATTCGCAAGAAGTGGAGGCTTATACCTAGATGGCATTCACCTTGGCCGTGGCTGGCAAAGGCGGTACCGGCAAGACCACCCTGGCGGCATTGTTGATTCAAACCCTGATCGAACGCGGGGAAGGGCCTGTCTTGGCCGTCGATGCCGATCCCAACCCCAATCTGGGTTATGTGCTGGGGTACCAGGTGGAAAAAACCATCAGCGAACTGCGCGATGAGCTACTGGACCAAATCCGCAAACTTCCACCCGGGGTAACCAAAAATGACTATCTGGAGATGGGGATTCAAGAATGCCTGTGGGAGGGGCGCGGAGTCGATCTGCTGGTGATGGGTGCAGGCGAGGGACCGCGCTGCTATTGTGCGGTTAACAATGTTTTGCGGCGATGCATTGACCGCCTCCGTGGTGCGTATCGGTACGTGGTGATGGATAACGAGGCGGGCCTGGAGCATTTATCCAGATGCACAACCCAGGACGTTGATGTGCTTCTGATTGTCAGCAACGGCCTGCCGGTTTCCCTTCAGGCGGCTTTCAGAGTTCACGAACTGACTGAGAGGTTGGCGTTGCGCATCGGAGAGCAATACCTGGTCCTCAACGACGTGGATCTTACCGACGAGGCTCTGATCAAGGCAAAAGCGCAACGAACGGGCCTCGAGTTGCTCGGTGTGGTCCCCTCGGACAGCCGCTTGCGCCAGCTCAGCCGGGAGGGAGAACCGTTGACCCAATTGGCGGCGGATTCAGCAGCCCGAAGAGCCGTGCGAGAAATCCTGGAGGCGGCTCTGTCACCCACGGCTGCGACACTTTAGGAGGTTGTTGAAGAGGCCTCTGGCCATGTCATTCTGAGCGCCCTTGGCCTGTCATTCTGAGCGCTCCTGGCCTGTCATTCTGAGCGAAGCGAAGAATCTCCGTAGTTCCAGAATTAATCAACTGCCGAGATTCTTCGCTTCGCTCAGAATGACAGATCCGATAGCTGTTCAGTTTCTGAGGAGGAGAGTAAATGATTCCGGACGCGAAAAAAACCTGGGGTGGGCGAGTCAATTCAGTGACCATCGGGGCAACTCAAGCTGCTGGGGGAACTCGAGCATTTACTGTCACCATCGGAGGATCAGCGACACTCCCTTTTTTGGATTTTGAGGGACCGTGCGGCATGCCCGCCGTCGCCATGGAGATTTGCGACATCTACCCGCAAGAGTGGCCGGACCTGTTAAAGGAGCCATTTGGCGATGCTTTGGGAGATCCAGTGCGCTGGGCACGGAAGTGCCTCGAATTGGGGGCCGACTTGATTTGCCTGCGCCTGGACGGCTGTAGCCCTGAACACGGCAACCGGTCTCCCGCCGAAGCCGCCCAAACGGTAAAGGCGGTTCTACAGGGAATCCCGGCTCCGCTGATCATCTGGGGTACGGGGAATGCAGACAAGGATAACGAGGTATTCCCGGCAGTGGCGGAGGCAGCAGCCGGAGAAAACTGCCTGCTCGGAAGCATCACCGAGGACAACTACAAGACTCTGACTGCCGTGTGCACCGCGTACAAACACAAGCTCATTGCGGAATCCCCGTGCGACATCAACATGGCCAAGCAGGTGAACATACTCGCCCAGGACATGGGCTTCCCGGTGGAAAACATTGTGATCTACCCCACCTGTGCAGCCCTCGGATATGGTTTGGAGTACATCTATTCGGTAATGGAGCGGGGCCGGCTGGCTGGTTTGAAGGGGGATAGGATGCTGTCGCAACCGATCCTCTGTGATATCGGGATCGAGGCTTGGGGCGTCAAAGAGGCTCGGGTTTCAGAGGAGGAGGTTCCCGATTGGGGTCCGCTGCGCCAGCGGGCGCCACTCTGGGAGGCCGGAACCGCCGTTGCTTGCCTGGTGGCGGGAGGCGATCTTCTCATTCTGCGTCATCCCGAGGCAGTTTATGCTGTCAAGAAAACCATCGCCGAACTGACCGGAGCATCGGTTAGCGCGGCTGCGGCTTAAAAGGCTGCTGAAGAAGTGTTCCGACGCGTTCCGGAGGGGCGGGGCTTTAGCTCCGCCGCCAAGCGCGTCCCAACATTTTCAATAATCTATATGTAAGGTGTCGGTCCGGCGGGGCTAAAGCCCCGCCCTTCCCGGGCAAGGAGGAAAATCAATGGGCATCATATTGATCGGTGAGCGTATCAACGGTTCCTTCAAGGACGTAGGCCGGGCAATTCAGGAACATGACAAAACCGTGATCCGGGATCGCGTGGCCAGGCAGGAGGCAGGCGGCGCTGATTACCTGGATGTAAACATGGGGGCAGCGTCGCGCAAGCTGGAAGATTATGCCTGGCTGGTTCAAGCGACGGCGGAATCCACAGCCCTGCCGCTCTCGCTTGACTGCCCCCGCGCCGACATGTTCCGCGTAGGGCTGAAAGCCTATCGAGACACGGTTGGGGAGCGGGCGGTGATTCTCAACAGTACTACCGCTGAGGATAGCAAGCTCATCCCGCTTCTCGAGCTGGCGTCGGAATACAAGGCGGGGATCATTGGCGTAGTGATGGATGAGAGAGGAAGCCCCCAGGACGTGGACCGGCGGTTGGAGTTGGGTGGCAAAATCTTCGCGGCGGCGGTGGAAGCCGGCATCCCCACTACACAGATCTATCTCGATCCGATCGTCATGCCGGTGAAATTCATGCAGGACCAGCCCAAGAATGTGCTCAATGCCATTCAGCAGATGACCATGCTTTCCGATCCGCCATGCCACATTTCCATCGGCCTGAGCAACGTTTCCTCCAAAGCGGAAGAGCGCAAACTCATCAATCGCACCTTCATGGTCATGGCAATGGCGATGGGAGTGGATGCGGCGATCCTGGATGTCTGCGACGAGGAACTACGGGCGGCGGTGGCCACGGCTGAACTCCTGCTCGGCATGGAGATTTACAGCGATGCTTACTTAAAGGCTTATCGCCAGCGAGCAGGCTCTGGCACTGCCGCGGCGGCGGCATAGGGCGCGAAACTGGGTGAAGCGCTCTGGAGTGCGGCAGCTTGCTGCCGCTTTTCCCGCACGGCGGGACCAGCTTGCTGGCCGTGCACTGGAGCCCGGTACTCGGACAGGTGAGGCGCGAGCAAGCTCGCAGGAGAAAAGCGGCAGCAAGCTGCCGCACTCCAGAGCCTCCTCTTGGGTTGCGGCTCTGCCGCGCTGTGGTTTCTGCGCACTCTGTGGTGAATGTTCTCTCTGTAGTGAATGTTTGAAAGCGAGGCTGCAATGAATCAAAAGAGCGTTGATCGTGCTACACAGGAAATGCTTGAGCATGCCCACGACCAGAGACTCGAGACGGCTTGGGACCGTTGGGAGGAACAGCAGCCCCAATGCGGCTTCGGTCAGCTCGGGGTTTGTTGCCGAATCTGTAATATGGGACCCTGCCGCATCGATCCCTTCGGCGGCGAGCCGCGTCGAGGCACTTGTGGAGCGGATGCGGATACGATTGTGGCCCGCAACCTGGTGCGCATGGTTGCGGGTGGAGCGGCTGCACACTCCGATCACGGCCGCGATGTAGCCCATACGCTTCTTCTGGCAGCGGAGGGAAAAGGCGGCTATGCCATCAAGGATCCTATTAAGCTGCGCAAGATCGCAGCCGAATTCGGCATTGCCCCCCATGGGCACAGTGATGCGGAGATAGCCAAGGCCGTGGCAGAACACGCTCTCCACATGTTTGGTCAGCAGGAGGGTGAGCTCACCCTGCTTTCGCGGGCCCCTGCCAGGCGCCAGGAGCTCTGGCGGAAGTTTGGGATCAGCCCGCGTGGAATCGACCGAGAGATCGTCGAGATCATGCACCGCAGCACCATGGGGGTCGACACGGACTATCGGAACATCCTCATGCAGGGATTCCGCGCTTCGCTGGCGGACGGCTGGGGAGGTTCCATGATCGCTACCGATCTGCAGGACGTCCTCTTTCGCTCTCCCCAACCCCTGCGCGCCGCAGTCAATCTGGGTGTTCTGAGGAAGGACGCCGTCAATATCGTGGTGCATGGCCATGAGCCCGTCCTCTCGGAGATGATCGTGGCCGCCAGCCGGGATCCGGAACTTCTGAAGATGGCCGAGGCCCAAGGCGCCAAGGGAATCAACATCGCCGGGATTTGCTGCACCGCCAACGAAATCTTGATGCGCCACGGTATACCGGTGGCAGGGAATTTCCTACAGCAGGAGCTGGCCATCATTACGGGAGCGGTCGATCTCATGGTGGTCGATGTGCAGTGCGTCATGCCGTCCCTGGCCAGCCTGACCGGTTGCTTCCATACGAAACTGGTCTCAACCTCGCCCAAGGCCAAAATGCCCGGGGTTGAACAGATTGACTTCGATGAAATGCGGGCGTTGGAAGTTGCGAAGGAGATCGTGGGGCGTGCCGTGGAGAATTATTCCCGGCGTGACCCGCGCAAGGTGACAATCCCCGAGCACCGCTCGGACTTGATCGCCGGCTTTACCACGGAATCGGTCTTTCGCTTCCTGGGAGGCCACTATCGTGGCACCTTCCGCCCCCTGAACGACGCCGTCATCGACGGGCGACTGCGAGGCGCGGTGGGGATCGTGGGATGCAACAACCCGAACACGCTCCATGATTGGGCACACCTCACCCTCACTCGGGAACTGCTCAAGAACGACGTGTTGATCGTCAGCACAGGCTGCGCCGCCATCGCGGATGCCAAGTGTGGGTTGCTTCGTCCCGAAGCGGCTTTCGAAAGCGCTGGACCCGGATTGAGAGAGATCTGTGAAGCCGTGGGGATCCCTCCCGTCTTGCACGTCGGGTCTTGTGTGGACAATTCCCGCATCCTCACCACGCTTATTGAGATCGTGGGTGAGGGGGGCCTGGGAGAGGATTTCTCCCAACTGCCGGTAGCTGGTTCGGCGCCCGAATGGATGTCGGAAAAGGCAGTGGCAATTGGGTTCTACTTTGTGGCTTCCGGTGTGTTGACTCACTTCGGCACCCCCCACCCCGTGTTGGGCAGCCGTGCCGTGCACAAGTTCCTCACCGACGATGTGGAAGAGATGCTGGGTGGAAAATTCTTCTTCGAAGCCGACCCAGTCAAGGCCGCTGCCCAGATCATCGAGCATCTGGATCGAAAGCGTGCGGAACTCAAGCTTGCGCCTCCCATGTACACCGCCAACAAGACTTGGCAGGGTGCAGCAGTGGGGGCCTGACCGGCCGACGAACTCATGCGAGTCAACCCTACAGCTATCAGCGGTTAGCTATCAGCAAACCGCCATTGATTGGGAGTTCGCTGAAGGCTGAGAGCTGATAGCTGACAGCCAGCGACGTTACGGCGAACCGATGAGAGTGAATCCCACTTGGGCTGCCAGCCTTGAAAAGCAGGTGCAGGAGACGCAAGAGGCGCTCCGGGGACGCGACCCTGCGGAAGTGGCCCTGTGGTCGGGCACAACGTGTGAAGCCGTAGCGGGGGAGACTCGCCTCGAAGTCCGCTTCTGGGATCGTTCCTACCTGATAGCATGGCCGGACTTGGCGGTTCGCGAGAAGGAAGGCCAGCCTTGCCCCGGGCCGTTCCAGGGCTTGATTCTTCAGTACCTCCTCCTGGCGGATGGCACGCCTTTAGAAAATGCGTGGGTCTCGTTGCGCAACTTGCCTCATGGCTCCTTCTATGAGCAGGCCTTTCAGTCCTACAGCGGAAACCTGCTGGTGAGGAGCTTTCGCGAAAACCCGGAAGATTTCCGTGCTATCGCAAAAAGACTGGGAGGAGAACCTCTAGAGATGGGGGACGCTGCGTTTCGCTTCTGGGCGCTGCCCCGAATACCCCTGGCCGTGGTTTACTGGTCAGGAGGAGGAGAGTTCCCTGACTCGGCGCAGGTCCTGTTCGACAAGTCCGCCAGCCATTACCACCACCTGGAGATGCTTGCGCATCTCGGCGGCATGTTGTGCGAACGGCTGGTCCTGGCACGCGAGAAGCTTGGAAGTACATGACGGACGCAGCGTTCTGGAGTGCGGCAGCTTGCTGCCGCTTTTCCCGCACGGCGGGACCAGCTTGCTGGCCGTGCACTGGAGCGCGGTACTTGGACAGGTGGGCGCGAGCAAGCTCGCCGGACCAAAGCGGCAGCAAGCTGCCGCACTCCAGAGCGCCTGCGGCGCATTTAACCCGGCGTCTGTTTTCGTGGCAGCGAGGAATCGAGCTTTAGTTGCGGCCATTGGGCCGCGCTGTGAGAACTTCATTATGAAAATCGCATTGAGCGGCAAAGGTGGAGTCGGCAAAACGACATTGACGGCCTTGATGGCCCGGCAGGCGGCTGCACGGGGACATCCGGTTTTGGTTATCGACGCCGATCCAAATCCTAACCTCCATCTGGCCCTCGGTTTTCCCTCTGCCCCGCCAGCCTTAGTCGGGATGAAGGATTTGATTGAGGAGCGTCTCGGATCGCTGGAGGGATTCTTCCGGCTCAATCCTCGCGTGGACGATATTCCGGAGCGGTTCTCTTTTGAGGACCATGGCGTTCGGCTCCTGGTGATGGGCAGTATCAGCCAGGGGGGCGGAGGCTGTGCGTGCCCGCAAAGTGCTTTCCTTCGGAACCTGCTCCAGCACGTCATGCTGGAGCGCTCAGAATGGGTATTCATGGATTGCGAGGCTGGGCTGGAACATCTGGGGCGAGCGACGGCGAGAGGCGCAGATGCTCTCTTGATAGTGGTCGAACCCAGCCAATCTTCTCTGGAAACAGCCCATCGAATTCAGCACTTGGCCGCGGACATCGGCCTCTCTCGCCTGTTCGTCGTGGGCAACAAGGTTCGAGATCCCGAAGAGCGAGAGCTGATCGAACAGGGCATGAGCGATCTGAAGGTCCTGGCTTGTCTTCCGGAGAGTCTTGCCCTGCGCCGGGCCTCCCGCTGTGGGATGGCGGTGCAAGATCCCGATCTCCTCGCGGCGGTTGGCAGCATCCTGGATGCAATCGAGGCGAGATCCGTAACATGACGCGTTGCGGTTGTCGCAAACATCACGGCTAAGCCTCGGATGTCCGAAGGTTTTTTGCCCTCTCCCGAAGGGAGAGGGTGGACCGCGACCGGCGCTTTCACCAGCCGTCGCGGGCCGGGTGAGGGGTCAGGTGACGCCCCCCGAACGCGTAACCCCTCACCCGGCCTCCTTCGTCGGCCACCCTCTCCCCAGGGAGAGGGCTGGGATTCCGACTTTAGGCTCTTGTGTCCGGCCTAAGATGTGGGTAAAGATCAGCAAGGCCAGGGGGCATTAGCGCCTTCAGTAGCGCGCGTACAACGCAAGAAGGGGAGGTGGCAATCGATGGCAAGTTCCGGCAAACCCAGACTTACTACCCCACTAGTTCGTGACAATGGCCAATTGCGGCCCACAAGCTGGGAAGAAGCCCTTGACCGCACTGCCGCTGGCTTTCGCGGTTCGGTGGAGAAATACGGCCCGAAGGCTTTCGGCGTATTCAGTTGCTCGAAGACCACGAACGAGCTGAATTTCCTGGCCCAGAAATTTGCCAGGGTGGTCATGGGCACGAACAACGTCGACAGTTGCAACCGCACTTGACACGCCCCTAGCGTCGTCGGTCTGACGGCGGTTTTTGGTTGGGGTGGCGGCACCAGTTCCTATCTCGAGATCGAGGATACGGACCTGATCGTGCTTTGGGGGTCGAACGCTCGTGAGGCCCATCCTCTCTTCTTTCACCACGTGTTGAAGGGAATTCGCAAGGGCGCCCGGCTCTGGGTCGTCGATCCGCGCCGGAGCGATTCGGCGCGTTGGGCGGATGTGTGGCTCGGGCCCGACGTGGGCTCGGACATCGTCTTGGCCAACGCCGTCGGCCGGGAAATCATCGCTTCGGGATTGGAGAACCGGACCTTTATCAAGCGGGCCACTGCCGGGTTCGACGCCTATCGAGCGCATGTCGAACACTTCACTCTCGAATACGCAGAGCACGTGACCGGCGTGCCGGCGACTCTGATTCGTGATCTCGCTCATGCGTACGCACGCGCCCATCGGGCGCAGTTGTGCTGGACTCTGGGCATCACAGAACACCATAACGCAGTTGATAATGTGCTCTCCCTGATCAATCTGGCCTTGCTCACGGGGCATGTCGGCAGGTACGGTTCTGGCATTAATCCTCTTCGGGGTCAGAACAATGTGCAGGGCGGGGGTGACATGGGCGCCCTGCCCGACCGATTGCCTGGATTCCAACACGTCGAGAACGACGAGCTACGCCAGAAGTTCGAACGCGCCTGGAACGTGAAGATACCTCCAAAACGAGGGCTCAATCTGAGCGGGATGTTCCAGGCCATGGAGCGCGGCGAATTGAAAACAGTGTATTGCCTCGGCGAGAATCCCGTTCACTCGGAGGCCGATCAGCACCGTTGCGAGCGCCTGCTGCGCGGATTGGACTTCCTGGTGGTGCAAGACATCTTCCTGACGGCGACCGCAGAGCTGGCACATGTGGTGTTGCCGGCCGCCGCAGGCTGGTGTGAATCGGAGGGGACAGTTACAAACAGCGAGCGGCGGGTTCAGCGAGTCCGCAAGGCCGTCGAGCCGCCTCCGGGCGCGCGTGATGACATGGACATCGTTTGCGAGCTTGCCAAGCGCCTGGGTCACGATTGGGGTCGTCCCAGCGCGGAAGACGTCTGGAATGAGCTCCGGCAGCTTAGCCCGATGCATGCAGGGATGAGCTACGACCGTCTGGAAGCCTTGGGCGGAATCCAGTGGCCTTGCTATGACGAGTCCCATCCGGGCGAGATGTTCCTCCACAGCCGCCTCTGGCAGGAGCCGCTTGAAGGGCCGAGGGCACAGTTCAGTGTGGTTGAATTTGAGCCACCGGTTGACGTTCTTGATGAGAACTACCCGATCCGGCTGACCACCGGACGGCGTCTGGATAGCTACAACACCGGAGTCCAGACCGCGAGTTACCGTTCGCCCCTGCGCCGGCAGGAGGCGCTGGGGCTTTCCCCCGAGGACGGGGCAAAGTACGCCGTAGCCGATGGAGAACGCGTCCGCATTAGCTCACGCCGGGGGGCAGTGGAGGCCTGTGTTCGATATGACACATCGCTGCGGCCTGGCCTTGCCTTCCTCTCTTACAACCACCCGGACGAGGTGCCGACTAACTTCCTAACTATTGATGCGGTAGATCCGAAGTCGGGCACCTCTGAATACAAGGCTGCGGCCATCCGTATTGATAAACTTCCGGCTTTGGAGGTGGGGTCACGGTAGCACGGCCGTGGCACGGCCATCCTGGCTGTGGTCAGAGGCGGGACGCCCGTACCACTGGAAGCTTCGTCGAAGATAGGAGACCAAAGTGGATATTCACGTGACCGCAGATGAGCCGACGCGCGAAGAGCGTGAGGCCGTCGATTCGGTCTTGGGGAAGGCCGAGTCCGGATGGAGTGGCGGCCAGCGTCATATAGAGCTGGAGGGGCGATTCGCGTTTGGAGGGCATACTGACCGCGCGCGTCGTCACCTGTTGCTTCCGGTTCTGCATGTCATCCAGAGGCGGGTGGGCTGGATCAGTCCCGGTGCGCTGAACTATGTCAGCGCGCGGCTCGACATCCCGCCTGCTGAGGCGTTCGGCGTCGCAAGTTTTTACGGCTTGTTTTCGACCACGCCACGCCCGCCCCGGGTCCTCCATGTTTGCGATGACATCGCCTGCCAGACTCGAGGCGCCCAATGTCTCTGCGAGAATTTGGAGCGGGTGCTGGGTCCTGCTGGGTCGCGTGGTCCGGACGGGAAAACAACCTGGTTGCGCACCTCCTGTCTGGGGTTGTGCGAGCGAGCGCCGGCAGCTTTATTGTCAGTTGCTGGAGAGCGGCCATGGGAAAAGGTAATTGCTCCGGCCGAAGCCACGACCCTCATCGACGTTCTGTGCGGTGAGAGACAGGAACCCGTCGAGACAACGCCGGACTCCTTTCGCGCGGAGATTTCGGTGCCGCAGGCCGGGCAGCCAGGACTCAGGCTATTGCGCCGTATCGGCCGCAGCGATCCCGGAAGCCTGGACGATTATCGGGCACATGGTGGTTACGAGGCACTGCGCGCGGCGTTGGCAATGGGTTGGGATTGGGTGGTGCGCGAAGTGGTTGCCTCCAAGCTCGTCGGCCGCGGTGGTGCGGCGTTTCCGGCCGGGAGAAAATGGGACCCGGCGAATCGTCCGCGCTATCTGGTGTGCAATGCAGATGAGTCCGAGCCGGGTACATTTAAAGACCGTATCGTGATGGAGGGCGATCCTTTCGCGCTCATCGAGGCGATGACCATCGCAGGGTTCGCGACCGGCTGCGAGCAAAGCTTCCTCTATGTCCGAGGCGAATATCCCCTGGCCGCCGAGCGGCTGTCACAGGCCATCGAGATTGCCCACCGCCGAGGCTTCCTGGGCAGCAATATTCTCGGCCAGGGCCTTCGTTTCGACATTCAGATGTACAAGGGCGCTGGAGCCTACATCTGCGGAGAAGAGACCGCGCTTTTTAATTCCATCGAGGGTTACAGGGGGGAACCCCGCAGCAAGCCACCCTTCCCGACCCAGGCAGGACTGTTCGGAAAACCCACTGTGGTGAACAACGTCGAGACGCTGATCAATGTACTCGAGATCGTGCGGGAAGGTAGTGAAGGGTTCGCGGCGGTGGGCACACTCGGGTCGACGGGCTCCAAGCTCTTTTGCGTCTCGGGCCACGTAGTCCGACCAGGTGTGTATGAGGCCCCCTTCGGGACAACTCTGAGGGAAATGATCGAACTCGCCGGGGGAGTCGCTGGGAGCGGGCGTCTTCAGGCCGTGCTGCTGGGTGGCGCGGCGGGCACCGTGGTGTCGCCGCAAGAACTCGACACGCCGCTCACCTTTGAGGGCACACGGGCCATCGGCGCCGCGCTCGGCTCCGGCGTAATTATGTTGTTTGATGATAGCATCGACCTGCGGAAGATCCTGCTGCGCATCGCAGCATTCTTCCGCGATGAATCTTGCGGCCAGTGCGTTCCTTGCCGCATCGGCGCCGTAAGGCAGGAGGAGGCGCTCGAGCGCCTGAGCAGCGGCCATCCGCTCGGCTCGGTGGATGAAGAGCTCTTGCGCTTGAGTGAGATAGGGCAGGTGATGCGGGACAGCTCGATTTGCGGATTAGGGCAAACGGCTTCCAGCGCTGTCGAGTCAGCTTTGCGCCGCTGGCAATTGTTCCAGCAGCCGACCCCTTAGACGTTGTCATGGAATATTCGAATTTAGTGCCCTCTCCCCCTTGGGGGAGAGGGTGGTCCCGCCCCGTGGGACCGGGTGAGGGGGTCAAGAAGCTGACGATGTAACAGTTATTTCGTGACAGCCCCTTAGCGCTTTCAAAGGATTCAAGGAGCAAACCCCATGAGCGACCAACAAAGGCAGGATACGAAGCCGTCCGCCCTTCCACCTCATCCTATGCCGGGTATCATGCCTATGCCGCCCGGTCCGCTACCGGTGATCCCACTTGCTCCGCGGCGGAAAAGGGTGGACCTTACCATCGACGGCCGCAAAGTTTCGGTTCCTGAAGGAACGACACTTCTCGAAGCGACTCGACAGCTTGGGATCGACATGCCGACTCTCTGCTTTCTTGAGACTCTCCCCCCGGTCAATGTGTGCCGAATCTGCGTGGTCGAGGTCGAGGGATCGCGTCCGCTTGTCCCTGCCTGTTCGCGCAAAGTGGAGCCGGGGATGGTAGTGAGAACGGACACGGAGCGGGTGTGGCTCAGTCGACGGCTGGTCCTGGAGTTCTTGGGCTCGTCCATCGACATCTCGACGGCGCCGCAGATCCAAGCGTATATGGTCCAGTACGGCGCTCATCCGGAGAGATTCGGTCCTTGCGCTGCGCCGCGGGCTGATCGGGATGCGGCGCTCCCGGGGTGCCGCACCCCGACCGATGGATCGCATGCCGCTACAGTGGCGCAGCCGGTCAAGATCGACAACGAGCTCTACGTGCGCGACTACAGCAAGTGCATTCTTTGCTATAAGTGCGTACAGGCCTGTGGCACGGAAGCTCAGAACACGTTTGCCATTGCCGTCGCCGGCAGGGGCTTCGAGGCGCGCATTTCGACTGAATATGCTGTGCCGTTACCGGAGTCCGCCTGTGTATACTGCGGCAACTGCATCGGAGTGTGCCCCACGGGGGCGCTCATATTTTCGAGTGAATATGAAATGCGGCAAGCCGGAACATGGGATGAATCGAGGCAGACCAGCACCGATACTATCTGCCCTTACTGCGGGGTGGGGTGCACTATTAGACTTCACGTTCAAGATAACAGGATCGTCAAAGCCACTTCGCCCTTGGACCACGACATCACAAGGGGGAACCTCTGTATCAAAGGACGCTTCGGCTGGGAGTATGTGCACAGTCCCACCGGCGACGCCGACGCGCACGCCTGAAGGCGGGCCGCTGCATCCTGCGCCGCCCTGATGGATGCCACCCACCCGGATTCCGAAGCTGGAGTCGCCTTTCATCCTGAGCCCGCATATGATGGCTCGATCGACCAAAACAATTACACGCCTCCGGATGTATGCGGCCAGTTTGCTGCTGGCTATGTTTCTGGGGACGGTTTATGCCGCGCCGCAAACGGCCTCCTGGCACGGCGCCATCCGCAACGCTCAAGGGAACGCGTTGCCCGGCGCGCAGGTCGAACTGCGAGCCGTCGAGGGCAACCGTGTTGTTTACGCCACCGCCGACTCGAACGGCGCCTTCGCTTTTGACGCCATATCAGCCGGCAGTTATTACGTCTCGGTACATTGGCAGCAAGAAGCTCCGAGAAGCGAGCGGCCCCTGGAAATCCGCGAAGGCGAAAAGGTTACGATGGCGCTCGAAATCTCGACGGATGGCCGGCGGCTGGTCCTGCGCGCCAATGGACATCCGGGTTCGAGCCCGTCGGCAGGAGCAACCGGGCCCAACCAGGCTGCTACCGCCGGCCCGCGAGGAAGCGGCGGGGAGAGGTTATCCAGCAAAGAAGTCTCCAGCCTGCCGCTCAACAAACGTGACTTCAGCCAACTGCTTATGCTCGCAGGCGGCACCCAGACCGACACCAACGGCTCCTCAAACTTCACCCAACAGTTTGCCGTCAACGGCCAGCGGGGCACCACTGCGGTCTTCGCCATGGATGGCATCTTCGTCAGCGACCCCGAAATGAGCGGCGCCACCTTCTCGAACTTTAATGTGGAGGCAATCCAGGAGATTCGTTCGAACTCGGGGGTGATGCCGGCGGAGATCGGCGCAGGAGCAGCGTCTTACACTGACGTAATCACCAAGTCAGGTACTTCCGCGATCCACGGGGCGGCGTTCTCGTTCGTGCGCAACGCCGCCTTTGATGCGCGCAACTTCTTTGATCGGCGCTCCCTGGCTCAGCCCGGGCGCATTCCACCCTTCACCCGCAATGAGTTCGGATTCACTAACGGAGGGCCGGTGGTCTTGCCCGGCCTTTACGACGGCCGCGGTCGAACCTTTTATTTCGGCCAGTACCAGGGTTTCCGTCAGGTGCTGGGAACCACCCAGGTCTTTCCGGTCCCCACGCTCGCCGAACGCCAGGGTTTCGACACTACCGCTTACCCCGGCGACACGCTGGTGGTTCCGGTCAATCCCCAGATTGCTCAAGTGCTGGCGGGTTACCCCTTGCCGGACGATCCCCAGGGAGCCTACGGCGCGCGCACTTACGCTATTTCTTCCAAGGTCGTGACCAACAGCGACCAGTTTTCAATCCGCATTGACCACCGCATTTCGGACAAGGCCCAATTCTTCGCGCGCTTCAATTTCGACAACCTCACCGGACCTACCACCAATCCCGCTCAGACGGCTCTTGACCCCAGCTTTGGGGAGACCTTTTTCAACCACGAGCGCAACCTCGGGTTGACCTACACCAGAAGTGTCTCGCCGAAGATGACCTCGGAGTCGTCCTTCGGGTTCATTCGCGCTACCCCCAATTATCCCCCGCTCAATCTGACCCAGCCCGGAATGAACTTTGCCGACGGTTTGTACGAATCGTTCAACTCCGCGGCGGGGTCCCTCATGGCGGCTTTTGGAAACCTCTTCCAGGCCCGCCAGAATTTCACCTACGTGGATGGCAAGCACACTTTCAAGTGGGGCGCCGAAGCTCGCTTCAACCGCGACACAACGCTTTTTGGGATGAACCCCAATGGCGCCTATACGTTCGGGGGCGGGCCCTCCTACGCGCCCGAGGACATACCTTCCTCGAGCGGCCAGCACGATATCCACATCGGAGACCAACTGCCGGATACGCTGACCAGCTTCCTGACCGGCGCTCCGCACTCTTATACGATCTCCGTCGCTCCACCCATGTTTGCTCAGGGAACCCACATCGGAGAAGTAGCGGTACGGCGTGAGGCCTACGATTTCTTCTTTCAGGATGCCTGGAAGATTTCTCCTCGGCTGATGTTCAACTACGGCCTGCGCTACGAAGTGACGACTCCCATTCATGCCGGCCACAGACTTACCGCAAGCCCCATCTTTGTCCGGCCTGACGGGAGTTCCGCCCGTTCCTGGGATTCCGATGCACAACTCAAGTTCTTGGCAAACCCACAACCGCCCTACAGCTTCGATTGGCACGGCTGGGGACCGCGACTGTCACTCGACTGGAATGCCACCGGTAAGACCGTTCTCCACGCCGCAGGGGCCATCACCACCGTGCTGGTGAATCTCTGGATGGACAACATGCTGACGGGCGGCACTCCGTTTGTGGTCATTCCGCTTGTCGTTGCCCTGCCCGGAACGCCGGTCCCCTTCGAGAACAAGGTAACTCCCCTGAAGATCCCGGTGATGCTCACTGCCGAGGGGCAGCCCGTATTTCCGCCCGGCCAGCCCAGCGATAACGTGGCCCCCAATACCGAACTTGACGTGGTGCGATTGGCCGAGGATTTGGCCGCAGAAGCCCCCGGACAGCCGTTTCGTCCCTACCCGCTGGTCGGCATGGCCCAGGATTTCCGAAACGGCTACATCGAGACCTACACGGCGGGCCTGGAGCACGAATTCGGAGATTTGAAGTTCAGCGCCTCCTACGTGGGGACAGCCGGGGTGAAACTTGCCGACCTGGTTAATGTCAATGGCTACGGTGGCGCCACCGCCGGGTTCGCGCCCTTTACGCGTTTTGACGCGACGGGGCAAGCGGTGGGCGGGGTTGGTCCCGTCACCCTCATGGGCACGCGCTCTCATTCCACCTTCCATTCCCTCCAGGCCGGCCTGTCCAAGACCTCTCCCCGTGCCGGCCTGGGTTTCCAGGCCAACTACGCCTGGTCGAAATCGCTCGACGATTCAAGTACCCCAGCGCCAGGGTTCTTTGGCTCGGGCACGAACACCATCCTCCAGACGCCGCCGCAGGACCCGCGCAATCCCGGTGCTGAAAAAGGCCTCTCCATTTTCGACATCACGCAGGCGTTTTCCCTCAGCCTCATCCAGCAACTGCCCTTCGACCGCGTTGGCTTCTTGCGGCCACTGGGGCGGAAGGTGACTTCCGGCTGGCAATTCCTGAACATCACAGCGCTCGCCAGCGGCCTTCCCTTCTCGGTTTACTCGGGGGTGCAACAAACCGGCATGGGCGTGAACAGCGCCGACCGGCCCGACCAAGTGGGGCACCCGGTTTTCTCCACCCGCCGCAAAATTCGCGAGGACTATTTCGGCCTCGGCGACGCGAACCCGTCGTTCTTTTCCATCCCCATCCATCTGCTGGGAGGGACAGGTCCCAACCAGGGCAGGTTCGGGATGCTTGGTCGCGATACCTTTCGGGGGCCCGGTTTGCACAATTTCGACGTGGCGCTGACCAAGGATACGGAGCTTGCCCCCCGCCGTGGTACCGAACCTATCACGCTGCAGTTTCGCGCCGAGTTTTTCAATGTTTTTAACCTCGTTAACTTTGGACTTCCTTCCAACGTCGTGGTCGGCTCGGGCTTCGGCATCATCAGCCAAACCGCCGGGCCCTCGCGCCAGATCCAGGTTTCCCTCAAGCTGCTCTATTAAGAGGAGTAAATCTTATGTCAATCTACCAATAGAGTTTGAACCCGAAGTCAACGTGCCTCGGCTGGTTGCACTGATCGACCACCGTTCCGAAGCGGGGAGCGCCCCACGTGGAGGTCGGGCCGGTGTTAGAAGGGTTGCAGAGGAAATGCCGGTTCAAGGCGTTGCCAAACTGCGTCTCAAACCGGAGTTTGACGTGCTCGTGTCTGATGGGGAATTCTTTGAAGAGGTTGAAATCCTCATTAAACGCAGGGAAGTCGCGGCAGGGACCAGTCCGCGCGGCATTGCCGAGTACGAGGTCGCCCGGATCTGCCCAACCGCTAGGCTGGAGGTAGGTATCCACTGCGGGGTCGAAACTCCCACCTTTCCAGCAGCCACCGCCCAAATAGTTGGGACGCTTCTGAGTGTTCCATATAAAGCTAGCCACATCGTCCGCCATAGTGACGTTGACTGGCCGCCCACTATTGTAGCGTTGAATCCCAGCGAAATGCCAGCCACCGATCACTTGGTTGGCCACCCCGCCTTGGTTAACCCAATGCTGGCCCTTCCCGAAGGGCAAGGCATAGGTGTAAGACAGGACCAGCGTGTGTGGAACATCATCCCCACTTAGGCCGCGTTCGGCGGCGACGTTCACCGGGTTCTGAACCGGGGCGCTCCAGATCAGAGCGTTCTCCGCGCCGTTGTTGATGAGTTTGGACCAAGTGTAAGCCACCCGCAGTTGCAGTCCGGCCGAGAAGCGCCTTTCATACTGCGTCTGGAGCGCGTTGTAGTCGCTGAAGCCGCCTGGGAAACCACTGCGCCAGGTGACGCTTGTATATTGCGGGAATGGTCGCAGGGCCTGGGCCACGTTGCCGGTGTACGACGCGAAGGGTAAATGAAGGCCGCCGTACATAGGCATTGCCTCAACCGCGGGGAGAGCCTGTGCTGTTGCTGAGGTGATGTCAGAGCTCAGCGCGGTGGCCCCGTAGGACAGGTAGGTGGGGTAACCCATGTTCGTACCCGGCCCTAGTCCGTTGCCGTTCATGGGCAGGCGGGTTCCGCGGTTGCCGACGTACGCAATCGAAAAGGTGCTGTTGGCAGTGAGCTGGCGCTCGTAGGTGAAAGACCAGTTCTGATATCGGGGCAAGTTGAGGCTATCCGGGTGGACACCCCTGGCATTTTCGCCATTAACGATTGAGGGGCCGATCTCAGGTGGCAGAATGACGTGCGATACGGGGAAGCCGCAACCCGTACCGGTGCCTGTCAGGTAGCTGGGGCAAGTACCCCCACCATCCCAATAGAAAGCGGGGTAAAGTCCCGCGGTCAGGTTAGCCGCCGTGGGATAGGTAGCTCCGATGCCCACGTCGGGGTACCCTCCGGGCCCACTATAGTTGAAGGACACGCCCGAATAATACATTCCGTACCCAGCCCGGATAACGTCCTTCTTGGTAATTCGGTAAGCCAAGCCGAGGCGTGGCCCCCAGTCGTTCTTCAAGGGGGTCTCGAAGGTCCTACTGCCCGTGCGCCCCCGGCCGGTGCCGGCGAAGAGCATAGCGCCGGGGATGTCACTCGCCTCAGGATTCGGGGTTGTAGGACTGAAGGTGGAATAACGGTCGTGCGCCTCCGTCCTCGGGAACAGGTAGTCGTACCGCAGACCAATGGTCACACTCAACTTGGGGGTTACCTTGATCCCGTCGTTGATAAACGCGGCCGTATAAACTTCGCGCCAAGTCCCCGGCTGGAAGGCCACGAAATTTGCACTGTCCACTTGGCCTAAAAGCATCGAAGCATAAGAATCGCCCGAGACGCCGCTCTTGAGACTCCCGGCCGAATCGATGCCAGCAGTTTCGGCTGGATCGAAATTCCAGGTACCGGTTACTGCCCGATTCCATCCGTCTTGCGGGATCTGGTGGTGCCGGTACTCAGCGCCTATCTTGAGCGTGTGCTTGCCTTTGATCCAGGAGAGGTCGTCCAGGAACTGCCAGCGGTTGGTCGTCTCGAACCCTCTGATCACGCCGTTGCCGTCCGAAGATACTCCCGGAGCCCAACCACTGTTCCAGTTTATGGTCGGGAAAGCCCCTGACTTGCCATTGGGGCCGTAGGTTGGAATGTAGTTCCCATTGCTTTCCTCGAGCCCCAAATCCTGAATCCAGCCCACGCCATCGGACAAGCCATAACTGCCCATATACCAACGGTCATACGCGACCGTTGCGTGGTTGAACAGATTCGGGCGGATCACCCAGTCGAATTGTTGATGGAGATTCCGCACGGAGACGCGCTGGTAGAAACCAGGTCCGATGTATGTGGTGTTGGCCTGCGGGTCCGATTCTGCATTATATTGCGTGTTGCATCCCTGTGGTCCAGCGCAGTTGCGGATAGCAGGCCGCGAGTTTTGATACCAGGTGGTGTACATCTTGAGGTTGGGTTTGAGTTGATGGTCAACGCGCAGCAGAAACGTCTTGGGATCGAGCCGCCCGTTGGGGTCTCCGTAGGCGGTTCCGAGAGCGTTGTACGCAATCCCCGGCTTCTGCCCACTTGGCTGGAGCGCATTAACCTTGGCACCTACCGCGCTAAGCAGGGCATGAGCGGTGGGAGCATTAGAAATGATATTGCCTGGGATCGGATCACGAACTTCCGCCGTGGCAATAGCGGTTATGCCCGTAACAGGATCCACGGCGCCCTTCGTGACCATCCGTATACTGGAGGGGTCATAGATTTGGCCATTGTCGATGGGCCGCCCCAGAGCATCGACGCAGGCCGAGCTCCCGCTCGCTCCGCAAGTCGCAGATTGGGTTCCGGCCCCCGCCCCATAGCTGAGAAGCTCGCTGAAATCGCCTGCCTTCTCCAGAGCGCTTGGGACCGTCTCGTCAAAGTTGACCCCCACGCCGGTTCTGAGGTTCGTCATGTCCAGATTGCCGAAGATGTAAGTTCGGTTCTTGCCGTTGTAAAGGTGCGGGATCACGACCGGCCCGCCTGCCATGACACCGTAGGAATTGTTCTGGAAAGGTACGCGGGAAGGGGCGAAGAAATCACGAGCGTTGAGCACCTTGTTGCCCATATACTCGTACACGCTTCCGTGAAATTGATTCGTGCCCGACTTGGTGGTGTACTCGATAAAGCCGCCGCTGGTGTGGCCGTACTGGGCCGAGAAGGTGCCGGTATCGACTCGCATTTCGGCAATGGCTTCAATGGGTGGGCTGCTTTCCTGGGTTTCGTTGTGGCCATTGGCATAGCCGAAAGCCGCGCCGTCGATATAGCTTTCTACCGACATGGTCTGGCCGCCGTTAATGCGCGAGTTGAACGCGCTGCCACGAAACATCGGGTCGCCGTTTGGCTCCACGGGAGTGTAGCCCGGCTGCGCCGCTAGCATGCTCTCTGCCAGGCGAACGTCCGTCCCCATGACCACAGGAAGGTCCTGGTAATACCTCTGGTTGAGGGTGTGGCCGATGTCAGCGGTCTGCACGTTGATCATTTCCGATGCCGCCTTCACCTCCACGGTTTGGGTTACGGCGCCGAGTTCGAGGATCACATCTTGCCGATACTCGATGCCGCTGGTGATCTCAATTCCCTTGCGGATGTAAGTCTTGAAACCGGTTTTCTCCACTTGCACCGTGTACGTGCCCAGGTCCAGTAGAGGTGTTCCGTAGTTGCCGTCGCTTGAGGTGTTGACGACAAACTTAAAGGCACTCACTTCGCCAGTAACTGTCACAGTAGCGTCGGGAACAGCAGCACCCGCGGGGCCAGACACGAGTCCCGTGATGATGCCGCGACCGGCGCGTTGGCCGTAAAGCAGGCCTGCAAAGGCAAAGCTCAGTATGAAACCTAGCAGCACGTTCAAACTGCGCCATCGCATCGTAACGCTCCTCAGCAGAATTACGCCCAGCCTCCTCCGCAACACGAGATTCTGACGTGGCGAGGTCAGATAGGGCTGTCCGCCTCTTGCTGTTATCCAACATTTCCGTTTTCAGACCTCGACCGACCGATAGCATACGCCTGACTGCCTCTGCTGGCAATCGTATGGGCGGGGTTGGCCCCATTAGCCTCATGACCACGCGTTCCCATTCCACCTTCCATTCCCTCCAAGCTGCCTTGTCCAAGACCTCTCCCCGAGCAGGCCTGGGTTTCCAGGCGAACTATACCTGGTCGAAATCGCTCGACGATTCAAGTACCCCATTGCCAGGGTTGTTTGGTTCGGGCACGAACACCATCCTCCAGACGCCGCCGCAGGGTCCGCGCAATCCCGGTGCTGAAAAAGGCCCCTCCATCTTTGATATCACGCACACGGAGTTTGCCCACCGCAGTAGGGGCGAACCCATCGCGCTGCAGTTTCGCGCCGAGTTTTTCAATGTTTTTAACCTCGTTAACTTTGGACTGCCTTCCAACGTCGTGGTCGGCTCGGGCTTCGGCATCATCAGCCAAACCGCCGGGCCCTCGCGCCAGATCCAGGTCTCCCTCAAGCTGCTCTATTAAACTGAAGCGGGGCTCTTGGATACACCAGCCTCTGCGGACACCACTGTCTTCATCACGCATCCACGAGACTTGGCGCCTGGTTACTTGTGTGTCGTCAAAAAGGCGGCGCCCAAGAAAAAGGCCACCCTACCAGATCCGCAATTGCAACACATCCCATAGCACGCGTCGAGGTCCGGTTCCGGATGGGACCCGGTCTCCCGCGACGCGCGGAGAATCTTTCCGGCGTGTCACCGCGTTGCGTGAATTAATCACCCCGTAACACAAGCGTGATGCCCATTTCATCCTCTCAGCGCTTAATAGTCTTGAGAGAGTCGGACCACGCCAACACAGCATGTATCGCTGGCGGCGGTTTGCGAGGCAGATGTGGCCGACGTTTTCGGTGACACGCCCGCCGCGTGGGCCGGAGTTACAACTCCAGGCCTCTTGATGATGAAAGGAGCACCATGCATTCTCGCCACAAACTTATCCTAAGCCTCTTGATTCTGTCATTCTCCCTACCTTCATTGTTCGCCCAGATCGATCGCGCCAGCCTGAATGGAACTGTGACTGATCCGTCCGGCGCCGTGATTCCCGGTGTGAGGGTTAGGGCTGTGTCCACGGAAACCGGTACGGGGAGGGAGGTGGTCACGAATCAGCAAGGCATCTATGCGATCCCCGCGCTCCCTGTCGGAGGGTACACGATTGTCTTTTCTCGTGACGGCTTTGAAACTGTCCGCAATGAGGGAGTGGTCGTTCGGGTCGGCCAGATGCTGACCCTGGACGCCCGGATGAAGGTCGCGGCCCAAGCCACGACCGTGGAAGTGAAGTCCACGGCGCCTCTGCTCGACCGCAACTCGGCGGAGATGGCCGGCGTCGTAGGAGGCGCCGCCATTGAAGACCTTCCTGTAAATGGCCGCAACTGGGCCAACCTGCTGGTTCTAGCCCCAGGCGCCATCGACGACGGCGGTGGCAACCAGCGCACCATTCGCTTTGCCGGCCGCGCCCGCGACGACAACAATTACATGTTCGATGGTGTCGACGCCACCGGCATCCAGGAACAAGCCCAGAAGTCGACCACACGCCTTCAGGTATCAGAGGACGCCGTCGATGAGTACCGCGTGAACTCGGCGCTCTACGATGCGGAGTACGGCGCCGGGGCCGGCGGCCAGGTCGACATCGTGACCAAGTCAGGCACTAACCAATTTCACGGCGACTTGTTCGAGTTCCTGCGCAACAGCGCCTTGGACTCGCGTTCCTTCCTGGACATTGATCCGGACCCTACCGTGACAGGTCCCACCAAGGTTCCTCCCTTCCGGCTGAACCAGTTCGGCGGCAGCTTCGGCGGGCCAATCGCTAAGGACCAGACTTTCTTTTTCGTCAACTACGAGGGCATCCGCCAGTTTCGAGGCCAGACGCAGCACGCCTTCGTTCCCAGCGCTTCACTTGACGCCCAGATCATGGTGACATCGCCCCAAATGGCGCCCATTGTGCAAGCCTTTCCCGCCGGGCAGGTCTCTACTTGCACTTTCAACCCGGGGCCGCCCTGCCAGGACATCGACGAATACACGCACCTGGGAGCGATTCAGATCCGCGAGGATAGCACCATGTTCCGCGTCGACCACAAGTTCAGCGATAAGACCCAGTTCTATCTCCGCGGCGTCTACGATAACTCTTTTACCACGGCGCCACTGAACAACCTCTTCGACCTGCAGCAGATCAACACCCATCCCCAAAATTACGCGCTCAGCCTTACCCACACCTTCTTGCCCAACGTGTTCAATGAAGTGAAGTTCGGCCTCAACCGCGCCCCCTTCCACAATCCGCAGGTGGGCGCCTTCAGCCAGAATTACTCGGTGAGCACCGACAATTTCGAGGGGCTGAACAACAACAGCACTGACCACGAGGTGGGCACGACCTTCGGATACATCGACAATCTCACCATTCAACACGGGCGACACACCTTCAAGCTGGGCGGCGAAGTCCGGCGCATCTGGCTGAATCAGGGTCAGACGAAGAATACGGGTTAGACTTCACCGGCAACGGCGACGCTAACCTGATCAACGACCAGCTCAACAGCTTCACCCTCAAGGGCGGCTGGTGGAGCATGGGCCTGCGGCATACTTTCATCCTTCCCTATTTCCAGGACCAATGGAAACTCCGTCCCAACTTCACCCTGAATATGGGCCTGCGCTGGGAATACTACGCGCCCATCACGGAGTCGCACGGCCGCAGCCGCATCTTCGATATCCAGCGCTGCGCCAGCGCGGTTCCCAATGATCCGGGAATTTGCCCCCAAGGAAGCGCGTTCTTCTTTCCCGACTATCGCAACTTTGACCCACGCCTCAGCATTGCCTGGTCGCCGACACGCTTCCACGACAAGACGGTGATTCGCGCCGGTTACGGCATCTACAGCGGCGCTGGCCAGAACGACGATCTCAACGCGGGCCTCGAAAGCAATGCCGACGCGATCTCGCTGACCTCGTCCGACGTGGCGAACCTTAGTTATTCCATCGCTCCCTTCATTCCCCTGGCCTCGACCACCGGCCGGACACCACGTGCTTTGGATCGCAGCCGCCGCGACCTCTACGCTGAAGAGTGGGGGCTCTCCGTTCAGCAGTCGCTGCCTCACGAGTTCGTTCTTCAAACGGGTTATTTCGGAACGGTTGGCCACCGCCTTTTCGCCCGGAACTACATCAACCTCTGCGATAACACCCTAGCTGAGCGCCAAGCCGGAATCTGCACTCGTCAGCTCGCCGGAGTGGGAGAGGTGGACATCAAGCACAACGACGGCAACAGCACCTTCAACGCCCTTCAGATCTCCCTGCAACGGCACCTGACCGCTGGCTGGCAGTTCGCCACCAACTACATGTGGTCACACTCCATCAACGACGGCTCGATCGGCGGCGGTGAGTCCAATGCGCCCGAGAACGCCAACTGCCGCCTGTGCGACCGCGGCCCCAGCGTCTATGACATTCGCCACAACCTGGTGGTGAGTTCGGTCTACGATCTGCCCTTCGGCCCCGGCAAACGCTTCCTCGCTGGAGATGGCCTCGCCGGTAAGGTCCTGGGCGGCTGGCAACTGAGCGGCATCCAAACGTTCCATACCGGACACCCGCTCACCGTTACGGTGGATCGCTCTTCAAGCTCCCTGCTCGATGGCAATTCGAGCTCCGACCAGCGGCCCGACTTGGCTCCCGGCGTCCCGTTGATCCCAGCCAACCAGAACCCCAATAACTGGATCAGCGAGACCTACCTCGCGGACGGTACGCCGGTCAGCCCTTTCGCCGTACCGGCAGACTTCGCCTGGGGGAGCGCAGGACGAGGACTCATCCGCGCCCCGATCACCTGGCAGACGGACATCTCGCTAAGCAAGACGGCCAGGATCAGCGAGCGGTTCAGCTTGCAGATCGTCGCGCAAGCCTTCAACGCGTTCAATCACGACCAGTACGCTGATCCGACCATCGATATTTCCAGCAACAACTTCGGCCAGATTAATACAACCGTGAACTTCAACAGCAACAACGACAGCTTTGCGCCCGATAACACAGGCTCAGGAACTCCCCGGCAGTTGGAATTCGCGTTGAAGCTGACCTTCTAGCGGAGACTGCATCATCTGTCGCACCCAAACGATGCGGCCGGCGCCGGAAACACCGTTTTCTCCGGCGCCGGTTCGTCATTTATCGCTATAATCGGAGGATCGTGTTGAGACGTTTCCGAACAGTGGTTTGGTTCGCGGCGGCGTGGGCGGTCGGTGCCGGCATTGTAGCCGTCGGCGCCACCGGCGCGGATGCCACCGAAGGGGGTTATAATACGGACCCAACCAGGGGTTGATTAAGAAAGCTTAACCCCGGCCGTCAATTAAAGGGAGGGTTTCATATGAACCTGTCATCTGGCCTCAGACGTCTTGCCCCTAGCGTGTCTTTTGTCCTGCTCAGCGCTTTTGCTCTTGCCCTAGCGGCGACAGGCAGTTATCACCTGCTCAGCAAATACACTTTCGGTCCAGCAGAGGGTAGTACCCGGGAGTATTTCGACTATATTACGGTCGACCCCTCGGCGCGTCGCGTCTACCTGTCGCATGGGACGGAGATTAAAGTCATCGACGCCGACAACGGCCGCCTCATCGGCAACATCACGGGCTTGAAACAGGACCACGGAGTTGCCATCGCCAGCGAGTTCGGGCGGGGATTTATCACCGACGGAGCCCAGGGAAAAGTGATCTTTTTCGATCTCAAGACCCTCAAGGTGACCGGCGAGGCGAAGGCCGACAACGACGCCGACTCCGTTGTTTACGATCCTGCCTCCAAGCGCGTCTTTGCCATGAATGGAGACCCCAACAGTTCCACGGTGATCGATGCCAAGAGTGGCGCCGTGGTAGGGACCATCAAGCTGGGTGGAGCTCCTGAATTCGCCGTCGCCGACGGGAGGGGAACTGTTTACGTCAATATGGAAGACAAGAACGAGGTAGTTGCCATTGATTCCCTCGCGCTCACCATCAAATCGCGTCGGCCGGTTGCCCCCGCCGGAAGGCCCACGGCCCTCGCGATGGACACGAAGCACCGGCGGCTGTTCAGCGCCGGCCGCAACCCGCAAATGCTCGTAGCGATGGACGCCGACAGCGGAAAGGTTATCCAATCGTTCCCAATCTCGGCGGGCGTGGATGCCGCCGCTTATGAACCTGAAACAGGCATGATCTTCTGCTCAACCCGCGAGGGTATGATCCATATCTTCCACGAAGACTCACCTGACAAGTTCAGCGAGGTTGAGACGGTCAAGACCGAGTTCGGTGCCAAGACCATGGGGCTCGATACCAAGACACACAACCTATTTCTGGACACCGCAGATTTTGGTCCCCCTGCAACCTCGGCCGCAGGCCAACCGCGTCCGCAGCAGAGGGCCGTTCCGGGAACGTTCCGCGTTTTGGTTTATGGCCGATAGAGACCGTCAACCACAGAGGCCACAGAGGTCACGGAGAACAGACGCGGATAAAAAAGGACTTTTCTCTGTGGTCTCTGTGCGCTCTGTGGTGAGCGTTTTGTTCGCGATGCGGGCGGGTGCTGAATGTTTGGACTGAATCGTGAAGTTGTGTTGAAACGTCTACGAGCGGCGGCATTGCTCACGGCGGCGTGGGCGGTGGGCGTCGGCATTGTAGCCGCCGGCGCCGCCCCACCTCCGCAACTGCGTTACCTGGTCATCATCAGCCGGCACGGAGTGCGCTCACCAACCTGGAACTCCGAGCGCCTCAATCAGTACGCGGCCGAGGCGTGGCCGGAATGGGGCGTTCCTCCGGGCAACCTTACGCCGCATGGCAGAGCCCTCATGAAGCTCATGGGGGCCTACTACCGGGAGTGGCTGTCGGGCGAGCGTCTGCTGAGTCAACAGGGATGTGGAGACGTGGGACGAATCTATGTTCATGCGGACACGGACCAGCGTACGATCGAGACCGGGCGCGCTCTGGCGGAGACTTTGTTGCCTGGCTGCCCAGTCGCCGTCCATTCGGAGCCGGAGGGCAGCCGGGACGCGCTTTTCGACCCCATCTCGGCCGGCATCGCGAAGCCGGATTGGGAAATCGCCGCAAAGGCTGTGCGGGAGCGTCTGGGGGACCATCCAGAGCACTTCTTGGATTTGCATCGAGCCGCTTTCGAGGCACTTCAGTTTGTGTTGGCGGGAGGAGGAAGCGCACCGAAGAAACTGATCAAACTTCCGGAGGAGATCAGTGTTTCCATAACTGGAAAGTCCGTGCAACTAAATGAACAGTTGAGTGTTGCGTCGACCCTCAGTGAGGATCTGTTGCTCGAATACACTGATGGCATGCAGGGGAAAGATCTCGGCTGGGGCCGCCTCGACGCGGATGTCCTGTTCCGCGTCCTCGAACTGCATGCGGCGTATGACGATCTAACGCGGCGCACCCTCTATCTCGCACGGGCAAGGGGTTCCAACCTTCTGGATCATGTGTTGCGGTCGATGGAGCAGGCGGCAACCGGGAAGGCAGTGCCGGGAGCGCTGGGCCGTCCGGGAGCCGCGGTCTTGATCTTGTCGGGCCACGACACAAACCTGTCGAATCTTTCCGGCATGCTCGGCCTTTCCTGGCACTTGCCAGGGTATCAGCCGGACGACACGCCGCCCGGAGGCGCGCTCATCTTTTCGCTGTGGCAGCAGCCGGGCACAAGACAGTACTTCGTGCGCACGCAGTATCTTGCGCAGACACTCCAACAGATGCGAAGCGCGGCTCCACTCACGATGGCAGCGCCGCCCGCAAAGGAAGATGTTGCGGTTGCGGGTTGTGAATTGGCAACGGGGAGTATCGGCTGCTCCTGGGAAACGTTTGCGAAGACGCTCCAGAGAGCCATTGACAATCGATTCGTCTCGATGTAACCGGTAGCGGTCAAAAACCACGCCGGTAGTACGCTGGCGTATGGCCAGAATGGCTTCTACATCCGGCGTCCGCGGCATTCGCAAGTCGACTAGGCTAAATTGTGCTAGCTGGCCTTGAGCTTCTTGATTTCCTGCGTCAAAGCCGGGACGATTTCGAAAAGATCTCCCACAACGCCGTAAGTTGCGACCTCAAAAATCGGCGCTTCCTTGTCCTTATTGATGGCCACCACCGTATGCGAGCCCTTCATCCCCACCATGTGCTGGATGGCGCCTGAGATTCCCAGTGCCAAGTACAGTTTGGGGGCCACGGTCTGCCCCGAACTGCCGACTTGACGGTCCATCGGCAGCCACCCGCTATCACAGATCGGACGGGAGGCGCCGATTTCGGCGCCCAGTGCTTCCGCCAGCTTCTTGGCCAGTTCAAGGTTTTCAGGAGCCTTGATGCCGCGCCCTACCGCAACGATGATCTCCGACTGCGACAGATCCACTGCCTGCTTGGCCTCACGAAAACGCTCACCGGGCCTGGTCCGGATGGTGTCTGCTGAAAGAGTGGTTGGGGCCCATGTGATTTTGGCGGAAGCAGTCCCGCGTCGCACAGAGTCCTCTCGGAAGGCTGCGGCCTGGAAAGAGACGAAATGCGGCGGCGCCCCGGCAAACTCCACATCGGCAGCAAATTTCCCCTGGAAAACCTGCCGCACGAAGATCAGCCTCTCGCCTTCACAACGGTAGCCCAGGCAGTCACTCACCAACGCCTGATGCAGCGATGTCGCCAGCTTTGGAGCGAAATCGCGCACCAGGTAGGTGTGGCTGAAAACCACGAAACGAGGCTTCTGTTGCTGGACAACCTCCCGGAGCGCGTGCGCGTAGGCGTCCGCCGTGTAGTCGGCGAGCAAGGGGGAATCGACGCACAGTACTTCCTGGAGCTCGAGGGCGGCAAGTTCTGAGGCGAGGGGCGCAACATTGTGGCCCAAAAGGACAGCAGAAACTGAACCACCGAGGTCCTGAGCAAGCCGCTGCCCGGCCGCCATGGCTTCCCATGTGGGTCGGCTTAACTTGCCCGCTTGCTGCTCTGCGAAAACCAGAACCGATTCAGCCATGTCCGTTTCCCATGCCTCTCAGGTCAAAGACTGACGAGCACGGAAGTCCCTCTCTCTCTGTGTGTCCGGTCTTCCCCGCCCTCCCTTTAGGTGCTTACCGCAAAAAATCGAGCCGCCATCATTATTGGAGGGTCGATCTTTCGAGGCGGGGTGGAGGTAGCACGCCCAACTTGCCCCGATCTGTCGGGGTCTTGGTCCCGCTCTGCGGGAGCGGGACCCACCCCACCTCGCGGGACCGGGGCAGGCCCCCGCGCTACTGGTTTCTTACTCGCCTTCAGGGGTCGAATCCGCAAGGCCCGCGTCAGGAGTCTCAGGCTCTGTGGGTTGTTCTTGCTGCATTTTCGGCTTCGATGGCCTGGCAATCCTCTTGGGCTTTCGGGCGGGTGAGCCGCCAAATGAGCCCAAGCACTCGCACACCAGCTCGAGTGGAATCGTCTTGTAGAATTTGCCCGCCTCAAATTTCCTTTTCTGTTCACGCCAGACAGGGTTGGCTCGAGCCGCTTCGAGGGCTTTTTGGTCTCGCCAGAAGACCACCCAGAGGTATTCAGGCTTGCGGGCCTCGAAGACCTTGATAAAGTAAGCCTCCTGGCAGCCATCGATTTTCTTGAGGGCTGCCAGCGTCACTTGCCGTCCGAAGCTCTCGTAATCTTTGGTTCGCTTTTTTCGTGCGCGCATTCTCCATATGTGGACAAACATTGTAAGCCTCCTTGGCAGTTAAATCACCCGAGACTCATTCCTTAGTTTATCGACCAAGCGTGCGGCAATTTCCTTGGGGCTACCTTGCAAGAACTCTGTTTGGGTCGCCTTGGCCGGCACGTACACCTTCAAAACCCGCTGTCGAGGCGCAAGCTCCCCCTGGCTCAAACCCAAGTCGGCTGCAGCCAACTTCCGGATGGGCTTCGTCTTTGCCGCCATGATTCCCTTGAGCGTGGCGTAACGCGGCTTATTAATGCCTGACTGGATCGTCAATAACGCAGGGAGGGGCATTTCAATCCACTGAAACCAGCCGCCTTCAAGCTCCCGCTTCACCTTGAGCGTCGCACCGTTCACCTGGATTTCCATAAGGATGGTGGAGTGCGGCAGACCCAGCAACTCCGCGAGTATGACTCCGGTTTGAGCGAAGCCGAAATCGTCCGACTGTAGGCCGGTTAAAACGAGATCCGGCTTTTCCTCCTGAATGGCCCGTGACAAGGCGAGTCCGACGCCATAGGCATCGAGGCCCTCAAAGGCAGCGTCATCCAGATGGAGGGCCCTATCAGCTCCTTTGGCGAGCGCTTCTTTGATGGCCTTTTGCGCGCGCGCGGGACCCAGACAACAGAGCACCACTTCTCCACCCTGCTTCTCCTTCAGGCGCAGCCCTTCCTCGAGTGCATAGATGTCCGGCTCGTTGATTTCAAAGCTGAGATCGGCTTCCTGAATCCAGGTTGCCGCCTGGTTCAGGCGGAGGATGGAATCACGTGCAGGGACCTGCTTGAGGCAAACGACGATTTTCACGGGCGCTGATTAACTCCTGCGAGAGTTTGGGCACAGTCTAACCCTGGTAGCGTTTGAAGAGCAAGGCAGCGTTCGTTCCGCCAAATCCAAAGGAGTTCGACATGGCGTACTCGAGGGGCACTCTGCGAGATTGGTTTGGGACGTAATCCAAATCACACTCCGGATCGGGCTTCTCGAGATTAATGGTAGGAGGCAGGATTTGATCGCGAAGTGCAAGCACCGTGATGCCTGCTTCCAGTCCTCCCGCGCCACCTAACAGGTGACCGGTCATCGACTTGGTCGAGCTGACAGGCAGTTTGGCGGCGTGGGCACCAAACACCTTCTTGATCGCCACGGTTTCCAGCCGGTCGTTGTAAAGTGTGGATGTGCCGTGCGCGTTGATGTATTCCACCTGTTCCGGTCGAACGTTGGCATCTGCCAGAGTGCTCTGCATGGCACGCACGGCGCCACCGGCATCTTCCGCCGGCTGCGTGATGTGGAAGGCATCGCCGGACATGCCATACCCCACTACTTCCGCCAAAATCGGCGCGCCCCGCTTCAAGGCATAGCCCAACTCTTCCAGTATGAGTATGCCCGCACCTTCACCGATGACGAATCCGTCCCGGTCGCGGTCGAAGGGCCGGCTGGCTTTTGCAGGCTCGTGGTTGCGGGTCGAGAGCGCCCGCATGGCCGCAAACCCGCCCACCCCCATGGGCGTGATAGCAGCTTCCGTGCCTCCGCAGATCATCGCGTCCGCGGCGCAGCGCTGAATCAGCTTGAAGGAATCTCCCACGGCGTGGGTACTTGATGAGCAAGCCGTGCAGGTGGCGGAATTGGGGCCCTTGGCTCCCCACCGGATAGATACAAACCCAGCGGCCAGGTTGACGATGGCTGCGGGAATGAAGAAGGGAGAAATCTTCCGAGGTCCTCCTTGCATCAGCGCCGTGTGTTCCCGCTCGATCACGTCGAACCCTCCGATGCCTGACCCAATGTACACACCCGTGCGGTCCGCGAGCTGCGGAGTGAGTTTGAGTTGGGCCTGTTCCATGGCGAATTGGGATGCCGCCAGGGCGAACTGAATGAACAGGCCCATCTTCTTCAGATCCTTCTTCTCCACATACTGAAGTGGATCGAAGCCCTTGACCTCCGCCGCAATGGTCGCGGAGAAACCCGTCGTATCAAAATGCGTGATGGACGCAACGCCGCTCTTGCCGGCCAGGAGGTTTTGCCAAGTCTCCTCCGTGCCGACTCCAACAGCGCTCACTAATCCCACACCCGTAACGACAACTCGACGCGTCAAGCTTTACTCCTTCTGCGGAGGCTCGCCCTGGGTGGGTCAGTTCTTCGAGGGCTTGATGTGAGCCTGTATGTATTCAACCGCGTCTTTCACTGTTTGAATCTTCTCAGCGTCCTCATCCGGAATCTCGATCTCGAACGCCTCTTCAAAAGCCATCACCAGTTCCACGATGTCGAGGGAATCCGCTCCCAGGTCATCCACGAAATGTGCCGTGGGGGTGACCTCAGATTCATCCACACCAAGTTGTTCGACTATGATTTGTTTAACCTTCTCTTCGGGCGATGCCATCGCTCTCTCCTCCTCCGATTACTTGCGGGCGGTCATTCTAACAGTGACAAGTGGCGAGTGACAAGTGACAAACACCGGACTATCAGGATTGCGTCAACGTCCTCGAAGTGCAACATTGCAAATAGCCGTAGTTTTGGCAAGGCGAAATAACGGTGCGGCAATTGCCCCGAAGGGGCATGCCGTGAGCCGTGGGTGAAACCCACGAAGGGAGGGAAAAACCTGACCGGCCCTGAAGGGGTCCCGCGCCTGCGGGATCAACCCCGTTGGGGTTGGCGTAAATCCCTCGCTTCTGCTCTCCGCAGTCCCGCGCCTGCGGGACTGCGGCTACTCACGGAAGGCCCCTTCGGGGCCTGCCCCGCTCTCGGCCTCCCTAGGACTTTGACGAACCGTGACCGGCCTGTAGCAGGATGTACTACTTTCCCTCTTCACGCCATAAACATCCCGCCGTTTACATTGAGGACGTGCCCGGTAATATACCGAGCCTCCTCCGAGACCAGGAACCGCACCCCGGCGGCTATCTCAGAGTCCGTTCCCATGCGTCCCATGGGGATAAGGCTCAACATCTTCTCCTTGACCTCGGGAGGCAGATTCTCCGTCATGGAAGTGGCAATAAAGCCCGGCGCCACCGCGTTGACCGTGATGTTCCGGCGCGCCACCTCCGCCGCCACAGCTTTGGTCAAGCCGATAATTCCTGCCTTCGATGAAATGTAGTTTGCCTGTCCAACGTTTCCCGCCTGAGCGACAACGGAAGCAATGTTGAGGATGCGCCCGTAACGCTGACGGACCATGCTGGGCAAAACCGCCCGGATACAGTAGAAGGATCCGTCCAAATTGGTTTTCAAGACCGCTTGCCAATCGTCGATCTTCATGCGCATGACAAGGCTATCTCTGGTGATGCCGGCATTGTTCACCAGGATGTCAACCTTTCCCCAGGCTTCCAGGATCTGGTCCACCATCTTCTGCACGGCCTCGAGGTTAGTAACGTCCACACAGAATCTCATCGCCTTCCCGCCCTTGTCCTCGATCTCCCTGACGACCTCATCGAGCTTGGAGGCGCGTGTATCCGTCAGAGCGATACTGGCTCCGCCTTCCGCGAGGTTAAGCGCAATGGCCCTTCCAATACCTTGTGCGCCACCCGTCACAATCGCCACTCTTCCTTCCAGACTAAACATAACTCCCCCTAGTACGGGATGTAGGGCCCGGGGCTTGCCCCGGCCTGGGCCGCCCCGAGGGGCGGCCCTACGTTCGAATTGGGACACTACCCAGCGTCAAGCCGCGCCAGCACTTCGTTTAACGTGGCTACGTCCTCCACTCGCAGGCATTGGGCTTGACGATCGATTTGCCGGAGTAAACCCGAAAGTACTTTTCCCGGTCCTACCTCGATGAACCATTCAACGTTTTCCCGCCGCAAAACCCGCATCGCCTGGTCCCACCGGACAGGCGCGGTGACCTGGCGTTTCAGTCCCTCGCGGACTTGAGCCGCCGACCGGACCAACTCCGCGTCCACATTGTTGGCAAGGGGAATCTGCGCGTCGCGGATTTGCACGAGGTCAAGATCCTTTTCAAGCCGCTCCCCAACAGGTTTCATCAGGACACAATGAAACGGCGCGCTGACGTTCAACATGACGGCCTTGGCTCCACGCGCTCGGGCCAATGCAACGGCCCTCGCCACGGCCCCCGTATGGCCGGCGATCACGACTTGTCCGGGGGAATTAAAATTGGCAGGAGAAACCACCTCCCCCTGCGCAGCCTCGTGGCAGACTTCCTCAACTGCGGTGGCCTCGAGCCCCAGCAGGGCAGCCATGGTTCCCTGGCCCACCGGCACAGCCTCTTGCATGTACTGGCCACGCTTGCGCACCAAACGCACTGCCTCTTCGATCGAGAGACTGCCGGCAGCCACGAGGGCAGAATATTCTCCCAGGCTGTGACCCGCCACAAAATCCGCTCGGATGCCTTTCTCGCGTAAGACCTCCGCCGCAGCCACGGACATGGCCAGAATCGCGGGCTGTGCGTTCGCGGTAAGCTGTAAATCTTCTGCGGACCCTTTGAAGCAGAGCTTGGAAAGGGAAAAACTCAGCGCTTGGTCGGCCGCCTCGAAGGCGCGCCGCGCGCTGGGAAACTTTTCAGCCAGCTCGCGGCCCATGCCGGAATACTGGGAACCTTGACCGGGGAAAAGGAAAGCGATTTTCGGCACCATTCGTACTCAGTCTACGCTTCACCAGCGCATCAAAACAGCGCCCCAAGTGACGCCGGCTCCGAAGGCAGCCATCAGGATCAAGTCGCCTTTCTTAAGCCGTCCAGAACGCACACACTCGTCGATGCAAATGGGGATGGAGGCCGACGAAGTGTTGCCGATGCGGTTGATGTTCGAGTAAACCTTTTCAGGGGCCACCCCCAGCCGCTCCCGGACTGCCTCTGTGATGCGTTGGTTTGCCTGGTGTGGGATAAAGAGGTCGATCTGGTTTGGGCAAACCTGCGCCTTCTCCAGGACCCGCCGGGACACCTCTTCCATGTTCCGAACCGCCACCTTGAACAACTCATTTCCTCGCATCTTAATGTAATGGCCGCCCCTCGCCACAGTCTCGTACGAAGCCGGAGACGCGGTACCTCCGGCGGGAATGTACAAGTGGTCCGCATACAGGCCTTCAGTATGCAGGTCGGAGGCCAGAATACCTGAGGGAGGGGTGACCGGCCCGAGCACGGCTGCCGCCACGCCATCACCGAAAATCACGCAGGTCTCGCGGTCTTTGTAGTCCACGTATCGCGAAAGCAACTCTGCGCCGATGACCAGGACATGTTTGTACGTGCCATTACGGATGAATTGTTCGGCCACCGTCATGCCAAACAGGAAGCCTGAGCAAGCCGCCGCGAGATCGAAGGCACAGCACGCCCTGGCACCGAGGTCGCGCTGGATTAACGCCGCGGTAGAGGGAAGGGGCATATCCGGAGAAATGGTCGAGCAAATGACCAGGTCCAGGTCCTGCGGGGTTATTCCCGCCATCTCCAGAGCTTTTCTTGATGCCATTACCGAAAGCGTCGAAGTGGTCTCATGGGGAGCAGCCTGACGGCGTTCTTTGATGCCGGTTCGTTCCGTAATCCACTGGTCCGATGTATCGACCATCTTCTCGAGATCGAAATTGGTGAGCACTCTTTCCGGCAGCTCAGAGCCGGTCCCTAATATTCCAACCGCGGGCTCCATAGAAACTCCCAAACCAACCTTAGCCGTTTCCCGACTGTGTGCGGGCAGGTTACGTTCCTTGTGCTCCAACACCGCGCTCGCTTTGTACATGTCCGATGGCGGTTGCCGCCAGGTGACCCTCAATCTTCTCGTTCACTTGGCCCTCCGCAAACTCGGCCGCAACGCGGATGGCGTTCTTGATGGCGTTCGCGTTGGAGCCACCATGGCAAATGATGCACACGCCCCGGACCCCCAGCAGAGTGGCCCCGCCGTACTCTGAATAGTCCACCCGCTTCTTAAAGTTCTTGAAGGCCCTTCGGGACAGGACGGCACCTACCTTGGCGGACATGGTACTTGAAAGCGCCTCTTTCAAGAGGCTCGAAACTGTCTCAACCAAGCCCTCACTGATCTTCAACGCCACGTTGCCGATGAAGCCATCGCAGACGATAACTTCCACACGCCCGTTGTAAAGGTCCCGCCCCTCCACGTTGCCGACAAAGTTCAGGGGAAGCTGCTTGAGCAGGGCAAAGGCTTCGCGGGTCAGATCGTTCCCTTTATGTTCTTCCTCCCCAATCGAGAGCAGTCCTATGCGGGGCCTCTCCATACCAAAGATCACGCGATAGTAGACCTCTCCCATCACGGCGAATTGCTCCAGGTGATGGGCCTTGCAGTCCACGTTTGCGCCTACGTCCAGCAACACGGCAGCCCTCCCCTGTGAGGTGGGAAAGACGGCGGCCAAGGCCGGCCGGTCCACGCCTGCGAGGGTTCCCAGCACGATCTTTGCGGTGGCCATCACCGCTCCGGTGTTACCAGCACTGATCAATCCATCCGCCTTATGTTCGCGAACCAGGCGGGCCGCCACTCGGATGGAGGAGTCCCGCTTACGGCGAAATGCCTTGGCGGCGGCATCCTCCATGGTTACGGCCTCGCTGGCATGGACCAGCTCGATGGGAAGGTTGCGGGCATCCCGGCGGCCCAGTTCGCGCTTCAGCACATCCTGAGGTCCGACGAGCAAAACCTCCGCGAACCCCTCACGCGCCGCCTGCACTGCCCCCTCAACCTCCGGCCCGGGCGCGGAGTCTGTACCCATGGCGTCAATGGCGATGCGTCGCATGAAACTCAACTCACTCCGTGGATTGCCGGTGCTGGATAAGAAATGCGCGCCGTTCGTGTGCCCCGAGGATTGTCGCGCCGCAACTCAGGCAGATTCCTTCACCAGAATGACTTCCCTTCCGTGGTAATAACCACAGTGTGGGCAGGCCTGGTGAGGCATTTTCTTCTCGTGGCAGTGGGGGCACTCAGCGAGCGAGTGCACATCCAGGAAGTCATGAGCTCGCCGGCGGTCCCGCCGTGCCTTGGAATGTCGTCGTTTGGGATTTGGCATAGAACCTCAACTCTCTTCAGAAAAGTCCTTTAGCGGGAGAATGAAAACCGCCTGACACCTCTCACTGCTTGACCATGAATTCCGAACTGACCCCGCCTGGCGGCAGATGCCCAACTGAGGTTCTCACCCGCCTAGGCCTCCTTCAGGGAAGAAAAGGGTGAGTTCTCCTTGGCGGACAGGCAGCCGCATTTTTCAAAGTTCAAGTTTGCCCCACAAACAGGGCAAAGACCACGGCAATCCGTTTGGCAAACGACCTTCATGGGCACGGCGAGGATCACTTGCTCTGTCACGACATCGGCCAGTTCGATTCCGTCTCCGGAAAAGAAGCCGACCCCAAGCTCATCCTCGGGAAGTTCGACTTCTTCCTCGCGGGCAATGGTCCATACGGGCCGATAGAAAAGGTCGAACTCCTGCTCGACCGGAATGGCCACAGAACCCAGGCAGCGGTCACAACAAGCCTCCAAGCGCGTTCCCAGGCTCCCACGAATGCGGATTTCCGACCCCACTAGTTCTGCGACCGCATCGACCTTCAAAGGAGCAGCCTGCCGGAAGTCGGTTCCATGGTAGTCGAGTGCCCCGGAAGCGTACGTCTTGGAGACCACGATGGGGTGAAGTTCCAACTCTTCCACTCGAATCCGCACCGCGGCCTCCAAAAACCGAAAAGTCTAATTATAGCCAGACGCTCAGGGTTGTCAAGAAAGCTCGGAAGGTCAAGTACTTGCGTTCAACCTTCTGACCAGTCGGTCGGTCTCCATAAGGTGTTGAGGGCCATCGGGAAATCGCTCTCATCGGAAACGGCGCCCCCAGCCAGAAGCCTTTGTCCAGGGATTCTGCGGTCACTGTTCCCCCCGCTCAGGACATTAAGTGAACCCGCAGGCGTGCAGCCAGTTTTCAAACATACTCCGGGCATAAGAGTGCAACACCTTTTCTTCTCGGCTGACATCACCGACCACCTTCGTTGCCGCACCCACGCCCAACACTCGTTCGAGCGCCGCCCTGTAGGCCGGCACTTGGGACCATTGCTTCGCCAAGTCAGCCGAGATCTCCACATGGAACTGGATCCCATAAGCCTTCTTTTTCCACCGAAAGGCCTGGTTTGGATAGGCGGGCGAAGTTGCTAGAAGGACCGCGCCATCGGGCAAGTCAAACGTTTCCCCATGCCACTGAAAGGTGAGAAGCTCACGAGGAAGTGCGGAAAAGACGGCATCGTCATGGGCTGCGCTCGTCAAATAGACCGGCATGATTCCGACTTCAGGCTTCGGCCCCGCGTAGACACGCGCCCCCAGGCTGGCGGCGAGGAGTTGAACTCCAAGGCAAACGCCCCAGTAGGGCTGCCCGGCGAGCACCGCCTCCCTGACCCAGCGCTTTTCGGCAGTCAACCAGGGAAGTGTGGCGTTGTCGTTCACGCTCATCGGGCCGCCCATCGCGATGATGGCGTCGAAGCCTCGCCAATCGGGGAGTTGCTGCCCTTCGTCGATTTCAACCCGGTGGATCGAAGCGCCTTTCTCCACCAGGATGTCTTCATAGATACCGGGGGTCTCGCACGAGATATGTTGCAAAACTAAGATCCTCACAGCCGGTCCTCCTCAAGACAAGATTACCATAGAGTCCTAATCAGGCAATTAGTCTGTAGCCGATGTACCTTTTACCCGTTTTCTCACTCAATTTCTCACGCGTCGTTACTCCGAGCCCTGTGGCCTTTAACTCACCACTGCCTTGCCTTGTCGCTAAGCTGCTTAGAATCAAAGGGTGACGACGCGTGCTTTGGAGCCAAAGTTGCTTAGCAATAATGCCCGTGTTACAAAATACGGGCACGAGCGGAGGTGGTGATAAGCCATTCATTTGCCGCGTGGCTTGACTCCGCATATCTTAATTGGTCGAAGGGGTCTGGTGTTATGGCTTATGTAATAACAGGGGACTGTACGAAAGATGAGAAGTGTGTGGAGGTTTGTCCGGTGGACTGCATTCACCCGCGTAAGGATGAATCCAAGTTTGCTGAAGCGACGCAGCTTTTTGTCAGCCCGGTCGAGTGCATTGACTGTGGAGCATGCGTGCCGGTTTGCGAGGCTTCGGCGATATTCCCGGTGGACGAACTCCCTGAGAACCTAAAGAACTACACCGAAGTGAACGCGCAGTATTATCAGTAGATCAAGGCCGCTGCTCAAGGGCGCCATCGATAAGCAACCCTCACCCGCCGGGACGCCGCGAAATGCAGTCGAGGGCGAGTTGTTTGCGCTTCTGCGATGGCCTTTGTTTTGCGGCGCCTTCGTCCCCCAAGAGCGCAGCGGAAGCAACCTGCCGTTGCCGCCTTCCTTCATTTGAGCTAAATTAGAGCTTCTGATTTTCCGCGGGCGCGCTGAGCGCCGTGGCATCCGTTCGGAAAAACAGGCTCCCGTGAGGAGGATGGTCCCGTGAAGATCACTGCTGTCGAGCCGCTGGTCCTGGGAACGAGCTGGCGAAACCTCATTTTTCTGAGAGTCAAGACCGACGAGGGGCTGGTTGGAATAGGCGAATGCACGCTTCAGAACCGCGAGGAAGGTGTGCTCGGATACGTTCAGGGGGCCACACGCCGACACGTCATTGGCTCGGACCCTTTTAACATCGAAGATCTTTGGCTGAGGATGTACCGCAACGAATTCTGGCGCGGGGGCGTGATCGCCACCACCGTAATGAGCGGGATTGAGCTCGCCTGCTGGGACATCGTGGGCAAAGCCGTGGGGCAACCCGTGTGGAAACTGCTGGGCGGGCGCTGCCACGAAAAAGTCAAAGCCTACGCCAACGCCTGGTACACCGTGGAGCGCAAGCCGGAGGAGTTCGCGAAGCGCGTGCAGGTGGTGCTCGAAAAAGGCTACAAAGCCCTCAAGGTCGATCCCTTTGGTCCAGGCTCGCTGGAATTGACTCGCCAAGAGAAAGCCCGGTCTGTGGAACTGGTAGCGGCCATACGCGAAGCGGTAGGCCCGGACATTGAGATCTTCGTTGAAATGCACGGACGCTTCAGCGCCGCTACGGCCATCGAGCTGGCTCGCATGCTGGAACCTTACAACCCTGGCTGGATTGAAGAACCCTGCCCGCCGGAGGACGTGCCCTCGCTGAGAAAAGTTGTGGACCACGTCAACGTTCCCGTGGCCACCGGCGAACGCTGCCTCACGCGTTACGGGTGCCGCGAAGTGATTGAGAATGGGCAGCCGGACATCCTTCAGGTAGACGTCATCCACACGGGCGGAATCATGGAGATGAAAAAGATCGCGGCCATGGCAGATGTGCGGTCGATGGTGATGGCGCCGCACAACTCCAACGGCCCCGTATGCACGGCGGCCAGCGTCCATTTCGATTTCTGCACCACCAACCTCAAAATCCAGGAGTGCTTCGACGACTTTTCGGAGACCTGGGTGGTGGATGCCGTGCCGGGAACACCGCGTCCGAAAGATGGCTACTTCTATCCGCCAGAAGGACCCGGCTTGGGCGTCTCGCTGAACGAAGACCTCATTAGGGAGCACCCCATGAAGGAGGGCTTCTTCAACATGTGGGAGGCCAACTGGCACATGCGGCAGTTCATCAAGTAGCGCCGCTGTCCGGGCAGCACTCTTCGCTGCGCCAAGACCCATCCCGCCTCGCGGGGCCGGGGCAGGCGCCGGCGCTAGGCCCGAGATGTCAATATTTTTCGCCATCCCCAAACAAGTTGTCGGCTCGAGACCGGAGTAAACCTCATGAAATCATCCCGACGGAATTTTCTGCAATCCACTTTGGCGGCGCCACTGATTGCCCGCCTGGGCGTAGGCCGCTCTGGCGGCGCGCACCTGGAGACCCTCTTAGCGTTGCCAGCCCAGATGGAGTTCGACAACCCGCACATCATCCGCTACGACTCAAGCTGTTTCACGATCAATCGTAAAGACACGGTCATCTCCAGCGGGGCGTTCCATTACCCGCGTTGCCCCAAGGCGCTGTGGCGTGACCGTCTGACAAAGTTCAAGGCAGCGGGCTTCAACACCATTGAGACCTACGCCTTCTGGAACTATCACGAGCCGGAGAAAGGCAAGTCGAACCTGACGGAGTTTGAGGACTTCATCAAGCTTGTCCACGACATGGGCTTTTACATGATCGCCCGGCCTGGTCCCTATGTCTGCGCGGAGTGGGAGCGCGGCGGATTTCCCGACTGGGTGGCCACGATGCGGTTCCCGCTTCGCACCAACCATGCGGAGAGCATCAAGACATCGCAGCACTGGTACGACCAGGTTTTGCCGGTGATTCAGCGGCACCAGATTACCGTTGGCGGCCCCATCATCATGGTGCAAGTAGAGAACGAATACGACTACAGCCCTCCCATGCCCGACGCGGACAAGCGCGAGTACGTCCGGGCCCTGGCCAACATGGTCTGGGCAGCGGGCATCGACGTGTCGGTCATCACCTGTTGGACCAAGCAGGCGCGGGAGAACTCGGACCCCGACATGGCCAAGATCATGGATACGTGCAATTTCTACCCGCGCTGGAAAATCGTGGAACAGGTTGTTCCAAAGCTCTCTGAACTGCGCAAGGAAGAGCCTTTCTCCCCGCTCGGCATCACCGAATTGCAAGGAGGCTGGTTCAGCCAGTTTGGCGGGAAACTTTCCGTAGACCAGGAAGGGGTGAACGCTGAGCAGATCGATACGCTCACCAAGACAGTACTCGAGCAGGGAGTAACCTTCTTCAACTACTACATGGGTTATGGAGGAACGAATTTCGATTGGGCCGCCAAGACCCTCACCACCACTTACGATTACGCTGCACCGATTGGCGAGCCGGGCGGCCTGTGGGACAAGTATTACGCGGCCCGTGGGATCTGCCAGTTCCTCCGCCTGCATGGGGATGTACTGGCACGGGCTCAAGCACTCGAAGGCGGCGCCGAGTCTACGAACCCCAACCTCAGCGCCACGGAGAGGGTAAACGGCCAGAGCGCGGTGCTCTTCGTGCGCGAAAACGCCAACGCCGAGCAACGCTATAAGATGACCTTCGTTGATCCTAACAGCCCCACGAAACGCAGGATTAGTGTGCCACGCGAGGGCGAACTGGTCATCGGCCCCCGCGAAATGAAGATGCTGGCCGTGCAGGTGCCCATCCCCGGCAGTCAGCTCCGTTACTCGACGGCAGAGGTGCTGGCTCACGGCCTGAACCTCGACCGCCATTTCCTCATTCTCTACGACGTGCCGGGGCGTGTGGCGGAGATCTCCCTGGCGACCAGAGACGAACCCCATGTGGAAGGCGAAACGATTTACCAGTACTGGGACCCGGAATATGAATCGGTGGTCTTTGGCGTTCGATTCGAGAAGACCGAGAAGCTCCTCCTGGTGAATGACCACCTTCTGGTTATCCTGTTACCCCGCGACCGTGCCCTGCGGACGTGGGTCAGTGAGTTCCCTTCCAAGGTTGTTGCCTGGTCGGAGGAGACCAAGCCCTTCGCTGTTCCCTTCATTGCCGACAGTTACATGCATGCGGGCGGAGGTTCACATGGGAGCCGGATTTGGGCCGATTTGGATTTCCTGCCCGGCGAGCACGAACTGACCGTATTGCTTCCTGCCAAGCCTGGCAAGTGTTGGGTTGATGGCGCGGTGACGGAGTTTGCCTACGAACGCGAGCGGCGAATTGCGCGTCTTCGTATCACGACGCCGGCCCTGCCCTATAAGCCGTTCGATTTGAGCAACGGGCAGGCCTGGGTGGAGAGATATGACACCGCCTCCGGCCATTGGCAGGACGCTGCCACGAAATATACAGACCCAGCCGAGCGAATGACTGTTGGTGAGGGCCCGGGGCCACCAGCGGGCTTCCCTCGAGCCTTGGAAGATTCGGGCCCAGCTCCCTATGGTTACGTGAAATATAAAACTCAGTTCAACTACGTGAAAGAACCCAAGATGTTCATTTCGACTTTCGCGGATGATGCGATCAAGGTCTTTATCAACGGGAAGCCGGTCGAAGAAGCATTGAAGACCGCAAAAGCTATCGACTTCGAACTGGCAAAATACGCCAAGGCGGGGACAAACACGCTGGAAATCGCTTATGAGGCCTTTGGGGCGTACAATGGCGGCGAAGAGATGAGCGATTTGAAGGGCATCGAATTTGTGCGCATGGGGAGCGACGCCCGAAGCGGCGTAGCCATTGCTTCCTGGCAAATCCAGCGCTTTGCGGCGCCCATGCGAGGACGGGACGTAGACCCGGATTTTGCAGCCGCTGCCTGGAGTCCGGCGTCCTACCAGGCATCAGGTCCAGCGCTCGAACTGGTTCCGGCATTCACGTGGTGCCGAACGGGATTTGCGTTGCCTGGGGTCGAAGCGGGCTGGATGGCGCCCTGGAAACTGACCTTCGAGGCTGACCGCGACGCTCTGCTCTATCTCAATGGCAAGTTTGTTGGGCGTTACGTCACCGTTGGACCACAAAAGGAGTTCTATCTCCCAGAACCGTACTTCGCTCCCGCCGGAAGGCAAAACATTCTAACGTTCGTTCTGGCCTATACGGGTTGGCCGGGACACGTCCGGACGTTGCGCGTGGGGCCATACGAGGAGTTTTCCGCACGCCGCACGCGCGTGGAATTCCAGTGGTAGGAGTTCTCAGAAACAAGATTCAGACGCCGGGTTGACGCAGTAGGAAGAAGATGCAACAATGATCTTTTGGGGTGCTGCGGGACCGGACTGCTTGGGTTTCCCCCCTCGTTTAAGCCCCATCCCATTCCACTCGAAGGATCTCAATCATGAATGCCAATGATATGCGGCCAGGTATGGTCATCCAACACAACGGCGAGCTCTTCACCATTCACAAGGCTGAGCACCGCACGCCGGGGAACCTTCGTGCTTTCGTTCAGGCCCGCATGCGCAACCTGCGCACCGGCGCGCTCATCGATCACCGCTTCCGATCTGAGGACACAATCGAGAAAGCCAATCTCGATGAAATCGAAATGCAGTACCTTTATTCCGACGGCGATTCTTTTTTCTTCATGAACACGCAGAACTACGAACAGATCGGCCTGCATAAGTCCGTGATCGAGGACCGCGCCTCCTACCTCGTTCCGGATGTGGTCATCAAGGTGCAGTTGTTCGAGGGAAGGCCGGTGGATATCGAGCTGCCGGCAACCGTGGACCTGAAAGTCGTGGAGACTGAACCTGGGAAGAAAGGGGCTTCTGCCACCAACGTCACGAAAGCCGCCAAGCTCGAAACCGGCCTCACGGTACAGGTCCCGCCGTTTATCGTCGAAGGCGAAGTCATCACCGTGGACACTTCAGAGGGAAAGTATCTCGAACGCGCTACCGGCTAAGTTCTCCGTTTCATAAATCTACTCACGTATCCGAGACGATTGAGCGTCGCCAACGGCCCGGCGCAAGCAGGCAAGTGATGGTCCGAGATCCTGCTGAATTTCTTCGACCTTGAAATGGAAAGACGCTCGGGCGCGGCGCTCGAAATTGAGCGCCACGCGCATCCTGCTGCCGTGCAGGCTTCACCTTCCGTCTTCTGATCCTGGTTCCTGAATCCCGAGACCTGAATCCTGTTCTTCCCCTACGTGCCACCTACCAAGACAGTCAACAGTCAACGGTCAACAGTCGAAGGTTGGCCGCGGTTCTTCCCCCACCTACCACCTGCCACCTACCACATACCAGTTACCACCTATCTCATTTCTTTTCAGCAACATTCCCGCTTTAAACTCGTAAGTACCTGTGTTTTCTATAACATTCCCGATTTGCCACCCAGTTTTCCACAGCGGTCCTTTGTTTTCATAGACATTCCCGCGTCGTTCCTTCATTTTTAAGAATTCTTTTCTTCTTTCCCTTCCAGGCTCAGACTTACTGTCCGTGGCAGCGCAGGAATCCCTCCGGGCTTTTCGTCGCACTTGGCATGCCCTCCAGAGCAGCTTGGGCCATCCAGGCAGCACGGCAACAAAGTGTTCCCAGCCATGACCCCCGGCATGCCCTCAGCTCAGTATTCTAGCCTATCTTGCTCCGCTTGTCAAGAGGCATGAAGTCTGTTTGGGTCTGCCGGCAACGGCACCCGCACCCGCTGACTAGAGAGCAGGTAGAGTAGCGGGGCATGTTCCCAGTTTGTGTGCCTTCTTGTGTGCGGACCAATCGACCATGATGGGGGCATAACTCCAGCGCTGGCGTCAGCCTGGGTGATGGTCAAACCCAACGGCTCAACGGGCAGCCCGCACAGGGCGCCGAGGTGTGGCAGAAGAGCCCTTTCCCTGTCTTTCGTCCGAAGCGATTGAAAAAGGACGTTATTATGCGCTGGACGGACGGCGCTTAGTGGTATAAACTCATAAGTGGATATATGCTTATGTGCTGAGGAGTGCTCCATGTCCGAGTCCCAACAAACGACCCGAGTGACGATCACCTGGTCCAAGGAAACCGATCTCACCCTGCGCTCCTATCTCGGCGCGCAGGGCCTGAAAAAGGGCGCTCTCTCCAAGTTCATCGAGGAGGCCGTCCGCTGGCGCGTCTTTCACCAGACCGTCAGCGCCGCGCGCGAGCGTTTCGCCGACGTCCCCGAAGACCAACTCCAGAAGGGAATTGAGGACGCGGTCGAGGCCGTCCGCGCAGAACGATACCGCCGCCGCGCCACGCGGACCTGATGCGCCTCATCCTCGACACCAACATCCTGCTCTCCGCCCAGCTCTCGCCCCGCGGCGCGCCGGCCAGGCTGCTCGCCGCCTGGGAGCAGAAACGGTTCACGCTGGTCATTTCTGATGAGCTCCTCGCGGAACTCCGCGAAGTCCTCGAGCGACCTTTCTTCCGGGCAAGATTGCGCAGAAGCGATGCAGAGCTTTTTGCCGCGACCCTTCACGACTTGGCCCTCTGCTACCCCAAGCCGCCGCCTTCCGGCGTAGCGCGGGACGCCAAGGACAGCTTCCTGCTGGCGCTCGCCGCCGCCAGCGAGGCCGCGTTCCTCGTCACCGGAGACAAAGGTCTGCTTGCCCTAAAACGGCACGGTGCCACGCGCATCGTGACGCCCGCGGCCATGCTCGAATGGCTGAAGGCCCCTGACGTGCCAGCCACGGAGACGCCCTGACCATGCCCCGTCATTTCCTCCTTGCCAATCCAGCAATAATGGTGTATATAAGTTGGCAACTAGAGTGTGGTGAATGTTGCAAGTCCCGTTTGTTTGCCTAAGGTGTGAAGTTGGGTTTGGGAGATCAAGCGGTCTGTGCCGTGCGAATTGATCAGGGGTGGTGGCCCGCAGATTCAATCTGAGCGATAATATGGTTAGTCCACTCGCTGGGCAGGTTGAAGATGACTGATTCAGGTTTTCGTTTCGAGCACGAGATGGCCAATTCTGCCCGAAATTGGCTCAAGCGCCAGGGCCTTATGGTGAAGGAGGAATTCTACACACCTTGGGGCATCTGCGACCTGGTCGCGGCTGAGCTGGACAGGAAACAAGTCCGCAAGCGACTCCGGCTTGGGCAGAAGCATCCCATCGGGCCATTGATCAGGCTAGAAATCCTTAACGCTGTTCCCGATGCTGAAGAAGGTCAGTCGACAACCCTTGAAGAATTGGCCCATAAGTATCAAGACCTCCTGGCGGCCACCGAGGTGTGCGCCGAAATAGAAAAGCTCATTACCGGCAAGTTCGTAAAGGTGGGTGAACACGGCACCCTTCAAAAACTGAACGGATGGGTGCCCTTGCACAAGCGCCTTGTAGCCCTCGAACTCAAATTGAATCGTGTGGAAGAGGCCTTGGGCCAAGCCATATCCCACCAGGCATTTGCTGAAAAATCGTTCGTAGGCTTTCCGACAGGATTAGCAGAGCGGATTGCCACTTCCCCGCGTGCTGCGAGATTCCTCGCTGAAGGTGTGGGGATTGTATCGGTGGGAAAGAGCAGATGTCACATCGTTCTTCACCCGGAAACCCGGCGGCATCCAATAAATCGCACATTGCAGATGCACTGCGTCGAACGGTTCTGGCGAACTCGAATCAAAGGCAATTGAGCATTAGTTGTTGGGCGACTCGCTCTGGTCTCCTTGCTGTGTTTTCGGCAGTAGGGAGAGTGGGCAAACTTCGGCCCAACACGAAGGCCTTGGAGAAATCCTGAAATAGGGCCAATGCTCTACCACTAACCGGCACTGAGGCAAGTCCGTCGAGCCGCGACTTGTAGAATCTGGCCACCTGAGTCTTTGAACCCAACGGAGCCAGTTGGATGCGCGGCAGGCTTCGGGAAAGCTCTTCCAATTCCTTGATGATGCGGGGCAGGCTTCTTGAAAGCTCTCCGAATTCCATGTAGGCGGGTTCGCCCTTAATAATCTTCGTTAGCGCTTGACCAAGCCAACCGCTTAGCCCTGGGCTTGCAATTGCCAACCGTCGAAGCGGGCTCAGGGCGATCCTCCCGACCCCGGCGGTCGGTGTCAGACCCGGAACGTAGTACCGATAGGCGCCGCCAAGGCCGACCGCTGGAAAATGAATCAGCCCCCTTGCCCACAGTATTAAGTTCATTCCCCAATATGGACCGGCGATTTTTATCGCATCCGAAGGAAGCGCCTCAGCCAACTCCTGATGGAATTTGATGAGCCCTTGGAACCTCTTGTCAAGCGATCCCGACCCTTCTTGATCGTTCAACGTGGAATCCACCACCCAGACCCCATGCGCACGAGCGAGTTCGTAACATTCTTTGGCTAGCTCGCCTTTCCGTTGCGTCTTAAGGTTCACTTGTTTTGAGTGCGTGAAGATTACGGGTAGAATCAGTTTCACGTTGTAGTTGCTTGTCCTTTTCCACTCCGCCGCGTTCCGGGCCAGGGCACGATTGATTTTGTTTCGACTTGCGTCACTCACCATGGGAAGCTGGGGAACTGATACCCAAGCAGGTTTCGGCGACAATTCACAGCATTTGTTCAGAATTGATTCCACAAATCCTTTTACGACGTCATTCTGTGGTTTGCTCTGAAAGTCGTTGTTAGCTACTTGGTCGTGCCCGGGAAAGTGCTTTATGTATTCATCGTATGCTTCATATCGGGTCGTCTTCTTCCCCTTCTTGGTGATACGCTGGGGCGTCCATTTATCCAGTCCGTCCACTCCTCCGTCAACCCAGAGGCTCGGCCCCGTGGGGAGGTCATTGAATGTCTTTTCGTGCGTTTGGAGCGAAAGGCGGACGATTGCAGAGTCCGAGTAGAAACTCTTAAGCAGCTTGCTGTCTTCAGCCCCGAAGACAAACGGAATGTGGTCTGCCATCATCTATTTCTCCAAAATAAGCTTCGCCTTTTCGATTAACAAGTTGCACAAGTGCTCTAACTCGGGAAATATGCTCATCTCATCCACGCCCACCCGACCTAGTACTTACTTGAATTAATAAGCGAACTTATTGTATGCTTTTCGGCATGAGCCGAAAAGCCGTCGAGATTACCTTGAACGATACCGAACGTGCGCAACTGGAACGTTGGAGCCGAGGTCAT
>JBEKHR010000031.1:0-62739 GCA_050012175.1 Terriglobia bacterium | reverse complement strand
CTCCCGTTCGCACTTTCCCGCCGCCGTCACTTACTTCGGATCCCAGCATGAGCGCATCCCGCCCGGCGCCCACACCTACCAGAGTGACGTCGAGACCGTCCACCGCCTCATCGAAGACGAGTTCTACGATCTGGAAACCTTTCACACGCGTACCGACTTCCTCGGCAAAGCGTCGCTCTACCAGCTCTACTTCAACCTGGCTCGTCCCAATTCCCATAAGCGAGGTCTCACCCCATGGCAGATCATCCACCAACTCGATCCCCGCCTCCCCCTTAAACTCTGCTTGCTTCCCCCTGCCTTCCTGGATTACCGTCTCGACAGCCAGGGGGGATACGATGTACCCGGACTTCCCTAAAGGGAATGAGTGCAAGCGGCAGGGCGCCGTTCAGTCGCCTGCCTGCCCTCGTCACAAGACCTTGCAGTACAATCCTCAGCGCCACGCCGCGCGCAGGCGCCTATGGCAGGCAAAAACCTGGGGGAATTAGGGAGGGTTTAAGCACCACGAACTTGATGTTTTCTTCCGTCGGCAAGAGGGCGTCCACCGAGGCGAGGAGTTGATTCGAAGAGGCGTTCCCCGCAATGGGCAAGGCCAATTGGGAACCGACTCTCTCGCCATTGCCCACGGCACGCCGGCTACCGCGGTCTGGGCCGCCCCACTCGCTGAAAGTAGTGGTCTCGAGCGGTGTGAATCGGCCTTCAGAATCTCTCAGGCCTTGGAGAACCAGCCGGATATAGCCTGGACGCGATTCACCGGCCGCCCTTCGAACCGCCAGACACGTGCCTTCGACTAGTGTGCCTGGGAGGACAGGCGCACTCCCTTTCACGGCCTCCGCAGCGACTACGTATGCTGCAAAAGGCTGACCAGGCTGGGCGTTTGCGGAGGTGAGAGGCCGGAGAAGTCGGACTGAGATGGCGGTTCCGGGCTGAATCATTTGGCCAGTTCCCCAAGGCCCGAACCACAGCATCCTAAGTCCAGGGTAAAAGCAGAGAGCGCCAGCTAACAGTGTGGCTGTCCAGGCAATCCATCGGCCCATTGATTTGCCACCTCCAAACGCTTTTATCGGCCAGCGACCGGCAAATCTTGAACTGCTCTGAGCACGCCTATTGCCAAACAGTAAACTTCCTCATCTCAATGTAAACACAGGGGTTGAGCGGTCGATGGGAAATGCCAGGGGACGAAGCTCTACGTAATGGTTACGAAGAATGTAAACCTTTCTAGACAAGAAGAAGGTCAGGCCGGGGGATTGCGAAACCGGACGAAGAGGAATAAGTTGTAATATAGCGTTGGAGCGGAGGACCTTGTGGCCAAAAACGCGCGAATCTTGATTGTTGAGGACGACGCCTATGAACGGCAGGGGCTCGCCGATCTTCTCTCCACCTGGGGTTACGAAACCGAAACCGCTGGCGACGGTTCAGAAGCCCTGGAAAAGGTCTCTTCTTTCAACCCTGCGGTGGTGATTTCGGATCTTCGGATGCCGCGCATGACGGGCATGGAGTTGTTGCGGCAAGTCCATGAAGTCCACTCCGGCTTGAACTTCATCATGCTGACCGGACAGGGAACGATCGAGGAAGCGGTGGAAGCCACCAAGCTGGGCGCCTTTAATTTTCTTGAGAAGCCGCTCGATACCAAGCGGCTTCAGGTTGAGTTGCGGATTTGCCTGGAGCGCCATGAAAGTGAGCGGCAACTGGAGGCAGCCCACCGGCGGCTGCGAGACCTGGGATTCCTGGGCAACATCGTAGGGCGGTCCAAGAATATGCAGGAAGTGACGTCGCTAGTCTCGATGGTCGCGCCCTCCCGCGCTTCGGTGTTGATCAGCGGCGAGAGCGGCACGGGCAAAGAGCTGGTGGCCCGGACGATTCACGAGCTCAGCCCGCGCCGCGCCAAGCCTTTCGTGGCCGTGAATTGCGCGGCGATACCGGAGACCCTGATGGAAAGTGAGGTTTTCGGCCACGAAAGGGGAGCTTTCACCGGGGCCATCGAGCGCCGGGTGGGTTGCTTCGAGCTGGCCGACGGTGGCACACTGCTGCTCGATGAGATAGGTGAAATGCCGTCCGCCACCCAGGCCAAACTGCTCCGCGTGCTCGAAGACTCCAAGGTGCGCCGGCTGGGAAGCAAATCGGAAATCTCCGTTGATGTGCGCGTCCTGGCCGCCACCAACAAAGTCCCGGAGGAAGCGGTTGCCAAGGGCCAGTTGCGCAGCGATCTCTACTTCCGCCTCAACGTGGTCCATATCGTTTTGCCTCCTTTGCGCGAGCACCCTGAAGATCTGGAGGAGTTGACGACCGCCCTTCTCGCCGACCTGAACCGAAAACACAACCGGGCGGTGAAGGATGTTGACGGTGAAGTTCTACAGGCCTTCCGCCGACACCAATGGCCGGGGAACGTGCGCGAGCTCCGCAATGTTTTGGAGCGCATGCTCGTTACTTGTCCGGGCGGGCACCTGACCGTCCATGAATTGCCCCGCGGCTTCGGCCATCCCGGCGTGGTGGAAGGTGGCGAGGAGCTCCGACTCCGTTCTGGCATGACGGTCGCCGAGGCTGAACGCCGCCTCATTTTCGAAACCTTGGCCTCCACCCAAAAAAATAAGACGCGTGCCGCAGAGCTGCTCGGCATCAGCCTGAAAACTCTCCATAACAAGCTGAAGGAATATGGGGCTCAGCCTGAAGATTAAGCTTACCGCGCTCATAACCCTGTTGGTCTTGCTCATGGTCCTGGCCACGTCGACGCTCTACCTCTCTCATCTGACCCGACAGGCCCTGAGCGAGGTTGGAAGCAGAGGGGAATATGTGGCAAACGAAATCTACCATCAGGCCAGCACCCTCCTGTCCCAGGCCCGAATGCCAGCGGGTTCAAACCCCTCCGATTTCCAGGCGCTGCGTGGCTTCGTGCAAGCCCGACTTGCGGCCGATGCGGGGTTGACCTCACTGCTGGAATCCGCGATCGGATATTCACCTTCCATTTACTACGCCGCCATCACGGACACCCGACACCAAGTTATGGTTCACAACGATCCTGGGGAAATCGGCCAGGTGATGGCGCCGGCTGTGCCGTTTGAGGATCTGCTCCATGCCGGATTGTTGAAGCAACTCCGGGTGATCTACGGTCCGTCCAGGGTGTACGAAGTCGTGCTGCCGCTCGAGATTGGAAACACGCCTTTCGGCGACGTACGCGTCGGCGTCTCGACACTCTTCCTCGGCCACCAGATCACCCCGGATTTGCACGCTGCCCTGACCCTTTCCTTTGCCATCGTCATCTTCACGACTCTCTCCGCCGGTCTGCTCTCCTATCGCCTCTTGCGTCCCCTCGCAACCATTTCGCGAAGTGTTGACCTGCTGGCGCGCGGCGAGTATTCCGAACCTGTCCGTTTAAAGCGGACCGACGAATGGGGCGTGCTTTCCTCAAAATTGAACCTCTTAGGCGAGCAGATGCGCGGCGAAAAAGCCGCCTTTGTCCAATTGAAGGAGAACCTCGACCAGCTTTTCTCCAAGTTGAGCGACGGCCTGCTGCTATTTGAGAGGCAGGACCGGCTGGTCCTGGCAACACCCGCCGCGGCCCGTCTGCTGGGTTGCAGAGCGGAAGCCATCGTTCATCGCCCTGCGCGGGAGGTGTTCTCCGCCCACAACCCTCTCCATGACCTCTTGCGGGAAGCCTTCGCCTCACGGCAATCAACGCCCTGGCGAACCCTCGAGCTTGGCGGCGAACCCCCGGCGCGCGTTGCGGTGAATGTGCAATTCATCCGTGAACAGGGCGAGGCCATGGGATGCCTGGTCACCTTGCGCGACGCCAGCACACGCGCTCAGATCGAGGATCAAATTGATGTCACAACCAAGCTGGCGGCTCTCGGCCGGATCACTTCCGGAGTTGCGCACGAGGTGAAGAATCCGCTCAACGCCATGGTCCTCCAGCTCGAAATCCTGAAATCCAAACTGACCGACCAAGGTGAAAAGGTTGGCCCGCATCTGGAGATACTCTCGACGGAGATCCGGCGGCTCGATCGAGTGGTGAAAACCTTCCTCGATTTCACCCGCCCGGTCGAGATCCACCCCATCCCCACCTCCGTGGAAGGCCTGGTCCGCGAAGTCTTTCTGCTGGCCGAGCCGCAAGCGCTGCAGAATAACGTTCGGCTCGTCTTTGAGCACGAGGGAACCCTTCCGACTATCAACGTTGACCGCGACCTCATGAAGCAGGCGCTCCTGAACCTGGTTCTAAACGGTTGCCAAGCCATGCCCTCAGGAGGGCAACTTACAGTTAAACCGCAAACAGACGGTCATCACCTGAATCTCGAAGTTTCCGACCAGGGTGTGGGCATTCCGCCGGAGGCGCGGCAGAAAATCTTTTCTCTCTTCTACACTACGAAGCCCGGCGGCAGCGGAATTGGACTCGCCATGGCTTTCCGAGTCCTTCAGCTTCACAACGGATTCATCGATTTCACAAGCGAGGCCCACCACGGCACGACGTTTCGTGTTTCCATTCCCGTGCCCTGACCCGGGTCGGCAAGAGTGCCCTCCACCCGCGCGCCTAAGGAAGAACGAGGCGGGACATTTCGGTGCTCACGTGCTGCCAATTCGACTTTGAAAACCTTCAAGCGGGGGCGTTTTAGGTGCTAGACTTTTGACCTTCGACTTTCGACTTTTGACTCTTTACTTTCGACTTCTGATGAACTCCCAGCCCTCACCGCTCACGCCCATTTCGGATGCCCCCACCAAGGGCCGCAGCACCAATACGGCAATTTCGCCGGCAGGCGCGATTTCTTGGGCGCTCGACGATACTCTCCGGCTTTTGTTTCGGCCTTTTGATGCTTGGAGGTGGACCAAGCTCAGTCTGCTGTGCCTCTTCCTGGGAGGCGGCACACCCACCGCAGCATTCCAGTGGAGCCTAAGCGCACTGCCTAGTGATTTTCGACTGACGGATCTGGTGACCGGCGCGCGGCAATACGTCGCGCAACACCCTTCCCTCATCTTCCTGGTCATCGTGTTCGCTCTCGCGCTGGGGCTCGGCTTCGTCTACCTGAGGTCGGTATTTCGCTTTGTTCTGGTGGATTCACTGGTCAAGATGGAGGTGGCTGCACGCAGTGCGTGGTCCGCCCTCCGTCCCCTGGGACAATCCTATTTCTGGTGGCTGGTGGGAACGCTGGTGGCGCTCGCTACCACGTTCTCACTCATGGTCATTGTCGCCTTTCCGGGTCTCCAGGCCGCTTCCACCTCGGGCTCAGGCAAGCTTTTCGCCACGGCTTCTCTGGCACTAATCCTCTCCTTGATAGTCCTCCTCGGATTGGCTGTAGCCCTCCTGATTACGCTCACCGATGATTTGGTGGTTCCCCTGATGTACGCCGAGCGTTTGCCATTACCTTCTGCGTGGGGAGAACTTTGGCAGAAAATGCGCCATGACCCGACCTCATTCGCAGTTTATATCTTGTTGCGCTTTGTGCTTTCCGTAGGAGTCAGCGTCGCAGTCCTCCTCTTTTTAGTCCCATTACTTGTAGGTGTATTCTCCGGTGCGATAATCGTAGCGGCTACCGTGATCCTGGCGCTGCATCTGGTGGGGCTCGCATGGGTGTGGAACCTGCCCACCATCAGCCTGGCGCTCGCCGCGTTGGTGTTGCTGAGCGCAGTCTTGGTGATCCTATTGAGCGTGGTCGGAATGCCGGGCCAAGTCTTTCTCCAGGGCTTCGGCCTGCGCTTCATCGCGGCGCGCTCTCCATCCCTTAAAGCCCTTTGCTCCGTCTCTGGCGGGCGGGGAAGGCTCCAATGAATCCCTGGTCGGAAGGGCACACGCCCTCAGAAACGCTGCGAAAACCTGCCTCGCCGTGGAAACAACTCACAGGATATCAGTGGCTGGTCCTCCTCGTGGCATGGCTTGGTTGGGTCTTCGATTCCATGGACGCGCTGATTTACGCCCAGGTGATGACGCCGGCGCTCAAAGAACTGCTGGGGGCTCACGGTTCGCCCCAGAACATTGGATGGTATGGCGGGATCATCTTCTCCATCTTCATTGTGGGCTGGGCGCTGGGAGGCATCCTCTTTGGGGTTCTGGCAGACTACCTGGGGCGTTCTCGAACCCTGGTCATAACAATTCTGGTTTATGCGGTTTTCACGGCGCTGGCGGGTTTCTCGCACACTTGGTGGGAACTTGGAATCTACCGCTTTCTGACCGCCCTGGGTGTGGGCGGCGAATGGGCCGCCGGAGCAACTCTGGTGGCGGAGGTCTGGCCTGAATCCCTGCGCGTGAAAGGGGCGGGCCTGCTCCAATCAGCGTGGGGATTTGGTTTCTTCCTCGCCGCGGGGATTAACCTTTTGCTGTCCGCCTACAGTTGGCGGGTGATGTTCTTCGTGGGAATCATGCCTGCACTGGTGGCTGTTCTCCTGCGCCTGAAAGTGCACGAGCCGGAACGGTGGACCAGCCAGCATCTTCAGGCAAAGCTCCCGGGCTCGCAACGCTTGACGATCGTCGAACTCTTTTCACCCGAGACCCGCCGCGACACGTTGGTCGGCACTGCACTGGCCTTTGTGGCTGTATTCGGCCTCTGGGGAGCCACCAATTGGACGCCCTCGCTCATTACAGAACTCCTTCGCCCGCAGCATCTTGATGCCATCACTACCGCCCGGAGAGTCAGCTTCGCCGTCATGAGCCTCAACGCCGGAGCCATCCTGGGTTACCTGGCAGCCCCTTGGATCGCGGAGCGGTGGGGCAGGCGTGCCATGTTCCTGCTGCTGATGCTGGGTTCGGCGCTGTCGCTTCCCGTCACCTTCCTGATACCCACCTCATTCTCCACAGCCATGTGGCTACTGCCCTTCCTGGGATTCTTCTCCAACGGGATTTTCAGCGGGTTTCCGGTTTACTTTCCGGAAATTTTCCCCACGCGCATCCGAGCCACAGGAGCCGGATTCTGCTTTAACGCCGGCCGCATCTTTGCCGCCGCAGGACCGTTCTTGACAGGCTATCTCGTGGTCCACCTGGGATCATTTGCGCGCGCTGCAAGCTCCATCGCGTTGATCTATGTTTTGGGCCTGCTCATCCTGCCCTTCGCGCGTGAAACAAAAGGCGAGGTCATCCAATAGGGCGGCCCCGTCTTGAGCGTGCGGGTACACGGCCAGGTTGGATTTCTCACCACGCTTGGACGCTCTTACGGGGCTGCCGGAAGGGCGGGGCTTCACAGCCTGCGGAAAAACCCGTCGAGGCTGTCATCCTGAGCTTTGGAGTGCGGCAGCTTGCTGCCGCTTTGGCTCGAGCCAGCTTGCTGGCGGGGAATTGTTCCCTCGGCTGAAGTCCCGGCGAGCAAGCTCGCGGGGCGGAAAGCGGCAGCAAGCTGCCGCACTCCAAAGCTTCGCACGCCCGCCTAGGCTGCGCGGGGCACGGGACAAAGGAATAGTCGGAAAGGCCTTGTAACGGCGGGGCTGAAGCCCCGCCCTTGATGGAAAGGCTGCCGCAAGCGCCACCAGGTGAATGAGAATTGGGTCGCGTACATGAAAGGCGATGTACGCGCCACCCACGGCCCGCCTGCGGGCAGCCCCGGCCAGCGGTCTGCTGCCCGCGGGTTTGTGATCATGAGTAAAGGCCCACGGTCAATCAGAGTACGATTGACCGTGGCCACCCGCTCGCTAAATATTGAAAAGTGGCGGATGGTCAAGCTCGGGTGGGCGCCTTGCCACGGAGGTGCGGATGTCGGGTTTGTATACGGGCCGGCCCATTGGGCGAATCGCGAGTTTTCCCATTAAAGCAGATTCCACGCGATCCCTTGCGATATTGATGTACTCGGGAACGATTTCTGCGCCAGCGGCACGCCGCTTGTTCAGCACAGCAGCGCACGCTGTACTCCCAACTCCCATGTAAGGGTCAACGACCAAGTCTCCCGGCTTGGTCAGCGCCAGCACCAACCGCTGAATAAGTTCTATCGGGAACTGGCATGGATGGACAGTTTTTTCGACGTGATTGTGTTTCACGTTGGGGATTATCCAGAGGTCGCCGGGGTTCTTGCCGAGCGGATTGCACGAGTACTGGCCAGCCTTGGCTCCCTTGAAGTACTTCTTTCCAGGATATTTTTGGGGGATTCGTACCGCGTCAAGATTAAACACGTAGTTGTCAGTCTTTGTGAACCATAGGATCGTCTCGTATCTGCCGGAGAATCGCTTAGAGCAGTGCAGGCCATGCTCAAAATGCCATACGATACGATTCCTCAGCCGGAGCCCCAGGTCTCGGCAGATTGGGTAGAGCAGAATGTCCAACGGCTTGATTTCTGTGCCGACGACGTGATTTCCCACCTGCCAGCACAAGCTGCCATCATCCGCCAGGATGCGAACGGACTCCTCGATTGTCTTTCGTTGACCTTCAAGATACTCCTCCAATCCGGACCTCTTTTCGTACCTCTTCCCGATGTTGTAAGGGGGAGACGTAACGACCAAGCGCGCTTCGCCGGTCGGTATTTGCCGCAGTAGATCAATGCGGTCGCCGAGAAAGAGTGTAACGAGCGCTGATTTGGAATATCGGCTGACAACAGTGAAACCCTGCAAGGGAATTGGGAGTTGTCCAGGAGAAGTCCTCATTCTGCCCACCGACAGGGAAATGTTCTAAACTAGAACATTATCCAAGAAACCCTAAGGTACAATCAAGCGGATTCCGTGGAGACTGCAACCAGTCATGCACCACCATTATAGCACCCGCAACAAGAACATTGTGGGCTCAAGAGTCCGCCGGGCGCGGGCCACGGCCAAGCCACGCCTTACCCAGGCAGGGCTCTCAGCTAGGCTGGAAACCTCCGGGGTTCGAATCGACAGGGCTAGCATCTCAAAGATCGAGAACCAAGAACGAATCGTGACTGATGTTGAACTGGTAGCGCTCGCGAATGCTCTGCGCGTCACGGTCGCGTGGCTGCTGGGCGGCGGATAAGATTCCTATGAAACTCACAAAATCGTCTTATCGCTTCGGAAGCGAAGTACTTGATAGTCAGCAATTCCGACAGCTAAAGCGGGATATCGTCCAGATACTGACCGCGATGGAAGTTCCTCGGCTTTCGTCACCCAAGACACGGAAGCGGGATAACAAACAGATGGTTTTTACGACCGACCAGAAAGCGCTGAATATCCGGTTGGATGAGGCATTTGGGGCGCGTGGTTGGCAATGCCAGCCGCCCGTTACTGCAGACCAGATCACCGGTATCAAGGCGGACTACAAGAAGGACCGCGTTCAGGTTGAAGTGCAATTCGGCAACATGGCGCGGTGGTACACGGACGTCTTCAAGTTCCAGGTTTCGTATTCCCTCGACCTCATCGACGTGGGAGTTCTAGTAATTCCTATGCAGGATTTCGCAAGCACGATCGATGAAAACGTCGCGTACTACGAACGCGTGATGCGTGAACTGCCCTACGCGAAAATGAGCATAACCCTTCCGATTTGGGTTGTCGGAGTAAGGCCATAGCCCAACTCATAGGGTCAAAACCAGCAAGCGTAACGGGGACCTCCGCTGTGTGAGGTCCGCGGCTTTTCACCCCTGCCAGCGCTCGCGGGCTCGGTTCACTATTGCACCCGCAGACGCCACCTCACAATCCGGCATCCACAATTCATAATTGCCCTTCCCCTTTCAGCCGCTCTTCAATGATTCAATGATCCAATGACTCAATGAGTCAATTGAAGAAGTCCTGGGCTACACCTGTGAACATATTGTCTCTTGACATCACCTCGCCTCTGTGGTAGCCTACTCATGTGAAATGTCCAACCCGCGGGGAAGTCCTTTCCTCGCTATCCTAACAACCCGTCCCAGGAGGAACCATGTCCTTACGCAAATCACCGCAACTTACGCCCGCCTTGCTTGCCGCCGCGCGCCAGAACGCCCAGCATTCCACCGGCCCGCGCAGCGCCGCCGCCAAGCAGAACTCCAAGCTCAATGCCTTGAAGCACGGCGGACGCGTCAGCGACGAAAATCGCTACCAAGCCATGCTGGCGCTGGGCGAAGACCCGCGAGAATTCGAAAACTTGAAGCAGGAACTCATGAGCGCCTTCGGCCCCGGCGACGCGCTCTGGGAGAAGCAGATCGACGACTTGACCTGGCTCTACTGGCGCCGCGAAAGGCTGGAGCGGGCGCAGCAAGGCCTGAGGCGGCGCGCCTTGCAGGCGATCGACGACTGGCAACACCGCCGCCAGCAGGAGATGGCTCGTGTCACCTTCGACGCCTCCCGGCACGAGGTGCTTAATCTCAACTTATCGGACTCTACAGACCGAGGCGTGGCGCTGAGGAAGATGCTTTCTTTTCTTGAACTCGTGCGGGAAGAGATCAAGCAGCGCACCTTCCGGCCCCGCCAGTACGCCGTACTGGAATCTCTTTACAGAGGTATGGTGGGGTGGCGGCAGGCGCTGATTTTCAGGCTGCTGCACCGTTTCGGTGACCCTCTGCACCTCGCCGACCAACAAGAGGACGAGGAATATCGACAGTACCTCCGCAAAATAGGCGCCGACTGCGACCCGCCGGGCGAGCCCGAGCACCAGGAACTGCTGCGTCTGCTGGAGGACGAAATCGCCAGCATCCGGGAAGAATTCGCCTATGCGGAAAAGGCGAATGAGGAGAGGGCGGCGATAGAACGGGACGCCTGTCTTGCCCCGGAGGGGGAGACGTGGAGGATGATGCTTCGCCAAGAAGCGGCCCTGGACCACTCCATTGACCGCAAAGTGAGGATACTGCTGAGGCTGCGCAAGGAATCGACCAACCTCCCGGTCGCTCCTGCTGGTCGGGACGACGGTGCGGGGATCGAGAACATCGAGGAGCCCCTCGACAGCGACATTTCGCCCGATAACTCGCAGAGTGTGGGAACGGTGGAAGACTTAAAACTGAACGAGCGATGCGGGAATGTCTATGAAAATAAAGGACGGCTTTGGAAAACTTAGGGCCGAAGCTGGAATGTTATAGAAAACAAAGGTACTTACTGGTTTAATCCGGGTATGTTATAGAAAGCAAATGAGTTATACCATGAAATCGTAAGCTTGAGTTGGGGTCCGTCGTGGGAACAGTGCGGGCACCCCGTGCTTGTCATCCCGAGCAAGCGTTACGCGCCTTCCTGGGTATGGAGCTGCTCCACAAGGTCGGATGGCGGTCTTCCCAGAGTGAAAAGGAAGCGCTGGCCCCGGCTTTCGAGATGCGGATTTTGGGGGCAAGTCGCTTTGCGATCGACGGACTGCCGTCATCACATTCAGGGAAGGGCGTTCGCATTCCCACTGGACCACTGAGATTGAACAGGCCATCGACAACTCCCAGGTGCTTCTCGCGCTCCGGTGACGGAGAAAGGCATCGGGGAGAGTGCCGATGCAGTGTGGAAGCGGCTCGCGGAGAAACAGGCAGGAGTGTTCGGAGTCGGTCCGCTGGAAACTTCAACGTTGGAAGCGGAGAGCATGAATGGCAAACAATTGTTCAGAAGCGAGTCTGCGCTTCGTTTTCGAGTAGCTTGCGGATGTTCGGCTTCACGCTTCCCGGCTGCAGGGCCGGCAGCAGCGCCAGGCCTTCCTTCGCTGTTGCGCGGCTCTTCTCCATCTGGCCGGAGGCCCGATAGGCCTGGGCCAGGGTCAACTGCATGGAAGGTGTCTTTCCATGGCTCATCGCTACCTCGCGCTCGGCGCATGAGATGGCAAACTGCGGATTTCTGAGGGAGGTCGGCTCTACCGTCAAGAAGGCATTTGCCGCCTGGTCGAGAACCATCGGGGAAGCCTGATCTTTCTCGGCCGTCTCCTTCAGGGCGGCGAGGCCTCTCCTCGATAACTCGTCTGAAGCTCCCGGGGTGTGCAGGATTCTTCTGATGGCGCCGATTCGCACCTGGATGAAGCCAAGGAATGACTTGCAGACATCGTTGGCCGGATCCTGTCTCAGCAGCCGTTCAAGGCCGGCCGCGGCCTGCGCGAGCTTCTTCTCCGCAAGGACCAGGTTCACGCGCCGATCGCCGGCTTTCGCAGCCACAACCGGATCGGCTGCATCCTCATAGCTCTGTGCTTCATCGTCCAGTACGGTTGCTACATCGAAAAGAGCGCGGAAATCCTTCGGGTCCTGGGCGGCAATACGCTGGTGGATCTCTAGGGCTTGCTCGAAGAGCGGGACCGCCTGTGCATACGCTCCCAGTCGCTCGAGGGCGTTTGCCTGCTTGCGCAGCAGCATGGTGCGCAACCGCACGATAGGAAGGCTATCTTGCTCTGATCTGGGCAGCGCATCGGCGCTCTGCAAGGCAGCCTGAAACTCCTTGAGCGCCTCCGCTGGATCGGTCGTCATCTCCACGCTGCCGATCTTCATCCGATTGATCGAAAGACCCCGTTTAGCGCGCAACAAATTCGGATCGACCCTGAGGGCGCGATCATCTAGCGCCAGAGACTGGCGATAGGCGGCGACCGCCCCAGTAGAATCCGCCAGACTGGCTGTGCCGCTTTGACCCAGCTCGTCGCCAAGGGTGCCATAGGCGGAAGAAACCTCGTAGATCAGCGCGGCAGTTGCATGAGGGTCCGCAGCCAATGCGTTGAAACTCTTCAGGGCTTCCCTCATGACGGGAACCGCCTCCGGCGTTTTGTCGGTTTGCCACAGAATCTCGCTGCGCGATTGCTCGACCAGGGCAAGCGCCCGGATCGCTTCGCGGTCCTTGGAATCGGAGGCTGCGAGCGGCGCGGCGATGGCGAGAGCCTTACCGAGGTTGACAAGCGCCCCCGCGGGATCGCCCAGATTTTGATCGTAGGCGTTGCCTTGAATATTCCCCAGCCGTGTATAAGCATCCACCAGATCGAGTTGGGTCTGGCGGTCACCCCGTGCGTCCCTGGCCATGCGGTCCAGGTGTTCGAGCACGCGCGCGACCAGCAGCTTCTGTGCGCCGGTGGAGCCGGGCAATTGTTTGATCGCCTCATCCAATTCGGAGAGCAGGCTGTTGCTCAACTGGCGCAGGTCCGCGGAGCGCGCCTCGGCCTGGCGCCGCTCCTCATTGGCCACTCTGGCCTGCCACAACACGCCTGCAACGCCCGCAACCAGTGTGGCGGCCAGCAGGGCCGCTGCCGTTAGGCCCCACCGGTGGCGGCGGATGAACTTACCGGCTCGATACCGAAGCGTGCCGCGGCGCGCCGCAACCGGCAGCCCCTCGAGGTAGGCACGAAGATCGGAGGCGAGTTGCTCGGTGGTGAGATAACGCTCCTGGGGTTCCTTGCGTAGAGCCTTCAGCAGGATCGCCTCCAGATCGGCATCGAGCCGTCTGTGGGAGTCCGCTGCTTGAGCCGGCCTGCGAGGAGGTTGTTCACAGATCACGCGCAGCATCTCTGCTGTAGTAAGTTCCTTGAGTTCATAGGGCAGCGTTCCAGTCAGCACAAGATACAACAGAACGCCGAGCGAGTAGGTGTCCGATGCAGTGGTGATGGGATTGCCTAACACCTGTTCCGGGCTGGCGTACTGCGGAGTAAAGGACAGATATCCTTCACGTGTAAGTTTGCTGGCCGGCCCGGCGAGAGACGGAGAGAGCAGTTTGGCCGTTCCAAAGTCCAGCAATCGGGGAGTGCTGTCTTCGGCCACCAGGATGTTATCCGGCTTCAAGTCGCGGTGGACTACGAAGTGCTGGTGGGCAAACTGCAAGGCTTCGCAAACGCGCATGAACAGCGCGAGTCGTTGGGGCACAGAAAGGCGCTGCTTTTCACAGAAGCGATGGATGGGAACTCCATCCACGTACTCCATCACCAGATACAAGTCGCCCTCGGCGGTGACGCCGCCATCCAGCAGGCGGGCAATATACGGATGCTGCAGCTCAGCCAGAATCTGCCGTTCCTGGCGGAACCTTTCCCGAAACAGATCAGTCGCAAGAGGCAGGTCGATGAGTTTGATGGCGACCTTCTGCTCGAACTGCCCGTCGGCGCGATGCGCCAGATAGACGGCACCCATCCCGCCACGTCCAAGCAGGCGGTCAAGCTCATAGGGCCCGACTCGCTTGCGACCCGGCTCATTGTCCCGGCCAGCATCCGGCCCCAACCGGCGGGATGCCGTCAGTTGCTCTTCCGCCTTGCAGGCATCGAGCAGCGAGCGCACCTCGGCTGCGAGCGCACAGTCCCCCTTGCATTGGGTCTCAATCAAATCCTCCCGCGCTTCATGGGGAGCCGCGAGAGCCTCGTGGAAGATCGCCTCAATCCGCAGAAACCTTTCCGTCGTTTGGTCCATCTGAGCGACAACCCCGTCGGTGGCTTGTAACCCTAATATCAGACTGCGTGGACCGGAGCCAAACTGAATCACAGTCTCGCTGCATCCTCGCCCACGCCTGGGTAGATGCGCCGGTACAGCCAGCTCTTAATGAATCTTAGTTCGCGATCGACGGTGGACTTGGATACCTGCATCAGGTCTGCTGTTTCCTCGGCAGTGCAACCAAGAAAGTAGCGCAATTCGACGAGTTGGACCTTGTAGGCATCGAGCGCGCCCAGTTCGTCCAACGCGTGGTCCAGGTCCAGCAGTTCCGGGCTGCCGATATTGACCCACAAGAGGTCGTCGCTGAGAGGGACGCGATCATAGCCGCCGCCCCGCATCTGTGTTTGGCTTTCGCGCGCGTGGTCGATCAGGATCATACGCATTACCTTGGCGGCGAAGGTGTAGAAATGCTGGCGGTCGTCCCATGCGGCCTTCTTCTGGTTCAGCAGCCGGAGATAAAGCTCGTGGACCAGGGCCGTTGCCTGAAGAACGTCTGGATTGCGCTCTCGGCGAATGTAGGCCGCGGCCACCTCCCGAAGGTGGGGGTAGACGAGCGGCATCAGGTCCTCAAAGGCGGACAGATCGCCGTCCTTCCACTTTGCCAAAAGTAGAGTGATTTCTCCCTTGGCAGGCTCCACAATCCCCTCCGCGCGCGCGGTGCGCCTGAATCGCCCCCACTGCCAGCCTACCACTTTTTCCTCTGTTTTCACATCCTCTGGATAGGCCCTTCCCATCAGCAATTCGCATCCGCAAAAAAATTGAGGCATTTTCCCTCTGCTTTGCGCTGTCTGGGTGAAGGGGCAAAAAGAAATCTGTCCCTAGGCAGGAGGCCCGCGAGAGTCGAAATTAGCGACGATTAGGCGTAGTGCTAACAAACTTACTGAAAATATCTTTATGAAATTGACACACGTCCTTTTTTTCAAAGGCGACAGAAGGTGGGGGCGAAACTGAGAAGCCTTTGACTCAGCAAATACGTTACGGGGGTACTTTTACATGCCAAACGGATCGAAGCGAAAATCAAATTTGATAGGAGCCGAATCAATGATACTAGACCTGCGTGGTAAAGCGTGTGTATTGGGAATCAGCTTGTGCCTGCTGATGGGGATGGTGGGTTGTGGTGGTGGAACGACGAAAAAGACGTCCCTTGCGGTGGCGGTTTCCATTACCACCCCCACGAGCGCGCAGACCGTACCTGTGAATGGAACCTTGGCGATTACTGCCGCCGTGGCTAACACGACCAATACCGCCGTTACCTGGACCGTGAACGGCGTCACCAATGGCAACTCGGCGTACGGGACCATCTCGGGTTCGGGCTTGACCGTGACTTATAACGCGCCGCCTACCGTGCCTGGGACGGCCACGTTCAACATTACGGCGACCAGCCAGGCGGATACCACCAAGTCGGCTTCGGTGAGTGTAACCATTTCGGCCGGAGTGGTGGTTTCCATGACCACCCCGACCGGCCCGCAGAATTTGGTGGTCAGTTCAACTTTGGGCTTTACCGCCTCGGTTACCGGAACCTCCAACACGGGCGTCACCTGGACCGTGAACGGCATCACCAACGGCAACGCGACGTACGGGACCATCACGGGTACGGGCTTGACCGTGACTTATACCGCGCCGGCTGCCGTGCCGTCGCCGGCCACGTTTAACGTTACGGCGACCAGCGTGGCGGATACCACCAAGTCAGCCTCGGTGAGTGTAACCATTTTGCCCCCAGTGGCGGTCTCCATTGTCACGCCCACCAACTTAACGCAGAACATAGCGGTGAACGGAACCTTGGCGATTACTGCCGCCGTCGGTAACACGTCCAATACCGCCGTTACCTGGACCGTGAACGGCATCACCAACGGCAACGCGACGTACGGGACCATCACGGGTACGGGCTTGACCGTGACTTATACCGCGCCGGCTGCCGTGCCGTCGCCGGCCACGTTTAACGTTACGGCCACCAGCGTGGCGGATACCACCAAGTCAGCCTCGGTGAGTGTAACCATTTTGCCCGGAGTGGTGGTCTCCATCACCACTCCGACCGGCGCGCAGAGCTTGGCGGTCAATGCGACCTTGGGCATCACCGCGTCCGTAACGGGAACCGCCAACACGGGCGTCACCTGGACGGTAAATGGCGTTACCAACGGCAACGCGACGTACGGGACCATCTCGGGTTCGGGCTTGTCCGTGACTTATGACGCGCCTGCTGCCGTGCCGTCGCCGGCCACGTTTAACGTTACGGCCACCAGCGTGGCGGACACCACCAAGTCAGCTTCGGTGAGTGTCACGATTACCGCTGCTCCCGCCGTCGCGGTCTCCATTACCAGCCCCACCAACTTAACGCAGAGCGTAGTGGTGAACGGAACCTTGGTGATTACTGCCGCGGTGGCTAACACGTCCAATACCGCCGTTACCTGGACCGTGAACGGCATCACCAACGGCAACGCGACGTACGGGACCATCTCGGGTTCGGGCTTGTCCGTGACTTATGACGCGCCTGCTGCCGTGCCGTCGCCGGCCACGTTTAACGTTACGGCGACCAGCGTGGCGGATAACACCAAGTCGGCTTCGGTCAGCGTAACGATCGTGGCGACCGGGGCTTGCACGGACACCGGGAGCGAGTCGCTCCTCAGCGGCCAATACGCCTTCATCCTGAGTGGATATACCGCGGAGTCGAGCTTCCTAGCTGCGGTCGGTTCCTTCACCGCCGATGGCACAGGCAAGATCACTGCGGGGGTAGTCGATAGCAATGGTGCCGTCGTCCAATCTGGCGCCAGCATCGATCCTACTCAGAGCTCCTACTCGGTGGGTTCGAACCACCTTGGCTGCGCCACCATCGTAACGAGCTCGGGCACCTTCACCACAAGGCTCTCCGTCGGCGGTATCACCTCGGGTGTGGCGACAGCGGGCCGCCTGGTCGAGTGGGATAATGCCACATCCGCCACCTATCTCACCGCGGTGGGTCAGATCCTGAAACAGACCGTTCCCGCCAACGTGCCCAGCGGCAGTTATGTTTACCAGCTCACCGGTGTCTATGGAAGTTCAAGTCAATACCGCACCGGTGTTGTAGGGATGATAACCGCCGAGGCCGGTACCAGCGGCGGTACCGTTACGGGCGGCGAATATGACGTCAACGTGGAGGGTGTCATCAACGATGGTAACGGTCTCTCCATTCCCTACTCAGGCAATACCGGCACCTACACCGCCCCCGACCCGACGACCGGCCGGTTCACCGTCGCGACAACGCTGAACAGCACAACCTCCAACCACGTGGGCTACCTGGTGTCCGGTTCGCAATTCCTGCAATTGTCGACGGATGCCCTAGCCAGCGACACTGCGGTTCTGGTCGGCATGGCGCAACTCCAGAGCGGATCCTTATCCTTAACCACTGGCACCAATCTAGTCTATTATGTGACGGGGACGGAGAGCGCCGAGCTTGGACTCATCAACGTCACCGGATCCACCAGCTTTACGGCCAACTATTACGAGGATGTAGCTGGCGGGCCGGAAAGTCCTCAAAACCCGCAATGTTCCTACGCAATCGACGGCAATGGGCGGTTGGTAACCAGCGGCGCCGCTTGCACAATGTATCTAACTACATATTCAAAAATGTACCCTCCTGTTTTCTACCTTACCGGCCCTAACACGGGTGTCATGCTCGGAACGGGCGCGGGTGTTTATGTTGGCCAGGTCGAACCGCAGGTGGCCCCGAGCGGCGGCTTCTCCGCCACCTCTCTCTCAGGCACTTTTTATGATGGCGATCTTGTGGTGGTCAACGAAGGCGTAAGCGCCGAAATGATAGACGTAGAGGTGTTAACGTTCAACGGTAGCGGCGGCGTCGATATTATCGGTGACTATATTGGTGGCTATATCGGAACCTCAGTCAACCAGGAGGCCGATCAGACCACTGACACCTCGCTCGCAACGGTGAATTCCAATGGCACCTTCAGCACCAATTCTACCTACGGGCAGATCAATGCCATCATGATTTCCACTACCAAGGTCGTGAGTATCGACAATTCCACACAGGTTTACCCCATCATTACGTTGGTCAAGCAATAGCAGTTAACTTCGCGGAAAAGGGCCTTGCCGCTTCGGCGGCAAGGCCCTTCTGGCAACGGTGGCCAGATGAGATTGAACTTGCGTCGAGAAGCGGCGAGGCGTATATTGGCCGCCGAATCGCGCAGACAAAGTATAGATTGCTATTCAGGTTTCACATTCTCTGAAATACATAATTATCAGGAGGCATGCAATGAATAGGCTTAAAGTGGCGGCTTTGACGTTAATGCTATACTGCTCACCAGATTCCGAACCTAGGGAAAGGAGCGCTCCCATGCGTAACAATATTTTCAGTGGTGTCACAGCGCTTTGCCTCAGGGGAGCTTGCAGGTCACTCGCAAGCCTTCTGCTCGCATTCAGTGCGATGGCGTTTCTCTTCAGCGGGCCCATCTCCGTTGCACAGGATTCCAAAACTCCCGCCGTACTGCCCGCGCCATCCAGCGGCAAAGCCATCGTCTGTATCTACCGCGTGTACAGATTTACCGGCTCGTCCTCACACGACGAGCTTTATGTCAACGGCACTCACCTTGCCAAACTCCTCAACAGCGAATACGCATTCATCGAAGTGCCGCCGGGTACAGTTGTGATCTCCGGATTGCCCAAGGAGTACTACGGAAGCATCATCATGTCCGCCGCGGCGGCCGCCAATCAAGCCAGGCAGAAAGAAAACGAGCGGGCCCGGTTTGAGGCGGAGGCGGGCAAAACCTATTACTTCAAATGGACCGCCGGAGCCTTTGCAACTGGGATCAAGGTCACGCCTGAGGATCCCGAGAAGGGAGCCAAAGAGATACGCAAACTCCATCTCTCCAAGCCCGTTGACGATAAGGAAGAAGCGAAACCAGGAACGAAAGACACCGCCAAACCGCCGGCGAGCTAACATCGCTCCAGCTGATTGTGAGCTTTCGGTGAACGTGCGTGACCTGATTGCGTTGATAGCGTCGGTCTGAGGTTACCGACAAGTCCTCAAATGCGGCGCGTGTTTATACTCTCGACGGCGAAGTCCTGGAGTGGCACAAGGGGAACACGGCGGAACGAATGCTCATTGCCGCCGGTTCGGTGGCGGGACGCGAAAATTGCAAGATCCACTTCTGGCTGACGGACAAAGACGGAAAGAAGGTCTTCGAGACAACCGACATCGTCCGGTCACTCTGGTTGCGCAACAGAAAGATGAAATCAACCGGGATGCTCGCGCGACCATTCAGAGAGAAAGTCGCTGAGCGATTGAAAGACGCGAAAGTATCCTAGGGTGTCCCAGTACAATAGTTGGGGCGGGTGCCGGGTGGCGCATACGCGAAATCTCCGCGCGTGAGCACAACACGTCTTGCCCTAAAATCACTATCCGGCAGTCTTTTGGGCATGGCGGTATCATGGCAATCTGATGGTAGTCCTGCCTGCTTGACGGGGTACCCGGAACCATTCCACTTTGATGTATTACGGGCTACACGTGGAAGTGGTCACCTCAACTCGATAGCCGCGGCTTCTTCACGCGTTGGGCTGGTTCTGGGCGAATCGTCGGCCGCCCTTCCATAACGGGTTGTGTCCGGGTGCGCCGTATCACTGGTCCGGCTCCTACGCCCAAGAGCCTCTTGCTTTTCCTGCCGCAGGCACGAGCGGTGGATTTTTTCTAACAGGCTGCTGAAAAACCTTTGTGAACGTTGTCATTCCGACCCAGAGCGGAGCGAAGGGGAGGAATCTCTCTTCGGAAACAAAGGACTTGCGAGATTCCTCGTCGTCCCGCAGGGCGGGACTCCTCGGAATGACAGGCGAGGCGGGTCTTTCAGCATCCTGCTAAACCATGCGCGCAGTGAGCTTATTACAGAAGAACCTTTTGCTTTAAATCCTGAGCGGCTTGCATCAGATTTTCCGGCCTGCCGAGATCACGCCAATAATATTCATCGGCCCGAAAGGCGAGGATTCTTTCTTGGTGGGCGGCGAGGTGCAGATAGGAGGTGATGATGGTGAAAACGCCTTCTTCCATCATCATCGGAAACAGACGAGGAGAAATAACGTGGATGCCGGAAAAAGCCAGCGCCTGCACCTGCTGTGAAGATCGCACAAATTCAATGTTTTGGTCGAGCCCGGATCGCCGGCCGCAAAGCTGGAGCTGCTCGTCGAAGATAAGGTATCGAGAGGTCTCCCGGTTTTGCACCGCCAGTGTGGCGAGAGCCTGCTTTTCAGTATGAAATTGCACCATGCGGCGGAGATCAATCGTGCTGATGACATCGACATTGTGCAAAATGAACGGCTCTTCAAAACGGTTGGAATCCTCGAGGAAAAAATAGGCGGCCTTTTTCAGGCCGCCGCCGGTGTCGAGCAGAACCTCCTCGCGCGAGACCTCGATGCGCATGCCGAAGTTATTGTTCGTTTTCAGATAGTCGACAATCATGTCGGCAAAGTGATGCACATTGATAATCACCTCGCGAATCCCATAGGCGCGCAAGCGGGAAAGTGTGATCTCTAACAGCGTGCGGCCAGCGACTTCCACCAGCGCCTTGGGGCGATGGTCGGTGAGCGGGCGCAAGCGCGTACCGGGACCGGCGGCCAAAATCATCGCTTTCATTTGCCAAAATCCTCTAAGTCAGGTAGTGGGTCAATTTGATGCTGTAGCGGCGAGTTTACGTCGCCAAATGGCGGCGTAAAGCCGCCTCTACATCAAATTGACCCACTACCCCAAGTCACGATGCCGCACCACCACCTCCAGCCCGCTCCTTCCTCGCAAACGGTTCGCCAATTGCTCCGCCAGATATACCGAGCGATGCTGGCCACCGGTGCAGCCGAACGACACCATCAAGCTCTTGAAGCCGCGACGCTGATAATTGCTCACGCTGGCATCCACCAGCGACATGACGCTGGCGAGGAACTGATGCACGCTCTCTTGCTGATTGAGATAATCGATCACCGGCGCATCTTTGCCGGTGAGAGTTTTGAAGCGCTCTTCCCGTCCGGGATTCGGGAGGCTACGGGCATCGAAAACGAATCCGCCACCATGCCCGGTCTCGTCCTTCGGCAAGCCTCGGTGAAATGAAAAACTGAAGATTCGCACCGTGAGATTTTCTGCTTCGGAAGCGAGGCTCTGCAATTTCTCCGACCCCAGCATGCTTTTGAAGGCGTCCATCAGCGTGGGCAGCGGGATAGGCAGCTTGACGTTGTGAAGCAGCCAGCGCAAGCTTTTCAGCGCGTAGGGCACGCTTTGCAGAAAGTGAGCTTTGCGCTCATAGAAGCCGCGAAAGCCGTAAGCGCCCAACGCCTGCATGATGCGGACGTAAACGTAGGCATAGTAGTGCTGCATGAACACTTCGCGCTCGAGCTTGATGAAACCGGCAAGCGTGTCGAGATAATGATCGAGCAATTGCTGGCGCAGCTCCGGGGGCAGATCGGCCTTGCCGTCGTACAAAAGAGAGGCGATGTCATATTGCAGCGCACCTCGGCGGCCGCCTTGGTAATCCACAAAAAATGGATGGCCGTCGCGCAACAGGACGTTGCGCGATTGGAAATCCCGATAGAGAAAGTAATTGCGGTCGGCGCTCAACAAGAACTTCGTCAAGCGGGCAAAGTCGTCTTCCAGCGCTTGTTCGTTGAAGGGGATGGCGGCGAGCCGGAGGAAGTAGTACTTGAAATAATTCAAATCCCAAGCCATGGACTGGCGATCGAAGCTCGAGCGCGGATAGCACACTTTGTAATTCAAGTCGCGGCCGGCTTCGATCTGAAAACGCGGCAACACGGCAACAACTTTGCGATACGTTTCAACGGCCTCGGAAGCAATGTTCTCGCCGGCACGATTATTCGAGAGAAACTCAAAAAGTGTCGTGTCCCCCAGGTCTTCTTCGAGATAAGCGCCGTGGCTCAAATCTTCAGCATAAATTTCCGGCACCGGCAGACCGTGCCGGCGAAAATGCCTGGAAAATTCGAGGAAGGCGACGTTCTCTTCGCGTACGTCATACAGAATGCCAATGGCGCTGAATTGTTCGCCGGCAAGGCGGATGATTTTACGCCCCGAACCGCCGAGCTCGCCCTGAAGCGGCTGCACCCGCGCGACCGGTGAGTGGAAATGCTGCTCAAAAAGTTTCTTGAGAACGTCCATGAATATGACTTCCAGCGATTCAGTCTTGATACGTCACAGGCGTTCTACGCTGCCGACCCGTTCCAGGCGGGGGCGACTCGTTGCCTGGTGGAAGAGGCAGGGTCTATTGCGCTTCGAACTTCCCACGAGGGGACTTCGCGGCAGCCAGGGCTCGCACGTTTACGACATGGGCGTCATACGTTCAAGTGGCTGGCATTGGTGCGAAGCCAGTTTCCAAGGTCCAAGTCCCCGTGCTGTTGAAGCCGAGATTCGACGGCCACTTGGCGCCGGACGGCGCGGACCCCGATCCGCTCCCGCACCCGTTACAGGGGAGGTCGGGGTGCCCCGGAAGGTTCCGCCGAAGGCATGACGATTTCTACTTCGACCCGCAAGAATTCGCCACCACGGAGCGCCAGAGCATGGAGTTGGCTTGGGCTATCAAAGACCGGCTCCCTACCCTTCAAGAACCCATCGTATTCCTTCCCTTCCACGCCATCCACTACAACCAACCACTTCCCGCCACGCGTTGCCTCATAAACCACGCGTTTGCTGTCCGGGCTGAAAACGGGAGCGCGCGCCAGGTCATATTCCTTGCCCTCCACCCCATCCACTACCACCAAGTCCTTGTCGTAACGCTCTGCCACATAAGCCACGCGTTTGCTGTCTGCGCTGAAAACCAGAGTGCCCTTCAGAATGCTGTCATACTCCTTTCCTTCCACGCCGTCCACTACCACCAACTGCTTGCCTGCCAGATACACTTCCACTGGACGCATTACCACCAACTGCTTGGGGCGCCCTGCCCCATAAGCCACGCGTTTGCTGTCCGGGCTGAAGACGAGACCGCGCGCCCCAATCCCATCGTATTCCTTCTCTTCCACGCCATCGAGTACCACGAGGTCCTTGTCGGCACGCCCTGCCACATAAGCCACTCGTTTGCTGTCCGCGCTGAAAACCAGAGTGCCCGCCTCAATCCCGTCATATTCCTTCGCTTCCACTCCATCCACTACCACCAACTGGTTGCGGGCACGCCCTGCCCCAAAAGCCACGCGTTTACTGTCCGGGCTGAAAACGGGAGGGCCCACCCCGTCGTATTCCTTCCCCTCCACGCCGTCCACTACGACTAGCTGGTTGTTGCCACGCACTGCCCCATAAGCCAGGCGTTTGCTGTCCGGGCTGAAAACGGGACTGCCCTTCCCAATCCCGTCATATTGCCTCCCTTCTACGCCATCCAGTACGACCAACCACTTGCCGCCAAGCAATAGCACCTCGCGACCCACTAGGAGCCTCTGGCCGCCACGCTGTGCCACATAACCCACGCGTTTGCTGTCCGGGCTTACAGCAAGACGGATTGAGCCAGGGGGGAGGTTCCCCAATGAAACTTCTTTGGTCGCCAAGGTGACTTCCGCAGCACTCACCACCCGGAAGCCGGCAACCAAGCAGAGCGCCAGCGCCCCCGCTCCGCGCACGAAACCCAGAACAACTCGCGCCTTGCTGCTCCGCATGTCGCCCTCCTCTGACGAAGTTGTCCCTCGCTGGCGGCAAAGATGGCACTAATGGAACACCATGTCAACAGGATTGAGCCACAGCAGGCACACCGTCAGCGGCAAGATGAGCGCTTTCGGCCGGCCTCTGGGTTGTGCCTGAAGCCTTGCTGGCATTCAACGACTGAAATCCGCGTAGGCAGCGTGAAGCGGGCCGCTTGAGGTTTGGGCTTGCCAACGACAGAATGATACTTTAGTATCACTTTTATGAAAACTCAACTGGTTACAACATTGAAGCGGAACGCCACCAAAATTCTCGCGCAACTGGTAAAAGATCAGTCTCCGGTCCTCATCACGCAACACGGAATGCCAACCGCCTATCTGGTCGATGTCGTCACCTTCGAAGCCCTTCAGAATCGGATGCGACTTTTGGAAGGTATAGCGCGCGGCGAAAGAGCAGTCCAGGAGGGGCGGCTCTCCACCCACCTCCAGGCGAAACAACGATTAAAGCGATGGCTAAAGTAATCTGGGCTGATTCGGCGATTCAGGATTTGGATGCGATTGCAGATTATATTGCTTTGGACAAACCTGCGGCTGCTCGTCAACTGGTCCAACAGGTATTGAAGGCCGTTGAAGTGCTTCAGAAATTTCCCCAGATGGGCTCCCTTCCAACTGAACTGCGTGGTTTACCTTATCGCCAGTTAGTTGTGTCTCCTTGCCGTATTTTCTATCGGGTAGAGAGAAAGGTCGTCTACGTCGTTCATGTTTTGCGAGGGGAGCAACTGGTTCGAAGAGAATTATTCCCCGCTCAACCTCGGGTATCAGGATCTCCCGGCAAGTAGGGTCCAGTTCGGTTGGGCTGCACCGCGCCTCCACTTCCGCCGGAGGCCTCAGAGGGCGGGCCAGCGTAGCCTTCCGTGGCAAGTCGATGGCCCGAAGCATGGTACCCAGCGGCCGGCATGTCTTGGACCCCTGCCGCGTCGCGCCAGCGATTGTAGAAAGTGATAAAATCCCCAGTGACGTGAAACTTAGAGCCTTTCCATTCTTGTGGTGCAGTCTGGCGTTATTCATCGGAGGTTGCCCGAAGCGGCAAGCCCCCAGGCGAATCGTGTACGTTCCTCCTCCGCCACCCGCGGCTACGCACGCTTCCGCCGCAGGCACGCCGTCAATGGTCATTGAAGAGCCGGCGCCGCCCGAAGAGCCCCCAGCGCCTTCGCCTCAGCCAACCACCAATCCTGAACCAGCGCGGCGGCGCGTGCTGCGGAGGGTAGCACCGGCTGCGGCCCCTGAAAACACCCCTGAAACGACCGAGCCGCTTACTCCCCAGGTGCCCTCATTGGAGCCGCGCGAGAGTTCTGCCCAGCAAGCGGCTCTGCGCCGCCAAATCCAAGGGTTGCAGGATGACGTCCGGCAGCGGATCGCCAAACTCAGCCGAGCGGGACTATCCGGCGCGGATCGCAAAACCCTCGACGATGCGCGTACATTCTTCGCACAGTCCACTCGGGCTCTGAATGACGCAGACCTACAACGCGCGCTTAACCTGGCGCGCAAGGCCTCCCTGCTGGTCTCGGCGCTCGAACCGTGAGGGCTTGTGCCAGGAGTCAGGATTCAGGATTCAGGATTCGGGATTCAGGAACATGCAAACAGGGATCGCATTCCCCTTCTGGGTGGCGTCCTACTTTAACCTGAAATCACAAGTGCGAGTTGGGGTGCATCGTGGGAACAATGCGCGTACCCGTGCTTGTCATCCTGAGGAGCCCTGCTTTTCGGGGCGACGAACGATCTCGGCAGTTCGCATGCAAAACTGGCTGCTTACCCGTGGGAAGGAACTGCAGAGATGCTTCGCTGCGCTCAGCATGACAAGGAATTGGGTTGGTCGCCGCAAATCAGGACCCTGGTCTTCACCTGAATCCTGAATCCTGGCTTCTGAATCCTGATGTCACAGCCACAGGTGCCTGTTGGAGTAAAACGTGACAGGGCCGTGGGGATGTTTGGCTCGGTAGGCGCGATACTGCTTCAACATGGCAGCGTATCGGCGGTCGGAGGTCTTGAGCTTCTTATGAGGCATTTTGATGAGGGCGCGTTCCACTTCCCAGACGCTTTCTTCGGAGAGCCGCCAGTCGCCTTTCACCAAAGTGCGTAAGTCGGCGACCCCGTAGCCCGTAATTCGTCCGGACCCATCCACGTAGGGGTCAACGTAACTCATCACCAGTTGCCGGATGGTGGAAAAGAGTGGCTTGCGTCCATGCAAGCCGGCATCACGGGAGCGGGCTACTGTTCCCCATCGTCCCCGCTGCCTGAATGGGAACAGGACGTGGTCCAATTGGTCTTGGGATTCGAGGTCGAGGAGCAACGGCGGGTAGCCATGCTGCTCGAGAATTGTGGCGGCGGTGAGGGCTCCTTCCAGGCAGTGCGCGCTCCAGTGCCGCACCACACCGCGAAAAGTCCGCAGCGTTTCTCCGCCCTTCTCCCAGTTATAGGGCAGGTCGCGAAGAAAGGCCTGGACTTGGCGCGGAGTCCTGTATTCTTGAATGATGGACCATTCCTTGGGGCGAAACGTCGCCCGCGCTGGCGCCGCCCCTCTGGAAGTTGTTGATGTCAAGACTGTGTTCACCGACATAACGGAGCAGAGTCGCAACCCCCTCACCCGGCCCGCCCCGGCTGAAGAGAACGCCGGCGGCGGTCCACCCTCTCCCCCAAGGGCGAGAGGGTGGGAATTTCCACAAGGCCAAGAAATCGCAGCACAAATGTGGAAACCCCAGGGTCGGGCCCCCGGCCCCTTTCCCCAAGGGGGAGAGGGGGAATGTAGAAACTCGAGGGCCTACGACGGCACTTCATGGCGCCTACGGTGCACCCCCACCGGTTAAGAATCGCAAATCGTTTTGCCATCTTTTGGCGCAAGCGTCTAGATCGGGAACCCCGCCGCTACTTTCCCCACCGATCATACCAAAGCTGGAAACAAAAGAGGGCCCAGAGTATTTTTCTGTGGTCAGCCCGCTCGCTCCAATGTTCTCTGAGAAGCCGGCGCACAAACGGGACGTTGAACAGCCCTTGGCGCCTTAATCTCTCTTCTCCCAGGGCCTCATCCAACCAAGGACGCAATTCCTTCCGCATCCAACGGCTGATCGGCACGGAGAATCCACGCTTCTGGCGGTAAACGATCTTGCGCGGCAACCATTTCCCCACAGCTTTCTTAAAAAGGTATTTGAGTTCGAAGCCACGGACTTTCAAGTCTCCAGGTAGGCCAGCCGCGAATTCAATCAGCCGGTGATCAAGGAATGGCGTCCTCATTTCAAGGGAACACGCCATGCTGGCGCGGTCGACCTTCACTAAAAGATCGTCTTCCAGATAGAGCCGGAAATCAACGTAAGGCATTTCCGCCAGGACGCTTTCAAAAGCCGCCCCATCCAGTACCCTCTCGAGCGGCGCGAAGACCTCCAGGCTGGGTGGTTGCGGACCTCTCCACTCCGGCGAAAAGAGTTGATCCAGTCCATCTGGACTTGTTATTCCGAACCAGATCGCGTGACGCTCGGCGGGTTGCCTTTCCACATAATTCAAGAACTGCTGTAGGTACCAGCCGATCGGCACCGCGCCCGCAGACACTGGAAGGAAGCGTCTGAGCCGCGCGAAGAATTTGTGGCGCAGGAGGCGCGGCAGGCGGAGATAGTAGCCGGCCAGCCAAGCGCCAATATAGGTCGGGTAACCTCCGAAGAGCTCATCGCTGCCCTCTCCGCTCAGCGCCACTTTGATGTGCTGACGAGCAAAGCGGGACAAGAGGTAAGTGGGGATGGCAGCAGGATCGGCCAGGGGTTCGTCAAGGTGGTCCGCCAGAATTTGAAGGGCTTGGCGCATGCTTGGCTCGTTCGCCGTCACAACGTGATGCTGCGTATGAAAATGTCGGGCCACAAAATCCGCATAAGGCTCCTCGTTAAATGACTTCTCTTCAAAGGCCACCGAGAAGCTATTCACGTTCCCGGGCGTCAACTCGCTCATTATCGCCACCAGAGTGGAGGAATCGATTCCGCCGCTCAAGAACACGCCTAAGGGAACGTCGCTGACCAGCCTGGAAACGCAGGCTTCGTAAAGCTTTTCAGAGAGTTCTTGGATGAGCTTTTTTTCCTGGTTGGGCGTAACTCTTGGCTTCCCCGGCGGCAGAAGATGATCCTGAAGGCGCCAATAGGCGTCGAGATGTATCTCGCCTCCCTGGATAACCATTCGGTGCGCAGCAGGCAGTTTCCGGATCTCCGCAAAGACGGTGCGTGGCGAGGGGAAATAACCGTAAAGGAAGTACTGGGCTAAAGCCGCGTTGTCGAGGGTGCGGCCAATTCCCGGGTAGGCCAGCAGCGACTTGATTTCAGAAGCAAAGACCAGGGTGTGATCTCGATGCCAGTAGAAGAGCGGCTTCTCTCCAGCCCGGTCGCGCGCCAGGACCAACTGCTTATGGCGGTTGTCCCAAAGCGCCAGGGCAAACATCCCGTTCAGTTCGCAGACGAAGTCAGGCCCTCGCTCCTCATAGAGATGAACGATCACCTCCCCGTCCGAATGAGTCCTGAACTTGTGCCCACGCTGCAAGAGTTGCTGGCGGATTTCCCGGTAGTTATAGATTTCGCCGTTGAAGACGAGGGTGACATCCCCCGTCTCGTTCGCAAGGGGCTGGTCGCCGGTCTGAAGGTCAATGATGCTCAGCCGCCGGATGGCCAGGGCCACATAAGGGAGCTCGAATTTGCCATGGCTGTCGGGGCCGCGATGCTCGATCCTTGAGGACATCTGATCGATCCGCTCACGATCAACCACCGGCTCGAGTTCCAGGTTCAGGAGACCACAAATGCCACACATGCTAAGGTATGAACGGGCCCACCACTCGGGATGAAATACCCTCGCCGGCGGCCGCGTTCCTCCCCGGAATCTTCCAGACCGAATAGTCCCAACCGGTCCACAGCGGCTCGAAACGATCCACCTCGTGGGCCAACATGCTCACGTGTGTATTGCGAACCAAAACCAGCCGGGGCTGAGGCGAGGAACGGACCAAGTCGATGAATTCCAGGATATCTAACAGCCGCCGCTGGTCGAGTGGGAGGGGATCAAGATCCTTGAAGGTCCGCGGCAGGGCCCCGGAGCCCAGCTCAGGTGATGACGCCTGTCGAATCTCGCGAATCCGCGACACCAGGTAGTTGCAGGTCAATTCATTCCCGCCCGTGGTCACCAGTCCCACAGGCCGGCGAAGATAGAACGGCAGGCTGGTGCGGAAATAATAATACCCGTAAATCGGCAGTCCTCTTTCCGGGCTCGAGAGAAGTGTGCCCGCCAGACGGCGGCTGGAATTCGTGTCCGCATAAGCTTTCAGCGGGGCGATCCAGCGTGCCAGGAGCATAGGCGTCGTCAGAGCGAGAAGCACAAAGGCGGCTAATGAAAGCGATCTTCCCCGCGCACGAGCCGCAACATTCCTCCCCACGATCGCCAGAGCCGCCAGAATCAATCCAGTATAGAGAATGGAAGGCTTCAGCATGGCGAAAACTGCCGGATGGACCGTCTGCGCCAGATGCGAGTGCACGGAGCTGAATATCGCCAACTGAGAGGAAGCCGCAACGATAAGACCCACACCGAGGAGCGAGGCGAATCCCGCGGTCAGCCAATCAGGCGATCGTATCGAGGCGTTTGACCCCATATCGTCCCAAGTCTTCGCCATCAAGATGCCCAGCGGAACAATAGCGGGGAGGAAGTAGCCGGGAAGCTGCGACTGAGAAAGCGAAAAGAAAACGAATATCACAACCGACCAAGTGAAGAGAAACAGAGTTGAGCGGTTTTGCTCGAGCCTGATTTCTCTCCATCGCTTATGCCGACTCCATCCCGCCCAAAGCAGAGCGATGCTCCAGGGGAAGAACCCTGCCAGGAACACAGGGAAGTAATAGAGCAGACCGCCCTTTCGATGCACAAGGCCGCCGGAAAACCTGGCGAGGCTCTCCTCGAGAAGCGCATAGCGGGGGAAGTCCGGGTGTCGAATCGAGATGGAAATGAACCAGGGCAACACGGCGGCAAGAAGTACGGCGCATCCTAATCCCCAACGTAGGCGTTTCAATTCCCGGAGCTTGCCACGCAGCGCCTGGTAAGCCGTGAGGGAGAGGAGCGGGAGCAGGAAACCGACAGGGCCTTTGGTGATCGTCGCCAATCCCATGGCCAGAAACATAAGTATGTCCAGCCCTGGACGGCGGAATTCCGCGGCCTCCGCGAACCAGAAACTCGCCATCGCCAGTGTGATGAGGAAAGCGAGCGTCATGTCGAAGATGACTAATCGGGAAAACACCATCGCCAGCGGGGCGGTGGCAATGATCACGCTGGCACGCACGGCCGTGGAATCGCCGAACATCCTGCGTGTAAGGAACCAGGAAAGCAGCAACAGGCACAATCCCATCAAAGCAGAGGGCGCGCGGGCAGACCACTCGTGAAGACCCGCAACCTTAAATGAAGAGGCTACCAACCAGAAGAAGACCGCCGGTTTATCCAGATAGGGCAAGGCATTGTAGTGGGGAGTGATCCAATCGCCCAAGGCGAGCATCTCTCGTGCCACCTCGGCATTCCGGCCCTCGTCAGGCTCCAGCAACGGCAAGCTTCCAAGGCCCGCGAAGAAAAGGCAGCCCGCCAGAACAAAAAGCAAGAGCAAAGGCAGGACGAGCTTCAATCTTGAGACAATCCCCGCCCGGCGCAGCATTTTCGCGGACTCGACCTGGAGATCGTCAGCGATGCACTCAGTTGACATGGGTAAATGAATCGAATGCGTGGCCAAGAGTTCGAATTGACTCCGATAGTGACCGTTCTCGTGACGCCTAACGAAAGATGAAGATGAGGCCTCCCGCTTGTTATGAGGGCGAGCCGTCCCGTAGGAACATCTCCGCACTCAGGCGGAGGCCCGTTCCGCCGCCTTCTCCGTGTTGCTCGAGGTCGGGGGCGCCTCCACAACCTCGAGGATATCTCTATAGTCGATCCAGTTCTTTTTCATCCAGCGCACCGCCCAGACATCGGCCAGACCCTTCCTAAGCCTGCCCCACGTCCCGTACTTGGTTTTTCCGCCCAGGCGTGGATGATGACTCACGGGCACCTGCGTTACGCGGAACCCGCGGATTTTGAGCAGCGTGGGCAGAAATCGGTGCATGCCTTGATAAAGCTCCAACCGCTCCAGACATTCACGCCGGTAGGCCTTGAGCGTGCATCCCGTATCGGCGATGTTTTCGCCGGTAACCCAGTTTCGAAAGCCGTTCCCAATGTGCGACGAGATCCGTTTCCAAAGGGTATCTTGGCGATGAACACGCACGCCGCAGACGGCATCCCATTCGCCCAGCATCTCCGCCAGGCGCAGCATTTCCGCGGGGTCGTTCTGGAGATCGCCGTCGATCGTCACCACCGCCTTTCCTCGCGCCAGGCGAAACCCCGCCGCCAGGGCAGCGGTTTGACCGAGGTTGCGGCGGAAATGGGCGATCCGGATGCGCGCGTCCTTCTCTTGCGCTTCTTTCAACAGCGCCAGCGTCTGATCGGTGCTTCCGTCGTCCACAAACAGCATCTCGATTTGCCCCGGAGCGGCGCGCAAAGCAGACTCGAGCGACTCAACGAGCGGCCGGATATTCTCCGCTTCGTTATAAACGGGAATGACGACGCTCAACGAGATGCTTTCCACCCGCGTAATTCTAACATGCTCAGACCATCCAGACTTGGATTTCGCATTCACATTCGACCCGAGCAAGGCCAACAGCTTCGCGGATATCGGCCAAACGGAAGTGGCAGTGGAAACTCGCGTGCATCCTAAGTGGGCGAAGATGAATCCAAAAACAATGATGCGGCGACAGTGGGGTCGCTGGAGGGCAAACATGCAAAAGGTGAACATGCCGAGGTTGAAATTCGGGATTGGTTGTATCTTGATCGCCAGCGCACTTCTCTTTGCCGGGTGCGAGGCATTGAAGCTCGGCCAGTCTACCGACGACAAAACCACCACCACACAGATCCAGGCCAGGCTCTTTGACGACCCCGTACTGAAAACGCGCGACATCCACGTGACTTCGGACAAAGGCACCGTGACACTCACCGGGACGGTCGGCACTGAGCTCGAGAAAGCGGCCGTGGAGCGCATTGCCGGCCAAGCCGCCGGCGTAAAGTCGGTTGTCAACCAACTCGTGGTCTCTTCGGCGCCCGCTGCCGCCGCGCCGGCAACCCACGAGCCCGCGCAAACTGCCGAGGCAACGCCGCCGCAGTTGCCCACTCCAACCTCGGCCCGGTCCGAGCGCGCTCGAGCCTCCGGGCGCCGCCATCATGCGGCCAGCTCCAGCAGCGATGAGGCTACAGCCGACCAGTCTTCCGCTTCAGAGGCCCCAGGAGAGAACCCGCCCGCAATGACCGCGCAGGCTGCGCCACCTGTGGCTGCTCCGGCTGCTCCGCCTGCACCACCCGCTCTGCCCGCGGCTGCTCCACCGGCACCAGCGGTTAAGCCACCCGAGCAGATCACGATTCCCTCGGGCACCATTCTCTCCGTGCGCATGATTGACGGCATCGACTCCACTCAGAACCACGCGGGCGATGAGTTCGCGGCCACCCTCGAAGCGCCCGTGGTGATTGGCGACCGCGCCATCATACCGCGCAGTTCCGACGCGCGCGTTCGATTGGTGCAGGCCACCACTGCCGGGCGCATGAGCGGCCGTTCTGAGTTGAAGGTTGAGTTGGTCAGCGTAACCGCTGGCGGCCAGACCTATCAACTTCAGACCAGCTACCACGAGCAAGTTGGGACCTCGCGCACTACGCGCACGGCTGAGACCGTCGGCGGAGGAGCTGTACTCGGCGCCCTCATCGGCGCGATTGCAGGGCGTGGGAAAGGCGCCGCAATCGGCTCCGTGGCCGGCGCGGGCACAGGAACTGCGGTGGAGGCCGGGACTCGCGGCCAGCAGGTGAAGATTCCATCGGAGACCGAGCTCGACTTCACCCTCAAGAGTCCTGTGACCATAACTGTGAACCCGGCCGCGGGAGCCGACCGTTGACAGTCGTCAACCTCAGCTACCAGCCATCAGCCGTCCGACTCGCGTATCTCACTCCGGAAGTTCCAGGGCCTTCCAAGCGGGGTAGCGCAGCAGTTTCCCTTCGCACACGTTAGCCACGTATCGCCCTTTGCACCTGAACTGCACAATGCGGTTGCCTTCGCGCGCCAGCTCTGCCCAACGCGAGCCTGTCTTGGGGTTCTGTTCGATGCCCACGATGCGGTACGGGCCAACGTTAAATTCCACCATGCGAAGTCCTTTGACCTTCGAGACTGTCACAGGGTAAGTCTTGCCCTCTAGCTCGATATCTTCGCGCCCGTCGCCCAGCGTCTGTTGCCATGCCGAAATCAACGTTTCACCCAGCGTCATCGTCGCACCTCCTGAGAAGTCGATGAAACACGGTATTGGAATGTAATTCTACACGAAGCGGCTGTCATCCTGAGTTGCTGCGGCTCTATCAGCAACTGCATTCACTGCAGGGGAGCGATCAAGGTACAGTGGCGGAAAGCCTTGACTGGAAGCACGACGCTGTAACCTTCACCTTTGCAATGTCAGCCAGTAGCGACGCTTGGCTCTGGTGGCGGGCATTGGATTTCAGGAACCAGGAGGGGACCGGGGCGGTCGACCGTGCTAAAATACACGCACACTCGCCGACATCCAACGGGCGATGTTTATGCCAGTTCGCGAAGGGAGGCAGATTTGAAAACCGCGACGTTGTTGGGGACTCTCGTTTTTGTTTCGGTGTGCGCGGCGTCGCTGCAGGTATCCAGCCCAGACTCGCGCTCAGATTTGCCGCAGTACGCCAGCGGGGATGAGCTCGTGCGTCCAGAAGGTTATCGAGAGTGGATATTCCTATCCTCCCGCCTACGCGTGAACTCCAAGGCCTCGAGTGGCGAGGGGGAGACATTTGGGGACGTCTTCGTCTCGCCGTCGGCGTATCATCAGTTCCGGGCAACTGGGGGTTGGCCCGACAAGACCGTTTTCGTGCTGGAAAAAAGGATGTCGTGGAGCAAGAGTTCCGCCGAGACAGTAGACCATTATGAGACAGACTTGATGGGCATTTCTGTTGAAGTGAAGGATACAGCTCGATTCGCGGAAAAGTGGGCCTACTTCAGTTTCGATTCCTCCACGAAAACAGCCAAGGCCAACCCCAGAGCGATGTGTTGGCAATGTCATAATGGCGGTGGGGCGGTGGAAAACACGTATGTCCAGTTTTACCCTACGCTCAAGCCGTTGGCGCAACAGTTCGGAACTTACCGGCAAGCCGTTGAAGGTCCGGATTCACTCCGGAAATAGCAACCCCCGTGCGAGTCATGGTACACTTTGACGTGGAGGCGACAACGATGGAACCTGCCACTACGCTCCGCGAAGCCTTCCAAGCTACGAATCCGCAGCAATCCCTGGGGAGCGGCGACCCCTATTACGTCGACCTCACGCAGGCCAGGAACTCGCTGGCTACCGTGTACATGAAGCAGATGATTGAGAATTGCGGCGAAGGGCAATACTCGCCTATTGCCTTGAGCGGCCACCGGGGTTCCGGCAAGTCCACTGAGCTTCGTCAGTTGGAACAGGCTTTCGGCTCTTCCTGCTCCATGCTCTACCTGGACGTCATCGATTTTCTTGATCCCTTAGATGTCGACTACACTGACCTCTTTCTGCTGGTTTGCCGGCAACTCTTGGAATCCCTGCACGAAGACAAAATCTCTCTGAGCGAGAACCTGCTTCACGAAGTTGAGAAGTGGTTTATGGACGTGACCAAGGAGACGGAAAAGTCGGTGGAGCTATCGGGAGGGGTGGGCGTAGAAGCTAAAGCGGGGGCTGAGATTCCGTTCCTCGCGCGCCTGCTCGGCGTAATTACTGCCAGCATCAAGGCAGGCTCCAAACGAAAGGAAACCACGCGGCAGGAACTGGACCGCTACTTCAGCGGCTTGTCGGGCAATACCAACGTCCTGCTCACGGCCGCATCGCAAGCTTTACGTGACGCGAACAAGCCGTATCAGCTCCTGGTCGTTTTCGACAATCTTGACCGCTTGCCCCCTGAAAAGAGCGAGGAGCTCTTTTTCGGCCACGGCTCGCAGCTTCAGGAGATGGCCTGTCATGCCGTCTACACGGTTTCAATTGATACCTATTACTCCCGTCGTCACTTGGCAAATATATTCCCCAACCGCCAGATCATTCCCAATGTCAAGCTGCGGGCGAGTAAGTCCAGTTCGGAACCTAACCGCCCCGGCATTGACGCCCTGCTTCAGGTGATCCAAAAACGTCTCAGCGTCGAGGTTCTGCCTCAGCCGTCACCCCTGGCGGAGGAATTTGTCCGGCGCAGCGGCGGGTCGATTCGTCAACTGATCCGCCTCCTTCGTGAAGCAGTACAAAGCGCGCAGGCGCGCGGTTTGGCAACCCTCGACAGCGAAGCTCTGGAGGATGCAGCCCGCTCCATCCAACAGGACTACGAGCGCATGTTGGAGCCCGCGGATTACAAACTGCTCGCTCGCACTTATGCCACCAAGAGCATCGAGAAAGACGATGCTTACATGCAACTTCTCTCTAACCTCGCCATCCTGGAGTACAATGGGAAGGAGCTTTGGCACGACGTGAATCCTTTGATCGAGCCTATCGATGCCTTCCAGTCTGTCGCCAAAAAACGCCGCCGTCGATGAGACGACGGAAAAGTCCTATCAAAAGCTCCTGGCCTTCTTGGACCTCGCTTCCGGGTCAACATTCGCCATAGCCCGCTGCAATCTGCCGTCACTGCGGAAGGGAATCCTTCAGCGGGTTTCGACCGATGCCGCCGCGAAAGGCGTGACGGTGAAAGAGGTCGACATTTCTTCGAACTACTCCGGCGATTTTGTCGCGGCGGTAACAACACAGTTGGACGGGTTTCCCCCCGGCAGCCGGATGGCGGTGATGCTCGACGGCATTGACGGCTTGATCTACCAATCCGCCAGCCAGAAGAATCTTGCGGGCGAGGGGCGGACGCCCTTCATCGCTCGGCTGAACCATGACCGCGAGCGCATCGCCCGCGACCTGCCCTGCCCCATCGTCTTCTGGCTCGAAAGCGAATCCCTTACCCTCCTCCTGAAGCAAGCCCCCGACTTCACTCAGTGGATCAGCGGGCATTTCCACTTCGGCGGGCCAGCCGCCGAAGCGCGGGCTTTGGACCAACTGCTGGAGAGTTACAAGTCGCTCCCCAGTCAGCCCGCCGCTGAAACGCGCAAACAGCTTGAAGAGTTCAGTGGCCTGCTACAGGAACTGAGCGAGACGCGAGGCAGCGGAGATGCCGTCACTCTCCGCAAGCGCCTCGCCGTGCTGGATGCCCTGGGTGAGAGGTACTTTCGGCTTTCAGACTTTCGAATGGTCGAAAAATATTGCACAGAAGCGCTGGAGATTTCCAAGAAGTTGATCGACCGGCACGCCGAAGCCAGTGCTCTGGGCAACCTAGGCTTGGCCTATTCGGGTTTGGGCGAAACCCACCGCGCCATCGAGTTGTACGAGAAACAGTTGGTGATCACGCGCGAAATCGGTGACCGGGGCGGGGAGGGCACCGTGCTGGACAACCTGGGAATTGCTTACAAGAATCTGGGCGAGACCCGCCTCGCCATCGACTTCTACCAAAAGGCGCTTGAGATCGACCGGGAAATTGGAAACCGCAGGGGCGAGGGCGCCGCGCTGGACAACCTGGGCATTGCCTACTCCGTCTTGGGCGAGATCCGACGCGCCATCGAGTATTACGAGAAGGCGCTTAAGATCGACCGCGAGATTGATGACCGGCGCGGGGAAGGCGCAGTGCTGAGCAACCTGGGTTGGACCTACGCGACCTTGGGCGAGACCCGCCGCGCCGTCGAGTATTACGAGAAGGCGCTTGGGATTGACCGAGAGATCGGCGACCGCCGGGGCGAGGCCGCCGTGATGGGCAACTTGGGCAATGCGTACGGGGCCTTGGGCGAGCCCCGCCGCGCCATCGAGTATTACGGGAAGGCGCTTGAGATCGATCGCAAAATCGGTGACCGGCGCGGCGAAGGCACAGTGCTGGGCAATCTGGGAAATGCTTACGCGGGCTTGGGGGAACCCCGCCGCGCCATCGAGTTCTACGAGAAGGCTCTTGAGATCGCCCGCGAGATCGGCGATCGAGGTGGCGAGGGCAGCGCCCTCTTCAATATGGGCTTGGTGCTCGATAAGCTCGGCGAGCGCGCCCAGGCCATCGCCCACGCCGAGGCCGCCCTCAAGATCTTCGAGCAAATCGAAGACCCCAATACCTCCAAAGTGCGCGTGCAGCTCGCCGAGTGGCGAAAGGCCTAGCGCCCTTCGCTGCACGGTCCCACGGCTTGCGCCCGCGCATGGCCGAAGGTCCGCCGAGCGCGCGTACCTCCGATTTCCAGTTTCTATTTTCGATTTTCCGAATCCAGTTTGCGGACGCGAAGCGTGTAAAGGTTGTTGCTCTTGACTTCATCCACACGCTCCAGGAGCTTCGCGAGGTCGTCAGAGACGTCGATGAAGCGCCCGGAGAGCGCGTCCGCCCGCCCCGAGGCCAGTTGCACCACCAGTTGCGCGGCCTTCTCAGCGGGCACGTCCCGCCCCCGGTCGAACAATTTCCGAAACCACGGCAGCCACTTTTTTCCGGCCTCGGATTCAAGCACCTGTTCGGCCATGGCGGTGCGCACGGTGCCGGGGCTGATGGTGAAAACGCTGACGCCGGAGTTTAGGAGTTCTGCCGCCAGGTTCTCTGTAAAGCGGATGAGCGCCGTCTTGGCGATGACGTACGCGCCCATGTGCGCCACCGCCACGGTGGCGGCGCCGGTGGAGACATTGATGATCCGGCCGTGGCGCCGCTCGATCATTCCGGGCAGGAGGGCACGTGAGCAGAGGTAAGGCCCGCGCAAGTTCACCTCGATCGAATGCCACCAATCGCCCGGGTCAGCTTCCCAGATCGGCCCCAAAGGCCCCATGGTTCCGGCGTTGTTCACCAGCAGGTCCACCGGCCCCAGGGTGCGCTCCACTTGGCGTGCCATGCGCTCGACGGCCGCGGCGTCGCACACGTCCACCACAACGGCCAATGCATCCCCGCCTGCCTCCGTGACGCCACGTACCGTTTCGGCGAGTTGCTCTTCGGACCTCGCGACCACCCCCACGCGCGCCCCCGCCTGCGCCAACGCCAACGCTGTGGCGCGTCCCAGACCCCGTCCCGCACCCGTTACAATCGCGACCTGGCCTCGCAGTTCATTCAAAATGGAATCAGCGCTCATCGCTCTCCTTCCCCTTCGTTGCTGAAAATCAAATCAGCCGCGTGAAGCGGTGCGAAGACCCGACCGAGCTGAAGCCTTTACGCCGCCCCGCCCCTGATGCATTACCTGCCAAAAGTCCAGACACGAATGAGTCCCGCTGCGGGGCATTCCCGCCGAGCATACTATAGGTGTGTTGAGCAAGATCTCAAAAATCTCCGGCGTTCGCACGCGAAGTTTTCGGAATGTTTCCGCTCAGCCTCTCTGAGGAATAATGAGACCGAGATTTCAATCTTAGACAACAAGGGGGTCGAGTTCCTCCTTTCTTGGCGGTCAACTCAAGGTCGAATTTGACATAAAGTGTCAAAATGACGTGACAGATATTGTCTCTTTTCTAAATTATGACTCGGTTATGCAATAGGTTACGTCAGGACTCCTCGACTCCGTCGCAGTTAAATAACTAAATAGTTACCCGAGCACTCCTCGACCCTAACTAAACAAAGTAAACAACCACCAAAAAGTGTGGTATTCACATCGCCCATAAAACTATTGCTTTATAGTATATTATATTATAAAATAACCGCCGCGATCATCCGCAAAAGATGAAGGGCAGTGCCCGCTGGGCTGCCAAGCAGGCATCGCGTACTTCTCAAGGATGGGATTGCATGGACTTGGGAATCTGTCCAAGATAGATTTCGCCGCGAGCAAAATCAACAAGTTAGGGACTTACTCAGGTTTGTAGGTTACGGATTCATCGTCCAAGAGACCTTATTCCGACCGATTCTTAGAGCGATAGTAGGGAAAAACGAAAGCAGGTTGAATCTCCAGGGCTCACTTCCGCAACTCTTCCCCCTCATCTCCTCGCGGAAGCGAGTGGGTCTGGTTCACCGACTTGCTGGGAAAGCGCACATGGGGCACGCACCTGGAGGAGTGCCCGGAATCATATGTGGCAATCAAACTGCCGCGTCACCTCTACTCCCCAAGGGTCGGGTGGGGAGCACCGGGTCAGGTGGCATCCTCGGGGAAACATCGCCCGGCACGTGTCAGACAGCGGAGCTGCCCACTTGGGGCTCTCGTGTGGGGGCCCCTCTCTGGGACCTGGCTGCCGCTGAATAGCTTCTAGCCAGATCGCCGCCCGACCACCATGCTGAAGGGAGTGTTATCAAGCATGAACGATGGAACAAGGTCAGACAGAGCGCTGCTGAGGGAAGCATTCGCACTGCTGCTCGGACTTCGTTCACGGCCTGACGCACGGAAACTGTTGGGCCAGGCAGTAACCTTCCTACGCATTCTGGGGCACCAGGGGGAGTCAGCAGGGCTGCCCGTCGTGGTATCCGTCCAAGTGATCCGCCTCAGGAAGCATTAGGCCTGCTTACACGTCGCCGCCCGGGCAGGATTACACACCAATCGAGTGCCGTTCATGGCAGGACCGGGGGCGTCCATGCCATGGGCCGCCAGCCCGCCGAGGTGGAGATTCGCCGCCACCCTTCGGTCATTCACTCGGCTGCGGAACTGAGCTACTCACGGGCGCGGGCGCGGCCACCGATTGACCCGCGCGGAGCTTAGCCATATCCCGCTGCAACTCCGTTGCCAAATCTTCGAGGATGCGCAACTGTTCGCTGCGGCGTTTCAAGGTTGATTCCAGTTTGGCGACCTGTTTCCGCAGCTTGTTGTTGTCCCTGCGCAACAGGATCAGGCTTTCGCCCGGCTGCGGTAAAGTAATCTTCCCGCCTGGTCCCGGCTGGCCGGTCGGCAACGGCGCCACGTGGGCTTGCGTTTCCTTGATGAGCGTTTCCAGTTCCTTCCGTTCCGCACCCGCCGGGCAGAGTTGTCGGAGCGCCAGCAGGCGCGCCAAGTCCGGCCGGTTACGGCCCCGCTCCCAGTGTTGCACCGCCCCCTTGGTGGCATTCAGCAGCCGCGCCAGACCTTCCTGGCTGACCTCTAACCGCTGTCGAACCTTTTTAACTACTTTCGCGGCATTCATTTCTTCCATAAGAGCCACTCCTCCCCTTTTCAAAAAAAGCTTGACATTTGCGATTGTGATAGGCTACACTACATTGGCCTTGCGAGAGTAGCCGATTCCTCTCCGTGGGCTACACTTGAAGGCACAGTCTCCGCCCTTGGGCCCTGGGGGAACGGCCCCCCGGCGCCCGGCGGCGGCTTCCCAGGCGGGCCTGGGCATTGAACCAGCCCGGCCCGCTCCCGCGCACTTCCCTGGTGTTTCCCTCGAATTCATTGGGGCGCGGGCCGGGGCTTGGTCACCATGTTTACTCTTTGCCATGCTACTCATTCGTAACAGAGACCTCACACCCGCCCACTCTGGGCGCGCTGCGCCACTTGCATTCGACCTCCAGCCAGATTCATGCGCGGCGTTCCTGCGGTCCACTAGCCTCGTACCCTCAGAGTTTCTCTCCTTCCTTTTATCGGAAGGTTGGAGCGGGGACTTGAAGCAAAGTGGCCTACGCCGCTCGGTACCTTACTCGGCTACGCAAAACTTAGCCTACCTCCCGTGCCGTATTGAAAGCCATGTTAGCATATTTCGCTTTTTTGTGGGAGAGATTGTTTCGAAAAAAAACTTCGCCCGCGAGACCCCCAAGACTCTCTTCTCCTCACGAAATTATCAGCAAGTTTGCGGCCACATGCCAGCCCTCTTATCAAGGAGCATTGTCATGCTGTTTGAAAGCCATCACGAAGCTGCAAGTGTGTTTCGGCCTGACCTTCGCGTCCCACCGCCGGCGCCACTACAACGAGGATCGGGCAGACTTCATCGTGCTGCGGCCGGAGGTCGACCGCCGCTCGAACCTCGTGCTTCGTTGCGAGCACATCCAGGAGCGCTGCGCCGGGAACTCTTCCTGCCCCGCTGCTGCCAGAAGGGCTGCGTTTTTCCGGCCCAACCGGGCGGTGACGGCGAGTGCGCGTATCACCGCCGCCAGTCCCTCGAGCCCGGTTGTTTTCAGTCCCAGCAACCCTCGTTTTTGCTTCTGGACCAAGCCAGATTCGGCCTTCCGGACACCGAGCCCGACGATGGGCGCGTCAGGGATCGGCATCGGCTAGCAGAGGAACGCGTGCAGTTCATGCTCGGGGACGCAGCCTGATGAGATGCGTGCACTCGCTAAGGGAAATGCAGGGTAAGCCATCACGCTTGACTGTGGTCTGCCGACGGTGAACTTTGGTTGGAGGAATTGTCTCGCCATGGAGCCCTACACCGTTCGAACTTCAATTCCAGCCCTTAGAGGGCAGAATTCCAAACAGGCGTCTGCTCTCTTGCCGATGCTCACTCCCACCAACGCTTGGCACCTCCTCTGCCGGCGCACGGGCGGCAGCATCTCGCGCACCACGTTTTATCGGTGGATTAACTCCGGCAGAGTAGGGGCCATACGGATGGGAAATCGCTTCCTCATTCCTTTGCCCATGCTCGAAGAAGTTATCCAGAAATGTCTGGACGGGGAACGGATTTGAGAGAAGCATGAGGCAGCAGGTAGCGCGCACCTGTCAACAGGGCCCGCGGTTCGGTAGTGTCTGAGAAGTGCGTTGATAGCTCGAAAGAAACTTTCTAGGGCTGAAGAAGTTCCCCCATGCCTGTCAAACTTTTTCCATCCGATCCCCCTTTACTCAAAGACTGCGCGGTAGTAGACTCGCCAGACGAATCGACTACCATGGCAACGAATAAAGAAGTTAAAACTTGGGTTTCCGAGGAAGTTCGCAAGGCTGTTGATGAAGCCATCGATTCATTCAAACCTCATGGATGGAGGAAAGTTACTCATGCGCTCCGGGAGTGGGGCCTTGTAGCGACAGTCTTGGCTGCTCCCATCGCACTGCTTGGTATTGCGGCTGCGGCGTGGTACTTCGGATTTTCGGAAATAGGAAAAAATTCAGAATTCAGGGGAAAGACAGGACAGAGGCTTACTGACATTGAAAAACGGCTTGATGGAATCGACCAGAAATTATTGGCGCAAGTGGTAACTTATGCGGGATCGGATCCAACCCTCTCCACCAGTCAGGAACGCGCCAAAGATGCTTTGCTTGAGGCAAAACAGCAATCAATACGAATTCCCAAAAAGGTGATTGAGCAAACGGGAAAGCGATTTATGGATGTGGCACATTCGAATCCAGCCGTATGGAACATTGCTGTTGATTTTCTTGAGTACCGTACATTCCTAAATTCCAGCGATGCGCCACCACTGGAACCGGCGATCCGGGTTCCAACCTATAAGTTTGGAATAAATCTCCGGCCTAACCCTGCCGTGATACCTACTTCCGAACACCCCGTTTGGGCCGTACAAGTTTCCAAAGTTGGCGGGGGTGCTTCACCTGAACAGTCAGCAAGGTTGGAAACACTCAGCCAGCCAAACGCAACAGGGGTTGGCTCACGTTACGTTCTGGTCGAAGGGAAGGAAGATTCGGTTGTACTTGATGGGGCTTACATGAAGAACGTCATTATTTAGAATGCCGACGTAATTTATGATGGTGGACCAGTTCGCTTGGAGAACGTTTACTTTATAAACTGCGCTCTGCATTTCCGCTTCGCTCCGAGCACCAAGCAACTCGGTTATCAGATGCTCGCATCGAGCGCAATTACTTTCAAGTGGAAAGCCACGTAATAGAATTCAAGCGGCCCATCAACTTACTTTTCAGACACTACCCGCGGTTCGTTCAAGCATGCCAAGCGAAAGCCGTCCCGACGGGTCGGGGGCACGCTTGCCGGGGCCTGGGGCTTTTCCTCTGACTACTGACCACTGACCACTAACTTCTGACTCCTGACTTCTGGATTCTGTTTTCCTGTGATGTCCTAATACGCGACGTAGGGCTGGGGCTTGCCCCCAAAAGCGTTAACCTAACTGCCAGATGTGCCCGAAAGCCCGCCTGGGCGGGCGTCATAATGTGGCCCACGGCGAAAGCCGTGGGGAAATAGGGAACTGGGGATGCTTCTCAAGCCCCGGAAGGGGCGACATAATCACGACGGGCCGAGCGGGATTCTTATGTCGCCACTACCGTGGCTCACGCCCCAGTCTGCGCCGCGTGCTCCCACGGCTTGCGCCGTGGGCCACATTATTACGCCGCTAACGCGGCTTCGGACGACACCAAAGCCCTTAAGTTAACGCTTATGGGGGCTTGCCCCGGCCTGGCCGCCCCAAGGGGCGGCCCTACTAGCAGTTTTCCTGTTCCCTCGCCATTCAACAAAACACTTTTACTCGCCAGTGGTTTCTGGCAGACTGTGCGCCTGTAGATTTTGTAGGGTTTGCAGTTTTCAAAGGAGGTCTTATCCATCATGAAGAATTACTCGTTCACTCGGCGTGAGTTCATGCAGTGGGGTGCGGGCGCCGCCGCGGCGGGGGTGGCCGCCAAAGTCACCCTGCTGGAGCCCCAACGGTTGTGGGCGTCGCCTGGTCCCGTGGCGCCTTCGGACACCGTCCGGTTCGGCATCATCGGCACGGGCATCGAGGGCTGTACTCTCCTGCAATCGAGCTTATCGGTACCGGGCGTGGAATGTGTGGCTGCTGCGGACTTATACGATAGCCGGCATATTGCAGCCAAAGAAGCTCTGGGAGGAAAGGACATCGAAACCACACGTGATTACCGGCGAATTCTGGATCGCAAGGATATTGACGCGGTATTGGTGGCGACTCCGGACCACTGGCATCGCAAGGCGGTGACGGAGGCGGTCGAGGCGGGGAAGGACGTTTACTGCGAAAAACCCATGTCGCACAGTGTCGAGGACGGGCTGGCCATGATCGAGGCTGTGCAGAAGCACGACCGCATCCTTCAGGTCGGCAGCCAGCGCGTCAGCTCGATTCTCTACGCCAAGGCGAAGGAGATCTGGGGTTCCGGCAAGCTGGGGGAAGTGGATACCATCGAGGCGGCGTGGGATAGGAACACCGACAGCGGCGCCTGGGTATATCCGATTCCGCCGGACGCCAGCGAGCAGACCATCGATTGGAACACTTGGCTTGACGGCGCACCCCAGCGCCCCTTCGATCCGACGCGCTTCTTCCGCTGGCGCTGCTACAAGGATTACGGGGCCGGCTTGGCAGGCGACCTGTTCGTTCACCTGCTCTCCGGTATTCACGTTGTGACCGGCACCAATACGCCTCCGCAGCGCGCGCTTTCCACCGGCGGGCTCTACTACTACAAAGATGGCCGCGAGTTTCCGGACCTTCTCTGGACCATGTACGATTATCCGCACTTCCAGGTAGTGCTGCGCTGCAACCATAACAACAATTATCAGGGTGAGTTTTTCGGCTTCTACGGGAAGAAAGGCACCATGCTCATCAATGGTTCCACTCTCACTTTTAAGCCGCAAGCGCCCTCAGCTCAGCCCGAGGACTATTCGATCTATGGATGGCCGGAGAAACTGCGTAAAGAGTACCTGGATAAATGGCGCAAGGAGCATCCCGAGCCGCCGCCGGGACGATTCAAGATCGAAGAGGAGGATGAGGTCTATACTCCCCCACCACAATACAGCGACATGGCTGACCACGAGGCGAACTTCTTCCACGCCGTGAGGACACGCCAACCGGTGGTCGAGAACGAGGTGTTTGGAAACAACACCGCCCTCGGCTGCCACATGGCGAATTACTCCTATTTCAACAAGACGGCGGCGGTCTGGGATTCGAGGGCGAAGAGGATTACTTCGTAGCAGTAGCCCTTCTCGGCCCTTGGGAACCGCGCAGGAAAGACCATCAAAAGCGAGGCAAAAAAATTCGGGCCCCTTAACGGGGGCCCGAAGTGAAGAAGAGGAATTTGGTCCCGCCATGGTCAAGTCGTGAAGCCCTGGGGGCAAGGCCTTCTCGACGAAGATCCGATGCTCTGACGGGACTCACTTATCATTTAAAGCCGGAGGCCTTGAGTAGTCCAATCGATTCTCTTTATGGTTATCATTAAAGAATCGTTGCAACGCAAGCGGCAACACGGTTCGGACATTTGAGACAAATGGATAGAAACCCCGCTTGGCCCTTGGGGCAGGGAAGACTGAATGCGATAATTTTCGGGGAAACGGATGACTGATTTGATTCGATTGAAATGTCATGCCTACTGAAGTAAATAGAGGGTCCCCCAAGTCATCGGGCGCGAACAAGGAATTGAAAACGGAGGAGCTTCCGGGCCGCCTGGCAGACCGTGAGGTTGAAGCGCTGGAGAGCTTGTACGAGGACCTCGCCCCCAAGCTGATGGGGCTGCTTATGCGCATTTTATCCGCGAGGTCCGATGCCGAGAGCGCGTTGCAAGAGGTTTTTGTGCGACTGTGGAAGGAAGCGCCCGGTATTGCCCAAACCAAGGGGAGTCTGGCTGCTTGGCTTGTGCTCACGGCGCGGCACATCGCCTTGAAGCGTCTTCGTGCCCAGCGGACGGTCGGGGCTCGACCTACTCAAAGTCGCCACGGGCAGGGTCGTACGAAAGAGGAGAAGGCGGCGGGCAAGTCAGCCGTTTCAGCACGCAAAGAGGACAAACCACGGGAGCGCCGTTCAACCAAGGGCGACTCGGAGACGTTGCCATTCCTCGCCGCGACTCCTCAGGTCTGGATGCCGCGTGCGGAGGACATAGCCTTGGTTGATGCTCGGATGGGCCTGCTTCAAAGAGCTTTCAACCAAATGCCCAAGCCGCAGCGCCACGCGCTGGAGCTTGCGCTTTTCGGTGGTTATACCGAATCAGAAATCGCTGAGCAGCTCGGCGAGCCCCTGGGCAAGGTGAACGCGGGGTTGCGCGCGGCCTTTACCTTCCTGAGGCACCGCCAACACGCGGTGTTGGGAACTTGGACTGCCGACATCTAGAGGACGTTTACGAATTGTTCCTGCTCGGAGCGCTCTCGGATGAGGGCTCGCTGGAACTGCGCGAGCACCTCAACCAGGGTTGCGAGCATTGCCTGGAGAGAGTTAAGGAAGCCGCTCGGACGGTCTATCTGCTTAGCCTCTCTGCCCGGCCCGTCTCGCCTGGCCCGAAGGCCAAAGCTGACCTCCTTCGCCTGCTTCTCAAGAAGTAGACGCGACAGGTGTCAGGTTTCAGGTGCCAGGTTTCAGGTGTCAGGTCCCCCGTACCAAACGATCGCAAGTTTGCAACAACTGACGACTGACAACTGACCACTGACTACTGACCACTTCGTTATGGAGCTTTCCAGCAAACCAGGTTTGCGTCGAGAACTGGGGCTGATCCAGGCCACGTCTCTGGCCATCACGGACATGGTGGGGATAGGTCCTTACATCACCATTCCCCTCTTCCTGGCCACGATGGGCGGGCCACAGGCGATGCTTGGCTGGTTGGTGGGAGCACTGCTGGCGTTCTGCGACGGCCTGGTCTGGGCGGAACTGGGCGCGGCGATGCCCAAGGCGGGTGGGAGTTACAACTATCTTCGCGAAGCCTACGGAGCGCACAGCGCGGGACGCTGGTTCTCGTTCCTGATGGTCTGGCAGATTATGTTTTCTGCGCCACTCTCGGTGGCCAGCGGCAGCATCGGCTTTGCGAACTATCTCCACTACCTCTTGCCAGGCCTGTCGCCAGGGGGCGTGCGCATTGTCGCCGCGATTTTCCCGCTGATCCTGGTCGCGCTGCTTTACCGGCGCATCGGCGCGCTCGGAAACGTTTCGGTGGTCCTGGTGGGTGGCGTGATCTTGGGATGCTTTTGGATCATCTTTTCCGGGCTGCCTCACTTGAGTGCTAGGCGCCTGCTGGATTTCCCCCCTGGCGCGTTTCACCTGAACTTGATCTTTTGGGTGGGGCTCGGCCATGCCACGCTTTATGCGCTCTACGATTACTTCGGCTATTACAACGTTTGTTACCTTGCCGAAGAAATCCGCGATCCGGGCCGCGTGATTCCGCGTGCCATCATGTTTTCCATCCTGGCGGTGGGAACCCTGTACGTGCTGATGACCGCCTCCTTCCTCAGTGTGATCCCCTGGCGGGATGCCATTCACAGCCCCTTCATTGCCTCTGTCTATATCGCGACACTCCAGGGCGCAGCCGCAGGCAAAGTGATGACGGGCCTGCTGCTCTGGATTGCCTTTTCTTCGGTTTTCTCGCTGCTCCTGGGATATTCCCGCATCCCCTACGCAGCGGCGATGGACGGGAACTTCTTCCGCGTCTTCGCGCGGCTTCATCCCAAAGGCCAATTCCCTTATGTCTCGCTCATCACCTTGGGGATTGTGGCCTCCATCTTCAGCCTCGGCCATCTGAGCGAGGTGATCGGAAGCCTGGTCGCCACGCGCGTGCTGATCCAGTACTTACCCCAGACCGTGGGTTTTTTCTTGCTCCGATTTAAAGCTCCACAACTCCCGCGACCTTTCCGCATGTGGTTCTATCCCCTGCCCGGAATCATCTCGCTTTTTGGTTGGGTCTACGTGTTGGGAACTGCGGCGAGGAAGTCACTGATTTTCGCGTTTGCGGTTTTTGCGGTCGGCAGCGCGGCGTACTTTGTTCGGGCGCGGATGAAGCATGAATGGCCGTTCACTCTTCCTATCAGGAGCTGAAGGATGACTGGTCTCAAACAAGAGAGTGGAAGGCCATGTATGTGCCACCCGCGGCTAGGAGGGTGTGGCGGCCAGGGATAACATAGCCCCCAAGGGGCGAGATTTCCATTTTTGCAGTTCCTCCCATTTTTCTTGCAGTGTTCTGCCTCTGCGGCAGATTATCCCAATGTTTTTCGAGGTTTAGAACTATCGCTGGTGATATGCTGATGAGCGCATATGTGTAGCATTATGCTACATGGGGCGGCTCGCGCCATTATAAGTAGGCCACTGTGCTAGCCCATTCTCCGCGCTTGGGCGGATTTCTAACCTCTGAAGACCGCAGAGCTTCGCTCTGCGCCAGCCGGCGTCGAGTGTTAAATCCGGGCGAGGTGTAATACACTTAAGGCGGAGGCAGTCCGATGAAAACTCTTGAGGAGTTGGTCAAGGAACTCCCGCCGGAATTGCAGCAGGAGGTCCAGGATTTCGCGAGATTCTTGTTCGAAACCAAAGTGCATCCCAGACACGCGAAACTGCGGATGAATTGGGCAGGAGCTTTGTCGGAGTTCCGCGGGCAATTCACGGCGCTGGAGTTGCAGAAGAAGGCGTTGGAGTGGTGGGGGGACTGATGTTCCTTCTGGACACGAACATATGGCTGGAACTTCTCCTGGATCAGGACAAAGCTGCACAAGTCCGCTGCTTGCTGGAGGCTGAAGAGGCTGGGCAATTCGCCCTGACGGACTTCTCGCTCTACTCCCTGGGCGTGATTCTGACCCGCCTCGAGAAGGATGAAGTGTTCCTGGATTTCCTCTGTGATACGCTCGAGGATTCGGCGGTTCGGCTCATCCGACTGGACACTGCGAGCCTCAAGCAAGTGCCCATGGTGCGGCGCAAGTTCGGGCTCGATTTCGACGATGCGTACCAATACTTGGCGGCTGTCAAGTACAACCTCACGCTGGTGAGTTTTGATTCCGACTTCGACCGCACGGAGCGCGGAAGGCGCACGCCCGCAGAGGTGAGAGGCCCCAAGCCTTGACGCTCAGTTAAGACAGCGGAGTGGACCCCCTTTATATTCGCTTCAGCGAAACCGCTGGGATCACCGAGCGCCTGATCGAAGGTGGTGGCGTGGACTACTCGGCGGTCAGGCCAGGATTGGGGCGTATACATGGAAGGTCCGCCGTGGCGGATATGCGCCACCCGCGTTTTCAGTTGAGTCTTGCATCGGACACACTCCTGTGCCATCATTGGATTGTCCCCAAAAGTTCTGAGAGGCCCTGGTTCCAGCCGGGGCTTTTCTGTTTGTGGATTAACTATCGCCTGTCGGCTCTGCGAACTCCGCAGACTATGCACCTTCTCTTAGCGAACGCTTCTAGGGCTTCTTCTTCTGAGGCGATTTGGAAAAATCGTACTTCGTCATCCTTGCGGGAGTCATATAGACGTGTTGGAAATACTCCCTTGTAAATTGAACCACTGCGTCAGCCTCTTCGCTCGTGACTGCTCTCGGAGGATGGGCGCCGCGATTCCCAGCGAGTCTAATCGTGTGGGCCATTTCCTGAAGGAACGAGGTGATCTTCCCTTGCGAAGCTATCCAATCAATCTGAGCTTCGATCCTTATCTTTGGATCTGCACCAAGTTGTTCACAACTTGACTGCAATGCTCGCCTGCACATTTCGACGGTCGCATTGTAAGCGTCCACCCATCGGCATTTAAGCGCCTCGTTGAAATCTTCTCTGATATTTTCAGGTATAGCTTCAGAAATCACTTGTGGAGGCTTGCCAAGAGGATAATGCGCCTCGTAGACCGACGTATATTGACCTCTAACAAGGGGAACCGGCTCCATTCTTAAAATCCCCAAAATATATCCGTTGCATCCCTCGCAACGCAGCGCCGCAACAATCCGCTGGATTAATCCACCTTGGTATTCCTCAAAATAGGGTTTCGTGACACTTACGAATGCGGATTTAGACTCGCAGTGAGGGCATGTTCCGCGAAGACAAAATCCTGTTTCGTACGCACTCGCCAACACCATGTCCATGGACCAATTACTTCCGTCGCGGGTACTCCAGAGACCCGCCCAAAACCCCTGCGGTGACGTTTCCGCTTACTCCTATTGAAGACACATTCACAACGTCGTCTACCTGCACATCGGAATGGATGTGCGGCGGATCGAATGGGTGCGATCCGAATTCCATCCTCATCAATGTTACGACGACGCCAGTCGCTACCCAACACATCATTTTCACTCCATTATTATATCGCGCTCGGCAATTCCCCTGCCACACTATTAAGAAATCCAAATGACGCCACTACGCCGTGCGGGATCAGGATGACAGGCTTAGACTCGGGATGGCAGGGTTGGGCGCTCAGGTATCTGCCGGAAGCCGCCTCGCCAAGAACATCCCCTCGTTGTGGATAATCTGGATGTCGTCTCCCTCGACTCGGGCGGAGAAGCCGGCCTTGTCGCCAGGCATGGATTCTTCAATTCGTTTTCGAGTCTCGATATAACGCTTTTGCCCAGGCTCCAGTCCGGCGCGCCGCATCCATTGATTGAAGGATCGCTGCCGTCGCCGGACTGACTGCCGCAGTACCTCCAGCTCATGCTCCTCGAACATGCTGAGGAAGGTGGTAAGGCGAAGAGAAAAGGTGTGGGAAGGGTCGCGGAGTCTTTCAATCTGATTGAAGAGCTCGAATTTCGAGTCGCTCTCCGGGGCAAGGGTATCGATAATTAGTAGCCGGCCCTGGGGTTTCGTTGCGCGTACCATTTCCTGGAGCACCGGTTCCGCCTTGGTTATATGGTGGAAAGCAAGTTGGCAGCTAACCAAATCGAAGCTGGTGTCAGGGAAGGGAATGTGTTCGGCATCAGCGCAGGCAAACAGGACATTGGCGATTTGTCTTTCCGCCTGGAATTCGCGCGCTTGGCGGAGCATTTCGGGTGTCAAGTCGATGCCGCAGGCGAAACTCACACGCGGGGCGATCGCCAGAATAAACGCTCCCGGCCCGCAGGCGACGTCGAGAACAAGTTCTTGGGGCTGGGGCTTGGCAAATTCCACTTTTTCGGCCAGAACCTCGGATGTATCACGCACCGCGAACTTGGCGAAGGCGTCGGCCGTCTTGGTGAATTGCTTTTGGACTGTTTCTTTATGCTTCTTGGACATGAAAGCTTTCAGCTTTCAGCTCTCAGCTATCAGTGAACTGCCTGCTGAAGGCTGACGGCTGACAGCTGACATAAAAGCTTTCAGCTTTCAGCTCTCAGCTATCAGTGAACTGCCTGCTGAAGGCTGACGGCTGACAGCTGACGGGTCAGGCAGCAGTTTTCCCTCCTCGATGAACTCCTGGACGATCATGAAAAGAGTAACAGGGCGGCACGTAGTGTCAAGTGCTTGGAGTAATAAACGGTTTGGAGTGCGGTCCCGCCTTGCGGGACCGCACTCCAAAATCACTCTTGTCATTTTTTCAAGTGGCGAGTAGGATGAATTGACCAACCCACGAGGCATTGGAGTTAACTCGAGAATTGGAAGAGTTGCCGCAGTGCATTGTCGAACTTCGGAGCATCAGCAAGCGCTACGGGGTACATACGGCGCTTGAGGATTTTTCGCTGGAGGTGCGGCGGGGAGAATTCCTCACGCTGCTTGGTCCCAGCGGAAGCGGGAAGACGACTATCCTGCGACTGGTGGCGGGATTCGAGCAGCCGCAAGGCGGGCAAATCCTAATCAACGGGCGGGACGCCTCTCCTCTGCCACCTTACCGCCGCAATGTGAACACCGTCTTCCAACACTACGCACTCTTCCCTCACTTGAATGTCTTCCGCAATGTGGCCTTCGGCCTCGAGCAGAAGAAGTTGCCGTCGGCGGAAATCCGCAAGCAAGTTCGTTCCATCCTCGAGATGGTCGAGCTCCCCGGAAAAGAGGACCGCTATCCACATCAACTGAGCGGGGGTGAGCGGCAACGCGTGGCACTGGCGCGGGCTCTCGTTCTCGAGCCCGCGGTGCTGCTGCTGGACGAGCCGTTGGGCGCGCTCGACCAGAAGCTCCGCCAGCAGATGCAAGTGGAACTGAAGCGCCTGCGCGAGCGCCTGGGGATCACCTTTATTTTCGTCACCCACGACCAGCAAGAGGCGCTCGTGATGTCGGACCGAATTGCCGTCATCAACCGTGGGCGCCTCGAGCAGGTGGGGCCGGCGGAGGAGACCTACGGAGCGCCTTTGACGCCCTTTGTAGCGGAATTCATGGGGGTAGAGAATTTCTTCAAAGTGCGTTGCCTCGGTCATTCCACTCAGGGTACTCGCTTCGAAACCGCGACCGGATTGACCCTCTGGTCGAGGAATTCGCTGGAATTGGGCCCAGGCCTTGCCGGCATGCTGGGTGTACGTTCTGAGGCCATGCGACTGACGCTGGGCCGCCCGCGACCCGGCAGCGAGGCCGTTAATATCGTGCCAGGCGAAGTTGTTGAGGCCATCTTCGAAGGTGGCAGCCGCCGCTGGACGGTTCAGATTGCGAGCGGCGAGCGGCTGGTCGTGCGAGGGGCCATGGCGGCGAATGCCCTTCCCCTCGAGCGGACTTCCCCAGGGGCCAAGGTTTACCTCTCCTGGGAGCCGGACCGAAGCTTGGTGTATCCTGTCAACGGCGTGAGCTCGCCGCCATCGCCGGCAATCGAAAACGCCTGATAAAGATGGCGCCTTTCCCTCGCCTATATCCCTTGCTCGATGAATAGGCAGACTTACTGTAACCAAATACCCTTTGTCTCCATCTCTTGTAGTGTCAGGCAAAGGGCAAACAAAGGCACAAATAAGGGGTGGAGCGTGCATCCTGAAACAAAGCATATTCGGCATGTTCTAAGAGACAAAAACTTGAGCCGCAGGGGATTTCTCACTGCTGCTTTTGCGATGGGAAGCGCATTGGCTCTGAGAAGGGTCGCAAGCGCTGCCCCTCCGGGGGCGGGGATTTCCCAGAGTAAAAGCAAACCCCGCTTGGTAACCCTGGTGGAATTCACCGCCTCCGGCAAGAGGGAAGGGAAGGTTATGGTCGAGAAGGTCGTAAAGACAGACGAAGAATGGAAGCAGATGCTCAATCCCGAGCAATTCGAGGTTACTCGAAAAAAGGGAACGGAGCGCGCTTTCACAGGCAAGTATTGGAACAATCACGAAAAGGGAATTTACCGGTGCGTTTGCTGTGACAACGCGGTTTTCAGTTCGGATACGAAATTCGAATCGGGAACCGGATGGCCGAGCTTCTGGGCCCCGATTGCGCCGGAAAACATCCGCACGGGAATTGACGTGTCACTCGGTATGCCACGGACAGAGGTCCAGTGCAAGAAGTGCGATGCTCACCTGGGGCACGTGTTTGACGACGGCCCACCTCCAACCCACCTCCGTTATTGCTTGAACTCTGCAGCTTTGAAATTCGTTAAATCCGAATTCGGAAGTTAGCGTGGGTGTGATGTGCATCTTGTAGGGGCACAGCGCGCTGTGCCCCTACGCCCGGCTCCGTGGAATTGCAGCATCTGGACGACTTGCGGACTCACTTCTTCGCCCGGCTTAAGACCGCTGCGGTCGCTTACGATCACCGATTCGCCTTCCGCGAGGCCCGAGACCACTTCCGCGTCGGTGGAGGTTTCGAGGCCTATCGTTACCACCCGATCCTCGACCTTGCCGGTGGGACTCGCAACATACACCGTGGTTTGGTCACCCTCATGGGTCACCGCCTCCAAAGGCACCGCCAGAACGTTATCTTTCGCTTCCAGGGTAAGCGTGGTCTCCGCATACATTCCCGGCATCAAAAGCCGGCCGGGGTTGGGAACGTCGACCTCGGTGTGCATGGTGCGCGTGCCCTCCTGTACGTCCAAGGAAAAGCGGGCCACTTTGCCTGGAAAAGACCGGTTTAGAGACGGCACGCGGACATCGACGGAATCGCCGACCCGGATGTAGCGCACCGAGGACTCGGGAACCGGGATCACCAAACGATACAGATCATCCTCGGATAGCTTGACCAGGGGCATGGCCTGTGTGCTGGAGCTCGTGCCTGCCTGCATCAAGGTTCCCAGGTTGGCGTAGCGCTGGGTCACCACGCCGGAGAAAGGCGCCGTGATGCGCGAGTAGGCGAACAGCGCTTGGTCGTGAATGAGCCTGGACTTATCCACCAGGAGCTGGCTCCGTGCGGCCTCGAGCGCTGACGCGCCCGCGTCCACCTGAGACGCTGCCGCCAGGTCTTTGCCCTGTGCGTCATCAACTTCCTGCTGCGCCACCAACCCCGGTTGGCTTTCGAAGACACCATTCAAGCGGGTGTATTCGAGGTGGAGAGCCCTGTACTGCGCCTGATAACGCTTCAGTTCGTGCTCGGCGCGGGAAACTTCGTCCGTCGCGTTCTTGATGGCGGCTTCATCCTCTTGCAATTGCGCCTCGAGCTCCGGGATTTCCAGGGTTGCCATCAATTGACCCGTTGGCACGCGGCTGCCATAGTCGACGTACAAGTTCTTGACAAAACCTGACTCTTTCGCGTAGACATCGATTTCCTTAAAGGGGACGAGCTCCGGTTAGAAGTGTCCCCTTTTTGTGCTTTGTTTTTCTCGGGGGTGGCACAGACCGGCCCTGGCGCGGCCCGGGCGCCCTGCACTTCTACCCGGCCATCATGCGGGGCGCATACCTCAAAAAACCACGTATGCGCCACCCGCGGGGGCATGAAGAAGCGATCATAGGACCATCGGCCAGCCGGTACGATGTACCCTACCCACTTGCAGGACATAGCGAGATTGGGATAGTCTGCACTTCAGTATGCCTGACATACCCGCTGCGCTTATTGCTACAGTTGCCGAGGTTCTAGCTGCCAGCTACACACACCCAGAGCTGGATTCCTTGATGGGAGAACTCATACCTCTGTACGACCAAGCCAAACCTGAAGGCAACAAGATCGCCAAATGCAAAGCTTGGTTAAGGCAAGGCAATTCTATTGCTATGGACGGGCTATTGGTCTTAGGCAAGGTGTTGGAAGAATTCATGGAGAAGGATTCTTGGCCACAACTCACAGAGGATGACTTTCGCGAACGAAAGGGTCGGATCGAAAGGGCGTTAGGCAATTATGATCTCGGCTATTCACGTGGGGGTCTCATCATTTCAACGGCGAGCGGAGTCCTGACTCGGAGCATTGATGATGTCATTCGCACCCGCGACCTAATGGCTCTTAATGCGGAATTTGAGAGAACGCTGAAAAACGTCCAAGCAGACCCGGCGTCAGCGGTTACGTCAGCCTGCGCGTTGCTAGAGTCACTATTTAAGGTCTACATAACAGATGAGAAGCTCGAAATGCCGGCAAAGGAAACCATCAAGCCCCTCTGGTCAGTCGTCCAGAAGCATCTAGGCCTGGATCCGTCTTCGCTGGAGGACGATGATCTCAAGAGAATCCTGAGCGGGCTTTCATCGGTCGTGGATGGTATTGGCGCACTTCGTACACACGCTGGCTCAGCGCATGGACACGGTAGGAAGGCATACAGGCTTAAGCCGCGGCACGCCCTGTTGACTGCACATGCCGCGCTCACGCTGGCGAGCTTCGTAATCGAAACCTGGAATGAGCGTACGAAAGGTTTGGGTTAAAAAGCAGGTACCGCAAAGTCTCGTTTTTCAGAGACTCTGCGGCTTCTCCTTCAAATTCGTCCCCGTTCATCGGCCGGCAGCAGTACACGATCGACGGCCAGAGTGCGATTCGGCCTAAAGGTTGCGCTCAGGCCTCCCGTGTAATCGCGCACACTCGACCACGGCCACTCCTCGGCGCGTTTGACGAGGCCGGCCCCCAATGGGTTGAGGTGAATGTATTCTACTTCCTCGTAATATTCCTTAACGCTTCGCAGAGCGCGGTCGAAAAATCGCGGCTGCCAGAGAAGGCCCCGCTCTCCTCTGCCTGCATTGATGCGAAGCGTCGATCCCGCCTTGATCGATTCCATTACACGCGAGATGGTGACCGGGAAACGCGGGAATATGATCCGAGGCCCCGCCGCGGCGGACCCAGAATGAAAGGCTGGCTGGAGCAGACCGCTGATTCTTGCAGTCTGCGATTTCCCGGAGCCCTTGGCCACAGTGTGGCCGCGGCGCCCTTTTCTAACCGTGGGCCTCTTGATTGACAACGAACCCACGGTCGATTCGGGCTGCAAATTGACCGTCAACCGCGATCAGCCAAGCAGGCGGTCGCATTCGGCGTGAGAGCCGATCCAGAACCAAACGACGGTTGAGCCTTCCATGACGCCGAGCGCGCGGTAACCCAGTCCAATCCGCACCGAATAGACGTTGCTCTGCTCATCCACTTTCTTGAGGCGCAGACTGGGATGGCGTGGGTCGGTGCGGATTTGGGCCGGTCGCGCACCGCATTCCAGGCCATAGCAAGTCATTCAATGGTTCCTCGTCCCGCTCGGGCGTGCTGAAATCAAAGGGAGCGAGTTCCGGCGAAGTCCTTTGGGCATCCCGCAGCTCTCCCTTTTCGCGCTGCCAGGGGAGTCTCCCCCGAAGCAGTCCCGCAAAACTACGATTCGGATTCAGGAGGACGCGATAAAACGCGCGTTTCCTTGGGCTGGTGGTTCTTGCCTCCAGCCGCCGCAGAACAAAACGATTCAGGGCATCTTCGGCCACCATCATGCCCAGCCCAGCTATGGGAGTCACAATGAGGTCTGTGAATCCCGCCGTGCCTTTCTTCTTCCCGACATTTCCAATCGTGGCTTCACTGAATGGGCCCAGTTCGAACTGGGTGCTGTAGGCGGCCGCCCAGGCGAAAGCCTTGAGGCGGCTATGCCAGTAACGCTTGGAACGGCCAAACTCCTGGCCGCGGCCCTGAGGATCATTCTGAATCTGGATGTACCCCGCGGCGGCTCCCTGCATGGGATGGGCAACGTAGTTGGTGAATTTGGAGTCGCCATCCCCCCAGCCCCCCAAGTTCTTTACGGAGGCTTTGTAATCCCCAAAGAAGGGGCCTGAGAGTTCCCGCCGTGTTTTCTTCTGGAACAGACGAAAACCGTGTTCGATGCTAAGAAAATAGAGGGATTCCCTGAGCGCGGATTTCCACCGGAAGCCCGCAGGCTTCCGCGTAACTTCGATGATAGCTGGCGCGCTCGTGCTTGAGGCGGCGTTTCCCGACACTCCGGCAGGGGCGGACGGGACCGAAGCCACGGCGGCGATTGAGCCCATTATCCCCCAAATGCCCCAGATGAGTAGAAGTCTGATTCCTGTTTTCATGACGACACCCTCGGATTTCGATCTCAGTGGGACATCTTAGCGCCCATGATGGGAATCCATTTCGAAACTGAGATTGCCGCGGTCGCCCAGGATGCCGCGCCCGCGATCTTCGCCGCGCGCCTTCTCGGCGACTTGGCGCAGCTTGGCGGGATTCTTCCGAAGCATTTTTCCCCAGGCTTCTTCATCCTCGAGCGTCTCGAGAATCTGGGAGGCGATCCCGTCCTGTTCGTCCTCGGAAAGCTTGCTGACTTTTCGGAGCGCGTCTTCAAGTAACCGCGTCATAGCTTCAGCCTAACAGACGGAATCGACGGGCGCAAGCTGGTAACGGCTTGGGCTCTGTTTCGATTTGTGTTCGCTCGTTGCCGGGAAGCGCCGCGGCGCGGAGTGCGGCCGTTCAGAAACCTGCGGCTTTTCCTTCAAACTCGTCCCCGTTCACCGGCCCGCAGCAGTACACGATCGATGGCCAGGGTGCGATTCGGCGTGAAGGTTGCGCTCAGGCCTGCCGTTTAATCGTGCACGCTCGAGCACTGCCACCCCTCGGCGCGTTTGACGAGGCCGGCCCTCACTGGGTTGAGCTGAATGTATTCCACTTCCTCGTAATATTCCTTAACGCTTCGCAGAGCGCGGTCGAAAAATCGCGGCTGCCAGAGAAGGCCCCGCTCTCCTCTGCCTGCATTGATGCGAAGCGTCGATCCCGCCTTGATCGATTCCATTACACGCGAGATGGCGACCGGGAAACGCGGGAATATGATCCGAGGCCCCGCCGCGGCGGGATCGCTAAGGCAACGGCAAAGAGCCGCAGACCTCACAAGCCGAGGTCTGCGCTACCGTCTGTAACCTGACACCTGGCACCTGCCCTTTTGCCTCCTGCACTTTGCTCTTGACACCAGGCTCGAGTTGTGGTAGGCTATTCTAGTTGTCTCGTGAGAGGGGTTGTTAGCCGGCGCGGGAAGCAGCTTGGAAGTCGGCCCGGCGGCGGGGGAAAAGGGGTAGAAAACAGAAAAAAGATACTAAATCGACGGAACGAACCTACCGATCTATTGAAACTAAAGGGGTTAGCATTTTCAGGGGCGAAAAACGAACTGGTTTTTGAGTGCAAACAAAGCCAAATCAAAGCCAAAAAAGTGGCCAAAAACCCACCCATTGTGTGGCATTGAACGCGAATTCTGAGGAGCGAAGTATGAACAACTCTGTCGACACGGATCTGCCTTCTGCAAGCCAGACTTCTGACATACTTGCCGAGGTGGCTTTGAACCTGCGCTGGTCCTGGAATCATGCCGCCGACCAGCTCTGGGAGCGGCTCGATCCTGAGCTGTGGGACCTGACACATAACCCCTGGTTTGTCTTGCAGACGGTCTCACGGGAAAAACTACGGAGTGTGACCAGCGATCCTGGTTTTCAAAAGCTGGCGCAGGAGATCGTTCAGAAAAACCGCGCGGCGGTGAGGCCAGCCGCATGGTTCCAAAAGGCGCATTCTAACACCACTCTCAAGAGAATTGCCTACTTCAGCATGGAGTTTATGTTGAGTGAAGCGCTGCCGATTTATTCGGGCGGCCTCGGCAATGTTGCGGGCGACCAGCTTAAGGCGGCAAGTAACTTGGGCGTTCCGTTGATCGGTGTAGGTTTGCTCTACCAGCAGGGCTATTTCCGGCAAGAGATTGATGCCCAAGGGAACCAGCAGGCGCTCTACCCATTCAATGATCCCGGACAGTTGCCGATAGTGCCGGTGCGGGAGCCTAATGGCGAGTGGGTCCGCTTTCCACTTGCCTTCCCAGGGTTCCAGCTCTGGCTCCGCGCCTGGGAGGTGGAGGTTGGTCGAATCAAACTGTACTTGTTGGACACCAATGACCCGGCGAATATTCCGTCGCACCGCGGCATTGCCAGCGAACTTTACGGAGGCGGGCAGGAGTTGCGGCTGAAGCAGGAGTTGGTGCTTGGGATCGGAGGATGGCGATTGCTACACACCCTTGGCCTCGAGCCCCAAGTCTGTCATCTGAACGAAGGGCATGCCGCCTTCGCCGTGCTCGAGCGGGCCTGGTCCTACATGAAAGGCAACAATCAGCCATTCGATATCGCCCTGACGGTTACCCGCGCGGGAAACTTGTTCACCACTCACACGCCGGTGGACGCCGGTTTCGATCGCTTTGCGCCCGAATTGGTAGAGAAGTATTTGAAGAAGTATGCGGAAGAGCAGCTCTCGATTTCGTTTCAGGACCTGCTTGCTTTAGGCCGGCGGGATGGGAATGACTCGAGTGAACCTTTTAACATGGCGTACTTGGCCATGCGAGGGAGCGGGGCGGTGAATGGCGTGAGTCGACTGCACGGCGAGGTAAGCCGGAGGATTTTTCAGGGACTGTTTCCGCGCTGGCCGGAACGCGAAGTGCCGGTAAGCCACGTCACGAACGGCGTCCACGCGCCTACATGGGATTCCGTCGAGGCGGATCGCCTTTGGCACACCGCCTGTGGGAAAGAGCGGTGGCTCGGCTCTATAACGGACTTCGAAACGGATTTTGATCATGTCAGCGATTCTGAGCTTTGGCAGTTGCGCGCCGAAGCGCGCGGGTCACTTATTGCGTACGTCCGAAAATGGCTGCACCGGCAATTGACCAGCCAGGGTGTATCTCGCGAGCAGGTCGCGCGAGCCGAGCAGATACTCGATCCTAACGCTCTTACCCTTGGATTCGCCCGCCGTTTCGCAACCTACAAGCGTCCCAACCTGCTCCTGCACGATCCGGAGCGGCTGGTTCGAATCCTGACCAATTCTCAGCAGCCGGTCCAACTGATTCTTGCCGGTAAGGCGCACCCACAGGATTTCGCAGGACAAGCTATGATCCAGCAGTGGGTCAGCTTTGTCCGCCGCCCCGAGGTACGGGCGCATGCGGTCTTTCTTAGCGACTACGACATGCTCATGGCTGAGCGGCTGGTTCAGGGGATGGATGTCTGGATCAACACGCCCCGCCGTCCCTGGGAAGCCAGCGGTACCAGCGGCATGAAAGTGCTTGTCAATGGCGGGCTGAATCTCTCCGAGCTCGATGGTTGGTGGGCGGAAGCGTATTCTCCAGAGGTAGGCTGGGCCTTGGGCGACGGCAAGGAGCATGGCGACGATGCCTCCTGGGATGCTGCCGAGGCTGAAAGCCTCTATGAGTTGCTGGAACGAGAGGTTATCCCGACTTTTTACGCGCGTGATGAGAGAGGAATTCCTCCCGGCTGGGTGGCTCGGATGCGGAAAAGTATGGCGCTCCTGACGCCGATTTTTTCCGCAAACCGGGTGGTGCGCGAGTATACGGAGAAGTATTACCTGCCGGCGGCTGCGGCTTACGGCGAGCGCGCCGCTAACGGAGGTCAACTGGGAACCGAGCTGCTCCAGTGGCAGAGTGAACTGGCAAGGCACGGGTCGAGGGTGCGATTCGGTTCTCTCACCATCGAGCAGCAAAGTGATCATTACGTCTTCCAGGTCCAGGTGTATCTTGATGAGCTTGATCCTGCGGCGGTGAGGGTAGAGCTTTATGCGAACGAGCAGAACGGCGGTGAGCCGGTTCGGCAGGCCATGCATCGTGGCGACCAACTGGTTGGTTCGGCAAATGGCTTCCTTTATGTCGCCAGCGTCCCGGCCACTCGACCTGCCAGCGATTACACTCCGCGAGTGGTCCCTTACAAGACCGCAGCCTCCGTGCCACTGGAGGCCCCATTCATCCGCTGGCGTGACTCCTCGGTTTAAAAGGTATTGGGCCAAGCCGGGCGGTTTTCCAAGAGTCCGAGGAGCAGCTCGTTGAAGCTTGGCACCGCCCGGCGTCGTTTCTCCGTCGAGGAAGCCTGATGCTCCTCTAATGACCAATCGTAGGAGCAGAGCCCGGCAGCGTGTAGCGCAAGTTGAAGAACAACATGTTCAGACTTGCATTCGCGGGCTGTCCGGATGCCACGTACCAGGGATTACGCGTGAGGTACGAATACTGGCCCATAAAGTTTACAGCGCCCCACTTCGCATCCTTCCAGATTGTCTGGTTGAATCCAAGAGTGGGCTCCTGAATGGCGCGGTTCTGACCATTCGGCGAGCCGGTGTAACCGTAGCCTACTGGCTTGCCGTTGGTGTCGATGGCGACATTCCGTCCTACGTAAAGGCCGCCGTAGTAGGCATAGATCATCGTCTTCTTGAAAGTATACTCAAAGCCTGAAACCGTGGAGCTGGCGTGGATGAGGGAGATGCTGCCGTCGGCGCGTGCGATGAGGTCCGGCGCCTGGCCGAAGATGTAGCGACCGCCGCCATCGCTCCAGAAATTGTGCGTCAGCGCGCGGAAGCCCTTGAACAGTTCAACCTCCAGGTTCAGGAAGCCGCCACCACCCGTGGCCGAGTAGGTGGTCTTATTGTTCGGGTTGTAGAGCTTAAAATTACGCTCGACTCCGCCGATGTCGAAGTGAACCCGCTTGGAAGGATCGAGAGCGAATTTCGCAATCACATCGGGTGCCACGTTCGGAGCGTTCAGCCCGTTCTGGTTATAGTCCAGTTCTCCCTGATACGCAGTGCTGGAGTTGAGGGCCGACGGGAGAGTGATGAGCGGGCCGCCCGCCGAACCGCCGGCGTACTGGTCAGGGCTATCGAGAGCGACTGCGAAGGCCAATTTGTTAGAGGGGTGGTGGTAAACGAAGCGCAGCTCTGGGATACGTCCCCAAAACAAGCCAAGGTTATAGTTCACGTCAATGAGTTGTGAGCAAAAAAAGAGGTCGCCGGGCAGAGGCGAAATGCCGGTGCGGCTCGGCGTGATCAAGCTCCAGGTCTGGCCACCCAGCACTTCCCACTGGCCCTTCCGGACGTCAACCCAGTACAACCGCGAGCGCATTGTGTTGCTGTTGCTGCTCACGGCTACGTTATTGGGGTTGTTCCCTAGGAAGTCCGCCTCCATATAGCCAATCACGTGAGCGCCTTTCACGTCCGCATCCACGCGGAAGCCTATTCGTGAGTTCTGCATGCTGAGGCGTGTCTCGCTCAGATTGTTCTGATAGACACTGCTGCCGTAAGGTATGCTCGCAAAACTGGTCCCGATGCTGCCTCCGGCAGCATGGGTGCGAAATACGCTCGTAAAATCCATGAATCCAACAGGGGTAATGGAGGCGGTGCCGATATGCAACTGAAGAGGTGGGTCGGGGTCACTCTTCTGCGTTTGCGGTGACGGCGTTGCGGCAGCGGAAGGAATCAGGGTAGAAGCCACCAGGTTCGCGCCGCTGCCCGCGGCGGATTTCTCCGCGGCCTTGGGAACCATTGGGCTGGTCGAGGCCACCAGGCCGAGGTTCGGCGCTTGCGTGGTTGCGGTTTGCGCTGGGTTAGGGGACTGGTCCAGCTTTTGCTTCATCTGCTCCACTATCGTACGTAACTGCTCGATCTCTTTCTGTTGTTCTGCAATCTGCTGCTTCAGCAGCGAGACATCGTCACGTCTGTTCGAATCTTTTGACGTGGTGTCCGCCGCGGTTTGCGAAAAAACAGGTGTGGGGAGCGCAAATAAGACCATCGCACTTGCGATAAGCATGCTTCGAGTTCTTATGAACTGCATTCTTCAGCCCTCCGATTCAAGTGTTAGTGCTTCATTGGGATCATCAGCTCGACTTGATAAAGACTCTATGATTGGTGAGCTGTGTTCATTGCGCGTTACGCCATTGTTACATTTCTGTGAACATGCACCTAACCTGCTTATGTGTTTACCAACTTGCGCTTACTTCACACGGCCCTCAGTAGACTCTGGAAAGTGCAAAAAGCCCGGTTTTCGTGTGACAGGATTACACTCGCAGATGAGGGACGTCCGAGTGGATGCGGCGATGTGCTGCGGGAGGGCGCCCTTTCATAAGCAGGTCACCGCCAAATCTTCGGCTTGGTCGCGAAGCCAGCAAACTGTACGAGTACTATCGCGCCATGCCCAGACGCTAATTCTGTCTTTCTGTCGCTGGCCCATCTGACATGATGGCCATTAGAGTCCCGAACTCGTCGACTACCGCATTGCCCTAGAAATCTTGAAGTACGAAACTTGGTGTAAATGAGTCAAGTTTTCAGGCAGCCAATTGGGCTTGTTGGACCCAGGACGTCACCTCCCGGTCAAGTTTGTCGAAAGCGCGTCGCAGTGGGCAGGA